>JAZNSN010000001.1:0-16184 GCA_045591315.1 Bacteroidaceae bacterium
TAAAAGGTCACTGACTGCGTTACGCTTGTTTCTGCAGTTGGTCATTTAGGTTCACTAAACTCCCGACTGCAGAAACTTCGCAGGCCTTGTCATTGAACCTTTTATACAACAAAGATGATGCTGGTATTGACTGCGTTACGCTTGTTTCTACTGTTGGTCATTTAGGTTCACTAAACTCCCGACTGCAGAAACTTCGCAGGCCTTGTCATTGAACCTTTTATACAACAAAGATGATGCTGGTATTGACTGCGTTACGCATGTTTCTGCAGTTGGTCATTCAGGTTCACTAAACTTCCGATTGTAAAAACTTCGCAGGCCTTATCATTGAACCTTTTATACAACAAAGGTGCTGTTGGTGCCGATTTTGTTACGCTTATTGAACACTTCTGAGATTATGAGTATCATTTCACCCGAAATAATCGATTCCATAGTAAAGGAACTTGAGATAGATGACGTTGGCAGTGCCTCAATACGTCAGTTAGGGGCCATTGTGCGTGCTGCCGAAGCGCGTACGGGATGCGAGTTCATACACTTTGAGATGGGTGTGCCCGGATTGCCGCCTTCGGCTGTTGGCGTAAAGGCTGAGTGCGAGGCCTTGCAGAGGGGCGTTGCATCGGTCTATCCGATAATCGACGGAATACCGGAGGTGAAGGAACAGGCTTCACGCTTCATGAAGGCTTTTGTAAACGCCGACATTGCTCCGCAGTGCTGCATACCGACAGTAGGTTCAATGCAGGCATCATTCGCCTCGCTGATGCTTGCCTCTCAACTTGACAGCAAGCGCGACACAGTCCTTTACATAGACCCCGGCTTCCCAGTACAGAAGATGCAGGCCAACGTGATAGGCGTGAAAATCGCTTCATTCGACATTGCAGAGTACCGCGGAAAACAGCTTGAAGAGAAGCTTGAAAGCTATTTCAGGCAAGGGAATATATGCGCTGTTATCTATTCAAGCCCAAACAACCCGACCTGGATGTGCCTGAACGATGAGGAACTTGAAATCATAGGACGCCTTGCAACCGAATATGATGTACTGGTGATTGAGGACCTTGCTTACATGACCATGGACTTCCGGAGTGACATGAGCTGTCCGTTCGAACCGCCGTACCAGCCCAGCGTATCACGATATACCGGCAACTACATCATTCTGATGAGTGCGTCGAAGATATTCAGCTATGCCGGCCAGAGGATTGCAATGGCATGCATAAGCGACAAGCTATATGAGCGTCATTACGATACGCTTAAGGAGAGATACGGCATTCCGCGTTTCGGTGCAGCCTTTGCGTATGTGTTCCTCTATTCATTCTCTTCGGGAGTATCGCATTCGGCGCAATGTGCAATGGCAGCCATGCTTAAGGCTGCATGCGACGGTGAATACAATTTCGTGGAGGATATAAAGGAGTATGCACTGCGCACCGCGCGCATTAAGGAGATTCTCCAGCGCAACGGCTTCAATGTCGTATATGACAAGGACGACAACAAAGTTGTCAGCGACGGTTTCTTCTTTACGATAGGATACAAGAATATGCCGGGAGGCGAGCTGCTGAAGGAACTGCTTTGTTATGGCATCAGCGGCATAGACCTTGCTACCACCGGAGGATTGAGAAACGGAATAAGAGCATGTTCTTCGAACATCAAGCCACATCATTACGGTTTGTTGGAAGAAAGATTACACGAATTCAATATAAACCATTAAGCCATAAATATGAAAAGAGTTCTGTTTGCATTGTTTTGCCTGTTTGCACTTACAGGCATTGCGCAGGAAATTTCAATCATTCCTCGCCCTGCAGAAATGTCAGTGAATGAGGGTGAATTCCTTTTTACAGGAAGAGTTGTTGTCTGTTATCCCGAACTTGCAGACAAGGAGATTAAAAATGTAACGGACAATTTTGTCGAGGAGTTCAAGAGAACAACGGGTATCAAATTCAAGAAATCTACTCCTAAAAAAGAGAGATTGCAGGGTTTGGAAGTTACGAAGTATAGCAAGAAAGCCGACGGGCACATTGTGCTGCACGTTGACGATTCCATGAACGACGAAGAATACAAGCTCTCTGTTGCCCCCAAAAGAATAGAGATCGCTGCATCAAAGCCGGCAGGCTTCTTCTATGCGCTCCAGACCTTGAAGCAGCTTATGCCACGCAATGTCATGGCAGGCGTACCTGACAACGAAATAAAGGAGTGGAGCGTACCGGCCGTGTCAATAATGGACAAGCCACGCTTCGGCTGGCGCGGTTTCATGCTCGACGAAGGCCGCCACTTCTACGGCAAGGAGGAAATAAAGAAAATTCTTGACGTAATGGCTGCATACAAGATGAACCGTTTCCACTGGCATTTGACCGAAGACCAGGGATGGCGCATAGAAATAAAGAAATACCCTAAGCTCACTGAGATTGGTGCATGGCGCGACAGCAAGGTACTCGGATGGGGCGAAGTCAAGCCTGACGGCAAGCGTTACGGAGGTTTCTACACACATAACGACATAAAGGAGATTGTTGCCTATGCAAAGGAACGTTTCATTGAAATTGTCCCCGAAGTTGACATTCCGGGACATTCGCAGGCAGCAGTGGCATCTTATCCCGAATTCCTTGCATGCGACCCGGAGAACAAGCATGAGGTGTGGTTGTGGCAAGGCGTGTCGGCCGATGTCATCAATGTATCGAACCCGTTGGCAGTACAGTTTGCAAAGGATGTAATTGACGAGCTTACGGAACTTTTCCCGTTCGGTTACATACATCTTGGCGGTGACGAGTGCCCGACACACAAATGGGAACGCAACAGCGACTGCCAGGCATTGCTCAAGGAGATTGGCTCTACAAACTACCGCGACCTTCAGATACACTTCTACAAGCAGCTGAAGGAGCACATTGCACAGAAGCCTGCCGACAAGCAGCGCAAGCTCATATTCTGGAACGAAGTGCTGCATGGCAATACAGAGCCGCTCGGTAACGACATTACAATCATGGCATGGATTGGCGCAGACAACGCGGCTAAGGATGCTGCAATGCGCGGAATGAACACTATCCTCTCTCCGCAGATACCGTATTACATTAACCGCAAACAGTCCAAGCTTGAAACTGAGCCGCGTTCGCAGGGGCATGGAGACGAGACTGTTGAGCGTGTCTATAACTACAAGCCGATGAACAATGCAGGCCCCGAACTGCAATCAAAATATATGGGTGTACAGGCCAATTTCTGGACCGAATGGGTAGAGGAGCCCGAAGTGGTACAGTACCTTATGCTGCCGCGTCTTGTAGCTGTAGCAGAGGCCGGATGGACACCTCAGGAAAAGCGTGATTATGATGATTTTCTTAAAAGATTGCAGGGAGAAAAGAAGTATTACCAATTGAAAGGTGTCGATTTCGGCAAGCATGTCTTCAAGTGAGAATGAAAGGAAAATAAGGTAATAATAATTTACAACAACGGCGGCATTCATTTGTTGCCGTTGTTTTTTTATTGCAACCACAGCACATTAATGCAATTTATTGAATTAACTATATATATTCCGAATTATCAACAATATAAACACTATTATTGACAATATTGTTGTCTCGGAAACAATTTTGGCAACAGCCTTTTCCAATCTGTTTTTACTTATTTCCAACCGGTACAAAATATTTAATAGCTAAAGGCGTATAGCCATTAACCTTTCGCCTCCTGTTGTTTCGGAATGTTAAATTTATAGCTCTTGTTATTATATATATATAATTTTTTTGTTATATCTTTGTAGATTTTTATTTAAAACCTCGCTGGAAGGACCCGATTAGAAAAGCATAGAACAATATATGGAAAAGATAAGAAACTTTTGTATAATCGCCCACATCGACCACGGTAAATCGACATTGGCCGACCGTCTTTTGGAAGCCACAAAGACAATAAACATTACCGAAGGCCAGATGCTGGACAATATGGATTTGGAGAAAGAGCGCGGCATTACAATCAAGAGCCATGCGATACAGATGGAGTACATGCATAACGGCGAGAAATATATTCTCAACTTGATTGACACTCCGGGACACGTTGACTTCTCGTATGAGGTATCACGTTCTATCGCTGCTTGCGAAGGAGCTTTGCTCGTCGTGGATGCCACACAGGGTGTACAGGCGCAGACAATATCAAACCTATACATGGCTGTTGACCAGGGTCTGGAGATTATTCCGGTCATAAACAAGTGCGACATGATAAACGCCATGCCCGAAGAGGTAAAAGATGAGATTATCGACCTTCTGGGATGCGACCGCGAAGAGATAATCGAGGCATCGGGAAAGACCGGAATGGGTGTAGAAGAGATACTGCAGGCAGTAGTGGAGAGAATACCGGCACCTGAAGGCGATGAAGAAGCACCGCTGCAGGCTCTCATTTTCGACTCTGTATTCAACTCGTTCCGTGGCATCATTGCATACTTCAAGATTACCAACGGTGTTCTTCGCAAAGGCGACAAGGTGAAATTCTTCAATACCGGAAAAGAGTATGATGCCGATGAGATCGGTGTGCTTAAGATGGAACTCTCGCCACGTCAGGAACTGCGCACCGGCGATGTAGGCTACATAATTTCGGGAATAAAGACTTCGCGCGAAGTCAAGGTGGGCGATACCATTACCCACATTGCACGCCCGTGCGACAAAGCCATTTCGGGCTTCGAAGAGGTGAAGCCTATGGTCTTTGCCGGAGTATATCCGATAGAGGCCGAAGATTACGAGGACCTTCGCGCATCGCTCGAAAAGCTGCAGTTGAACGATGCTTCGCTGACATTCTCTCCCGAATCGTCGGCTGCGCTCGGCTTCGGTTTCCGTTGCGGCTTCCTCGGCTTGCTCCACATGGAAATTGTGCAGGAACGTCTTGACCGTGAATTCGACATGAGCGTCATCACGACAGTGCCCAACGTTTCGTACATGGTATATGACAAGCAGGGCGAGGCAAAAGAGGTCCACAACCCAGGCGGCATGCCCGACCAGACACTGATAGACCACATCGAAGAGCCGTACATCAACGCAAGCATCATCACACGTGCCGAGTACATAGGCCCAATAATGACTCTTTGCCTTTCAAAGCGAGGCGAGCTGCTCAAGCAGGAGTTCATTACAGGAAACCGCGTTGACATACGTTTCCTTTTGCCGCTCGGCGAAATCGTGATTGACTTCTACGACAAACTGAAGAGCATCTCCAAGGGATACGCATCGTTCGACTATCATCCGGCAGGGTTCAGGACATCAAAGCTCATAAAGCTCGATATCCTTCTCAACGGTGAGCCTGTCGATGCGCTATCTACTCTCACACACGTTGACAACGCATACGGTCTGGGCCGTCAGATGTGCGAGAAACTGCGCGACCTCATACCAAGACAGCAGTTCGACATTGCCTTGCAGGCAGCTATCGGCACAAAAATCATTGCACGCGAAACAATCAAGCAGGTGCGCAAGGACGTTACCGCCAAATGTTACGGAGGTGACGTGTCACGTAAACGCAAGCTTCTTGAAAAGCAGAAGAAAGGAAAGAAGCGCATGAAGCAGATTGGCAATGTAGAGGTTCCGCAGAAGGCGTTCCTCGCAGTGCTTAAACTTGACTAAACTATTTAGACAAAACTAAAACCGCAGAATATGGGAATATTCAGTTTTTTCAGCAAAGAGAAGAAAGAGGTTCTTGACAAGGGATTGTCCAAGACCAAGGAGAGTGTATTCGGGAAGATTGCCCGTGCTATAGCAGGAAAGAGCGAAATTGACGATGAGGTGCTCGACAACCTGGAGGAGGTTCTTGTAACATCCGATGTTGGCGTTGAGACCACACTTAAGATAATCGACCGCGTACAGAAACGTGCTGCACGCGACAAGTTCATGAACACGAACGAGCTTAACAAACTGCTCAAGGACGAGATTGCTCAGCTCCTCATGGAAAACAACACAACAGACGGCGACTCGTTCGACATACCAACGACTCCCGGACAGCCATACGTGATTATGGTAGTGGGCGTTAACGGCGTAGGAAAGACAACAACAATCGGAAAGCTTGCATACCAGTTCAAGAAGGCCGGGAAGAAAGTATATCTCGGTGCTGCCGACACATTTCGTGCAGCAGCAGTCGAACAACTTGTAGAGTGGGGGCATCGTGCCGATGTTCCTGTAATAAAGCAAGGCATGGGCTCCGACCCGGCATCTGTCGCGTTCGACACACTCTCGTCGGCCGTTGCCAATGATGCAGATGTTGTAATAATCGACACTGCCGGCCGCTTGCACAACAAGGTGGGTCTTATGAATGAGCTCACCAAGATAAAGAACGTGATGAAGAAGGTTGTTCCTACAGCCCCCAACGACGTGATGCTGGTGCTTGACGGCTCTACAGGACAGAATGCATTCGAGCAGGCAAAGCAGTTTACAAAGGCTACTGAGGTGACCTCGCTTGCAATAACCAAGCTCGACGGCACAGCCAAGGGCGGTGTGGTGATAGGAATCAGCGACCAGTTCAAGATTCCTGTAAAGTACATCGGATTGGGCGAAGGAATCGACCATCTGCAGATATTCAACCGCGAAGAGTTCGTTGATTCACTCTTCGGATAAAAAAACAAATTAAAAAGCCCGGAACTGTTCTAAGCGATGAAGAAGAACCGTGTTGACATAATAACTATGGGATGCTCGAAGAATCTTGTCGATTCGGAGCATCTTATGCGTCAGTTGCAGAAGTGCGGCTATGAGGTAGTCCATGACAGCGACGAGCCTTGCGGTGAGATAGCGGTAATAAACACCTGCGGTTTCATTGGCGATGCCAAGCAGGAGTCGATAAATATGATTCTTGAGTTCTGCCAGAGAAAGGAAGAGGGCGACCTGAACCGCCTGTATGTGATGGGATGCCTGTCGGAAAGATACCTCACCGAGCTGCGCGAAGAGATAGAGCAGGTTGACAAGTTCTACGGAAAATTCAACTGGACAGAACTTGTCAATGACCTCAAGCACGAATACCGTGAGGAGATAGCCCAGGAGAGAGTATTGACAACACCGGGGCACTATGCATATCTCAAGATTTCGGAAGGCTGCAACCGCAGATGTGCATACTGCGCGATACCGATAATCACCGGAGTGCACAAGTCGAGACCGATAGAGGAGATTCTCGACGAAGTGCGTTATCTGGTATCAAAAGGTGTGAAAGAGTTCCAGATAATAGCTCAGGAACTCACATTCTACGGCGTTGACCTCTACAAGAAGCAGAGCATAGCCGAACTGGTTGAAAGGATATCCGACATCGAAGGCGTTGAATGGATAAGGCTGCATTATGCCTATCCTTCCAATTTCCCCTATGATCTTCTTCGCGTTATGCGCGAAAGGAAGAATGTATGCAAGTATCTCGACATTGCCTTGCAGCATGTAAGCACGAAGATTCTCAAGAAGATGCTCCGTCATGTGACAAAGGAGGAGACATACGCTCTTGTGGAGAGAATGAGAAACGAGGTACCGGGCATCTGCCTGCGCACAACAATGATGGTGGGCTTCCCCGGAGAGACCGAGAAGGAGTTCGAGGAGCTTGTGGAGTTTGTAAAATGGGCGAAATTCGACCGTCTGGGAGCTTTCGCATATTGCGAGGAGGACGGCACATACGCTGCAGAGAACTATCGCGATTCTGTTTCCAAAAAAAAGAAACAGGAACGTCTCGACCGCATAATGGAGATTCAGCAGCGCATTTCGAAAAGGCTTAACGAAGAGAAAGTAGGCAATGTCTATAGGACCATTATAGACAGGGTAGAGGGCGAATACTACATAGGACGTACCGAATACGACTCCCCGGATGTCGATACCGAAGTGCTTATAGCAACAAAGGAAGGCAAGCTCGAAACAGGCCGTTTCTATGACGTACGCATCACCGATGCTGCAGAGTTCGACCTTATGGGAAGTGTAGAAAAATAATCCTGCGGGATAAAACATAGACAACATGAACAACAAGGAATTTATCACGAAACTGGCAAAGAGGTGCGGAATGGCACCTGCCGATGCCGCTGCAAATGTAGATACGTTTGTAGGCGTGGTTACAGAACGTCTCAAAGAGAACGACCAGCTCAACATTTCAGGTTTTGGAGTTCTCGAAGTAAAGATGCGCAAGGAGAGACTGTCGGTGAATCCTAAGACCGGGCAGCGTTTTCTTGTGCCTCCAAAGATTGTACCGGCATTCCGTCCAAGCAACAAGTTGAAGGATAAATTCAAATAATCAAGGGAGATATAGTCATGGATGCAAAACTTAACCACTCCGACCTCAGCGCACTGCTTGCGAAAGAGGCGAATATCTCCGGCGCAAAGGCCGAACAGTTCACAAAAGCGATGTTTGACCTCATAATTGAGGGTCTTGAAAAGGACGGCATTGTAAAGATAAACGGTCTCGGCACATTCAAGGTAACAGAGGTCGCAAGCCGAAGCAGCGTCAATGTAAACACCGGTGAGAAGTTCGAGATTAAAGGGCACAGAAAACTTACATTCACTCCAGCAGATGCACTGAGAGAGAACGTGAACCAGCCGTTCGCGATGTTCGAGCCTGTTGAGGTTGATGACAGCTATACCGACAACGACGAGGATGTGGAATCTATTGATGAAGAAACTGCAGCAGAGAGCGTTGCCGAAATCGTTGTAGAGGAAGAAGCAACAGAAGAGGTTCGTGAAGAGGGCATTGCTGTCGAGGAAACTGCTCAGGAAGGATTTATCCCTGCAGAAGAGGAGATGCCGGCCGAGGAAGAGACACCGGCAGAATCGACCGTAGCTGAGTTTGAAGAAGAACAGCCTATTGAAGATGTTCCTCGACAAGAGACCGTGCATGTAATTGAAGAGCCGGCAGCACAGGAAACAGAAGAGGTTGTCGAAGAGAGCCTTCCCGAAGAAGCTGCACCAGACTTGGAAGAACCGGAAACGGAAACTGTTGCCGTTGCCGAACCCGAAAAAGAGACAAAAGCCGAGGCTGCACCTGTAAAGGAAAAGACAGCTGACGTAGCCAATGACAAGAAGCCAACACCAGTGCCGGAAAAAGAGAAGAAGAGTGCCGGTATCTCATCTGCACCAAAGAAGAACGGCGGCGGAAGAGGGTGGATATTCATAACCATTCTTCTTTTGCTTGTTGCCGGAGGGGCATATTTTATGCTCAACAGCAACGGAAAGAAAGAACAGAAGCCTTTGGTTGCAGCAAAGGTTGAAGGAAAGAGAGAAAAGCCTTCTGGCAACAACAGTGCAGCAGCCAACACCGTTGCTCCGGTTGACACCGTTGCCACAACGGTTCCCGATGACAGTGTCAAAGTGGTGCCGGAACCAGAAGAGGAGTACAGATTTGTCATGTGCGACGAACTTGCCGCACGCAGTGTCAAGAGCATAACAATTGCCGACACTCTCCTGTATGAGGCTGTCGGAGATTTGGCTATGCATACCGTAGAGAACGGTGACCGCCTTACAAGAATAGCTGTAAAGTATTACGGAGACAAGAGACTTTGGCCATACATCGTAATGTACAACAGACTTAAGGACCCGAACGGTCTTTGCAGAGGCATGGAACTTGCTATTCCCAAGCTCAAGGCACGGAAATGAGCATGTATTGAGTTAAAGTAGTTTAAAAGCAACATAGGTTAAACCTCTTTTTGGATTATTAACATACCGACACATCCAAAAGATGTAATTTTGACCCAAAACAAAATAAAAAGTTACAGTAATATAGTTATGAGTGCAACAATTGACATTCGTGAGTTGAATGAGATGATTGAGAGACAGAGCGGTTTCGTAACCAATCTGCAGGCTGGTATGGACCAGGTTATCGTTGGACAGAAGCATCTGGTTGAGTCTTTGCTCATCGGTTTGCTGGCCGACGGACATATTCTTCTGGAAGGCCTTCCCGGTCTTGCAAAGACTTTGGCAATCAAAACGCTGTCGGAACTTATTGATGCCGACTTCAGCCGCATACAGTTTACTCCGGATCTTCTGCCTGCCGACGTTGTAGGTACAATGGTATATAGCCAGAAGAGCGAGGAGTTCAAGGTGAAGCGTGGCCCGGTATTTGCCAACTTCGTGCTTGCCGACGAGATTAACCGTGCTCCGGCAAAGGTACAGAGTGCATTGCTTGAGGCCATGCAGGAGCGTCAGGTGACAATCGGCAAGGAGACATTCAAGATGCCTCAGCCTTTCCTCGTGCTTGCAACACAGAACCCTATTGAGCAGGAGGGTACATACCCGCTTCCCGAAGCGCAGGTTGACCGTTTCATGCTCAAGGTGGTGATCGGCTACCCTGAACTGCAGGAAGAAAAGAGAATCATACGCCAGAACATTACAGGCGAGAAGATTGAGGTAAGGCCTATTCTGAAGCCCGAAGAGATTATCGAGGCGCGCAAGGTCGTACGTCAGGTATATCTCGATGAGAAGATCGAGCAATATATCGCCGATATAGTATTTGCCACACGTTACCCCGACAAGTACGATATGAAGGACCTCAAGGAGATGATTTCATTCGGTGCATCACCTCGTGCTTCAATAAACCTTGCACTTGCAGCGCGCGCATACGCGTTCATAAAACGTAGAGGATATGTCGTTCCGGAGGATGTGCGTGCAGTAGCACATGACGTTTTGCGTCACCGCATCGGCTTGAGCTATGAGGCTGAAGCAAGCAACATTTCAGCCGATGAAATTGTAAGCCAGATTCTGAACAGGGTAGAGGTGCCTTAATGATTTGTTATGGAGACAACTGAGCTCATTAAAAAAGTTCGCAAGATAGAGATAAAGACGCGCGGTCTTTCACACAACATCTTTGCAGGACAGTACCACTCGGCTTTCAAAGGGCGTGGTATGTCATTCAGCGAAGTGCGTGAGTACCAGTACGGCGACGACGTGCGCGACATCGACTGGAACGTGACAGCACGTTTCAACAAGCCTTTCGTAAAGGTTTTCGAGGAGGAGCGCGAATTGACGGTGATGCTTATTGTTGACTTGTCGGACAGCCTCGACTTCGGTACAGTCAAGCAGACAAAGCGTGATATGGTTACCGAGATTGCAGCTACGATTGCCTTTGCAGCAATACAGAACAACGACAAGATCGGAGTGATATTCTTTACCGACAAGGTCGAGAAGTTCATTCCGCCGCAAAAAGGCCGTAAGCATATCCTTTACATAATAAGGGAGCTTATCAACTTTGAGCCTTCGAGCAAGAAGACCGACATACGCGTTCCGCTTGAGTTCCTCACCAATGCGATAAAGAAACGCTGTACAGCATTCCTCTTGAGCGATTTTGTGGATGAGAACGACTACAGGAATGACATGACCATTGCCAACCGCAAGCACGACCTTGTTGCAATACAGGTGTATGACCGCAGGCTGGCCGAGCTCCCGAAGATAGGACTTGTAAAGATGAGGGATGCCGAAAGCGGCAGTGAAATGTATGTCGATACCTCATCGCCAAAGGTGCAGAACGCTCAGCGCGAATGGTGGAGAAACCAATGCGACAAGCTCGACTCGACATTGAAGAAGAGTAGAGTCGATTCGGTTTCGGTACGTACGGACCAGGATTATGTCAAGGCTCTGCTTAACCTGTTTGCACAGCGCAGCTGACACTATCCCATTCAACAACAGCTTTAATAATGAAAAAAGGATTCATATATATTCTATTTCTTCTGCTTGCCCTATGCCCGGCCGGCGCAGACTCGCAGAACGTCGTCCTGAATGCCGAGATTGACACATTCCAGATGATGATCGGCGAGCAGGCGACTATCAGGCTCGAACTGAACGTGGATGCAGGCAACAAGGTGAGCATGCCGGAATTCGAGACAGGCAGCGTGAAGGGCATCGAGGTGCTTGAAGCCAAAACAGACTTCAAGACCATAAACGAAGGGAAGCGTGAGGTATATACGAACGAGTATCTTATAACCTCGTTCGACAGCACGCTCTATTCTTTCCCGCCTTTCGAAGTGCTTGTCAACGACAGCGCATACAAGTCGAACCAGCTTGCATTGGCTGTCTATTCCATTCCCATCGACACGCTTAACCTGCAGAACATCTGCGGGCCAAAAGCCATAAAAGAGGTATCACTCACATGGGAAGAGTACCGCGATACGGTATATCTCAGCATCATACTGGCTATTCTCGGAGCAGCCTTGGCATGGGTAGTAATAAGGTTCGTCAACAACAAGCCTATCATAAGGATAATAAAGATAAAGCCTAAGCTGCCGTCACACGTCACGGCCTTGAACCGTATCGAGGAGATAAAGAGCGACAAGTCATTGAGGCTCGAAGGCAACACTAAGGAGTACTACACTCAGCTTACCGATACCTTACGCGAATACATGCGTGACAGATACGGCTTCAATGCGACCGAAATGACAACCTCCGAAATCATCAACGAGCTCCTTAAGATAAAGGATAAGGAGAGCATAAGAGAAATTCAGGAGATTCTGCAGGTTGCCGACCTTGTAAAGTTTGCCAAGCTATACCCCTCGACCAACGAGAACGACCGCAACATGACTAATGCTATCGGATTCGTTAACGAGACAAAGAATATAGAAGAGGAGAATATACAGCAGCCGACAGAGAAGAGAATCGTCAACAAGCGTTCATTGTTGGAGAAGCGCATTCTCATAGCCTCAATCTCGGTGATTGCACTCATTCTTTTAGGCATTGCAGCCCTTCTTGCGATAGATATGTATAACCTCTTCAGTTAATTGTATTAGAAGATGATTTTTGCAAATGTTATAAACCTGTTGCTCTTTATACCGCTTGCGGCCTATGTCGTGTGGTTCCTGCTGAGAGGCAGAAAGATGGAGCCTTCGATGAAGGTTTCGTCAACATTGCCGTTCACGAAAGAGACCATGAGCTTCAGGAACCGTTTGGTACATGCGCCTTTCGTTTTGAGGGTAATAGCCCTCTCCATGATTATAATAGTACTCGCGCGCCCGCAATCGACCGACAATTGGGAAGAAAGCAGCATCGAGGGTATAGATATCATGCTGGCAACAGACGTATCGACGAGTATGCTGGCTATGGACTTGCGCCCTAACCGTATAGAGGCTGCAAAAGAGGTGGCTGCAAACTTCGTGAACAGCAGGAAGAACGACAATATCGGACTTACTATTTTTGCCGGAGAGAGTTTCACCCAGTGTCCTCTGACAATAGACCACGCTGTTGTGCTCAACATGCTCAACGCCGTAAAGTGCGATATCGCTATGAACGGTGTCATCGAGGACGGTACAGCAATAGGCATGGGTATAGCCAATGCCGTTTCGCGTCTTAAGGAGAGCAAGGCAAAGTCAAAGGTAATAATCCTGCTTACAGACGGTTCTAACAACAGCGGTGAGATTTCTCCCGAAGCTGCTGCAGAGATAGCGAAGGAGTTCGGTGTGAGAATATACACTATAGGTGTAGGAACGAACAACCAGACAGCTCCATTCCCTTATGGAGGCGAGATAATCAATGTGCCCGTAGAGATAGACGAGACAACGTTGACAAACATTGCCAAGATTACCAACGGACGCTATTACCGCGCCACAAGCAAGGAGAGCCTCGGAGAGATTTACAGTGAGATAGACAAGCTGGAGCGTACGATACTTCAGGCAAAGCAGTTCAATGCATATCACGAAGAGTACCATATCTTCGCATTGCTGGCATTGTTGGCAATATTGCTTGAGGTGGCATTACGCAACACATTATTGAGAAAGATTCCATAAAAAGAGCTTAAGATGAGATTTGCAAATCCAGAATATTTATATCTTCTTCTGCTGTTGCCGGTTATAGCCCTTCTGTTCTTCTATTCCATTTACCGCAG
The DNA here is from genome assembly GCA_045591315.1 of Bacteroidaceae bacterium. Lineage (GTDB taxonomy): Bacteria > Bacteroidota > Bacteroidia > Bacteroidales > Bacteroidaceae > HGM04593. The sequence goes on from JAZNSN010000001.1 coordinate 13,750, forward strand.
GAACAAGGATATCAGGAGCTATGGCGACCCGCAGCTTCTGAAGGCACTCATACCTTCATACGCATCATTGCGCAATCACCTCACATTCTGGCTGTCGCTGACAGCGGTAATGCTTATGGTGTTTGTCCTTGCACGTCCCCAGTTCGGAGCCAAGAAAGAGACTGTAACGACACGTGGAGTGGAAGTCGTTGTCGCACTTGACATTTCAAACTCCATGCTCGCCGATGACATAACGCCCAACCGTCTTGAAAAGGCGAAGAGGCTAATATCAAGAATCATAAACAAGTCGAGCGAGAACAAGGTCGCGCTTATCGTTTTTGCCGGTGACGCTTTCGTGCAGCTGCCGATAACAAATGACTTCATTTCGGCCAAGATGTTCCTTGAGAGCATAACACCGCGCCTCATTGAGAGACAGGGTACAGATATCGCATCTGCGATAAACCTTGCGACAAAGAGTTTTACTCCTAATGAGAAGGTCGGCAAGGCAATTGTAATAATAACAGACGGAGAGAACCACGAAGGCGGTGCCGAAGAGGCTGCACGTCTTGCAGCCGAGAAAGGCATGAACGTGTTTGTGCTGGGTATAGGAACAGAGAAGGGCGGCAGGATACCGCTGTCGGGGAAGAACGATTTCCTCAGGGACAGCGACGGCTATGTTGTCGTCACAAAGCTCAACGAAGAGATGGCACGCAGCATTGCCGAGGCCGGGAAGGGTGTCTATATTACAGTTGACAACACGAACAACGCACAGACAATCATCGACAATGAACTTGACAAACTGGCAAAGGATGATATCAAGACCGAGATGTACACCAAATACAAGGAGCAGTTCATGGCTATTGCGGTTTTGGCGTTCATTGTGCTTGTAATAGAGATTATACTGAATATAGTCCTCGATTCAATATCGTTGTCAAGAAGAAAGAAGAATGATTGATGTTTTAAACAGCAACGGATATGGAAAGTCATAAGAACAAATACATATATATAGCATTAGCAGCACTGGGAGCGTTGCTTCTCCTCTATTCCAGCTATGCACTAATAAAGGATGGCTCGCCTACGGTAAAAAGCCTTCGCGAGCATCTTAGCAAAGCCAACGGCTACCATAAGGACAGCCTTTACGACAAGGCTATCGAGCCTTATCAGCGTGCTTTGAACAAAGATAAATCGAGTGCCTTGGCCAACTACAACAGCGGCACAAACCTTCTTATGAAGAACTACAAGGACCTGAAGGCAGGTACGGGCGACCCGGAGACCGTTGCCGGTGTCTATGCCGATGCATTGGCACAGCTTCAACAGGCTGCATCAAACGAAACCGACAAGGAGATGATTGCTTCGGCACGTCACAACGAAGCATTGGTACATCACTTGACCGATTCTCTTGAGATGGCAGCAGAAGCCTACAAGGAATCATTGCGCAAGAACCCAGCAGACAATGAGACCAGATATAACCTTGCAGTTGTGCTGTACCAGCTGAAGAATAAGCAGGACCAGAACCAGCAGAACCAACAGGAACAGCAGCAAGAGCAACAACAGCAACAAAATCAGCAGCCCGAGCAAAACGAACAGCAGATGGACAAAGAGACTGCCGAACAGATTTTGCAGGCACTGGAACAAGATGAACAAGAGACACAAGAGAAACTTCAACGCCAACAAGGCAAGAAACGTCGCGTAGAAAAAGAATGGTAAGATTATGAAAAAGATACTATCAATATTATTTATTTGCAGCATGGCACTCATCACCTATGCTGCTGATGCAGTGGAGTTCAAGGCATCAGCACCTGCACAGGTGATTATGGGTAACCCCTTCCAACTTACCTACTCGGTGAACCAACGTGCCAAAGACTTGCGCGCACCCGAGTTTGTGGACTTTGACTACATCGCGGGTCCATATACTTCGCAATCGTCTTCCACATCGTTTGTGAATGGTAAACGCACTTCGTCGTTCACGCTCACCTACACTTATACCCTTATACCTAATAAGGAAGGTACATTTACTCTACCTCCTGCCACGATTAAGGTAGATGGCGAGCAATATACATCCAATGGTGTACGTATCACCGTACTCCCACCCGATCAGCCATCCAACGTGAGTACAGCAAGCCAACAGAGCAACGCGAACGCATCGATACAACCACGCGAAGCCACTAATGCGAACGCAGAAAACATCTTCATGCGTACACTCGTTAGCAAAACCAAAGTGCACGAGCAAGAAGTCATATTACTGACCTACAAACTCTATTTTGCAGGTGTGGACGTAGCGCAATTCACCAATAATACTCGTTTGCCCGAGTTCAAGGGTTTCTTGAAACAAGAGCTAGAGATGGGAGAGATACAAACCGAATTAGAGCACTACAATGGTCGTAACTACCAAACAGCCGTGCTGTACCGTACATTGCTTTTCCCTCAACGTAGTGGAGATATTGAGATTGAAGCCG
>JAZNSN010000002.1:0-2406 GCA_045591315.1 Bacteroidaceae bacterium
CGACAATTTACGGCTACAGGTCCTGAGGGATACAAACAGCTTTCACAGGCCATGGACATATTCCTGCAAGAAGAGGAGAGTGTAATGGGTATGAAGCTAATGGCGCTGAACAGGGAGGATGGAACGATGACCGCAATATACGGCGATTCAAGTAGTACTCTTGTGATAAATGATGATGGTGATGAATTGACTGTAGTATTTATTGCCGGGCTTTCATACGATTCGTTCAAGGTTCTTGGTGAGAATGGAATGGGAATAGGATTCTGAAACATATATAATAGAATGGTATTATGAAAAAGACAATATATATAATGATGGCACTCTTGCTTGCCACAAATGCCTATGCTCAGGTCGTAGACCAGGATAAGTTGCAGAAATTCATTGCTGAACTCAAGGCTCTCAATGGTGAGCATGTGACTTGTGTGAACGAAAATTCCGGTTCTAATACATATCTTGAATATCCTTCGGACTTTCTTGTCTTAGAGGTGAATGGCCAGAATATGTCTGTAACCGGCTTGGAGACTTCCGATACGACATTCCGCTACGTATCAGTAATGTCCGAAGATAATATCGGCTACAATCTTATCAATGGTGTCTTTGAAAAGTATTATGATGAGGAGTCGGAGGATATATTCGGTATTCCGCTCATGGCATGCCAACGCGAAGATGGAGAACAAGAGTCCATTTTTGTATGTGAAGGTCACACGTTGCTTGTAAGAGATAGCGGCGATGATGTCATGATTCTTTATGCAACCATGAATATTATGGAGAGAGTGCAGGATGCGATGCGCTCGGTGATGGAGATGACCACTGAAGATTTTGTTGATGTTGATATGTTCGGAGGAATGGACTTCGGGGTACATACAAATATGGATGCACTTAGCAGGCACCCCGATAATCCTTATTGCCCGAGTGCCGACAGCGAGTCGATAATGGCGCTTGCACGAAAGATTTTCAATGACAATACAGAACTGCTTGAAAGCAGGCTTGCCAAGACTGAAAGCGAAGAAGAACGCGAAGAAATGACTGAGGAGATTGCAGCATTCAAGGAGGAAGCAAAAGAGAATCTCGATGACCTTGAGAAGGAACTTGCCGAACTTGATGTGCCTTCATTCATTGAGATAATACCTGGCAGCGATGAGCACTATGTGGCAATACCCCGTGTACCGGCCCACTTGAAGGGGAAACAGAAACCCTACGCAGCAAAGGGCGTATATGACTGGATAAACAGTTATAACAGTTTCATAGCCGGTTACAAGTTTGGTCTCACCGATATCATCTCGTGCATAATAACGCCGCAGGATATTGCAGAACAGTATGTCATCAGGCACTATACGCGTGACAAATGGTATGATGACGGCCTCACACCCGAATACAAGGAGTTTGCAGCTGTTGAGTATCAGGGCAGCATGCCTGCCGTGCTTTACAGCTTCTCGCAGAACGAGAATGGATACAATGAGATGTTGAGGGAGTACGGTGACTTTTTCCGTCACAAGCCGGGCGTGAAGGTAAAGGGGCTCGAAGTGACACAAAACAGCGAGAACAATGGAAAGCGTTTTGTACAGTTATGGGGTGAAGGCGACATACTCATGTGCCTCTACGACTCTCCTGCCGAGAAGCATTTCCATATGAGCATAATAATCGGTGGTGTAAGCGGATTTGAGAAGGCGGTGAATGAATATTGCTTCGGTGGCGAGAAGGATTTTGCAAAGAAGTGCAACATCATAATAAACAGTGACCTTAGCGACAAATCATACGGAATACACTTTACCGAGGATGAATATTTCTATGCGGGCAAGTCGCACAAGAACGGCGTGCATATTGACTTTGGATACGCAAGGATGTTCTTGAAATAGATAACAGATAACAGAGAACAACGCCGTAGGGGCGGTACCGGCGTGTCCGCCCTAAAGAGTACAGATAACAGAGTACAGATAACAGAGTACAATAATCGCGTACCTGTCATCCTGGAGCGCAGCGAAGGATCTCAAGAACAGCGAGTACAGAGAATAGAGTACAGAGAACAGAGTACAGATAACAGAGTACAGATAACAGAGAGCAATAATCGCGTACTTGTCATCCTGGAGCGCAGCGAACCAACGGTCGACGCCCGAAGGGGCTAAAGTCAAGGATCTCAATAACAGCGATATATGAAGAAATAAGAGATTCTTCGCTTTGCTCAGACGTGTTGTTGAGGGCTTTGCCCGAAAAATGACAAAACAACGTTTTGTTATCGACGAGTTTTGCAGCAACAGGTCAAACGCAGCATAGCCGCAGGTTATGCCGTTTGGGTTGCGAAAAGCAAAACGAGCCAATGACATTGCAAATAATGAATGACACAGAACTGATAAATTCAAATAGATATAATTCATAAAACAATACAACAATGAAAAAGAAAATTTTATT
>JAZNSN010000003.1:0-62377 GCA_045591315.1 Bacteroidaceae bacterium
GTTGTTTCTTGGCACTACGCTCTTCTCGTTTGTGATTAGGCGCTCCGGAAACGCTCGGTATTGCGTTTTGGGCAATATAACGGCATACCTCGCTACGTCCTCGCTTTCCCCTAATCACAAACGGAGCTACGCTGTGATTTAGACAGTGCCGGTTTTCTTTTTTAGAATTACCATTGCTGTACGGCCGACAAAAGTAATTTTCTTAATATCCGTCACCGATAAAGGCTGCGGGTAAGTGAGTGCAATACAAACCCGTTTGTAATTGCACCACGAACGCAAGCAGACTAGACAAAGTCAAATTACAGCAAACAACCGTTCAAACATCGGATAAGAAGAGGAATTGTTTGAGCGGTGCATATACGTGATGATGTTTCTTCGTGAACAGCGAGTTGTCCTCTCCCCGCTGTTTGAACGAAAAGTTGTTTGAGACACCATTGCGAATGAGCAATGTTTGCGACGACGGAACATTTATGTTCCCAAAGGAGTGTGCTTTAGCACCCAGCCGGCCGAAGAATGTTGCCTGCAACTTGTGAGCAGAAGGCTGTTGTGACTAATTTTTACGCGTGACGGGCGTTTTTTGATTACTTTTTCACGAGAGAAAAAGTAATGATAGCAAGTTCTTCGTTCGGTAACAACCTACAGCTTAAGGTTGAGAACCGCATAAGAATATAATGACGAGAGATAGCGAGATTTGAAAACCTTAGTTTTATAAATTTTTTCTCAACCCACACCTTTTTGCTATTGAGCCTAAAATTAGGCAGGGTGGAAAAAATCAATTATTACCACTCAAGCTACTATCCTCATATATAGTAAACAACTGACTCCAAGGGTACTTGGAATATGCGCTTTTGCAACCCTTAGGAACATATAAAGCCCAATAAAACCCATAGTCATATGAGATGATAAAATCTGAGTCTACTTTTGGCGGTGTTCTTGAGTTTATATACAACTTACCTGAATTGTTAGTAATAAATGCCTCATTACCAATCTCTTTTATGCCACTACCAAGTCTTATCGTGGAGAAACTACCAATAAAGGCCACCGAGCCAATCGTCTCTAACGAGTTCGGAAATTTTATTACCGTATTTGAAATCTCTGCTCCCATAAATGCACCTGCTGAAATATTTTTTATTCCTTCATCAAACGTTATATTGCCCACATCACACCCTTCGAATGCATTAGAACCAATACTTCTCATATTACTACCGACAACAAGGCCTTTACTATCTCCTGTGTATATTGCAGGTGTATCTCTGTAGCCATAGTAACCAAAAGCGAAATTCCCTATAGTCCTTAAATTATTGTTACGAGCAAAATCTACAAATCGTAGAATGCCATTATCATAAAAAGCATACTCCCCAATTTCGGTTACTGATGCCGGTATATTCACTTCTTCCACATAGACACCACAAAAAGCACCTACACCAATTCTTTTTAAAGACTTTGGTAATTTTAATTCATCTAAAGAACAAAGATCATAAAGGAAGTAGTCACCGATAGAGGTAACCCCCTCCTCTATAATCAACTCTTGTATATCATAATCATGCCATGGTTGGTTTGAGGTAGAATAATCGTACATATCGCCATTACCATATATGCGCAATATTTTCTCAACCTTATCATAACTATATTTAAGGCTCACGCCACAAGAACCACCTTCCGGTGTGTATTTCTCTTTTTGCTCCTCTATTAGATCGTAATCACCTTGTGTAATACTTTCTGGTATATAGTACCAACCTCCCGATTCCAAAACACCGGCATTATATGTATAATTATGCGAAATGCCATCTTTAGAACACGTTGAAACAACATTTCCTGAGACCTTGTAGGTAAATTCCGTAAAATACGTACTGTATTCATTCTCGCCTGGCTCGTACTGATCTTTATTAAATTCATAATAATAACCTATATTGTCATCCATAAAGTATAGACTTATCCGGGTTTCGCTATAATACCAATCATCATCGTTAAAATATATATCCTCCCCAACCCATTTTTGTGTTTTCAATAGCGCAATAAGTTCACTATCTTCACCATTGCTTTCTACACCATTGCTCTCATCCCCGCTGCTACACGAGATAAATGATAATAATAGCGATGTGAATAACAATAACATAATTCTCTTTTTCATAATTTAAATAATTTTAATGTATCATGAAACAAATATAAATAAAGGGGAGTAAAATTACCCCCCCAATGTTAAATTATGTTAATTATACATCTATTTACTTATATGCCTGCAAACGCAGTGCTGCTTTGATGAACCGTTGAGTTGATGCCTCTTTACGCCAATAACGCTTCGGCCAGCTGTTCCATCGCCCGGATATCGCCTTCTTTCATACGCGAACGTATAGTGACCATTGGCTCTACAATCTCAACCGACTTCATTCCCTCTAACATTGAACGCATCACACGCCCTGCCGTAGGTGCCCATGAACCGTTTTCCATAATAGCAACCTTGCGTTTCTGGAATGCCTTTATCTTGAGATGATGCAGGAAGTCGTGCATAGGCGGGAACACATCGGCATCGTATGATGCGGCACATACGACCATGTGGCTGTAACGGAAAGCATCTTCTACAGCCTCAGCCATGTCGCAACGCGAGAGGTCCGTGACAACAACCTTAGGCGCACCCTTTGCACGCAGTATCTCGGCAAGTCGGTTGGCTGCAACAGCAGTTCCGCCATGTATCGATGCGTATGCTATAAACACACCCTCTGTTTCGGGTTCATACTTGCTCCAGGTGTCGTACAAGCCTATATAATGGGCAAGATTATCGGCCAACACCGGACCATGAAGAGGGCATATTGTCTTTATGTCAAGCGTAGCAGCCTTCTTCAGAAGAGTCTGCACCTGTGTGCCGTACTTGCCGCAGATATTGAAGTAATAGCGGCGTGCCTCGCAATCCCATGAACCGCCATTGCATATTGCACCGAACTTGCCGAATGCGTCGGCAGAGAAGAGAACCTTCTCGCTCTGCTCGTATGATACCATCACCTCAGGCCAGTGCACCATAGGCGCAACGAAGAACTGAAGCGTGTGCGTGCCCAGAGAGAGCGTATCACCCTCTTTGACAGCTATTCCGCAACCGGCAAAATCGACCCCTTCGAAAAACTGCGGCAACATCTTGAGAGCTGCAGCCGTTGCAACAACCTTTACCGAGGGGTACTTCCCGACCACCTCGGCTATAAGTGATGCATGGTCGGGCTCGGCATGCTGAACGACAAGATAATCGGGCTGACGGCCTGCGAGAGCATTCTCTACATTAGCCCACCACTCTGCTCCCTTGCGTGCATCGGCAGTGTCCATTATGGCCACTTTATCATCGAGGATAACGTATGAATTGTATGCCATTCCCTCTGGCACTGCATACTGGCTCTCGAAAAGGTCGATGTCGAGGTCATCGACACCCACATATTTTATTGCTGGTGATATTTCCATAGTCTAAATCCGATATAATACATTACGAAGGTAACAAAAACTTGGTTAATGAACAACTTGCCGGGAAGGCTATTGCAACCCGGCAAGATTCTTTAACTTTAAATAGTCGCGTTTATCAGAACTGAACCTCTGGAGCTTTCTCTGCACCCTCCTGGGCCTCGAAATAAGGACGTTTCTCAAAACCGAACATACCGGCAAGCAAGTTGCGTGGGAATGTACGTATTGATGTGTTGTAGTTTTTCGCTACATCATTGAAGTTGCGTCGCTCCACACTTATGCGGTTCTCTGTACCTTCGAGCTGAGCCTGCAGTTCAAGGAAGTTCTGATTGGCCTTCAATTCGGGATAAGCCTCTGTAATAGCAAGCAGACGGCCAAGAGCAGAGCCTACCTCGCCCTGTGCCTTCTGGAACTCCTGCAGCTTCTCAGGTGTAAGATTGTCGGCATCGACAGTCACCTGTGTTGCACGTGTACGCGCCGAAATGACAGCATCGAGTGTCTCTTTCTCATGCGCAGCATATCCCTTTACCGTATTTACAAGATTAGGGATAAGGTCGGCACGACGCTGATACTGGTTCTCGACATTGCTCCATGCGGTACTTACAGCCTCATCGGCCTTTACCATTCCATTATAACCGGTTATACCCCAGATAGCCACAATGACTATGACTGCAAGGATAATGATTGTTGACTTTTTCATTGCTTTTGATATTAATTGATTATTTATTGCTTTGTCAGAAACGGCTGCCGGCACCTCCGCCGCCGAAGCTGCCTCCGCCGAAACTGCCGCCACGGAAACCCCCTCCGAAGCTGCCTCCGCCAAAACCACGGCCTATAGCCGCACCGCCGCCGAACGAATGACGGCTGTTGTCATCGGCATGCTCTTTACGGGTAAACGTGTAACCGCAGTTAGAACAACGGTATGTATTCTCGCGAACTACATAACCGACACAACGCTGCACTATGCGCGAACTCACTCTCACAACCTCATGCTTGCCGCATTTGGGGCAACGGGTACTGTACCACACAACCAATGATATTATTCCAATACCTCCAAATATAAGAGACAGAAATATGACAAGTGCGACAATCTCGTCTTCGTCATCCTCACCCAAGTTCTCCATGGAACCGTCAAGAATGCTGCACGCGGCACGAACCCCTTCTATCATTCCATTGTCCCAGTCATCATTGGCAAGATGCTCCACCATATACTTCTGCTGTATGCGCTTGCAGATAGCGTCGGGCATGACACCCTCCAGGCCATAGCCGGTTGAGAACTGCACACAACGTTCATCGGTAGAAAGCAGGATTACAAGACCGTTGTCACGACCTTTCTCACCTACTCCGTTCTCCTTGCCCAAACGGTAGGCAAAGTCGAAACAGTCTCCGCCCTCGATACCGGTAAGAGCAACGACAATAGCTTGTATGCCGGTTTTCTCTTCCAACGCATACAACATGCTGTCCATAGTTGCAACTGCCTGTGGTGAAAGGATATTGTCAGGATTGCTCACATATCGGGTCCGGTCCATAAGATGAACCATAGGTACATCGCTCACCTTGTACTCTTTTGCCTGAACTATTGATAGAGGCAAAAGAGCAGCAAACAACAGGATATACAGACTTCTTTTCATTTGGATTACATTCGGTTAAGCCCCCTGCGGAAGCCATTTACCATTTTCTCGCTATCGGTAGATATCTTCTTTATATCTATGCTCTTCAGCAATTTCTCAAGTGCCTTTACACGCGAAGCATTTCCCTTTGCCTTAGCCTCGGCCAAAAGAATCTTGTACTTCTCGAACTGCTGGATTCCCTGCACAAGACGCTCCCAGCGTATTGAACTTATGCTGAAAGGATAGATAACGTATGTATCGCCTGCCGGCCATGCCGTGAAACGCGAATCGTCCTCAGGAGTAACGGTCCAGCTGTTATATGCCCAACGCAGATAGCCGTCGAGGTCCTTCGCAAGTGCCTCAAGAGCTATAAACTCAGCATCGGCAGGAGCTGTAAAGGTAAAGAGGTTGGGATACTCGGCACTGCAGCATGTGTAGTATGTCGATACCTTGCCCTGCTCCCTGCGGCTTGCTATAAGTTCCGGAGTATATGCCCCGTATGCGAATATATCAAGGCAATAGTCATATATATCGGCTTCTATCTCAGGATGATAGTTTCCTGCCATAGATATCTTCATGCCTGGCGCATACTCCTTTATCACCTTTATGGCAGCCTGCATCTGCTGCAAGCTTCGTTCGTCCATTGAGATGAATGTCTTGTCGAACCACCCTTTCTCCTTAAGATGCTTCGCGAAGGCACTCAACATACCGCCCCAGAACTGTGCATACGCTTCGTCTCCGGGAGCGCAGTTGATATACTTGTGCGTATGTGTTGCCTGGTCGTAGTAACGGAAAGAGAGCTTCCATGGAATCATCGAGAAGCATGTTATCTCCTTGTCTATGCCGCACGACATCATGAACTCGACCCAGCGGTCGAAGATTGTGAAATCGTAGAGCCATGTGCCGTCGGCCTTCTTTATCCATGTTACCATGCTGCCGAACGGGTCATATGTCTGCCCATCCCAGGGACGGTCTATGAGAGTAGCTGTAATAGCCTTCTGGCCTGCCGACGCCAATTTGAGCATATATGGACGCAGAACTTCGAAATGCTTGTCGCTCCATACCTCAACATTGTGGACACGGGCCACGGCATAAGGGTTCTGCCATAGGTCTAGGTGGAAACTCCACTCCTTTGGAGAAGGCAATGTACGGCCCAGTACCTTGATCGAATAGTTGTATTTTGCTGTCTTGCCTTCACACTCAAGCTCTACATATCCCTTGTACGTACCTGGGGCTGCATCCTGCGGTATCTGTACTGTAAGCCACAAGCCGCGATAGCTGTCATTCGGCACTGTTGTAGGGTTGGTATCAGTAACGCGATCGGCAACAAGATTCTCGCCATAGGCATCTATCTCATGCTTGCCGCAACCTGTAAACTTATCAGTTATTACATACTGCACAAAACCGCCGACGACATTTGTCGAAGGTATCACATTGCTTCCGTTCTTAAGCTCGCTGAAACGATAGCCGACCTCCCTGCCGTTCTGTTCCGGTGCATTCTTGCGGTTGGCAACAAGCAGCTGGAAGTTGACACGTTCACCCCGCCAAGCCTCGGCACTGTTCTCCTTGAGCGCAGAAACCGGTGCTTCAGCACCAGACGGGTAACGCACGTCAATGCTGCCCCACCGGGCTGTAAGCTGCGCTGCTGACGGCAGCACTGATGCAAACATAATGGCTGCTACAAAAATTCTTTTGACCATTATTCAGTCCTTATTATTTATTCAACAATTTCCTCTCCCTCAAAGCTGAACTCCATGCCGGCCAAATATGGCGCAAGACCGTCGGCCATTCTGGCAGAAAAAAGCAATTTGCCACCTGATACTGTACCTTCGGCAACAGCAAATTCATAATCCGACGAAGGCTTTGGGTCGGTATTTATATACGGAGAGATGTTTTCCGCATAGAACTTCGTATTGCCTTCCGATTTAGAATATGATATATTCTTAAGCGTTATAGTTATTGCCGGCATTTTGTCGGCAAACTTCACACCATTGAGCACGATATCTGCCGTAGAAGCTGCACTATGCATTATCACGTCAATTACAATTTCCGTTGAGAAGCCATTAGAAACAAGTGTACCTCCATAGTTCTTATCAACGACAGCTGGCTTTATTTCGCCGCCGGAAATCTCCTTGCCCTCAAAATCGAACTCCTTTCCGGCCACATACTGTGCAAGGCCCTCGGCCATTCTGGCAGAAAGATGCATCTTGCCATTGGATATTGAACCTTCTACAAGAGCAAACCTATATGCCGATGCCGGCTCTGTCTCGGTATTCATGTAAGGATCAACATTCATTGCTCTGAACTCTATCTTGCCGTCAGATTCGAAATACGGAATATTCCTGAGCGTAATTTTGAGTGTAAGAGGCATTCCTGCTGCAAACTTCACATCATTCAGCACAATATCCATCGTAGAAGTAGCCTCATACTTGGTCACGTCAACAACGATTTCCTTTGAGAAGCCATCCGAGTCGAGTGTACCCCTATAGCTTTTATCACTGACGACAGGCTTTACGTTGCGGTCACCGTCACTGTCATCGCTAGAACATGAAACAAACATTGCAAACAACGCAACAAGAGGTAAAAATAACAGTTTTTTCATCATTCTGAATTTATAGGTTAACATATATTGATATTCCAAATTGCAAAGGCCTGCCTTGAGCAAAGAAATCATTGCCAATAGAGCGGAAATAGAATGTATCAAAATCCTTGTCGAGCAGATTCTTTCCCCACAACGAGACCGCAAAACAACCCTTTTCCCATTCAAGCGAGGCCGACCATAGGCCGTAGAATGGCTGAACAAGGGAGTTGTCTTCATTCCAGTATATGCGCCCGACACCGTTCCAGCCCACATTAAGCAGTAAGGAGGAAGCAATTCTTTCAGGTACTGGCAACTTATATGATATATTGGCTGAGATTGTTTCACGCGGCGCAAAAGGAAGGCGCTTGCCTGAATAGTCACTTGTTCCGCTCTCATACTCCTTGAACTCGGCATGCGTATAGCCGTATGCAAAATCTATAGCCAACGGACCGGTTCTGTAGTTTGCGGCAAGCTCAGCGCCCCAGCTGTATGACTTGCCGGCGTTGGACATCATACGTCCAGTGCTCATTCCCTTGGGGAACACTGTGAGTTGCTGGTTGCTGCAGTCGATATAGAAGAGGGCCGCAGATATATTCAAAGAGCCGTCAGAGAAAGGCGATATGTGCGTTCCCAGTTCATAGGTCCAGTTTGTCTCCGGCTTGTACATTGTCGAAGAGACATCGGTCTCCTGTTCATTCCCGATCAGCCCACCCGTCATCCGGCTCTGGAGTATATCGGAAAAGAGCTGTGTATTGAAGCCGCCGGCCTTGTAACCCTTACGTACTGAAGCATACACATTTCCCCATCCGCCGTTATAAGAAAGCGACAGCGAAGGCAACAGTTCAAACGAATCCTGCGATTTGCTTCCCTTAAAACGGGAGTGCAACGGAGAGTACTCCGTACGGTTTTTATGGGTCTTGAAATGCACCAATGAATAGCTGTCATAATCCATTGAGGTATATTCGTAATCGACACGCACGCCGCCTTTGATTTCGAACGCACCTATCTTGTAACCAAGCTGCACATATGCAGCAGCTCCACAAGCCGGTATCGTGAAATCATCATTGATGACAAAATTATCCTCAGCAAAAGAGAGTTCACGGTCGGGACCCAGCATGTGGTAATAGTACTTGTTGGCATTGCTGAGTATAAGGTTATCAATACCGTATTGCTTGAAGTGTACCGGAGCCGACATGTCGTTATGCTTGTAGAAACCGAATACGCCTCCCATAAAGCTGAATGCACCGGTATTGCCGGAGCGGAGGATAATCTCCTGTGTCGCAGAATGCTCTTTCTGGCCTTGCTTCATCGAGAAGTAATCAAGAGGAAGAAAGTCGTTATCGAGAGCCATTCTGTCATCCATATATTGGTAACCGGTTATTGAAGAGAGTGTTGCCCAATCAAGATAGTGCTTTATCACAAGAGCATTCTGTATCGAGAAACGACGGTATGAGCATTTATCATTATAAGCGACAGGAGCCTTTTTTGAATTCTTCATATCATAAGCCCTGTACGCCCAACCGCCCTCGTCGGTATATCCTGCCGTAAAGACATTGTCAAGGCTCCACCTCTCTCCAATCAGATACTGAAGACGCAGCCTCATTGCTACGTTATCGCCTCTGTCGCACTTCTCGCCACGCTCCTTATTGGTAAAGAAGCCGTCACTATGACTGTAACTGACACTTGCAGACCAGCCGAATTTTCCTCCATAGCGTGCGTAATGAGATGCCTTAAGCCTCACATTGTTCTCGTTTCCGTATTCAAGCATAAGGCGTTTTCCCTGAAACTTCAGTGGAGATAAAGTGTAAATGTTTATAGCACCTCCCGATGTATTACGGCCATAGAGCGCACTCTGCGCTCCGCGCATCACCTGCACACGGTCTATATCGAAAAGATCGAAATCATAATTATTCTTGTTCATTACGGGCACCTCGTCGATATTCATTCCAACAACAGGCTGGTCGATACGAGAGCCGAAGCCACGTACATATATTGAGGACGTAATACGTGAGCCATAATCAGGCTGAAAGAAATTGGGAGCTATCGTCGAGAGTTCCTTGACCGAGTAAAGATGCTTCTGTTCAAGCTGCTCACCGGTCAATGCCGTTGACATGAACTCGCAGTTTGAGTTATCCGAGAACTTTACAGAAGAGACAATATCGACACTCTGCAACACAACAGAGTCGGCATATTCAGCCGACGGAAACAAGAATACGAATATTGCTATAAAAAGTACCCCCATAAAATCCTTGATAATATTACAAAGTTAGGCAAAAAAGAAGATATGAGAGGATATTTATATTATAAAATAAATTAAATTTACAGAATTACTTGGAGCAAGTACACCCCTGCAACCAAAGAGAGAAGGATGTATCGAAGCACTGCTCAACACCATTCCTCACCGCTGTCATCGTCAACCAGTTCATAGATGACAGGCAAGAGCACACCCTTTACTATATTATCATTAAGGCGATGCTCACCACTGAACCAACGGCAACGCTCTTCTCCGTACAATCGTGCCATGAGAGGCTGAAAATGCGCAATAGGGTCCTTATCGCCGAACAAGCCCACGACAAGCCGTTTCTCTTCATCGGTCACTCCGTCGAACTGGTTCTTTTCCATAAGCTTGAAACGTTCTACAACCAGCTTGTCGATTCTGAATTCCGTTGCCCCGTCCTTGCGTTTGGACATATACTTGTTACGTCCCATCTTGCCGAACAGCAAGGAACGTGACATCTCAAACGAAGGATTTACAATGATACGCGGAACGCCCCACATCTGTTGCGCATACATTCCGCCCATTGATGTCCCGACAATTATATCAGGTTTTTCCTCTTCAACAGTCTTTCGCAGAAGTTCCAATGCCTCGAACGGATCTACAGGCAGATCGGGAGCAACAACACGCCATGACAGCATGTGCCGACGCAATGCTATTACAGTACCGGAACTGCCTGACGAGGCAAAACCGTGCACATACAAGAGTTTACGCATCTTTTCCATAAGAATTCCTGAAATCAGACGGCAAAAAGGCCAGATACTGTATCATTCGAAATAGAATGTCAGAATAATCATCTTGCTGACAACCTTGTCAACCGACTTGGTAAACTTTTCGTAGTTTTTGTCAAGCAAGTCCTTACGGTTCTTGTCAAGCACATCGAGCAAGCTGAACGCAAACTTGATTTCCGGAATAAGCTTGAAGAAAGGCAGATAAAAGTCGCACCCCATTCCGACTTCTACCATAAAGTCGAACTTCTTGAACAACAGCTGTTTCTGTTTCTTTACTGTCAAGTTGAGCATAGGGCTTACTCCGGCTGTTATATACGGACGGTAGTTATTGAAACGCTCCGGGGCAAACTTGACATGCACCGGCAATGCGACATATGTACTCTTCACCTGCTGACGTGAGACCTCACCGCTATTCTGTTCACGGAAGACTATAGTATTCTGGCCGAAATGCAGAGTCGGCAATGCACGCAAGGAGAAATTCTTGTTCAATCTAAGGTCTGCCAGCACGCCTACGCTCAAGCCGGGATTGTAATCGGCAATATCAACATACCAGGATTCACCGTTCTCTGTCACAAAACCATTGTTAGCAAACTCCATATCCTGTGCATGAAGGCCAACAAAAAAGCCATAGTGCAGACGACGATAGTCGATATAAGGTTTGTTCTGCACCTTACGCTCTTGCGCCAACAATGCCAAAGGCATTATCAGCAATAGTATATATATGGTTGTCTTTTTCATCTCTATTATAACGCAACAATTGGATTCTTATTGCAAAGTTCGTAAAAAAAATGGAGTGGCGCAAATACGTGTAAAAAAATGTTAAAAACCACCCCTGATACTTGTATCTTTTCAAAAAGCACTATCTTCGCTATTGGATAATACAAATTTTAAATTTACAATTATGGCTTACGTAATTTCAGACGACTGCGTTGCTTGCGGTACATGTATCGACGAATGCCCTCAGGGTGCAATCTCAGAGGGTGAGAAGTATTCAATCGACCCGGAACTTTGCATA
Organism: Bacteroidaceae bacterium; assembly: GCA_045591315.1. Lineage (GTDB taxonomy): Bacteria > Bacteroidota > Bacteroidia > Bacteroidales > Bacteroidaceae > HGM04593. Next base: position 11,651 of record JAZNSN010000003.1, read on the forward strand.
GATTGCGGTACTTGTGCTAGCGTTTGCCCTTCAGAGGCTATCCATGAGGGTTAATACGCAGAACAACAAGCATTACGGAGAGGGCTTTTACATTGCCCTCTCTTTTTTTAGATAAGAGAACAATGAAGACACTTTTACATATAACAGTAAAAAGCATTGCAATCATAGCCATTGGGGTTATATGCTACTATATCTACACTTGGCTTATAGCATAATGGCTACAGATACATAACGGGCTGCAATGTGATATTGCAGCCCGTTATGATATTATATATTTACTTCATTTTCTCCTCTACAAGTGCTTTCATCGCACTGCCGCGCAAATCGCGCTGAACGATTGTGCCGTCGGGTGCAAAAAGGATAATCTGAGGAATCCCCTTGATTCCGTACATATCAGTTGCATTGTCCTTGTTGTCACGAGGTATATATATCTGCGGATATGTAATGCCCTCAGCAGGAATTGCAGCTTTGAACTTCTCCTCCTCATCCCATACGTTCACGCCAAGTACCATGAACTTGTCACCGCCAAACCTGTTCTGCAGCTCTATCAGATTAGGTATCTCACCTTTGCAAGGACCGCACCATGAAGCCCAGAAATCGACAAGCACATACTTGCCCTTGCCTACATAGTCGGAGAGTTTGGACACCGCGCCATCAACAGAGAAGCCGCTGAAATCGACAAACATCTTGCCGGCCTGGGTTGCCGCAGCCTTGAGGTAACCTTCGCGCTCATATCGGATTCTTAGCACCTTATCGGCATACTTCACCTTTGACATTGCCTCATCGAGTTTTTCAAGCGAAGGATAGAACTCGTTTACAACCATACCCATTACATATGCACCGACCATATTGTCGGCATTGTCATCAATGGCTTTTTGATAAATCGCATAAATTGCTTCAATGTCTGCATTCAATGCAGCATATATTTCATCGCGGCTCTTTCCGGCAGCCTGCATCTCACGTATCTTTGCATTTACAGCGTTTCCGGCAGTTGCAACAGCCGTCTCAACAGCAATCATCTTATCGGTAAGGCCTCCGTTATCAGTCACCTTTGCAGGCTGCGAAGTAAGGTCAACCTCAACATTTGAACCCGGTTCCACGATTACATACACCTTATGTCTGCTTCTTTGACCGAATTTCACTTCAAACAAAAGCTGGTCCTGCGCTGTGCCTTCGAATTTGAACTGACCGTCCTTTACAACGCATGAATCGGCAAATGCCATACTGTTCTGGTCAACAAGATATATTGTATTACCTTCTGCCTGTGCTCCGGCAGTTCCTTTGATTGTATAGCTCTGAGCCATGGCTGTAAGCGCAAATGCCGAAAGAGCAAAAACGGACACAAATCTCATATTTTTTTATATTTTATGTTAATAATCCCCACAAACAGTACAAAGATATATCGTTTTGTCGAACAAATGCCAACAGTTTACATTATTTAAGACACTCCTTTATCCTGCTTTCAATCTCCTCTTCTCCTAATCCGCGTTCCAATATTGTACCATCGGGAGCAAAGAGTATCAGATGCGGAATAGTCTCTACATTGTACAACATCGCAGCATTATTCTCGTCATTGCTGTTCTTTGGAACAAAAATTTGAGGATAAGGAATGCCGAGCTCAGCCACAGTAGCCTTGAATTTCTCCTCCACATCGCCGATATTGATGCCGATTGTCATGAACTTGTCACCGCTGTATCTATTGTTCAGTTCTATAATCTTCGGCATTGCCATCTTGCAAGGACCGCACCATGAAGCCCAGAAATCAACAAGCACATACTTGCCTTTGCCCACATAGTCGGAGAGCTTAGAAGCAGCACCGTCAAGAGAAAAACCGCTGAAATCGACGAACATATTTCCGGGCCTTGTCTTCTCACCGTAATACAAAGCTGTACGTATCTTCTTCAACGACTTGAACTTTACGGAATATTTCACGTCCGCCATAACCGCATCAAGTTCCGCAGAGGATTCATATATCTGACGGGCCGCAAGGCTAAGGAGATACGCACCCAGTATGTTATTGCGATTCTCTTTTATTGCATTACGGTAGATGTCATAAAGCGATTCTGTGTCATCCCTTATAATTCCAAGAACCTCTTCATCGCTTTTTCCTTCATCATACAGCTGCTTTGCACGCGCCCCCAACTGTGCCGAAGCCTCCTTCACACGCGAGATTATTGCAGCAAGCCTGTCGTTAAGCCCGCCTTCGTCACTTACAGTTGAAGGACGCCTTGTCATATCTACCGCTATCTTCATGCCGTTTTCGGCAAGCACAGACGCTGCCACGCCTTTGATACGGTTGACAACAACGTCGAGGAGTGCTCCGTCATCAAGCTTTCCGCCGAAGCTGAAAGCACCGTCGGCTATTATGCACGAAGAGATTGTGTCACCGTCATTCTTGTTGACAAGATATGCACTTTTTCCATTATAGTCGGCACTGACATTACAGGAGATTGTATAGTCCTGAGCCACCGCACACGACACAACTACAGTAAAAAGAATAGTTATAAGAGTTCTCATTTTCTATGTAATATTTAAATTATTCCTACTTGAACGACAAGTTCACTATGCCAATAAAACGGCCGTTCTTGCCCATCTGCTGCATGACGACATCCTTGCCCTCTTTATTCTTGTATATCAACGGAGTCTCGAAATAGTCATGCGAATGACCGCCCAGTATGACATCTATACCGGATGTTTCAGCAACCAACTTTTCATCATTGAATTCATTGCCGATTTTCCAGCCAAGATGCGACAGGCACACTATGACATCGCAATTCTCCTTCCTGAGCGCAGCAACCGCTTCTTCGGCAGCAGCAATGGGCGAGATGAACCTTACTCCCTCATAATTCTCCTTTAGGACCAGTCCTTCGGGGTTAGGCGAGAGACCAAAGACTCCTACACGTACTCCGGCCCTCTCTATTACCGTATATGGCTTCACCAAACCATCACACAGAGTGCCGGAGAAGTCGTAGTTTGCACAAAGCACCGGGAATTCGGCCAATCTGAAGATACGGGCCATATTCTCCATGCCGAAGTCGAACTCATGATTGCCTATCGCACATGCATCGTAGCCCATTGCATTCATAAGTTCAATCTCTATTGCACCTTTGAAAGCATTGTAGTAAAGCGAACCTTGAGAAAAATCACCGCAGTCGAACAGCAGCACGTTTTCTGCTCCTATGGAATCACGAAGTTCTTCGAGAAGAGCAGCTCTGTTCAACACGCCTGCCCCACCGTTCTTTTCCGGTTCAATGCAGCTATGGGTATCGTTCGTGTGCAGTATCGTAAGCCTCTCCTGTGCACCCGCCAATGCGGCAAAGGCGACAGCTATTATAAAAATCACTCTTTTCATCGGGTTATTCCTTTATTGTTATACGTCCGTCACATTCTGCCGACACCGCCTTGCCGACCTTTGCCAAAGAGTTTATATACTGCAACATGAGGTCGCGTATCGTTATTTCGTTCCTTATCTCCCGCTCCGTACCCAAAGCAAAGGCCGTCATCTTGTCGTTGCCCTGTGCAAGGTAATCGGATGTCGCTATGCGATAACTGCCGGCCTTGTCAACAGGTTTTCCCGCAACTGAGGCACTCAAGAGCTCTCCATCTTTTGTAATAACCAGCTCCAGGCCCGAAATTGCCTCGCCGCCAACCGATGCGATTTCGGCACACAACTGCAGAAGCTGTTCACCGTTCAATGTAAGCAATGCTAGAGTGTTCTCAAAAGGAAAGACATTGTACACATCACCGAAGGTTATCTCTCCCTCTGCAATATTGCTCCTTAAACCGCCTTTGTTCGTTATTGCTATATCGACCCGCTGACCGGTATGCTCCCTTGCCGTTGCCAAGAGCGCATCTGCCGCGAAATTCATCAGCGGGCTTTCAGGAATATACTTATCAAGAGCGTGCGCAGCACTGCCTATTACCGGCTTCCTTATGCTGTCAACGGCCAGACGGCCACGTTCGAGTATCGCCCTTACCTTGGCAGCCTTGCCTTCGGAAGATTGGGCCGCAACCTTTACGTTTCCGCCCTCAATGGATACTATTTTCTTTTTGTTGCCGCAAGCCAATGCACAGAAAATCAGCACAGAGACGGCCAATGTTCTAAAAAACATTTTCATTGTGTCAAGATAATTTACGTCCCAAAAGTAGTATAAGGAAGTGAAAAAAGCAATTTTCACCTTAAATAAAAGAAGTTAAGCCCTTCAATATTTGGCAGAATGAGAATTTTGGCATAACTTTGCCCCGCTTTCGGCGTAATCGCTGTCAAGGAAGAGTAACTTGATAAGTTGCGTTTGAATGATTGAACAATTTAACAAATCAGAAAATGGATTTAATTAAAATTGCTAAAGAAGCATTTGCTACTGACGTAAAGCGTGAAATGGAGTTTCACCCAGGTGACACCATCACAGTAGCTTACAAGATCATCGAGGGAACAAAAGAGCGTATCCAGATGTACCGTGGCGTTGTTATCCGCATCAGCGGTCATGGCAACGAGAAGCGTTTCACAGTACGCAAGATGTCAGGCACCGTAGGTGTTGAGCGTATTTTCCCTTTGAACTCACCGGCTATCGACAGCATCACTGTCAACAAGCGTGGTCGTGTTCGTCGTGCTAAACTTTACTACTTGCGCGCCCTCACAGGTAAGAAGGCTCGTATCAAGGAGATCAAGGCCTAAGCACCTGAAGAGATCAAGAAATAAAAAATGCAGCCGTTTGGCTGCATTTTTTATTTTCCGGACCATCTACTCCTGCGGAGCATCAGGGACTGTATTGTTCTCGATAATCTCACGTGCACGCACCTCGTCAGCCTCGTTTACAACCACATAGACATCCGCATCTACGGCTGCATACGATGAGGTTACCGCACCTATTGAATCATCCTCAATCACACAAGGTACCGCATTCGCATCAAGCAACCCCTTTACAAGTTCAGCCTGCCACAAAGTACCGCAAAAGACCTTTACCAGTTTCTCTTCATAAGTGCCGGACATAGTTACCTCCTTTTTTAAATGTTAGACAATATATATTGTCCTTTGCCGGGTTGTTTTCAACCGAACGGCAAGGCAAATTCAGCCTTATTGCACATTCTTTCAGTGCGAATATACCCATTCGTCGTATAGATTCAAAAGCATTAAGGTTTTTTTAATTATTAAAATTTCTTAAAAAGCACTCTTCTTCGCTGTTAATCGCTATTTTTGTAAAAGAGGTAGCGCAAAGCAGAACCTCACGAATATGAACAATTTAAAATTCCAGACTATGATAGACGTTAAAGCTTGTTTGAGAGATGCCGAGGAGATGATGCAGATGAGTATCATGCACCTCGAAGAGGAGTATTCACACATACGCGCAGGAAAGGCCAATGTACACCTGCTCGACTGCGTGAGGGTAAGTTCATACGGTTCTGAAATGCCGCTCAACAATGTAGCGACAATCACTACCCCCGACTTGCGCACAATCGCCATCAAACCCTGGGACAAGAACATGATTGCTCCAATCGAAAAGGCCATAATCGATTCTCCGGTAGGAATCATGCCTACCAACAACGGCGAGGTTATCATCATTGCCATCCCGCCACTTACAGGCGAGCGCCGCAAGGACCTTGTAAAGCAGTGCTCACACGAACTTGAGACAGCAAAGATAAGCATCCGCAACGCACGCCGCGACGGTATCGACAGCATGAAAAAGTCGGTAAAGGAGGGCACTCCCGAAGACGTTGCAAAGGACGGAGAGGAAAGCTTGCAGAAGATACACGACAAGTATATCAAAAAAGCCGAAGAGGTGTTCGCAGCCAAGGAAAAGGAGATTATGACTGTATAAGCCGAGGAAAGAAGTGCAAGGAACAGTTGTCAAGAGTTCGGGAAGCGTATATGCAGTACGTGCCGCTGACGGCACGCTCGTCGATTGCAGGGTCAAGGGCAGCTTTCGCCTGAAAGGCATCAGAAGCACCAACCCTGTCGCAGTAGGCGACCATGTAGTATTCGACGTGCGCAGTGACGGCACTGCATATATCGTAGAGATTCTTGAACGCAAGAACTACATTGTGCGCAAGGCTTCGAACCTGTCGAAACAGTCGCACATACTTGCTGCAAACCTCGACCTATGCTTCCTGATTGTCACCATAAGCCACCCGGCTACAGCCACAACCTTTATCGACAGATTCCTCGCCGCGGCAGAAGCCTACCGCGTGCCGGTAGTGCTGGTGTTCAACAAGATTGACATCTACAACGAAGCGGAGACCGAAGAACTGGAATACCTTACTGCATTGTACCGAAGCATCGGCTACCGATGTCTGCACACAAGTGCAACTGAGGGAAAGGGAATTGAGGAGCTTAAAGAGATGATGAGCGGCAAGGTATCTCTGCTTGCCGGAAACTCCGGTGTGGGAAAATCGAGTCTCGTGAATGCAATCGCACCCGAAATCGCGGCACGAGTGGGAGAGATTTCAAAGACACACGACACCGGCATGCATACAACGACATACACCGAAATGTTCGAATTCATGCCCGGAAGCTATATTGTAGATACTCCAGGAGTAAAGGGATTCGGCACATACGACATGGAGATTGAGGAGATATCCCACTACTTTGTAGAGTTCTTCAAGCTATCAAAAGACTGCAAGTACGGCAACTGCACACACACACACGAACCAGGATGCGCCGTACTCGAAGCACTTGAGAGAGGAGAAATCGCTCCGTCGCGCTACCAGTCGTATCTAAGCATCCTTGAAGATAAGGAGGAGGGGAAATACCGGGCATCGGAATAAGACTCTACACGTACATAAAAGCATCTGAGCGAACCGAACGGTTCGCTCAGATGCTTTTATGTCAAGGTACATTACTTGTTCGGGTGCTTTATAAGATACTCGGCAATCTGCACAGCATTGAGCGCAGCACCCTTCTTTATCTGGTCACCTACAATCCACATAAGAATTCCGTTCGGATTTGTTATATCCTTACGTATGCGGCCGACATATACAGGATCCTGTCCAGCAAGGAAAAGAGGCATAGGATACACCTTCTCCTCCGGGTTGTCCATGAGTATGAGACCTTCGCCTTCGGCAACAGCACAACGCACCTCCTCAACGGACAAAGGACGCTCTGTCTCAATCCAAAGCGACTGTGAGTGTGAGCGCAAAGCAGGAACACGCACGCACTGCGCGCTTACCTCGATGTCGCTATGCATAATCTTGCGTGTCTCGTTGTACATCTTCATCTCCTCCTTTGTGTAACCGTTATCGGTGAACACGTCAATCTGAGGAATTACATTGAATGCCAACTGATAAGCGAACTTCTCTACTGTAGGCTCTTCACCTGCCAGCACCTGACGGTACTGCTCATAGAGCTCTGCCATAGCTGCAGCACCTGCGCCGCTGGCTGCCTGATATGTTGACGAGTGAACGCGCGTGATGTGCGAAAGGCCCTCAATGGCCTTGAGTGCGACCACCATCTGTATTGTAGTACAGTTAGGGTTTGCAATTATGTTGCGCGGACGATTGTATGCATCGGTAGGGTTCACCTCAGGAACCACCAGCGGAACATCCCTGTCCATGCGGAACGCGCTGGAGTTGTCTATCATAACCGCGCCATGCTTGGTTATAGTCTCGGCAAACTCCTTGGAAACACTGCCGCCGGCCGATACAAAGGCATAGTCAATACCCATGAAATCGTCATTGTGCTTAAGCTCCTTCACTACATAGTCCACACCTCTGAAATTATATACCTGCCCTGCACTGCGAGCCGAGCCGAAAAGCACCAGCTCGTCAAGAGGGAAATTTCTCTCGTCAAGGACGCGAAGGAACTCCTGCCCTACCGCACCGCTTACACCTACGATTGCTATTCTCATTGTTTATCCAAAATTAGTTTAGTACATGAACCGTACACCTTTAAAACGGAAATACGGATTCAGGCGCAAAATTACTTAAAAATTATCTATATATACTCTTCTATAGCTATTTTTTTGTACTTTAGCCATTTGAAAAGCCATTCAGGCAAAAGAAAACAAGATTATAATGACAGATAATTGGCTGCAACGTGGAAGGCTGTTGCTCGGTGAGGAGAAACAGGAAAGGCTGAAGAATGCCCACTTGCTTATAGTAGGATTAGGCGGAGTCGGCTCATGGGCCGCAGAGATGCTATGCCGTGCCGGCGTAGGCGAATTCACCATTATAGATGCCGATGTCGTGGACACCACGAATATAAACCGCCAGATGCCTGCACTTGCAAGCACGGTAGGGAAGCCCAAATGCGAAGTCGTAGCCGAACGCATGCGAGCCATAAACCCATGCGCCAGAATCAATGTAAAGCGACTGTTTGTTGACCCGGAGAACATCGTAGCCATAATGAATGAGGCTGATTTTGACTTCGTGGTAGATGCGATTGACACGCTTGAGCCTAAAGGGGCACTGATAAGGGAGTGCTGGAAACGCGGAACAAGAATCGTATCAAGCATGGGAGCAGGAGCAAAATGCAACCTTGCCGACATACGTACCGGTGACCTATGGAAAAGCGAACATTGCACACTTGCCAAGAACATGCGCCGGCTCCTGCGCGAATGGCGCGGACAATATAAGCTGCCGGTTATATACAGCATGGAGCAACCACAAAAAAGTGCCATAATGCCAAACCCCGATGGCGGCAAGCCGATTATCGGCTCTCTTGCATACTTTACTGCAACATTCGGATGCTATATGGCAGAATATGTAATTAAGGAGATATGATAAGGATAGAGAACCTGACAAAGAGTTTCGGAGACCTCAAGGTGCTCAAGGGAGTAAACCTGGAAATCAATCGGGGCGAGGTCATAAGCATAGTAGGTCCGAGCGGAGCCGGAAAGACCACACTGCTGCAGCTTATAGGAACACTTGACAAGCCCGACAGCGGCAGCATATACTTCAACGGAGAAGAGCTTGGCAGGATGAGCAGCAGGAAACTTGCCTCCTTCCGCAACAAGCATATCGGATTTGTATTCCAGTTCCACCAGTTGCTTCCGGAGTTCACAGCCCTGGAGAACATAATAATTCCGGCTCTGATAGCAGGACGCAAAAGAGAAGAGGCCGAAAAGGAGGCTATGGAACTGCTCGGCATAATGGGACTGAAGGAGCGTGCACAGCACAAGCCGGCAGAGATGTCGGGAGGAGAGAACCAGCGCGTAGCAGTAGCACGAGCACTTATTAACAAGCCCGATGTCATTCTTGCAGACGAGCCGTCAGGAAGCCTCGACAGCAAGAACAGAAAGGAGTTGCACAGACTATTCTTTGACCTCCGCGACAGATTCGGCCAAACATTCATTATTGTAACCCATGACGAGGAACTGGCCTCTGATACCGACCGTATCATACGTATGATTGACGGCAAGATTAGCTCTATATGTTAAAAAACATTAAATCAAAACATGGTTGATTTTACCTTTCACACATATGAATGTCAAAATAACGGATGATGAGCTGTAAGGCTCGTTGTTTTTCAATGTTTGTCTCTACGGCTTCTGCTTATGCAGGAGCCGTATTGTTAGACTTACGATTCCTACTTGACAAAACCTATATAACAAGATTGATATGAAAGGATTTGGGAAAAACCTGCTTTTCACCATTATGGTGCTAATCGCTACAGGAAGTGCTGCGCAGGAAGGCCCTAGACGCCAACGTCCGCCACGCGAATTCAATCCCGAAGAATTTGCCGCACGGCAGACATACGCGCTACATCGGGCGCTTCAGCTCGACAGCATACAGTTTCAGGCCATAATGCTCATGAACTATGCCGATGCTGTAACGATGCAGGACAGCATGAAGGTCCGTCGAGAGCATCGCGAAAAGATGCGTGCAAGTGGAGAAAGTCTTAAAAGACAACAGCCTAGCGAAGAGGAAAGAAATGCCCGTATGGAACTTGAGAAGCAGCGTCGTGAGATAAAGAACCGACAGATGAAGCAGATTCTCAACGCAGAGCAGTACAACAAATATCTCAAATTGCAGGAAGAGGAGAGTGAGCGCAAGCGCAACAGAAGAGAGGGCCAAGGAAGAATGCGCAGAGAAGGCCGAGTTCCTAAGTTCTGACATAGCATCAACCTACACGAACTTTCTTGTCAAAAGCCTTACCGGCAACCACACTGCGATAAAACCCACGAAAAGTACGGTCACAAACACAGCCAGAACGTCACCGGTCTCAACAGCTACAGGATAACTCTGCACAACAAAACTTCTGTCACCCATTGATATAAGCCCGAACTCCTGTTGCAGAAGGCATAATCCTAGACCTGCGACAATACCCGCCACAGCTCCTATAGCCGAAATTATACACCCTTCAAATACAAAGATATTTGCTATGAGATGGTTCTCGGCTCCCATGCTGCGAAGTGTGTTCATGTTATCACGTTTCTCGATTATGAGCATGGCCAAAGAGCCTATGATGTTAAAGCATGCAACAAGCAGTATAAACGAAAGGAATATATAGGAGATCAGTTTTTCTATCTGCATCACCTTATAGACATCCTGCTGTTGTTCATAACGGTCCTGGACCAGAAAAGAATCTCCCAGTATTGACTTTAGCCGATGCTTTACCGAAGCGATGTCTTCACCGGCATTAAGCTTAATTTCCATTGATGTAGCCTCATTGCAAGCCCGCCTGAAGAGCTGAGACGCGAATTTGAAGGATGTGAGTACATAGTTCGCATCATATTCAGGCTGATTGAGGGCAAAGACCAAACCGGAAGAGAGAAGTATCCCTTTATTGAAGTTGCTGGACGGGATTGTAAGATTTACCTTAGAATTCCTTTTAGGCACATACACTTCAAGCGGCGCTGTAAAATAGATTCCGCAATCAAGCGACTGCATAAGTTCTCCGCCCAAGACAGCATAGCTGTTTATACTATCATGCAGAACAAGTTCCCCACTTCCGTAGAGAACACTGCCTATATCGGTCAGATTGACAAAATTATCATCTACCCCCTTCAAGGTCACCATTGCCTGTTTCCCTCCATACTGGACCATAGCCCTATCCTCAACGCAGAACGACACAACTTCGATTTGCGGCAATCGACTCGCTTCTGTTACCGATGGAGAATCTGTACGAAATCCCTTGCCGACAGATGCTGTAACCTTTATGTCCGGGTCCATCGCTGTAAACTGAGCTGCTACAACGTCACGGAAACCGTTAAAGACTGAAAGGGCACATACCATTGCCGCCGTAGCCAAAGCCACACCGGAGATAGCCACACCGGAGATTATATTTATCACCTGATGGCTCTTTCTGGAGAAGACATAACGCTTGGCAATGTACAGCGACAGATTCATGACTGCTGCAGATATACAGAATTACAGTTAATCCTTCAAGAGTTTGTCGATATTCTCAATATAGTCGAGAGAATCATCGATATAGAACCTTATCTCCGGAATAATGCGTAGCTGATGACGCACCCTGTTGCCGAGCTCAAAGCGTATGGCCTTGATATTCCCGTTGAGGTGGTTCACCACTTCGGTACCCTTTTCCGAAGGGAAGACGCTCAAATACGCCTTTGCTATGCCTAGGTCTGGGCTCACCCTTACTATGCTCACCGACACCATTATGCCACGCGTCTCCTTTGCCAATTTGAGCAGTATATCACTGAGTTCCTTCTGTATGAGACGTGAAATCTTATTCTGTCTTGTACTGTCCATATATATTATCTTTACTCGTTACTTCTTTCGTATTATCGTAAGGCCGTCGCGCAAAGGGAGCATCACAACTTCCACCCTATCGTCATTCCTTACCAAGTCATTAAATGCCCTTACTCCGTTCGTCTGTGCGTCCTGCCTTTCCGGTTCAATGACATGCCCGTCCCATAAGGTATTGTCGGCCAGAATCCAGCCTCCGTCATTGAGGTACTCCATTGCCAGCTCATAATACTTTATGTACTCGCGTTTGTTACCGTCCATGAACACCATATCGAAACGCTCACCCATTCTTGGCACAATCTCAAGCGCATCGCCTATTATGAATTCCACTTTGGAGGCATGTTCGGACCCCTCTATCCAACGACGGGTAAAATCTTCCAGTTCGTCCTCTACCTCAAAAGTTATTATCTTGGAACCTTCATCAAGCCCCTCGGCCATGCACAACGCCGAATATCCTGTAAAGGTACCTATCTCAAGGATGCGCTTAGGGCGTATCATCTTGACGATGAACTTCAGCAAGCGGCCTTGTATGTGCCCCGAAGCCATTTGAGGAGCAAGTATCTCGACATGAGTCGCACGGAAAAGACGGTACAAGTAGTCACCCTCAGGGCTGCTGTGGGCGGCTATGTAATCATCAAGAGGTGTTGTAAGGCTCATAACAAACGGATAGGTTCTGAGCGCGAAGATACAACAATTTGGGCTAATAATCAATTATTGGCCAACCGAGCTCCTTATGAAATCCGCGCATTCCTCATAAACTTTTCAGGTTCATCTTTTTTTTCTATTTTCGCAGAAGAAAAGGAAATGCAATAATGAACACGGGAAACGGCAGAATAGGGAGCATGAATTCACCTCAAATGAGGTTCAGGATGTACCTGCAGCTAGAAAAGGCATTACAGCCAAACAGCGTGGAAGCATATCTGGGTGATATTGACAAGCTTTTTAATTATTTGGGACAGGAGAACAGCAGATTGGTTACAGCGACGCTCGACGACTTACGGAATTTCCTTGTCACACTTGCCGATATAGGCATACATGCACGTTCGCAGGCCAGAATAATGTCATCACTACGGGCCTTCTATGGATTCCTGAAGCTTGACAGCTTTATTGATAACGACCCCACAAGGCTTCTGGAATCGCCAAAGACCGCAATGCGGCTGCCCGACGTACTCACCATTCAAGAGATTGACGATATCATCAATGTGATTGACCTCTCAAAGAAAGAGGGGCAACGCAACAGAGCCATGATTGAAGTGCTCTACAGCTGTGGACTGCGTGTATCGGAACTGTGCGGACTGCGAATGTCCGACCTTTACAAGGACGAGCAGTTCATACGTGTCACCGGAAAGGGCGACAAACAGCGGCTTGTGCCCATATCACCGCGTGCCATAGCTGAACTTGAAGCATACTTCACCGACCGTAGCTTCATCAATATCAAGCCTGGGTATGAGGACTATGTGTTCATTAGCGAAAGACTGAAGAAACCGCTTTCGCGCATAATGGTCTTCCACATAATAAAGCAGCTTGTTGCAGAAGCCGGAATAAAAAAGAATGTAAGCCCGCACACATTCCGTCACTCATTTGCCACCCATTTGCTTGAGGGAGGAGCAAACCTGCGTGTAATACAAGCCATGTTAGGGCACGAAAGCATTGCTACGACAGAGATATATGCACATATTGACCGTACACGAATGAGAGAGGAGATTATCATGCATCACCCACGCAACAGCAAACAATAGGGCTTGCATGCAATTCTTTAAAAAAAATATAAAATATTTATTAGCATTATAAATATATTTTGCCAATTGGATTTGTAAGATTAACTTTGTAACATAATACCAGAATAAAATATAAAGTAGTATCTATGTTGAAAAAGTTTTATTTATTGCTAACTGTTGCAGCAACTGTAATATTGGGTTCCTGCAGTTCCAGAATGGGCGAAATGAAATCGGAGTTCTTCACAGTAACTCCAAGTATCCTTGAAGTCATTGGAAGCGAGATTCCTGTCACAATCGACGGCAAGTTCCCGGCAAAATTCTTCAATAAGAAATCGGTGCTTACAGTAACTCCGGTACTCAAGTACGATGGCGGCGAGGCTGTTGCAGAATCAATGACATTCCAAGGCTCTAAGGTCCGTGGCAATGACCGCACCATCTCTTATGAGAACGGAGGAACATTCAAGATGAAGATGACATTCGATTACATTCCCGAAATGGAGAAATCAGAACTGTTTCTTCGCTTTACAGTAAATGCAGGAAACAAGATATACACACTGCCTGAGGTAAAGGTCGCAGACGGTTGCATCGCGACATCACAGCTTTACCGCCAGACAGCAGCCAGTGCAAACATCGCAATTGGCGAGGATGCTTTCCAACGTGTAATAAAGCAAGCCAAGGAGGCAAACATCATGTTCCTTATACAGCAGACAAACCTGCGTTCTTCAGAGTTGAACTCTACAGAAATGAAGGAACTTACAGCAGCACTTGCCGACGTAGCACAGGACTATGAGAACAAAGTGCTCGAAGATATCCAGGTATCGGCATACGCATCACCAGACGGCGGTTATCTTCTTAACGACGGCATTGCCACCAGCCGTGGCGACAATGCTGCAAAGCACATGAAGAGCGAAATGAAAAAGGCAAAGCTCGACGGCTTTGTTGACAACAGATATACAGCCGAAGACTGGCAAGGATTCCAGGAACTCGTTTCAAGATCAAATCTTCCTGACAAGGAGCTTATTTTGCGAGTACTCTCTATGTACGATGACCCAGAAGAGAGAGAAGAGCAGATAAAGAACATCTCTTCGGTTTACGGTGAACTTGCAGACGAGATTCTCCCCAAACTCCGTAGAGCGCGTATCACGCTCAACTACCAGCTTATCGGACGCTCTGACGACCAGATTATTGAGCAATATACTGCAAACCCAAGAGAACTGACACTTGAGGAGATTCTTTACGCATCAATACTTACCGATGATGCATCAAAGAAGGAGGAGATATTCAAGACTGCAGTCAAGATTTATCCTAACGACTACCGTGCATACAATAACCTCGGCGTACTTGCTTATGAAAAGGGCGACTACGAAACAGCAAAAAGCTACTTCAATGCAGCAGCCAAGGCTGACGGTTCTGCTCCTGAAGTAAAGATAAACCTCGGTTACATGGAACTTCTTGAAGGCAATGTTGCAGGTGCCGATTCGAACATCACAATGGGCGCTGACTCAAAAGCAGGAGACGAGGCTCTCGGAAACCTCTACATAGCCCAGGGCGAATATAGCCGTGCAGCAGCTAAGCTGAAGGGCAGCAACACAAACAGCGCTGCATTGGCCCAGCTCCTCAACAAAGATTACAGCAGTTCACGCAGTACATTGGAGAGCATTAAAGAACCAAACGCCATGACATATTACATCAAGGCTGTACTCGGTGCGAGAACCGCAAACGTATCACTGCTGTACGACGGACTGAAAAATGCAGTAAAGCTTGACCCATCAATGGCAAAGAAGGCTGCAAGCGACCTTGAGTTCTTCAAGTATGCACAAGACGCCACATTCCAGAATATCATAAAGTAACCCAGTGGGTACTTCTAACATAAGCGAGCAAGTTGCGATGCTTGCGCTCTCAAGAGTGCAGGTAACGCAACTTGTTCTTATTCGTGAACTCATCGGCATCGCCGGTAGCGCAAAGACTCTGCTTGACAATGCAGACAACATACAGGATATCCTGCCCGAAGCGAGCCCCAAGCTGTCGGTAATCCTTGCAGACAAGTCGCTCATCGAACTTGCCGAAAGAGAAATGGAGTTCATCGAGAAGAACGGCATCAGGCTAATTTGTATGGGAGACGAGGCATATCCTTACCGCCTTGCAGAATGCGCTGACGCGCCATTGGTTCTGCATTCAATGGGAAATGCCGACCTCAACGCCAAGCATATCGTATCAATTGTAGGCACTCGCCATGCAAGCGAATACGGGAAGGAACTATGTGCCAACTTCGTTGCAGACCTCGCAAAGTTCGTACCGGACACCCTCATCGTAAGCGGGCTGGCATACGGCATCGACATTTGCGCACACCGCGCAGCATTGAAAGAGGGACTCCTCACCATAGGAGTACTAGCCCACGGTCTTGACCGTATTTACCCGAATTCACACCGTTCTACAGCAAAGAGCATGCTTGAAAACGGAGGATTGCTGACAGAGTTCATGAGCGGCACGAACCCTTTTCCGCAATTCTTCGTACAACGAAACAGGATTGTTGCCGGAATGGCCGATGCGACAGTAGTTGTAGAATCGGCATCCAAAGGCGGTTCTTTAATCACGGCATCGCTGACCAACAGCTACGCACGTGATTGCTTTGCTTTCCCTGGCAGAACAAACGACCGTTACTCGCAAGGATGCAACGAACTTGTCAGCAGGAACAAGGCGGCACTCATCACATCGGCCTACGACTTTGTAGAGGCCATGAACTGGGATACAGCAACGACTAAAGGCACAACCGATATACAAACAGAACTCTTTCCAGAGCTGTCCCAGGAAGAAAAAGCAATAATTGCATTGCTGCGTGAAAACAGCGACGGACTGCAGGTAAACCAACTGACAGTTGCGCTGGACATTCCTATAAACAAACTGCTGCCGTTGCTCTTCGAAATGGAGATGAAGGGCTATGTGAAAGCTGTCGCAGGAGGATGCTACAGAGCTATAATACTGTAAGACTCATTACATTATCTTTTAACTTCTCCATATTCAATTCAAGGATAGTTGCATCGATGTCCTCACCGGGAGTCCTGAAATCATTAATCCACCATCTGCCAACAATTTTCTGCATATACAGAAAGAACTCTTGGGGTGTTGCTCCTGCTATAATCAGTTTTATCGCTAAAAACAAAACGCTGCAACATTTTACTCGTCTTTCGTTTAGCAACCATAAAAAATATCATTATCTTCGCATAAGAATATGTTTTGATTTTACTGGATGAAAGAATTTGTTATATCTACAACTAAGAAAGAGACAGCCATTCTTGTGGGCCTCATAACCTCTACGCAGAACGAGCGCAAGACAAACGAATATCTCGATGAGCTTGAGTTTCTTGCACAGACTGCAGGTGCTGAGGTGGTGAAACGCTTTACACAACGTATAGACCACCCTCACCCTGTAACATATGTGGGCACCGGAAAACTCACAGAGATAGCTGAATACATCGAAATGCTCAAGGACAGCGACGATGAGATAGGAATGGTAATTTTCGACGACGAACTGTCGGCCAAGCAGCTGCGCAACATCGAAAAGGAACTGAAGATAAAGATTCTTGACCGTACATCGCTTATTCTTGATATCTTTGCCATGCGCGCACAAACTGCACATGCCAAGGTGCAGGTTGAGCTTGCGCAATACAAATACATGCTACCCCGTTTGCAACGTCTATGGACCCACCTTGAACGACAGGGCGGAGGTTCAGGCAGCGGAAGCGGAAAAGGCGGAAGCGTAGGATTGCGCGGACCCGGTGAGACACAGCTGGAGATGGACCGCCGTATCATCCTCGGACGAATGTCCCTTCTAAAGGAACAGCTTTCACAGATTGACCGTCAGAAGAGCATACAGCGCAAGAACCGCGGACGATTGATTAGGGTTGCACTGGTCGGTTACACCAATGTGGGAAAATCAACGCTCATGAACCTGCTTGCGAAAAGCGAGGTGTTTGCCGAAAACAAGCTGTTTGCGACACTCGACACTACTGTAAGAAAGGTAATTATAGGAAACCTGCCGTTCCTGCTTTCGGACACAGTAGGTTTCATACGCAAGCTCCCTACAGACCTTGTGGAATCGTTCAAATCGACTCTTGACGAGGTACGTGAAGCCGACCTGCTGCTGCATGTTGTCGATGTATCGCACCCCGAATTCGAGGAGCAGATTGCTGTTGTAGAGAAGACACTTGCCGACCTTAACTGCGGCGACAAACCTATAATGGTGATATTCAACAAGATTGACGCATTCACATACGTACAGAAGGAGGAAGATGACCTCACGCCAAAGACACGAGAGAATATCACTCTTGACGAGCTCAAGGAGACCTGGATGAACAAGCTTGCAGAAAATTGCCTGTTCATTTCGGCACGCGAGAAACAGAACATAGACAACCTGAAGGATATAATATACAAAAGGGTATGCGAACTGCACGTGCAGAAATACCCTTATAACGACTTCCTCTACCAGACATACGAGGAAACTGAAGAGTAAAGGACAATACATTAATCATAAAACAATTTAAACAGCTTCTTAATTATGGCAGCAATTCCCGAATTCAAGTATGCCTACATGTTCCAGCATGGGAAGGATACTACAGAGTACTATCTCCTCACAAAGGAGGGTGTTTCAGTTGGCGAGTTCGAGGGCAAACCTATGCTTAAGGTTACCCCGGAAGCCTTGACGCTTCTTTCACGCACTGCGTTCCGCGATGTATCGTTCATGCTGCGCCGTGCACACAACGAACAGGTTGCAAAGATACTGACCGACCCCGAAGCAAGCGACAATGACAAGTATGTAGCTCTGACATTCCTCCGTAACGCAGAGGTTGCATGCAAGGGACAGCTTCCTCTATGCCAGGATACAGGCACAGCCATTATCCATGGCGAAAAGGGACAGCAGGTGTGGACAGGCTTCTGCGACGAAGAGGCCCTCTCACGCGGAGTATTTGACACATACACACAGGAGAACCTGCGTTACAGCCAGAACGCTCCTTTGAACATGTACGACGAGGTGAACACAAAATGTAACCTTCCTGCACAGATTGACATAGAAGCAACAGAGGGCATGGAGTACAAGTTCCTCATGGTGACAAAGGGCGGTGGCTCGGCAAACAAAACATATCTCTACCAGGAGACAAAGGCGCTGCTTAACCCGGCGACACTCGTTCCGTTCCTCGTTGAGAAGATGAAGAGCCTTGGAACAGCGGCTTGTCCTCCATATCACATTGCATTCGTGATAGGCGGAACATCAGCCGAGAAGAACCTCCTTACAGTAAAGCTCGCTTCGACACACTACTACGACGACCTGCCTACAACAGGCGACGAGACCGGACGCGCATTCCGCGACATTGAGTTGGAGAAGCAGCTGCTTGACGAGGCTCACCGCATTGGCTTGGGTGCACAGTTCGGAGGAAAATATCTTGCACACGACATCCGTGTTGTACGCTTGCCACGCCACGGCGCAAGCTGCCCGGTAGGTATGGGTGTAAGCTGCTCTGCAGACCGTAACATCAAGGCAAAGATAAACAAGGAGGGTATATGGATTGAAAAGCTCGATGACCAGCCGGCAACACTCATTCCAGAGGAATTGCGCAATGCAGGCGAAGGCGAGATTGTACGCGTTGACCTCAACCGCCCGATGAAGGAGGTTTGTGCACAGTTGTCTCAGTATCCTATAGCTACACGTCTCTCATTGAACGGCACAATCATTGTAGGCCGTGACATTGCACATGCAAAGCTGAAAGAGCGCATCGACCGCGGTGAGGGCCTACCGCAGTACATCAAGGACCACCCTATCTACTATGCAGGCCCGGCAAAGACTCCAGCCGGCATGCCTTGCGGCTCAATGGGCCCCACAACAGCCGGACGCATGGACTCATACGTTGACCTGTTCCAGGAAAACGGCGGTTCAATGATTATGCTTGCAAAGGGCAACCGCAGCCAGCAGGTAACTGATGCCTGCCAGAAGCATGGCGGGTTCTACCTCGGCTCAATAGGCGGTCCTGCAGCTATTCTTGCTCAGAACAACATCAAGAGCATCGAGTGCGTAGAATACCCCGAACTGGGCATGGAGGCAATATGGAAGATTGAAGTCGAGGACTTCCCTGCATTCATTCTCGTTGATGACAAGGGCAATGACTTCTTCAAGCAGATTAAGCCACGTTGTCCGGGCAGCTGTAAGTAAAGAAATATCTATATGCATATAAATAAGCTGCACTTCCCGAAAGGGAGTGCAGCTTATTTTACAAAATGCAATTACATCGTCTCTATTTCAATTCGCTTATCACTATTATTTATATTCAGGGAGATCCTCGGCCGCCATATCACAACCTTCATTCTGCTCGCTATAACCCACAATGCAGATTCCGGAGGTTCCAGCAGAAACAGATTCACGCAATATCTCGAATTCAGCCACATCCTCCGCATTAAGATATTCAATGAGTTCTTCGCTCGAATAGAACATAGATGATGCTGCTTCAGAAAATAATTCCAGACCTTTATTGAAACGCTCGTCTTTGGTTTTCATGACAATCTTAATCTAACGGAACGAATTTGAGTTCACAACGGGATGCAGGAACACCGTTCTCCTTTGTTATCTGCGCCAAATAATGGTTCTCCGCAAGTTCCTTAATGCCGTATGAAAGTTCTTCATTGGCATCCCCCTCATGCATGTAAGCTACGATATAGTCGGAAAGATTATGACTATTCATATACTCTATTGGAAGAGCATCAAGAATATGGTCAAGATATCGTATGCTGTTCATGTGACCGTTTATATCCACATCGCTGTACTTTGGTCGGAGCTTGAAATTCACATCCTCCACAGGGATACGGCTCACAGACGGCACCCGACGGATTGCAAGGGGCTCATCGGGTTCTATGCACTCATTAAGGCGTACACCCAAATCACCGTTAAGGTCAACAGAAGTCCGGGTCTTTAAATCGAGCAGAGCGAATGTCGCAATCATTGAAGCGATTTCCTTGCCGTTTTCATCAATTACACGTATGCATCGGTCGGTAAAGCCGTGATAAAGGTTACGTACCCAAGTTTCAATATAGAACCTCTCGCGCCACATCGGGATTCTTTCTATACGCAAAGCCATACGTGCAAGTACCCATCCCAAAGACTCCGTAGCCCCGAAACCGCGTGCTTCGGCATGACGGCCCCCACAACTCAACATGTAATTACAAAGTGTCGTAGGACGGACGCGGCCGATCTTATCAACAAGGAACGTTTCCGCCATAAAAGGGAAACGGTCAATTTTTCTACTTTTCTCCATTTATAACTAATTATTGCCGGCCAATGATTCTGCTTTTACCGGTACTGCAAATTTAACAAATAAGGAGCCTATGCAAAAATATCCCCCACCTATTTATTAAACATTTTCGATTATGGAATGTTTTCCTACAAATCAAGCAAATTCGCTCAGTTCCAACCAACGCATACTCTTCTCGTCAATGAGTTCTATTACCTGCTGTATGCGCATGGACTTCTGCATAAGGATGCTGTTGTCAAGCATTCCACTTGACATTTCCTGTTCTATTGATGACTTTTCTGCCTCAAGCTCCATTATCTCAGATTCAAGGTTTTCATATTCTTTCTTCTCCTTGAAGGTGAGCTTACGCCTTGAATCGGCTGCACGGTAGCTCTGCTTCGGCTGTTGGGTCTTGGATGCCTTTTCGGCCTGCTCCTTTGCTGCGGCAGCCTTCTCCTCTTCATGCCAATCGCGATACTCTGTATAGTTGCCTGGAAAGTCCTTTATATCACCTCCTCCTTGGAAAACGAAAACGTGGTCAACAACCTTATCCATGAAATAGCGGTCGTGACTAACAACTATGACACAACCCTTGAAGTCACAGAGATACTCCTCAAGTATCTGCAATGTCTCTATGTCCAAATCATTGGTAGGCTCATCAAGAACCAGAAAATTCGGGTTTGCCATAAGCACCGTACATAGATATAGACGACGTTTCTCTCCACCGCTGAGCTTATATACATAATTATGTTGTTTTTCGGGAGAGAAAAGGAAATGCTGAAGGAACTGAGATGCCGTAAGCATCTTTCCTGCAACCGGGATTACATCGGCAATACCCTTTACAACGTCTATAACCTTCATCTGTTCATTAAACGAGAGACCGTCTTGGCTATAATATCCCCATTTGACAGTTTCACCGACCTCAATGATTCCGCTGTCGGGAGCAACATGCCCAAGAAGCATCTTTATGAAGGTTGACTTGCCTGTACCATTGTTGCCGACTATACCCAGTTTCTCATAGCGCGCAAATGTGTAGAACATATCCTTTGTGATAACCTTATCGCCAAAAGCTTTGCACAGAGCCTTCATTACAAATATCTTATTGCCTATGTACTGGGATTTGACCTCAAGAGAGACCTTGCTGTCATCACGCATGGCAGCAGCCTTCTCTTCAAGCTTATAGAATGCATCTATGCGATATTTTGCCTTATGGGCACGCGCTTGTGGCTGACGGCGCATCCAATCAAGTTCCTTCCGCATAAGGTTACGTGCCTTGGCTGTCTCAGCTGCAAGATTCTGCAAACGTTCCTCCCTGCGTTGCAGGAAATAGCTGTAGTTGCCCTTATAACGATAGACCTGAAAATCATCAATCTCTATGATTGCATTGCATACATTGTTGAGAAAATAGCGATCATGGGTAACCATAAGCAGACTGCTGCTCATACGACCCAGAAACTCCTCAAGCCACTCAACCATTTCTATATCAAGATGGTTTGTCGGCTCGTCGAGAATCATAAGGTCGGGTTGCTCTATAAGTACAGCGGCTAATGCCACGCGTTTCTTCTGACCGCCCGAAAGCTGGCTTACCGGTTGGAGAAAATTATTAATCTTAAGTTTTGACAACACCTGCTTCGCACGTGTCTCATAGTCCCATGCTTCGAGGCGGTCCATCTCTTCCATCAGGAACTGCAGCTGTTTGTCATCACCGTTTGCCAAGGCCTTCTCATAACGTGCTATAAGATCGGCCTTCTCGCTATTTCTCTGCAAGCAAGCCTCCATAACCGTAAGCCCGGATGCAAAGTCCGGTTCTTGTTCAAGATACCCCACTTTGATACCGTTACGCAGTGTTATCTTTCCACCATCAAGAGGTTCCTCACCTGCAATAATCTTAAGAAGTGTGCTCTTTCCTTTACCGTTGCGCGCAATAAGACCGACACGCTGACGTTCCTCCACAACGAACGAGACATCATTGAAGAGAGAGAGGTCACCAAAACTTTTAGAAATATTTTCGACTTGAAGGTCTATTGCCATATATTATCATAAAAAGCGTTCAAACCAAAGTTACATTATTGACCTCAACAGGATAGTTCAGGAAAAGTGAGGCCTGTGTTCCAAACTTGCCATCGGCCTCTGTAGTGCAGAAGATCGTCTTGCCACCTTTTGTACATAAATTCTCGATTTCGGGATGACGTTGGAGATAAGCTGCAAGGGAAGATGCAACCGCAGCACCTTGTGTAAGCAACGTTATGCCTTCGGGGGTGTATTTCCTGATCTTGTCCATCAGTATCGGATAATGCGTACAGCCCAATATTATCGTATCTATCTCAGGATCACGGGACAAGAGATTTTCAATATGACGCCTCACAAAGAAATCGGCACCGTCGCTCTCATATTCGTTTGTCTCAACCAATGGAACCCACATAGGACATGCTTCACCGATGACCTCAATCTCCGGATACAGTTTTCTTATCTCCAATGGATAGGAGTGTGATCTGATTGTTCCTTCTGTAGCCAACACGCCTACATGACCGCTTTTCGTCACTTCACCGACATGCTCTACTGTCGGACGTATTATACCCAGTACCCTACGGTTGGGGTCAAGCGCCGGAAGATCGACCTGCTGTATGGTCCGGAGAGCCTTTGCCGAAGCCGTGTTGCATGCAAGTATAACCAGCTGGCAACCCTGCTGAAAAAGGTAACGTACAGCCTGTCTTGTAAACTCGCACACCACATCAAAAGAGCGTGTACCGTACGGCGTACGCGCATTATCGCCAAGGTAGAGATAGTCGTACTGTGGCAACAACTTCTGTATCTCGTTGTAGATAGTCAGTCCGCCATAGCCGGAATCAAATACACCTATTGGACCTGCACCTCTTGAAAGTTGTATGAAGCCTTTCATTATTACAATTGATAATATATAACTATTCAACAGATTTATGCCCTATTGTATCTGTTGCAGCGGCCTTCATCTCTGTTGCCGCCGCTTTTTGAAAGTTGTCGGTTGCTGCATTATCCTTTCCGACAGAAATGCCGTCAACTATGACACCCTTGAAAGAGGACGGGGCAATTACAGCATCTATCAGGTAGCCTGTAATGTCAATGCCGATTTTAGGATTGATGTATTTATATACCGCTCCGTCAATATCTATTGCATACGCAAGAGACAATGTGCTGCAGACCTTGTCCAGTGCCTGTTCAACTATTCTGTGGCTTGACTGGAACAAAGAATCATGAGCTTGTGCAAGCCATGATTTCAGCTGGTCGCGAAAAGCTACGCTATTGTCTATCATCTGCTGCAACTCATTCTGACGCTTGCGCAATATCGGTTCCGGGAAATCACGGTGTCCCTCAAGGAATGCTACATAATAGCGTGTCAGTTCATCCTCATTGCGATTAATCTCTGCATCGCAGCGTTGCTTGAGAAGGTTGTAGTCCTCAAGCGCCTGAGTGTACTGAGGTACGGATTCAAGGACATGGCTATAGCTGAAATACCCGAATTTTGTCTGTGCTGCAAGCACAAGAGGGAACAGCAGCAAGAAAAAAGAGAAATTACGCATAGTTTATAGAAATGAAGAGCGGGGGAACATTACTGTTCCCCCACTTCTGATAATTGTATTATTACTTTGAAACCGCAGGAACAGCATTAGCCGGGATACCGAGCTTAGCCTTCACCTTTGACGAAAGGTCATCGCACAATGTTGTGCTTACATATGGCATTCCGGCAGCAAGGTCAAAGATACACACATAACCGCCATCACGGCCAATTGTATTGAGGGCCTCCATAAGAACCTTGTGAATTGCCATAAGCTTCTCCTGCTGCGCTTTCTGAAGGTTAGAGTTTACCTCCTGGCTATACTGCTGAAGACGCTCCTGAAGTTGCATAAGCTGCTCATAGCGGCTCTTGAGGATATTCTCCGGAACTGAATCCTTCTGCATCTTCTCGAATTCCGTACCCTTCTTCTCAAGTTCAGTACGCATGTTATTGAACTCTTCTGTGTACATCTTCTCCAAATCCTGAAGCTCTTTCTGAGCCTTTGCATACTCAGGCATTACCTGTACAATCTCTTCAGAGTTTACATAACCGAACTTCTGTTGTGCAAGCAGACTCATCGGAGCTACAAGCAAAAGTAGAATCAAAATCTTTTTCATCGTTTCAAAAATTTAATTATAGAATATACTTAATTTCATCAATTACTCTCCATAACCGAGTTTGGTAAGCACCATATTGCTTATATCTATAGAAGGAGAGGAGTATATAAGCCCTGCAGCCGAGGATTTATCTATGGCCATCGAATATTTCCTTGAATCGCAAACCTCCTTGACTGCATTATATACCTCTTCCTGTATTGGAGCCATAAGACTCTCACGCTTCTTGAAGAGTTCGCCTTGAGGACCAAAATACTTACGCTTGAGTTCGGCAGCCTCCTTCTCTTTTGAAAGAATCTCTTCCTCGCGCAAGACACGCTGTTCATCGGACAGGAAAGCCGATTCTCCCTGATATTTCTTATATAAAGTCTCAGCCTCTTCAAGAAGTTCTTCTATCTCGCCCTGCCAACGCCTTGACTGTTGGTTAAGCTGTTCGTTGGCACGTTCATATGCAGGAATATTCTTCAAAATGTATGCCATATCAACCGTAGCATACTTCTGTGCCGAAGCACACACAAACGATACCAAAGCAAGAACAACCGTCAAAAAAAATCTCCTCATAGTCTTTTGGGTTTTAGAATTCACGGCCAAGTATAAAGTGGAAGTGGCTTCCGCTATATTGTGACGAACCATATAGATTGTCAAATCCGTATGCCCAGTCAAGACCAACAAGACCTATCATCTGCAGGAATATACGGACACCGACACCGGCACTACGCTTCAGGTCGAATATATTGAACTTTGACATCTCTGTCCATGAGTTACCGCCTTCAACGAATGCAAGACCATATATTGTGGTAGAATTCTGCATCATGAAAGGATAGCGCAGTTCAAGGCCTAAACGGGCATAAGCGTATCCTTCATAGCCGTAAGGAGTCAAGCTGCCGTTCTCATAACCGCGTAAAGCAACCATATCTGTTGCATAGTTGTATGAATAACCGCTCATACCGTCGCCGCCGACATAGAATGTCTCAAAAGGAGACTTCTTATTGCTGTCATAGCTGCCAAGCAGACCGAAGTCAGCACGTGTCATCAGCACCAGATTACGTTTGCCGGACGTCAAGGAAGTATATGTTTTGCTTGCGAACTTCACCTTATAGTACTCTATCCACTTGTGCTTTTCGCGCAACTCGTCCTTATATGATGGCAACTTAGGATCACTTGCCAGATTTGCATAGTCCTTGCCGTCCCACAAAGAATACGGCGGTGTAAAGGATGCAGTCAAAGAAAAATCGGAACCCGAACGCGGGAATATCGGATGGTTTACCGAATTGCGGCTAAGAGTCAAGGCCAGATTTATATTGTTGCACTTTCCGTCTGTTATGATAAAGTACTGCCAGTCCTTCAATGAATAGAGCGTATAGTTAAGCTCCGCCATAAACGAGAAGTTATCATCCGGCCATCTCAGTCGGCGTCCCCAACCGACAGAAATTCCATACATCCTGATGTACTTGTCCGGGTCATAATATGATGACATATTATTATATCCATAGTTATAGTTGCCATAACCATAAAGGTAATTGTTATAGTTATTATAGAAGGCAGAGTTATAATAACTGTCAGCGACATCGGTCTGTATTGAAAGGAACGCTGAAACCGAGAAAGAGTTCGGACGCTTTCGTCCAAACCATGGATCATAGAACGAAATGCTGTACGACTGGTAATACTTACCGTTTGTCTGCGCGCTCAAGGACAATGTCTGTCCATCGCCTTGAGGTATGATACCGCGACGTACACCGCCTTTACGGAAAAGGTTACGGATTGAGAAATTTGTAAACCTCAACGATACCTTACCAATGACACCTGTCTGGCCATAACCTGCAGAAAGTTCTATCTGGTCACTGCTCTTGGTTTCAAGTTTCCAATTCATGTCAACAGTACCGGTCTCTTCATTCGGAACAACACCTGGGTCGATCTTCTCCGGATCAAAATGTCCCATAGTTGCAATTTGGCGGTATGTACGTTCCAGCGCATCCATTGAGAAGAGATTTCCAGGCAAGGTATATAGCTCGCGACGGACAACCTCTTCATAGAGATGGTCATTACCGCTGATCTGAACACGGTTTATAGTAGCCTGAATACCCTCAACCAGACGAATCTCAAGATCAACAGAGTCATTCTCAATGCTTGTCTCAATCGGCAGGAGCTTAAGGAATACATATCCGTCATTGAAATACTGGTTCTTGACAGCATCCTCATCATTAAAGAGACGCTTCTCCAGTTCGTTCTGGTTATATACGTCACCGGCTTTCAGACGCAACACATGGTTAAGCCATGAAGTCGAGAAAACACTGTTACCGACCCACTTTATGCTACGGATATAATATTTGTTTCCCTCTTCAATTCCCAAATATATATCAACACTGCTGTCGTCATACATCACAACGCTATCCTTTACTATACGTGCATCACGATAACCGTTCTCATAGTAACGGGAAAGAATCTTCTCCTTATCTTCGTCATAGCGCTCCTTTGTAAATTTCTTGGAGCGGAATATCGCATGCCAGAAGTTGTCAAGACGTGTCTTCTCACGGGTTTTCTTCATCGCATACTTGACTTTCTTTACAGGAAGTTCCTTTGCTCCTTCAATATATATTCGATGGACCTTGATCTTATCTTTCTTCTCAATATCGATATCGACAATCATACGATTCTCATTCGTAATGTCGGGACGTTGCATCACATTTATCTCAGCATTCTTATATCCTTTCGCATCAAAATAGTTCTTGATAATACGTTTTGCTCTGTCAATTATATCAGGAGTGATCTGATTGCCCTTTATAATGCCAATCTTCGATTCAAGGTCCTCACGTTCAGCTTTCTTTACACCTCTTATATTAAGTTCTGACACACGAGGACGCTGTTTCAAGGCAATGCCAATATAGATATCATTCCCGACAATGCTGTCTGCCGTAATGACAACATCTTCGAACAGGCCATGCTTCCAGAATCTTTTTATGGCATTGGTAATATCCTCTCCCGGAACGGGAACCACATCACCTACAGCCAGACCCGATATGCCTATCACAACAGCCGGCTCCAGATTATCTACACCGTAAAGGTTTATACCAGCGATCCTGTACTTTTGCGGTGCATTATTATATAGGATTGTAGGCTTCACAATCTTTTCCTGTGCCGACAAGCCTATAAAACAGGCCATTAGTGCAAATAATAGAAAAATCCTACGGATGTTTATATATTTCATCTTATTCAGTTTTATCGTCGTTTGTTATTTGTTCTCCTGTCAGACCATAGCGACGCTGACGACGCTGGTATTCATATACGGCCTTGCACAACTCCTCATTGTCAAAATCGGGCCACAGAACGTCTGTAAAATAGAGCTCAGAATATGCGGCCTGCCATAAAAGGAAATTACTCAGACGAACTTCCTTGCCAGTACGTATGAGCAAGTCCGGGTCGGGCATGAATGCCGTTGACAACTCTCCGGCAATCGTATTCTCATCTATCTTGTCTGCTGACATTTCACCGCTCTCGACCTTTGAAGATATCGAACGTACCGCCTCTATTATTTCCCATTTCGCGGAATAGCTCAACGCAAGAACCAAAGTCATACAGTTGTCACCTGAAGTACGTTCTATACATGCATTAAGACGTTCACGTACCTTTTCGGGAATACGGCTCAAGTCGCCTATTATACGGAAACCGACATTATTCTTTATAAAAATTTCCTCTTCTATCTGTTCGAACAGGAGGGCCATAAGCGCAGCGACCTCCGCTTCAGGACGTTTCCAGTTTTCGGTAGAGAATGTATATAATGTCAAATACCTTATACCCAACTTAAGCGCATTTTCCACAAGTTGCCTTACAGCTGCAGCACCGGCCTGATGTCCCTGCGAACGTTCAAGGCCACGTTGCTGTGCCCAGCGCCCGTTGCCGTCCATAATTATGGCAATATGTTGCGGCAAGTTGGTCTTGTCTAACTGTTCTGCGTAATTCATAATGTTTGTATTAATTGTTACACTTTCTGTATTTCGGCGAGAAATCATACGTCACCGAGATTGACAGAAAAGAGTAGCTGTCCTTGTTTTTCAAACCACCGCTCTTGATGCCGTACGGGTCATTAAGTATCGGTGCCGTTTCACTCGTGACATCCAATTCGTCACTCATTGTAAAACGGAACGAAAGCTCACAACCCAGATTAAGGCGTGGTGCAATCTTGTACTTCACTCCTATACCCAAAGGTATATTTGGAGAAAAAACGTTCTTTGCCGGCTTTGGAGCAAACGTCACACCTATACCGGCAAATATGTAGGGAGCAAAACGGCTTGTGCTCTTGTACCCCGAAGCATCTCCATATGCAAAAAGATTGCATTCAAACTGTGCTCCAAAGTCATATATTGTCCGTGAGAACTCCACGTCACCGCCTGGAAAACGATTGTCCGAATCGGCTGTACTTCCAGATATTCTAGCCATAGAAAGGCTTGCCTTAACAGCCATTCTTGGATTTATATTATATCTGCCGACTATGCCTCCCATTATATTCAGGTTCTTCATCAACGAACTGTAGTTGGCATCACCGTAATAACAGCTTCCGCCGACCATTCCGCCTATCTCAAAGCGATATTCCAGCTCGTCTGCGCGCACACTGCCTGTAAGACACAACATCATCATCATGCCTAAGAACAAACCACGTATGAACCTCATATAACCCATTTATTTCTTGAAACCAAGACGGTTTATTATACACTTTCTGACAGCACCTCCTGTTCCGGAAGTGATTATCCACATGAAATTGTTTGAATCAACAGCGACTGCAAACGGAGAATTATTTCCTGCAAGCTCTTCGGGAAGACGAAGATAGAAATCATTAGGTTCTTTCCATGTTATGCCGTTATCCTTTGAGATGTAGAACGAATTGAAAGCCCCGACCTCTACACCGTTCACCAGTCCAGCACCACCTAAAGCATAGAGGAAATTGTCGTACCTGACAACAGAGAGCCCATCAAGTACCGGGCAGGCAAATTTGCTTCCGGCATTCTCATAATCAACCCATTCTGCTTCATTGGAAAGCCTACTCCAGACCCTTGTTCTTGCATCAGCAGCTGAAGTATCATAGCCTATCGCCATATAACGGACTATATTCTCGTTATGGTTCAATGGGTAAGACATAATAGAGACGCCATGCAGAGGAAAACCAGAAGGGACTGTTCCGTCAGCCTCAAATGCAGTTCCGTCAGCACTGCTATAGAAATCATACTCTCCGGCAACCACAAGTTCACCGGCATCCTCCGACGCTACAACAATGGAGAGCAGCCCATTACCCTTTAGGACAGGCGACCAGGCAACAGCATCAGAAGAAGAATAAAGGTCACCGTCAGACAACACGTACAGCATCCCTTTAAATGTCTGGACAGTCGTAAGATCCACAGTTGCGGGAAGGCCGGAGAGATCGGCTATCGACCAGGAAGGAGCGCCATCGATTGCAGTGCTTGCAACAACAGGAGCACCGTTCTTTGTTCCGAAAAGACACATCCGGGCATCGAACTCAATGGCACGTACCGGTTCAACGCCATCCACAGCATCCCACTCATTCCAAACCATCTTGTCGGGATTCAGCTGATGCACATTCACCGTTATGGTATAATCCTTGTAGGACTTCAAATCGGTCGAACACACGCGGAACTTGCGCGGCATTGTAAAATCAACAGAGTCGGAACTGCTATAAGGGACATATTCGCCGATGCTGTCAATGTAAAGCGCAGGAACACCTTGTGCAGAAAGATATGTAACCACCTTGGTGACATTTGTCGCAAAAGGCAACGAATCGTTGTTGTAGATTTCCCCTGTCACCTGATTGATTGTAAACAGAAAGTCTTCCATCGTCACGGTTCTGACGAACATCGTATCCCTGCCATCGGAAGTGAATCCAGGATAAGCCGATCTTATATTTCCCAAGCCGAACGAACTTATCACAGCATAGGGACCGGTCTCAACTGTCACATCGTCATCATTATCACTGCATGATGCAAGACCGGAACACAGCAATGAGAAAACCGCCAAATATGTTGCCAAATATTTTTTCATACGTTTGCATATTAAATTCAAAATGCAAAATTAGCAACATTTTTCGGTTTGCCCACTAAATCGCGCGTTATTTATAATATTTTAAAACTTAAATTGGGTTTTTTCGTTCAAAAAACAAAATCTCGTTTCCGCCGGACACAACTCTTAGTGGCTTAACAGAGGCATCAAACGACGGAGCCGGAACGCCAGAACCGGCAACAAGCGAATTATTGACTTCTACACGCACAACATCCCACAAAGAAGATTCTATAAAAGAGCGGATTAGTAACGCACCGCCTTCGACCAAGAGACTGCAGACTCCACGGGAATGAAGATGAGCCAGTATCTGCGAGACTTCACCTTCATCGTCACGCAGTTTTACTTGTTCGATATTTTTACCACACAATTCCTTTCTGACGGCCATTGTATAGACAACTGTAGGCAGAGTTCCGTCAAAAAGGCGCAGTGAAAGAGGAAGCACGCCCTTCCTGTCTATCACCAGACGCATAGGAGAACGGCCTGCCCAATAACGGATATCAAGCGACGGATTATCCATGAGAGCAGTCCGAGTACCCACCAGTATCGCATCATGCTCAGCACGTAATTTATGGACGGCCACCCTGGAGAGCTCCGTTGAGATTGCCAACGGTTTTCCGCAACTACGGATTGCATCTATAAAGCCATCGGCAGTCTGTGCCCATTTCAATGTCACCAAAGGTCTAGAATGATTGTGCATGGTAAAAAAAGCACGATTCAATCGGTAACATTCATCTTTCAGCACACCGACCTCGACATCTATCCCAGCAGCACACATACGGGATATTCCAGCACCGTTCACCTGACAGTTCGAGTCGGAGATGCCAATAACGACCCTGGGAATTCCATGTGATATTATCATATCGCAACAAGGAGGCGTCTTCCCGAAATGAGAGCACGGTTCAAGAGTAACATACATCGTTGATTTCAACAGCAAGTGCCTGTCTGCAGCTTTCACCGACCTTATTGCATTCACCTCCGCATGCGGTTCACCGGCTCTTACATGATAGCCCTCGCCTATTATACGCCCGTCACAAACAACAACGGCCCCCACCATAGGGTTAGGAGATGTACTTCCTCGTCCGCAACGTGCAAGTTGCAGACAACGGCGCATATATTGGACATCAGACTGCGAGTACATTGTATTTGTAAATTATTTTTACCTAATAAACATAAAAACCATACAGAATACTAAGATATAAAAAAGCCAGATAGATACAAAGCCTTTATTAATTTAGTTTGCGTAGAGTCACTATCACAACTTCACTTGGGACACAGAAACGCACCTTCTTGCGCGAAGTTCCTACACCATTAGCAGTAATGACCGTTGTGCCTTGTGATGTATGGTTAAGACCACGTAGGAACCGGGTTCCATAAGCGCTGTTCTTTACAGGAGTGTATAGTCCAAAAAGCGTCACCTGTCCGCCATGTGTATGCCCGGACAGTACCAGATCGGCCTTGGAAGAGGTACGCTCTGCATAATCGGGAGTATGGCATAGAAGGATTGTATAGCAAGCCTTAGCTATGGCATTAGCCCTATCTGCCACCAATGTATCATTGGCAAAACTGTCCTTTACCCCAAACACGTTTAGTGAATCAAGACCTTTGACAAGACAGACATTCTCATCACGAAGCAGCCTTATGCCACATTTTTCCATAGCCAGGGCTACCGCATCAGAATTCCGGTGTTCATGATTACCTAAGACCGCAAAAATGCCATCCACAGGCTTTACAGTTGACAACGAGTCAAAAAGTTCTTGAATATAGGAATCGTCAGTCACATAGTCTCCGCCCAAAAGCAATATAGAAGGGTTTTCTTCGCGAAGTCTTTTCACTAGTTTGCCGAGCCTTTTGCGTGAAAAAAGACTAGGATAATGGATATCCGATATAAACGCAACAGTATAACCGTCATAAGAAGCCGGCACCCTTTCGCTGCTTACAGTATAACATTTCACACGCCCGACCCCATTAGGAGAGATTGAGGCACAAGACAAAATCAGCAGCATTGCTGCTGCCGACAATATCAGGTCTCTTATAATCCTTCCGGGACACATTCGTTACAGACTTTCTATAAGCGCTGTTGCATATGCAGTCATACCCTCTTTGCGGCCCTCGAAACCAAGCCGTTCAGTAGTAGTCGCCTTAATGGAGATTACATCCGGCTCTATACCGAGTACTGCTGCCATAGTTTCTTGCATTAAAGGTATGTGGGGATTCAGTTTAGGAGCTTGGGCGGCAACGGTTGCATCAATATTGCCAATCCTGTAACCTTTTTCATTGAGAAGTTCACCGGTCCGACGAAGAAGTATCTTGCTGTCGATATTAAGAAACTCAGAAGAAGTATCAGGGAATTGATAGCCAATATCCCTCAAATTCGCAGCACCCAGCAAAGCGTCGCAAATAGCATGAATCAGCACATCGGCGTCAGAATGACCGTCAAGGCCAAATTCATAAGGAATCCTTACTCCTCCAATCCACAAGTCACGCCCCTCTACAAAGCGGTGAACATCTATACCGAAACCTACTCTTATCATACAGTTTTCTTATATTGTCAACGTCTGAAGAGATCTTTAAGACCGTCCATATCGAACGACAGCGAGAATCTAAGAGTCTGGTCAAGAGGATTACTCTGTGCAGCAGATATCAAGTATGCCGCATCGAGGGAAAAGACACTCATCTTGAAACCCGCACCCAATGTATAATACTTTCTGTTGCCTTTGAACTCATTCTCATAATGATAACCGCCACGCAATGTAAATTTCTGGTTATAGCAATATTCCACACCTATACCGCCATATATCTCTTTAAGTTCCTCCGAGAAGCCTCCGGGCGCATCGTTGAAAGACTTGAATATACCGGAAATCGGAGAAATATCATTGTATCCAGTACCCTCAAGCCACGCCTGATATTCCGAATAATATGAATTATCACCCTCTTTATAGTTCATCTCCTTAAGGAACTGATTGTATGTAGGGCGTGTAGGCACCAAAAGCTTGTTCAAATCAGCACTGACAGATATTGTATTGTACTCGTCAATCGGAATGAGCAACGAGGCACCGAGACGCAAGTTTGTCGGCAAGAACTCATTGGTTGAACCTCCATCATACGAAATCTTGGTACCTATATTTGAAATATTCATACCTAAGCCTAGCAAACACTCGCGGCTTCCCAACATCAAATACTTGTTGTAGTACAATGCAATATCTGCCGCATACGCGCTACCGGGCGACATATCCTCCTCATAATCGTATTTAAGATCACTGCGTATATAGCGCAAAGCGATTGCTGCCGAGAAATTCTCCGACAACATTCTTGAGTATGCGATATCGACAGCCATTTCATAGGGCTTAATCGTTATATCATCGTTGACAAAAACTTCACCCAACGAGAAGTACGTCAATGATGCGCTTATCGCGGAATAGTCTCCAATACGGTAGAATCCTGCAACATTTACAAGGTCAATATCGTTTACGAGCTTACGCAACCATGGCGTATAAGACATTGAAACCCCGGCACGTGCTATATTGAACGGGTATTTTGCAGGATTCCAATATTGCGAATTGACATCCGGTTCTGTAGCAACACCCACATCACCCAATCCACCGCCTCTGGCATCAGGAGCTATAGACAATGATGTAACACCCGTATATACAGGATTGAACTGATCCTTCTGAGCCATGGAAGGCATAGCCATAATTACCGAAAGGAGGATTACAAGAAAACGGTTCTTTATCATCTTCAATATAGTTTTAGCGTTTGAAACAGGCCATATATGCCAAAGACACATATGCAATATATATAACTTTAAAAATACCTATTTATTGTTTACCACAATTATTTTTATTGTCTTGGTTGATGAGACTGCACTTCCCGACACCATATAAGCACGAGCCAGATAGACACCGGTCGGCAAAGGTTGCCCTCCTTGTGCCGTTCCGTCCCAAGTATATTCATATACAAAACCTTCGCTTTCCGATTTTTGAGTATTACTCCACAATATCTGCCCTTGGAAATTAAAGATATCAATTGTAACCTCAAGTTCATTATATGGACGGTTATGCTTAAGCATAAACTTGGCAGGCTTGCCACACACCACCGGAGAGGGCGAGAGCTTCAGTTCGACGAAGTCAGGAGCCAAAGAGGGTTCCACAAAGAACGATATCTTAGCAACTGAAGAGTTGTTGTAAAGGTCCCAGGCACGAAGCATGAGTGAATGTTCGCCGGCCGTGAGCTCTCTCAAAGGCATAACGATATTTCCTCTCTTATAGTCACCTACAACTGGAACGTATATGTCATTCAAGTTATATGTGTGTTCAGGATCATTGTCAACAATTGCCACTATATCGTGTCCAATACCTGTTCCTACTGTATTTATACCATTCTCGTCATACAGTTCAGCCCATAGGCATGGCGTAGGATTCACTTCGTCACCGTCTGCAAAGGAAGGAGTATTAAGGTACATCTTTATCTCAGGCCCCTCCCCGTCATCATACATTTCATTGGCAGTGCCTGAAACGACGAAGTTATCGAAACATCCTTGAGCCGAATGTTCAAATGAAGCATCTACAGCAAACAGATTCAGCATTCCGTTGGCATCAGCATAGCTTATATCCATAGGAACAGGCATGGACAAGGAGAACTTGCCGGCAACAACAGAATCACTGCCGGTAAAGAGAGTCTTGTTATATGCAGAGTATGTATGACTTCCCAGGCCCGTATTGTCACGGGTACTTATCTCTTCAACACAGTCAAACAGGGTTGTGGACAGCGTTCCAGTAAAACCCTCTACACCGTTGCCGTTAGCATCAACCACACGGCCTTCTACCTTAAGCAGGCCACCTGCAGCAACCTGTGTTGTCTCAGACGCATCAGCACCATTGAACTTGTCTATTACAAGCTTGTATTCAGGGGTCTTAAGACGGAGAGCAGGATCTCCCAGCAGAATAAACTGCAGTTTGTTCTCGCTAAGGTCATGCCCCAGATTGATTACCCCACACTTTGCAAGACGTACCGCATCACCGACAGCTGTAGCTTTTCCACTGTTTACCGAAGACAACAAATGCTTTGAAAATTCCTTGTTGATAACTACATTATAGCTCTGCAGTACGGTTCTGGTTGTTGTAAACAAGCCTATTGCACCACCGTCTGGGTTGAGTATCGCAGCCTCTGCAACAGAATTGTCAAGCAAGTCGAACGGTCCGATATCACACGATGCCGTAACCCAGAATGGCACACGGGGAGATTTCAAAGCCGCCATATCCGATGCCTTCCACACCATTTCGTGCGACAAGAGATTTGTACTTCCATGGCCCGAATAATTCACCACGAGGGCACCTTTCTCAAGTCTGTCGTATATTGCCTGTGTAACAGCCGGATAACGGTTGCCCGTAGCAGAAGCCAAGACGGGATAATCATCCCAATATATACGGTTCAGAATATACGAAGGATAATACCTCTCCATTACAGCAGCAATACTGTCTGCATCCTTCATATGCTGATTAGGCATTTTGGGATCACCGTCGTCGCCTAGCAGCACAACAACATTCTGCCATGCTCCGGCATCCTTGTTCTTCATATATGCAATTGTCTTGTCAACAACAGCATTAGCCTCCGAAACAGTCTGCGCCGGTATGCGTCCTACGCCTATGTCAACCTTGTCACGGAAATGGTTGCTTCCCTCGCTGTCGTCAAGGTATCCGACATAATCCTCAAGAACATACGATTTTATCGCATCGACAGAATTGACGGATTCATAACAAAGAAGATAGTCCTCCTGCTTACGGCCTGGGAATGTTATCAAACGGTTGTCATAAAGACCGTCACCGAACAAAAGGAGATATTTTGGAGCATCTTCTGCCGTTGCAGCCCTGTCATAAAGCATTTTCATCAGCCTGCGGTATGCTGTGACATCCGGTGTACCTGACGAGAATTCATTATATACCTGCTGAGCAGTAACAACAGCAACCGTAATGCCATCCATTGTACGATGAGCCTCTGCAAGACGCTTTGCTGCCGAAAGGAACTTTCCATTCGACGGGACAATTATCACCATATCGGTCTTGCCCAATGCATGCAGGTTCTGGTTAGGAACCTCACCGACAACTTCGACTTTCGGGAAACTGCCCTTTACATTTACAGCAACATAGTTATCATTATAGCTCGCCGATGCCACTACAGTATATACAGAGCCGTTAAGAGAGCCCTCTATCTCCTTTATATCCGAAGCATCACCTACCGACCACACCCTTGTGCTGGCATTGCACGAAGCTATCTTGAATTTTGCATACCCGCTGTATGACCCGCCTCTGAATTCTGTCTGCGAGCCGCGCAGGGCCAGTTTTCGGGTTACATTCAGACATATATAATCCAGATAGCCCGACATTGAAGAACCAGAAATCTTATGTGTCAGCTTGACGACCGGATTCTTGGAAAGCCCTGAGGTTATGCTATATGTTCCTGAAGCAATTTTACCTAGCTCACCCGACACAGCCTTCTGAACCGTAAGAGAACCCGCCTGCTTGCCACCGACTTCAATATTGACACGGCTCATTTCAGAACCGTCCGTTGCAAAAGAGACATCTATCATGCCCGTTTCAGAAGCAATTCCGTCGGCAGTAAACTTATAGCTCACAGAACGTCCCTTGGAATAGTCATATTTATCGACTAGCACGCGTCCGTATGAGCACAGGCTCTTTGCCTCCGTCTCATTAAGCAGATAATCCGGGTATGTATCATACTCCTTCGAAGGTGTTGAGGTTATCTTCTCTTTCACAAATTTCATAGGAGCCGAACCGCCTTCGGTCAAGAAGTAATAACCTCTCTCCGAGTACACATTCTGGCTATGCACAAAACGTCCGCCGCTGTACTCCCAGCCTATTGTTCCGTTTGCATAGAACAGCACATAGCCGCTTTCTCGCCATAATGGTACCTCACACAAATCGTCAATTAGAGCGCCTATGTTCTTTTCCGGCAACATATGACCCCCATAGCCGTAAAGACGCACTTTCGAGGGGTTCTTGAATCCCATACTCTTCAGCTCGTCATTAGTAATCTTATGAACGCCATTCTCCCTGACTGCGATACGAACCCACTTTCCCGATGCAAGAAGTGACTTCTCTGCATATCTGTCACCGGTTGCAGTTGAAGACGCCTGAGCCCTTTGGGGGAGCAATGCTTTGTCAACAACGAGCTTATAAGAGTTTATGCGATAATATTCTCCGTTCTTCATCACAACAGGCAAGAATGCCACATCCAGCTGCGGGACCTTTGCCTGAACCCCCACATAACATTCAACTTCGGGGAACTCCGGCAACTCACCATACTTCTCCTTCAAAGCATAAAGCATAACCTCAGCCGATGTCATTTTCTGAAATTCGGGATACTCGATATGTGCAGAAAAACTGTATCTTGCATAATCGGACGGCAGATTTATGACATCGGTACATAAGGGCAATAACGAATCCCCCCTATGCTTTGACCAGTCAACAGAGACAAATTGTGCATGTGCAGCAGAAGCACATAACAACAAAACGGACAATATAAATCTATACATTCTCATAATATCATCTGATTTGGAAATCCAGCACTTTCTCCTCGCCTATGTACCCCTTCATCCTTGTACCGATAGGGGCCGGACCGCTTCCGGCCGGAGTTCCTGTAAATATCAAGTCACCTGTTTTCAGAGTACAGAAACGGCTTATGTATGCAATTATCTCATCAACGGAGAAAAGCATCTGCGAGCTGTTTGCACTCTGCACAACCTTGTCGTCTATCGTAAGCGAGAAATCGATGTTCTTCATATCAAGGCCTTCAACCGGACGGAAATCGCCCAATGTTGCCGAACCATCGAAACCCTTGCTGAGATCCCAAGGCTCACCGGCCTCGATGAGGCGGCGTTGCATATCACGTGCCGTGAAATCGATTCCCACAGTCACTGCATCGTAATACCTGTATGCGAAACGGGCCGGAATGCTCTTTCCCAGCTTGCATATACGCACGACAAGTTCCGCTTCGTAGTC
The DNA here is from genome assembly GCA_045591315.1 of Bacteroidaceae bacterium. Classification (GTDB taxonomy): domain Bacteria; phylum Bacteroidota; class Bacteroidia; order Bacteroidales; family Bacteroidaceae; genus HGM04593. Next base: position 50,510 of record JAZNSN010000003.1, read on the forward strand.
TATGCGTCCCATGAAATCGGGTACATAGAAATGCTTGCCGTTCTTGATGATAGCAGAATCGGGCTTCATGAATATCATGGGAACAGCAGGCTTGACAGATGTACCGTCAAACTCCATTGCATGGTCGGCATAATTCTTTCCTACAGCTATAATCTTCATTCTAATCCTCCTTATTGCTGTTGCACTCAAGTTCCTCAAGCCGGTTGAACATGAGCGACAGATGTGCATAAAGCGACGTATTCTGTACCACAATATTCTCCGGCACACGTATTCTCAAAGGGGTAAAGTTCCATATAGCCTTTATGCCCCAGACCACCATTTTGTCAGCGACCTCCTGCGCACGGTCTATTGGAACCGTCAGCACACCAATCTTGACATTATAGCGGCGCATCTTCGCTTCCAGTTCGTTTATATGATATACCGGAATGCCGGCAATATTATGCCCCACGACTTTCGGGCTAGTATCAAAAGCCGCGACTACCTCAAGGCCGAACTGTTTCAAGCCCGAATCGTTCAGCAATGCGCTGCCAAGACGGCCGGCACCGAAAAGAAAAGCCTTATGCATACGTGTAAATCCGAGAAAATCCTCAAGCACTTCGAGCAGATTGTCTATATCATACCCAACGCGGGTACGGCCAACGATATTCACGCACGAAAGGTCCTTTGCTATCTGCGAGGCAACTATATTGGTCTCTTTCGAAAGCCCTGTTGACGAAACATACTGCTCGCCCCTCTGCTTGAGCAGACGGCACACCGAAAGATACCATGGCAAACGACGCAGGGTAGGTTCGGGAACTTTGTCAATTCTTGTTGTTTGGGCCATTATAAGACGCGTGTGTGCTTTATATAACGTAGCAAAAATAAGGTTATTTTATGAGAGGGTAAAATTTGTAATCAAAAAGTTGTATCTTAGCAACCGATTACTCACACTGCAGAAAGAAAGAACAATGAAGAACAACGACTGGAAAGACAGACTCAATATTGTATATTCCACAAACCCGAACTTTGCCTATACCACCGATGAAAAGGAGGAAAACGAGACATTGCCGAAGCAACAGCAGAAGCTTCGCGTAAGCATTGAAAAGAACCACAGAGGCGGAAAAACAGTTACCATAGTTAGAAATTTCGTCGGTACAGAGAACAACATGAAGGAACTGGGAAAACTGCTTAAGACAAAATGCGGAGTCGGCGGAAGCGTCAAGGACGGAGAAGTTCTCGTACAAGGCGATTTCAAGGAAAAAGTCATTGAACTGCTAAAAAAAGAGGGATACACACAAACAAAATAGCCGCGCAAGAGCACAAACGCGAACTATTTTTGTATATTCGCATTATAATTCGGAATAATTGACACAAGAATCAGAAATAACTTAATTTATAAAACTCAAAACAGTTTAAAAACCATGGTAAACAAATCAAAACTGTTGCTTGCAGCCGAGCTGCTCAAAATCAAGGCCGTAAAGTTACAGCCCGAACAGCCATTCACATGGGCATCGGGTTGGAAGTCTCCATTCTATTGCGACAACCGCAAGACATTGTCATTCCCAAGTTTGCGTACAAGAGTAAAGTTAGGGCTTGCCAACCTCATCCTTGAGGAGTTCCCAGAGGCAGACACTGTTGCAGGCGTTGCTACAGGTGCCATAGCTCAAGGAGCACTTGTTGCCGAGGAGCTTGCAAAACCGTTCGTCTATGTACGTTCATCGGCAAAGGACCACGGATTGGGCAACCTCATCGAAGGTGACGTTCAGCCAGGCGCAAAGGTAGTTGTTGTCGAGGACCTCGTTTCCACAGGCCTCAGCAGCCTCCGTGCTGTTGAGGCGCTCCGCGCAGCAGGCGTTGAGGTTGTCGGCATGGTAGCTTCATTCACATACGGCTTCAATGTTGCAGCCGAAGCCTTTGAGAAAGCAGGCGTCAAGCTTATCACCCTCACCGACTATGAGGCTGTACTCGAAGCTGCAAAGGAGACCGGTTACATAACAGAAGAGGTTATGCCTACACTCAAGGAGTGGCGTGCTAACCCTTCGGAGTGGAGAAACGACTTGAAGTGACAAGATGAGCCAGTACGAAAGCAGCGTAAAGAACATACCCTATCCGCAGGAGAGGGTATATGCAAAGCTTGAAGACCTGAGCAACCTTGAAGCACTCAAGGAGAAGCTTCCTGAAGACAAGGTAAAGGAGTTCAGCTGCAACCGCGACGAAGCTACGGTAAACGTACCCTCTTTCGGCAACCTCACCATTAGGGTCGTAGAGCGCGAAGCTCCTAAATGCGTAAAGCTGGAAGCCGTAAACTCACCGCTTCCTTTGACTCTTTGGATACAGGTTATCCCCGACGGCGAAGAGGCGTCAAAGATGCGTGTTGTAGCCAAGGCGGAGATAAACTTCATGCTACGCGCCATGATTGAAAAGCCCTTGAAAGAGGGACTTGAAAAGATTGCAGAGACACTCTCTCTTGTGGCTTACTGAGGCAATCCGCAAGAGAATAACGACACTGATGCGTGGATGGTGACTGAGTGCACCGTCCACGCAAACAATAATAGACGATATGGCAAAGAAACTTTGGGAAAAGAGCACAACAGTAAACCCTGAGATAGAGCGGTTCACGATAGGTAAGGACAGGGAGCTTGACCTGTTGCTGGCACGTTACGACATACTTGGCAGCATAGCGCACAGCACAATGCTCCGGAGTATTGGCATGCTCACAAAAGAAGAGATGGAGAGCCTTCATAATGAACTTCGTTCAATATATGAGGAGGCAGAGCACGGAAACTTCGTTATTGAAGAGGGTGTCGAAGATGTGCATTCACAGGTAGAGCTGATGCTGACACGCAAATTGGGCGATACCGGCAAAAAGATTCATAGCGGACGCTCACGCAACGACCAGGTGCTTGTTGACCTGAAGCTTTTCACACGTAACGGGCTACAGGAGATTTGCGAAGGCGTAATGACGCTGTTCGATTCTCTTATAGAGCAAAGCGAGAAGCACAAGGATGTGTTGATGCCCGGATATACACACCTGCAAGTGGCAATGCCCTCTTCGTTCGGGCTTTGGTTCGGAGCGTACGCCGAAAGCCTTGCCGACGACATGCTATTTCTAAAGGCAGCCTATAGCATGTGTAACCGCAACCCATTAGGGTCGGCTGCCGGCTACGGCTCATCGTTCCCGTTGAACCGTACGATGACAACAGAGCTGCTTGGTTTCGACAGCATGAATTACAATGTGGTTTATGCACAGATGGGACGCGGGAAATGCGAAAGGAACGTAGCATACGCACTTGCATCCGTTGCCGGTACCTTGGCTAAACTCGCATTCGACGCATGCATGTTCAACTCCCAGAACTTCGGTTTCATCAAGCTGCCGGCTCAGTGTACAACAGGCAGCAGCATCATGCCGCATAAGAAGAACCCAGATGTATTTGAGCTGCTTCGTGCAAAATGCAATCGTTTGCAAGCCTTGCCAACCGATATCATACTCATTATGAATAACCTGCCGAGCGGATATTTCCGTGACTTGCAGATTATAAAAGGACTCTTCCTGCCGGCATTCTCCGAGTTGAAGGAGTGCATAGGGATGGCAACATACATTGTTCAGCGTATCGAAGCCAACCGTGACATACTGAGCGACAAACGTTATGATGCCATGTTCAGTGTCGAGGAAGTCAACCGCCTTGCCTTGGAAGGGATGCCTTTCCGCGATGCATACAAGAAGGTAGGCCTTGATATCGAGGCCGGCAACTTTGTACCGGACAAGAATATAAGGCACACCCACGAAGGAAGCATAGGCAATCTTTGCAACGAGAAGATTTCAGAATTGATGCATGAGACATTCTGCTCAATGGATTTCGAAAAGGCAAGAAATGCCGAAAGGACCCTATTGAATAGATAACGAATTAGAAATATGCACAAGTTCCTGCGCAACTGGTCATTGCCTATAGCCATGATTGGCGGAGTCGTTGCCTATTTCCTCTACAGGGCATTGCCTTTAACCGAAGACACCAATAATCTTGCCTCTTCGGCAGTATCAGTCGTTCAGCCGATGTTCATTTTCGCCATGCTCTTTGTTGCCTTCTGCAAGGTGCGCGTCAGTGAACTCAAACCCTCACGGTGGCATCTGTGGCTGTTAGCATTCCAGTTGCTTCCGTTCATAACGCTTTCACTGTCGATAACATTCATCAGCGACATGCCGCATAGCATACAGATTCTTGTTGAGACCGCCATGCTCTGTCTCCTATGCCCTACGGCCACGGCTGCATCGGTAATAACGGCAAGGCTTGGCGGAAATTCGGCTTCACTCATATCATATACAATACAGATAAATCTCGCTGTAGCACTCCTGGCACCGCTGTTGCTTGCTTTCTCACACCCGGTCGAGGGAATGTCGCTAAGCGGTTCATTTCTTGTTATAACAGCAAAAGTTTTTCCATTGCTGCTTTGTCCCTTGCTATGCTCAGAACTGGTGCGCAGGATTGTCCCCGGATTCCACTGCTGGCTGGCCACAAAGGGACGCAACATTCCATTCTACCTATGGCTGGTATCACTAGCCATTGCCATTGCCATGTCAACAAGAGCCATAGTGCATGCACGTCTCTCACTGCTTGTAATGGCAGGTATAGCAGCTGTCTCGCTTGCCTGCTGCCTATTGCAATTCTACATCGGACGCCGTATAGGAGCACGCTACAGCGACACCGTTACCGGAGGCCAGGCAATGGGCCAGAAGAACACAGTCTTTGCAATATGGTTCGCCTATACGTTTCTGACACCTGTCACGGCCATTGCCGGAGGATTCTATTCCGTGTGGCATAACCTTGTGAATACCTGGCAGCTACAGAAGAAAGAGCGCAGACAGGATACCTTCTAACGTAGTAGTCTTACCTAAGCCAACTGCCTATAAACAAATCGGTTGCACTGGTATTTACAGTGCAACCGATTATGTATTCAGTAAAAGATTATTATCTTCTGACGAATTTGAAGCTCTTGAAATATACCTTCTGCTCCTCACCGCTCTTGTTTGTGATGCGGAGCTTTGTAGCCGTCATGCCGCCAAGCTCGTTGCCGGTATGTATGACAGGGTCGGTTTCATTGTAATGTAGCAGCGAGACCTCTTTCCATGCACCGTCAACAAAGAGTTCAAGCGTGAAGTGCTTTGCCACATTATTCACACCGAAGTTGAAGTCCATACCCTGGAAAGTAACCGGTTTCTCGCTCTCAAGAAGGAGCTCGCCGCCGGCCTGCCAGTTGATAACCTCAAGAGCCGAAGCAATTTCAACAACATCGCCGTTCATCTTCACAGGAAGCAGAGCCAACTGAGCAACAGAAGATGTAAGCTTGAAAGGATTATACTCGGCTGCAGTGTCGAGTTCCCTGCCATGTACTGCATTGTACTTTTCTGTAGCCAATGCGAACAGCTTGTTCAACGACGGCAGAAGAACCTTTGTAGCAAGTTTGGTGCCTATCTGATAAGGATGACGCATAGCCTTGTTGTTCTCAAGGTCGAACATCTGCTTCTGTAATGAGCGTGCCTGCTTGTAGATATTCTCAAAAGTCATGAGCTTGCTCACTGCACTGCCGTTGTCCTTAGCTTCGGCCAACATATACATTGTGGTTACAGCCTGACCGTAATAAGCCACATTCTTGCCCTGCAGAACCCATGGACGAATCTCGTGCAGGAGTTGAGGATTGCTGTTGTCGGCAAGCAGAAGATCGCAAGACAAGGCAAGTTCGGCGCATGCCATATTGAGCATTGCAACAGCAAAGCGGTCTCCTGCAAGTGCCTTATCTACTGTAGGCTGTAACTCCTCGCCCTCTTCGCGACGGAATCCGTGACCGTTGGGGCCCAAATCCTTGTTATAAAGAGCAAATGTACGCAAAGCCTCATGGTTGCTTGGAAGGATACTCTTTATACTCTTCTCCCAATTGCTCTTGTAGTCGTATGCCTCCATATTCCAGCAGTAGTCAGCAATGCCGTAGAGAGATATCTTTGAAGTCTCGGCATACTCCATAGGATTGCTTACAAAGCCCGAAACGTCACCGGCAATGTCAAGGCCGTTGCCATAGGCAGGACCCATAAGGATATGGTCGCGCACGAAATCGTTCACCGGGAAGTTGAGCCAGATATACCCCTTGCGCTGTATGCGCTCGTTAATCCACTCCATTGTAGGCTTGTCGATGCATGCAACAACCGAGTTACCGGTCCACATGACCTCGATGCCCTTGTTGAGGTTCTTGCCCAACGTACGCAGGTAGCCTTTCTGTTCATTTGCCCAGCCCTTGTTATACTCTGTAGGACATAGAATAAGAGGAGCGACATCCTTCTTTGCCTGCACAAAGTTATCGTCGATATAATTCAGCAAAGCTGCCTGCTTGTCGGCCTGAGCACCCTCGCCCCAGATATCATCAAAGAAAACTGCGAACGAACGCACACCCAGCTGATACATAACCTCCAGCTTTGCCATGAGCTTGTCGCGGTCCTCATCGTTCCACTTTATGTCAACTCCGGGATGTATTGCCCAGTAGAAGTTAACGCCGTTCTTCTTTGCAACATCCACGAGCTCACCAATGCGGTTGGCCTCAACCTCAGGATATGGTTCACGCCATTTGTCACGGTGCCAAGGGTCATCCTTAGGACCATAGATATACACGTTCATCTTGTTGCGGCCGTAGAACTCAAGCTGGCTCTTGCGTGCCTCGTGGCTCCAGGGTGTTCCATAAAAGCCCTCTACTGTACCGCGGAAAGGGACATCGGGCCAGTCAGTGATTGTACAAGCCTCAAGCTTGCCGTTCTGCATCATGCCCAGAAGAGTCTGTACACCATAGAAGAGACCTTTTTCGTCATTACCGGCGATAACGGCCTCCTTATCGGTAACTTTCAAGAAATAGCCCTCAGACTTTGCCGGGATATTCTTCTTGTACTTAGCTATTTTCTTGTCTCCGCGCACACCGAATGTCACTTTGAAAGGAGCCTGGGCCACGACTTCGGGAGAAGCACTCTTGAGCGCATCATACACATAGCCGCTCATGCGTCTTGCATCGGCATTCAAAGCCCACTGCTGAGGTGCATCTGCAAGTGCCGCACCCTCTGTTACGGCAACTTCCTGAGGAACAGGATTTACAAGGCTTACTTGGGCCGTAGCACCGAAAGCAGCCATCATTAGGCCTAAAGCCAGAATTTTTCTATTCATATACAATCATTTAGAAGTTATACCTTAGCATTGCACATATACGATGGTTAATGACAGAATGGGTATCGCTTACCTTGTATTTGCTGTCAGGAGTACCGTATGCCACTGTTGTACCATTATACTCTATGCCAATAGACATCGCATTGTGTGTGAAGAGAACGCTTGGAGCAACACGGAACATATAATCCATATTCTTCTCTCCCCGCATGTAGATATCGCCTACAATATCGTCGCTGCATCCGAGGTTCTTCGTGTAGCCTGCAAACCAGCACCATGTGAGGAAACCGGTCTTCAGACGCTGCTTGTATGTAATGTCGAACCAGCCGCCGATGCTCCTTAAAGATGAATACTCCTGCTCACCGTTATCCTTTATTTTTGTAACTGCATAACCGCTTATCATGCTCAGGTGACCGGCATTCTGAGCGTAGGTCACACGGCCCTTCACACCCCATTTGTCACCTTTGTACGAAGCGAACACATTTGGAGTGAAGCTCACAAGCATATCCTCCTTGCACTTGAATGCATCAGTCACCGGTTTGCCTTCTTCATCGAGAACAGGCTTCCCGTTTTTATCCTTTACGCCCCAATTGTATTCCTGTCGTGGTTTCAGCGTAAGAATATCAAGGCCTACACCGGCCTGGAACCTTTCGTTCTTGTACATTGCCTGCAGATATACTTCCGGTACAACGGCATTACGCGCATAGTCGTACGAACTGCCCTTAGGACCCGGCGATGTGTATTGGTACTGGTACAAGGCAGTAGCAGTCAAAGTCAAGCCCTTGACAGAATAGTCGTATCGCACCTGCGGTGTACGGCTGAAAGGAGTGAACGGTGCACCGGTCTCAAGCGAGAAGACATCGGGCATCATATCACCCATCATAGGGTGCCATGCCTGGCCTACCAGCACACGATGCTTGCCCCAATCCATCTTTGCGTATGCCTGACGTATTCTTAACACGGTGTTGCTTGTTCCGAAACCGGCAAAATCGGCCTCTATCTTTGCCGATGTCTTTGCACCGAGGAACTCAGGGCCTGTAATGTTTAGACCCAGACGTGTGGTAATGCTCAGAAGCATCATGTTGGGCTGCTCGTTGATGTCATCGCCGTTGGGGTCGAGTCTCTCGTCCTTAGGCATGTAATAGAACTGTTCGCTGTTCGATGTCAGGCTCTCGCGTGTATCGAAGCACGCATAGTTGCGGATAAAGCCGTAAAGCTTGACGCTTGGTTTCTCCTGCGCATTCGCACCACCGATAAGCATCGTCATCAGTGCTGCCATAAATAGTGTTTTTTTCATATATTAAATGGTTTATTATCCGAAATAGTGCATTCGGCCAACAGCTATAATAAGCACATAGCCTATGACCAACGATACGACTCCTACTATCATGCCTGTCACGAACATCTGCTTTGTCTTTATAAGACCGGTAGAGTACGCAATGGCATTAGGCGGAGTACTGATAGGCAGTGACATAGCAAACGATGCAGCCATGGCAACAGCCACAAGCAGAGTTCCTATTCCGCCGTAGTCGCCCAACGGCCCCTCGATTCCCTTGCCTACAGCCACCAAGATAGGCACCATGAGTGCTGTTGCAGCCGAATTGGATATGAACTGCGACAACAGCCAGCAGATAAGGCCACCGCCTATGAGCACAATGATTGCAGGCCAGCTGTCGAACGGAATGGCCTTTACAAGATTGTCGGCAAGGCCGGTCTTCGACATGCCCTCACCGAGCGCGAAACCGCCGGCAACCATCCATAGACATGCCCAGTCGATATCCTTGAGGTCGCTCGACTTTATTATTCTGGTTATAGCGAACACGCCTATCGGGAAGAGAGCCACAACGTATGAGTTGATGCCTGTAACCTTCTCGAACATCCACAAAAGGATTGTTACGGCAAGAGTTCCGTAGATGACGTACGTGCGCCAGCCCTTCTTGGCACCGCCCATGATATGCATGTTCACCTTCTTCGCTGTAAAAGGATAGGAGAAACGCAACAGCACCCACGACAGCACAAGAATTACAAGCATGAGAGGAGTCATTACCATCATCCACTCTCCGAAATCAACACCCAGGCCCAACTCGCCGTTGATATACTGCAATGCAATGCCGTTCGGGGGCGTTCCGATAGGGGTGGCAAGACCGCCTATATTGGCGCCTATGGGAATTGCAAGCGCAAGCGCAGCCGTTCCCTTTTCAGTAGGAGGCAGCTGGCGAAGCACCGGAGCAAGGAAAGTAAGCATCATAGCTGCAGTTGCTGTATTGCTCACGAACATTGAGAATACGGCAGTTACGAGCATGAAGCCGAATAGAAGCACCGAAGGCTTTGAGCCGAAAGGCTTGAGCATTGCACGTGCCATACTCACATCTACACCGCTCTTGGATGCTACAAGGGCAAGTATGAAGCCGCCCATGAAGAGCATGACTGTAGGATTGGCAAAGGTGTTCATTATCACCTTGTAGCTCATGAGGTCCGATTTATCGTACCCGCTAATGAGAGGAGCTATTGCACTGTCCGACACCGTAAGCAGCATTATCACTATTATGAGCAACGATGTAGTCCACGCAGGAACAGCCTCAACTATCCACATGCAGGCAGCCCACACGAATATTGCTATTACACGCTGCTGAATCGGGTTAAGACCCTCGACGCCGAAGACCTCGGTAGGGAGCATTGCGATAGCCAATGCGACAAGCGAAATAAGGGTTACTTTGATATAACGGTTATAGCGGCGTATAAATCGCCATATTTTTTCAAGAGCCGTGCGTTGTTCCATACTGTTCTGCTTCAAAAAAAGATATTTTCCCAAATTATAATAATTGGTGCTAATTTACTCCAAAGTATTCAAACAATCAAAAAAGAGAACTCTTTTTATGAGAGCTGTGAACAATAATATTCTTTGGCACATTACATAAGAGACACAATCGGGAATTTATGAACAGAACCAATAAAAAAGATATATGGCAACAATTCATTTGAAAAGAAACGAGTTCACCGAAAGAGTAGCAGATTTGGGGACAGCACCCGGCAGCATGACATTCAAGGGCAAAAGGCCAGCGATTATCGACTTCTATGCCCAATGGTGCGGACCATGCAGGATGCTTGCACCTGTACTGGAAGAGATTTCGGACGAATATGCAGGAAAAATCGATGTCTATAAAGTAGATGTAGATGAAGAGGAGGAACTGGCGGCACACTTCGGGATACGGTCCATTCCCACCTTGATTTTCATTCCAATGAACGGAGAGCCCCAGCGCAGCCAGGGAGCGATGGGCAAGGCGCAATTGAAAGAGAGCATTGGGAAAATCCTCCTGAAATAGCCCCGGCAACCCTATGCCCGGCTATTTCTTCTTGTTCTTTATACCCCAGACCTTAAGGTCGTAATGGCTTTCGGCAATACCCTCCACATCGTCGGGCAGTGCAGGGAAAAAGTCGATGCCGGTTATCTCCTCCAGTTGATCGACACTCATGGCATACGAAGAAAGCGCCTTTTTACCGGCAACATTCTCGCAATAGAAGCCTATAGTCTCGTAGCCACCGTCATCGACGAGCAATGCCTTATAGAAAGCGTTGGGTATCAGAACCCGATTCTTTCCAATGCTCCCCAGACCCTTCTTTGTAGTGAACACCGGGCCTGTAACCACTATCACGCTGCCATACTTTACAGCAATGTCGCGCACCTTCTCCTCTATCGACTTCCATACTCCACGGTTCAGATTATTGTTCTGCGGCGATATATTCGACATGTAGAAGCTCTCTTCCATTGCCTTTGGGCTCCATTTCATATCCCCAGCAGGAGCAAGATGCCCTCTGTCCCACCCCGATTTGCGATAGTCGGAGTCATCGGCCTGACGGCCAATCACCAACGGGTCACGGATGAAATCACTGCCTCTTGACTCCTTGCCGGCAACCTCTTCGGCTGTCAGCTCATAGGCCACCCAGTTGGGGTTACGCCTCTGCTCATTGTACGACACCGTATAGCCGGCATGCTCTATCAGCTGGCTCTTTACCGATTTTGTGAATTCAGGTATTGCAAGTTCCGATGCCGGTTTTCCCGACTGCGCGACAGGTCGGTTCTCATATAGCCATACAGCCAAAAGCACAAGAAGGGGCAGAAGCAGCCTCAACCACTTGTAACTTCTATTCTTTTTCCTTTTCCTTGCCATAATCCAAAAGCAACGGGCCGCAACAGAATGCATTATTCCTGCACAGCCCATTACCGTATTTCGCTATAATTGCATATTCATGTTCAATCAAAAGCCGCTCAAGCCCTCTTCAGTTTGCCGCCGGCAAGCACCACCTTGTATGTGGCACCACGCTTTGTTCCGAAAGAGATAGTGCTCTCGCCATAACGCAGATTGCATCGCTCGCCACCTTTTGATGTTATCTCAGCCTCTACAAGCCTGCCATCTTTCCACTTCAGAGAAACCTCGAAACCGCCCTTGGCACACAATCCGCTGAAAGAGCCCTCTTCCCATGCATCGGGGAGAGCCGGGAGAAGATGAATGAATCCCATGTGGCTCTGCATGAGCATTTCTGTTATACCGGCTGTACCGCCGAAGTTTCCGTCTATCTGGAACGGAGCATGCGTATCCCAAAGGTTGCTGAGTGTACCGTTCTTGAGCAAGTTGCCGAAGAGTGTATAAGCATGGTTGCCGTCATGCAGACGCGCCCACTGGTTAAGTTTCCAGCCCAT
>JAZNSN010000004.1:0-84221 GCA_045591315.1 Bacteroidaceae bacterium
GGAGCATATTGGGAATGTTGTCGGGCGGCATGAAGGATTTATGCGTACAAAAATGATATTTTTTCGAATTTGCAGGCAAAAACGGAAAAATCACCGAAAAACAGAGACCGAGCCAAAATTACTTTTGACTCGGCCTCATGTTTTTTATTTGGTGAACAAGCAACTGGTTACTCAACAGATTCCAGATTCTCCAGTTCGGCAACCTTATCCATCATGTTAAGGTTGTAGTAGCAGTTCATAAGACCGTTGAACCAGAATTCCCTACGGTCGGGAGAGATTGAACGGAGTCTCTCATAGAGAGGAAGAGCCTGGCTATAGATACCATTCAAGACCTCCTTGTCCTGTGCAAGCTTCTTTCTGTCATTAATCTTTGTAGAAGACTGTGCATTGCTGTACTCCTGAGCCTTCAACAGATAGCAACGGCCCATATTGGCCAGTGCAGTCTCATAGTTTGGATCAGCGGCAAGAGTCTTTGTGTACCATTCCATTGCGACATCAAGCAAATCCTTTGCATCTTCGTTCTCATACTTGCTCTGTGCAATGTACCCCTTCAGGAACAAGAACTGCGGATTCTGCGGGTCAGACGCAACAAGCTCGTCAGCCAATGCATTCAACTTGTCATTGTCGTTCATGCTGTCATAGAACTGTATGAGCGCCTGGCTGTAATATTCATCATCCGGGAACTTTGCCAAACCTTCCTTGCAGCGGTTTATCCATGTAGCTGTATCGCCAAGCTCCTTATACGCTACGGTCTTGTAGCGGAAAGCTGTCTGAGCGAATTTAGGATTAGTCAAGGCTATATCCACATGAGGGTCAAGAACCATGTCATACTTCTGCATCTGCATACCGCAGAGTGCCATGTTCAGGCCGGCATTAGGTACATATATCGTGTCCTTCTGTATTACACCAGCCTTATACAATTTGTCCGAAGCATCAATAAACATCTTAAAAAGATGGAATGCCTTCTCATAGTCTTCTTTGCCATATACTGATGCACCGGCATTGTAGAACTGACCAAACTGTGTACCGTATGCCATTCTTATGTAATCGGCATACTGAGGGTCAACCTTGCCCTTCTCGTTAGGCATATTGTCATACTTGTCACACTCTGCCAATTCAAGGCCGAATTCATAAATGTAGTTATTGAGTTTATCCTCATCAAAAGGATTTCCCTCACTGCGCTTACGGTTCTCGTTATCTATTACCGCCTTCTTTGCATTTGAGCTGACATACCACACATAGGCATTCTTGTTTACAAGCGGGTTTTCCAAAACAGGCTTTACAGCCCTTGCTGCAGCTTCCGGATCGGCCGCCGTGTTTTCCTCCGCATCTTCAACAACGCCCATAAGAGCCTTGATTTCTTTCTTCTGTTCTTTCAACTGCTCTTTTGTAAGTTCCTGACCGAAAGCGAATGTTGCGGCAAGAACAAAAGCTAAAGATAATACTGACTTTTTCATATTGATCTCGTTTTAAGTTGTTATGTTTTATTCTACTGTTGTATTCTCTACAGGCTGCTCAGCACCCGGCTCCTGACCTTCAGACTCTACATCCGCCGGTATTTCCTCTTCACGGGTAACCTTACATACAGAACCTATGCAATCGTTCTTCTTTCCGAGGTTTATGACACGGACACCCTGAGTTGCACGTCCTTGAACAGGAATCTGTTCTACAGATGTACGGATAGTAATTCCCGACTTGTTTATAATCATCAGGTCATTGTCGTTGTTGACATCCATTATAGCAACAAGATTACCTGTCTTTTCTGTTACCTGAAGTGTCTTGACACCTTTACAGCCACGGCTTACGGTCGGATAGTCACCGGTTGCCGAACGCTTGCCGTAACCCTGTTCCGAAAGAACAAGAAGGCTATGTTCCGCATCATCGTTCTTTGGAAGCACAACCATGCCTACAACCTCGTCATCCTCGGCTATGTCCATACCCTTGACACCTGTTGCAGTACGGCCCATGGCACGTACGGTGCTTTCGTTGAAGCGGACAGCCTTGCCGCCACGGTTAGCCAGGATTATATCGCTTTCACCATCGGTAAGAGCTACTGATATAACCTTGTCATCTTCGCGTATTGTTATGGCAATGATACCGTTTGTACGTGGACGTGAATACTGTTCGAGACTCGTCTTCTTTATGATACCGTTCTTTGTACAGAATACTATATTGTGGCTTTCAATGAAGTTCTTGTCGGCAAGAGTCTTCACACGAACGAATGCATTAACAGCATCATCAGCATCGATATTGAGCATATTCTGTATTGCGCGTCCCTTAGAGTTCTTGTTTCCTTCGGGTATCTCATACACCTTTAGCCAATAGCACTTTCCTCTCTGCGTGAAGAATAGCATTGTATTGTGCATAGTGGCTGTATAGATATATTCAATGAAGTCGCTGTCACGTGTGTCGCTACCTCTTGAGCCCACACCGCCTCTGTTCTGGCTACGGTATTCCGTAAGCGGAGTACGCTTGATGTAACACATGTGCGAGATTGTAATTACCATCTCGTCATCGGCATAGAAATCCTCAGGGTTGAAGTCGCTCGATGCGCTGTAGTCAATCTTGCAACGGCGCTCGTCACCATACTTCTCCTTTATCTCGTACAACTCATCCTTGATAACCTTCTTGCAGAGTTCCTCGTCGGTAAGAATTGCATTATAGTACTCAATCTTACGCATAAGTTCCTCGTATTCGGCATGGAGCTTGTCCTGCTGAATGCCTGTGAGCTGTGCCAGACGCATCTCTACAATTGCAGCAGCCTGAACCTCAGAGAGTGTGAAACGCTCCATAAGTGCAGCTCTTGCATCAGCAGGAGACTTTGCGGCCTTTATCAGGCGCACAACCTCGTCGATGTTGTCCGAAGCAATTATCAAGCCCTCTACAATGTGCGCACGCTCTTCGGCCTTACGCAATTCATACTTAGTACGACGGATAACAACCTCATGGCGGTGTTCCACGAAGCAGCCTATGCACTCCTTCAATGAGAGAAGCTTCGGACGGCCGCCTACAAGAGCAATGCAGTTCACACTGAACGATGTCTGCAAAGAACTCATCTTGTACAGCTTGTTCAGTATAACGTTGGCATTGGCATCACGCTTGATATCGATAACGATACGCATACCCGACTGGTCCGACTCGTCGTTGATGTTTGATATACCCTCAATTTTCTTTTCATTTACCATTGAGGCTATGTCCTTGATAAGCTCTTCCTTGTTTACATTATATGGAATTGCCGTAACCACAATCTTGTCGTGTGTTCCGGACTCTATTTCTGCTACCGCGCGCATAATGACACGTCCACGGCCGGTCTCGTATGCCTCGCGTACGCCATTCAAGCCAAAAATATCGCATCCGGTCGGAAAATCGGGAGCCTTTACATACTCCATAAGACCGTCCGTGTCGATGTCCGGATTATCGATATATGCTACACAAGCATCGAGCACCTCGCTGAGGTTATGTGTCGGGATATTTGTTGCCATACCTACTGCAATACCCGATGAACCGTTCACCAGCAGGTTCGGAATGCGTGTCGGCATTACCGTAGGCTCAACGAACTCATCGTTATAGTTAGGCTGGAAATCAACAGTCTCCTTGTAAAGGTCCTGAGCCATGTCTTCTCCTATCTTGTGCAGACGCGCTTCGGTATAACGCATCGCAGCCGGAGAGTCACCGTCGATAGAACCGAAGTTACCTTGACCGTCGATGAGCGGATAGCGCATAACCCAGTCCTGAGCCATACGTACCAACGCACCATACACCGAAGAGTCACCGTGGGGGTGATACTTACCAAGTACGTCACCGACTGTACGTGCCGATTTCTTGTATGGCTTGTCCGAAGTGTTTCCGAGCTCCATCATACCGTAGAGGATACGGCGATGAACTGGTTTCAATCCATCCCGGACATCAGGCAGAGCTCGCGCCACAATTACTGACATTGAGTAGTCAATATACGAAGAACGCATCTCTTCCTCGACATTGACTTTAATAATTCTGTCGTTCTCAATCATTTGAAAAAATATAATTTAAAAGTTATTGCCGTGTATTTATACCTTATATAATATATACACTGCTAAATTACTCAAAAATTACCTAACCGGCAAGAATTTTAAATATTATTAAGCCCTCAAAGCGCTTTAAACCGCCTTTTAAGGCAAAAAGCCCTAAAAAACGGTTTAAAGGGCCTTTAACGCGATGCCAGCTCCCAACCTTTTTTAACACTTTCGACATCGGCAGGGACACCATTCTCCATTTGCGACATTGCCGCGACAATCGAGCACATCTGCTCCATATTACCGGTATCTGGTTCCGCATCAGAGGAGAGACCGCATTTCTGCGAGACGAAACGTATATAAGCATCAGTGTCGTTCTCTACTGGAGGTGCCCAACGGCTTATCCAGCCGGCAAGTGTTTTTAAGCCATGCTTCTTACGGTAGTTACGCAAAGTAATGAATGCAGCACGGTATCCCCATGCAATATCGCTGAAACAGAAGAACTCCTTGTCACTCTGCCGTTCTGCAAGACCTTTCCACATGGTCCTGTTCCGCCGTATGTTCAACGGATTGTTATTTCTTAAACCTCGTGAGACTTTCATTTTTTTCAGCAAAAATAAAATCAATGAAAAAAATCCAAATATTGTATTGCTATTTATTCAGTTCTCAGTTTGCTGCCCGATGATGCACCGCCTATCAAATAAATTCGCTATCTTCGCAGAAGATAAAGAAAACCATTTTTGAGTTGAAACCCTATTTACAAAAATATATTTACTATGCGTGTTGACATAATTACGACCTTCCCTGAGATGATGGAGAGTTTTTTCAACTCTTCAATAATGGGCCGTGCACAGCGAAACGGATATGCCGAAATTTGTTTACATAATTTACGGGATTATACAAATGACAAACACAGAAAGACCGACGATTACCCGTTTGGCGGATGCGCAGGTCTGGTCATGAAAATTGAGCCTATTGACAACTGTATAAAGCATCTTAAATCGCAAAGAGAGTACGACGAAGTCATTTATACCACTCCAGACGGAAAGGTTTTTGACCAGCCAATGGCAAATTCACTCTCAATGAAGCAGAATCTTATCTTTTTGTGTGGACATTACAAAGGAATCGACCACAGAATTCGCGAACACTTGATTACCAAAGAAATAAGTATTGGAGACTACGTTTTGACTGGTGGCGAATTGGCGGTAGAAGTAATTTGCGACGCAGTCATTCGCCTAATTCCGGGCGTAATTTCGGACGAAACATCAGCACTGAGCGACTCTTTTCAGGACAATCTGCTTGCACCGCCGGTATATACCAGGCCTGCAGAGTACAACGGGTGGAAAGTGCCCGACATTTTATTATCCGGACATGAAGCAAAGATACGTCAATGGGAATTTGAGCAGTCGCTTGAACGCACCAAACGCCTACGCCCCGACTTGCTTAGATAAATAAACAATCATTACATGTTACATTTGTATATACAAAAGTAAACACATAAAAGAAGAGGCTTCGTTCATTAAAGAACGAAGCCTCTTCCAATATACAAAAAAACAATGATTTTTACACCTCTAGAGCACCTATTAGCTCTTCGACAGAATTCATTTTGTGACGCACAAGATAATCTTCAATATAATCAACTATCTCACCGGTAACCGCCGGATTCATAAAATTAGCCGTACCGACCTCTATGGCCGAAGCTCCGGCAAGCAAGAACTCTATAGCATCGGCACCTGTTGTAATTCCGCCTATACCTACTACCGGTATCTTGACAGCCTTAGCAACCTGCCAAACCATACGCAATGCTATCGGCTTTACAGCCGGTCCGCTCATGCCTCCAGTAACGGTTGACAGAACCGGACGGCGTTTTTCCGAATCAATAGCCATTCCCAACAAAGTGTTTATCAACGAAACACTGTCGGCACCAGCTCCCTCAACAGCACGTGCAATCTCCGTTATATCGGTGACATTAGGAGAGAGCTTGACTATCAGAGTCTTCGGATATGCCCTACGCACCGCTTCTACAACCTCGGCAGCAGACGCAGCCTGAACACCGAAGGCCATTCCGCCCTGTTTTACATTAGGACAAGAAATATTCAACTCTATCGCAGGTATCCCATCAAGAGCCGCAACCTTTTCGGCACATGCCACATAATCCTCAATGCACGCTCCCGAAACATTTACAATCACATTCGTGTCAAGCCCCTTCAGCTGCGGATATATATTCTGCGCAAAGTAATCGACGCCTTTGTTCTGCAAACCCACTGCATTAAGCATTCCCATAGGAGTTTCGGCACTGCGCGGATATGCATTTCCTTCACGGTGGTTAAGAGTCGTTCCTTTTACAATGAAACCTCCCAACTTGTTCAAGTCAACAAAATCGGCGAACTCAAGACCATAACCGAAAGTTCCCGATGCGGTAAGAACAGGATTCTTCAGTTCAAGACCGCCTATTTTTACATCTGTCTTTACCATTTTAGTTCATCTATTGAAAATACCGGACCATCTGTACAAACACACCTGTGCCCCTCCTTTGTATCTTCTACGCAGCAGAGACATGCACCTAAGCCACATGCCATCCTGTTCTCAAGAGAAACCTCGCAGGCAATGCCCTTCTCGCGTGCATAACGGGCAACAGAAAGCATCATCGGCTTCGGACCGCACGTGAATATATAGTCAAACTCTTCGGCCAAAAGAGAGTGGTTGGTCACATAACCCTTTTCGCCCAACGAGCCGTCCTCTGTCGTGTACTCAACACGGCCTAAAGCCTCGTATGCATCGCGACGGTACAAATCCTTTGCAGAACGCGCACCTATCAATATGGTGAAGTCACAGCCACGGGCCCTTAGCTCT
Source organism: Bacteroidaceae bacterium (assembly GCA_045591315.1). Lineage (GTDB taxonomy): Bacteria > Bacteroidota > Bacteroidia > Bacteroidales > Bacteroidaceae > HGM04593. Next base: position 6,846 of record JAZNSN010000004.1, read on the forward strand.
TGTGCCAAATAGTACAAAGGAGCAGAACCGACACCTCCTCCTACAAGCAGATATCTCTTTCCGGCCGTTTCGGGCAAGGTAAAGCCATTGCCGAGCGGCATAAGCACATTCACCTTATCACCGATACCAAGCGAACCTAGCCAACGTGTCCCGTCACCTACAATCTGCACCAGGAAACCAATCTCATTCCTTGCCGCATCAAAGCTATGTACCGAAATCGGACGGCGCAACATTACCGTCGGAGTACTATCGACACGCAACTCGGCAAACTGGCCCGGCTTTGTCTCCGGAAGAGGATTATCGCAACCCATAACCAACAAAACGCAGTTGGCATTTACATGCTGCACCTCTTTTATTATCAAATCGACAAGAACCTTTTTCATAATAATCTGTTCTATAATGATTATTTCATTCAATTTTTGCGAAGATAGCACAATTTTGCTCCACATGCAAAAAGAGAACAGACAAATCCTTTACTGTTTTTCGGGCAAGAGAGTCTCGTATGTGCCGTCGGTATAAAATATCCGCACCTCCTTGATTCTACGCTGCACGGACTGCTGGGGCTGCAACTGACGGCCCTGCGCGTTTTTACGCTGGACTCTGGACTGGGTTTGTCTGGAAGGCTGAACCTGGAAAACCGGCTGTGATTGCTCAGTCAGCTTTTCTGAAGCCAACTCCATAACCGAATCCACAATCTCAACATGCGGCTTAGAGATTTTCTCATCAGAAAACAGTGTGTTTTGAATAATCTCAGACTTATCATTTACAGGCTCTTCACCAGTTCCTGTCATAAGCCACTTCATATCAATTCCGGGAAAAGCGTCGTAAATCTTAAGCATGACTTCAAGACTCGGTTTATTTCTTCCGCTCAAAATGTGGGATACAGAAGCACGCTGTATTCCTGTTCTGTCGGCAAACTGCGAGGGAGACAATTCATAGCATTTCATCAGCAGTTCAATTCTGTCACGTTCGTTCATGATTTTATGCAGTTTTTGCAATTTACAAATGTGCTTACAATTAAGCACCGCTAATATACAACAAAAATCTCATACAACAAAATCAGCAACACAAGCAACTACTGGAAATTAATTTACATAAATATATTATACAAAGCTTATACATTTTGCTATTCCCGCGTTTCTTTCAGTATCTGGATTTCACAACATAACAACCGGCAATATCAGCAACTAAAGAGACCACAAACCTATAATTAGGATAAAATTATTCGCATTACACACTCATTCATAACCAGTTACAGCAACACACATCCCCCATTTATTCACAAAAATCAGGAAAACATTACAAGAACCCCTAATAATTTTGTCAAAAACACGAATAAAGCAAGCATAACAGATTGGTTTTGAAAGCGTTAACACCACAATAAGCAAAATGCATAAAAACTGCATATAACTATTGGCACTGTTAATAACTGCCTGTTGATAAAGCGTGATGAAAAAGTGACGTTTTTCAAGAGATAATATCAGCCAGGGTGTTTTACAAATAAAAACAAACAGCCACTACCCTATATTACCAATGTTAAAGCACATACATTTACAAATGTTACGTGATTACAAACACTAAAAAAGAAATTTCTTATTTCAATTTTATGAATATTTATAAGATCCATGGAAAAATTACCCATTATACAATGTTAAATAACAAGAAATAACCCCTATAATTCGAATAATTCAGAAATTCCGGACAATAATAGAGAAATCTTGTAAATAATCGATTCTCAGAGGGACAATTTCAACATAATAAATTGCCACACAATCAATTAAACACATTTTTCATTTAAGTAGAATGAAGAAATCCAGCAAAACTCACAGAAAGGTACCATATTTTAACAGCGGCACAGCATATAACTGTACTAAAACATCGTTACGCAACAGAAACACTCTATGTTAAGCATTATACACCTAAATACAGCACTGTTCAATACCCTACAATTTATATATAGACATTAATCCAACATTTCAACCCAAAGAAGCCAGAGAAGCACCATATACCTCCTATGGCCATGCACCCTATTGCCTGATGCGTTCCCAAAACCACGACATTAACAGAGGTACAAGCACAAAAAAAGCCGCCTTTCGGCGGCTTTTCTATGAATTGCATATCATTGTCACTTGACAACGATTTTCTTCACTACTGTTCCCGATTTTACAATGTATATACCGTTTGCAAGAACAGGGAGAGCGTCTGCACTACCCGAATATATCTTTAAACCTGAAATGGCAAAAACCTCAACAGAACCGTTTTCAGCAACTAGCTCCTCTATCGAAGTAGGCAGAATTGACACAACCTCATAAGCCGAGAACTCCGAAGAGCCATACTTGTCAACAGCCTTTACCTTGAATCTGTATTGGCAACCGGACTCAAGATTTTCGAATTTATAGCTAGTGCCGCTAACTGCAACATCACTCACCTTTTCACTAGCAATGGAACCTGCTACCGAAACGACTATATTGTCAACATATGCACGTTTCTTTCCGGTACTTCCATCAGTACTGAACTTAACGTAGAATTCACCGTCAACCTCTGCTTTAATCTCATTGCCTGCAGTACTTGAAGTAGGAATATATGTCTCGCTCTTAATCACATTATCGTCTGCTGCAACAATTGAAACTGTAAGCTCAACACCTGTATCATTAGTATTATAAAGTGACGTAGAGAAAGACAATGTCACCGCTCCGCTTGCATTTAGAAGCGGTGTTGTCAGCCATCCGACGTTACCTGATGAACCAACCCTCAGAATTCCGCCTTCACTATAAATATACTTTCCAGCCCAACCGCTCGTCAAAGTATAGTCATTCACAGAATACGACAAATCAGTATTTGTTTTTACACATTTGATAAAATCTTCACTCAACAGATTTACAGGATCACCAGAACCTTCCTGCGCCTCAGTCACCTTATACAACTCCACCTTGTACTCATCAGCACCCTCAACGGCATCCCAATTAGCAACGAACGAATTCTCTGTTATATCCGTTGCAGCAAGGCCTGCAGGTGCTTCAGAGAAGATTCCGCCCATAAAATTGAAGGAAATGACATTATTCACATACTTAATATCCCGTATCGGCTTGTTCATATAACCTCCTGTATATACCTTGGCAGCAGGAACAGACGTGTTTGTAAGTTCTGTACTTCCGCTCGTTCCAGGCCACACATCACCCTTGAGACTGGCAACAAACTGTTGCGTAGAGACATCGCCGTAAGCATCCAGGCTATTGTCGGCAGGAATCAAAGTATAACGTGGATGATTTTTTGTCGTATTGATTGTATTGTTATCCCAAGCCGACTTGTTGTAATCGACATGTATCACTAGCATTCCGCTGTTGAACAGATAGCTGTCCCACTCCTCCTGTTTGCGGTTCTCCAGTATATAATACTCATTGCTGTTGGCATCGTTCACAACCTTGTATCCTACACCGCCACGAGTAAGAGGCTCCATTGAATAATCACCTTTCTTGTCAAGAACCACAAGGTCTCTCCAACCGCAGAAGTCTCTCTGATACGCACTGTAACCTACAGGAACATAACCTTCTGCAGCATAATTGCCCTGGTCCATAACATCCCAATAATCCATACCCCAGTTTCCGCTTGCGTATGTGACATCATAAACGTCATGCAAACCCAAACAATGTGAAAACTCGTGACAGATAAGTCCTATACCGGCAAGAACTTTGCCTATTTCTGATTCATAGTCTTCATTATACACCAACTCACCGCTGCATGCATAAGTATCACACTTGACACCGTCAACTGTTATAGCACCGGCCTGCGCATGAAGAGCCCATTGGTGTGGCCATATCGTATTCTCGTCAGCTCCGTACGATTCGGAATAGCCTGCATATATACAATACACGAATTCCACCTCACCATCTCCATTGTTGTCACACTTTGAGAAATCAAATGCAGCATCTGCTTTCTGAATACCCTCTTTTACTGCATAGCTGGCTTTTACATCATCACCGGATGCATCATTTCCGCCATAGTACGACATATCATTGTCTAGTGTCACAATGTCTGTAACCACAAAGTTCGGGCGGAACTTGCCGTCGGACTGTGCAAGAAAGTAATCGCGTGCACTTCCTACGCTCTCGGCAAAAGGATTCTCCAATTTATAGCCTTCTGTATTCAAGAGGTTGTTTATATCCTCCTTGGTGTATGTAAACTTCACATCTTTGAACTGCACCAGAACAACAGCAACATTCACATCACCTTCAGGGGTTATCTGCGAACCGGCCTTCTGCGCTGCAGCCTTGAATGATGCAGAACGGGCTTTTGCAGCCTTGTTTACCGATGCTGCCATCTGTTCATAGTCAACAGAAGAGAGCAATGCCTCTTCAACCAAGCTGCGGTTTCCGGAATCGTGGGCAAGCATCTTCAATGAGACGAAGTGCCCCTCTTCGGAGAATGACGCATACATATAGTCTCCGTTCATCTCCTTGATCAACGGTTTGCCGTCAAGAGTAGCGAAATAATGAATGGACTCGTCACCGGCAAGAACGACTGTAAGTTCCGTACCATCGGACTGTTTTACTTTAAAAGGCTTACGGTATGCAGGCGCAGCAAAGGCCGACACCATAACACCCAACATGATAATGAGTAAAAATATTTTCTTCATATTCAGGAATTTGATTATTTGCAATTAAACCCACAATATGCAAAAATAATCAAAAATTCCGAAACATCCATATATGACAACTATTTAAATCGAAGTCAATAAACAATTACGCAACAACCCGTCAATTATCCGAAATGCCAACCAGATATATGCTCACCCCTATGAGTATCAATGAAAGCAGGACAACCGGTTCAAATTTGTCAACACCCATTATGAATGAGACAACAGCTGCAACAATAAGCGTCACATAGCCATACAGGGCCACTACCGCACTCTTAAGATACTTGAGCCCTATTGGTATAAGGAAATATGTAACGACTGTAGGGAAAACAAGAACGAACGCCAGAAGAGCAAATGGCAAAACCTTGAAACCATCCTCAAACATAGGTACTGTAAACCCGAAAAGGAGTGTTGCAAACAACGATACTGTTGCGGCTGAAGTAAATGTGTAACGCAGGATTGTGGTACTTGCGAAACGCCCGGCGAACTTTGCCGAAAAGACAAGGTAAATTGCATATATTACAGAAGCGGCAATAGCAAGCATATTACCTAGCAACGGATTAGTGGCAGCCCTGCCCGACGGTTCGGAAAGTATGCATAGCAATGCTCCGGCGAAACCCAGTGCCAAGCCTAGAAGCTTTCGGTAATCGACACTCTCACGGTAAATTACAGCCGAGACTATCACAACCCAGAGAGGTTGCATGGCATTGAATATCGCAAAGTTGACCGGTGTAGTATAACTCAGGCTCAATGCATACAAGGACATATAACCGAATATTCCGAATGCGCCAAGAGCTACAAGTTTAAGTTTGTCACCCAATGCAATGTTCTCAGGTTTCGTATATATGCCGACAATGAGAAAGACTGCCGACCCGAAAAGCAAACGCAAGGTGACACATGCCAGTGGAGCAATCCACAACGGCAACAGATATCCTAACACATTTACGTTCAATCCGCTGAAAATCCTTGCCACAAAAAGTGCCAAAGAGCCTTTTGTATAGTTGTTCATCACATCATATATTTATCCCTGCTCACTACAGCCCTGCGTATCCATATTATCGCCAATGCAGCAGCTGCTATTATTGTATTCATAAGAAACGGAAAATCCTCACCTTTTACACCGGACAACTCCTGCCCCCATTCAACAATGAAAGGAGAGATTACTATCGCCACATAGTTCATGACCATCACCAATGCAAGCGCATAGGTTACTTTACTCCCTGTCGCAAGCGTCGATACCTTGTCATATATATAAGGCTGCGCAACCCCATACCCGAAACCGGCAGCAGCACAACCTAATATTATAAATGCCAATGAGCTGTTGAGATACACATCGAGCAATCCCAACCCTATAAGCAGCAACGACCAAAGCAGTACATTACGGCCCAAAACAGCAAGTATGCGGTTTATGAAGAGCCCCGGCAGCATCATTGCAAGAAAGAAGAGCGATGTAACAAGCCCGGAGACAGCACTGTCATATCCATATTTTCCAAGCAGAAACGGCAGGTTTATGCTCACTATTATAACAAGATATGTAATAAGCAAGTAATAAAGCATATATTTGCAGAGACGGTGATAATCTATTCTTCCGCCACAATTCCTGCCGGTTCCGTCCGCGACATCCATCCCCCTTTCCTCCTTTCTAATTGCCGGCACCAGCAGTATTGATACCAAAGGCAGGAGATATACAAGGAATGGCAATCTCCATTGTATGTCGGCCAGCCACCCGGTAACTGCAGTTGCAAGCACCAATGCCACATTGGTTATTGCCGATACATATCCGTATTGCCTTGTACGCTCATCTCCTGTAAAGAATATTGAGACCAAAGCTGTCGATAGCGGTATGATTATTCCGGCACCTATTCCAAGCATGGCACTAACCAGAATAAGCTGCGTCATGGAAGAACACACAAAATACAATGCACCGCTTAAAAGGAATAGGTATAATCCAATGTACAACAACCTTATATGCCCCACTCTTTCACTTAAATAACCGGCCAGCAATATAAAAGGTATTATAAGCAGCGACGGCAATGTTGTCAACAACTGTATATCCAGTTCCGTTGCAGAGGGGAAAATCTTTGCAAGTTCTTCCGATATCGGCGATACTGCCAGACCCGGCAATGAAGTCAGTGCCGATACCGACCATATACCCAATAAGGCCAAAAGGGTTATACTGCCCTTTCCTGTATTTATCATTTTCATAATACAAAGTGTTTACAAGTTGCATAACAAACATTCAAGCCCGAATGTTGAATCGTCATAAAAAATATAAAACCCTAAACCCTTTTGTCACATCCGATGTTCCATAGTTACATTCTGAACAATTGTTTTACCTATTAAAATTCAAGTATGATGAAGCAAGAAGATTGCAAGACAACAGTGACAACATCCGTATTCGGATCGGAAGAGATGCTAAAGAGTTCGCCATGCGACAAGATTCCACAGCACCCCACCATGCCAGAGATTGCGTACCGCATGGTAAAGGACGAGACATACGCACAGACGCAGCCTCGCCTGAACCTGGCAACTTTCGTTACTACATATATGGACCCGTACGCCACCAAGCTGATGAACGATGCCATTGCCATGAACTATATCGACGAGACAGAGTATCCCCGAATAGCTGTAATGTGTGCAAAGTGCATCAATATCATCGCCAACCTATGGAACACTCCCGAACAGTCCAAATGGAAAACCGGAGCATTGGGAATAGGTTCGAGCGAAGCATGTATGCTTGGTGGCGTGGCAGCGTGGCAACGCTGGAAGAAACGCCGCATGGCAGCCGGCAAGCCGTACGACAAGCCAAACTTTGTAATATCATCGGCCTACCAGGTTGTTTGGGAGAAGTTTGCCCAACTCTGGCAGATTGAGATGAGAACAGTGCCATTGAGTGCCGAAAAGCTTACTCTATGCCCCAAAGAAGCCATTGCGAAGTGCGACGAGAACACTATATGCGTAGTTCCTATAATGGGTGTCACCTGGACAGGACTTAACGACGACGTGAAAGCACTGAACGACGAGCTTGAAGAGTTCAACAAGAAGACCGGCTACGATATTCCTATCCATGTCGATGCTGCATCAGGCGGTTTTATCCTGCCGTTCCTTCAGCCATCGTTGGAATGGGACTTCCGCTTGAAATGGGTACTATCCATTAGTACCAGCGGACACAAGTACGGACTTGTATATCCGGGTCTCGGCTGGATTGTATGGAAAGACAAGAAGTTCCTTCCCGACAGCATGTCGTTCAGCGTCAACTATCTTGGTGCCGAAGTGACACAAGTGGGCCTTAACTTCTCACGCCCGGCAGCGCAGATACTCGGACAATATTACCAGTTCATACGTCTCGGCTTCGAAGGCTACAAGGACATACAGCACAATACGATGGAGATTGCCAAGTACATGCATCAGGAAATCGGAAAGATGAAGCAGTTCACCAACTACAGCAGTGAAGTGACCAATCCGCTCTTCATCTGGGAAATGAAGAAAGAGCATGCAAAGAATTGCAAATGGACACTTTACGATTTGCAGGACAGGCTAAAACAGAATGGTTGGATGGTACCGGCATACACACTTCCCGACACGCTGCAGGATACAATAGTCATGCGAATTGTGGTGCGTCAAGGCTTCAGCCGCGACATGGCCGACCAGCTCATGAGCGATATCAGGGACGCCGTTGCCGAACTCGACAAGCTGCAGTACCCGACACCGTCACGCATGAGCATAGAGAGCAATATCAAGGTTAAAGGAACTGTATATACTCACACAGGAAAAGGATAAGTCATGAATAGGGATAGAAGGATTACGAGAGAAGAGCTGAAGATTGCCGTGCATGACGCATACTTCGGTCTCAAGGACAACAAGAATGGAAAGAATGCCGATTATATACCTTATCTTGCCAGCGTCGATAAAGACCTGTTCGGAATAGCAGTATGCTTGCCCGACGGTGAGATGATAACAGTAGGCGACTGCAGCTACCGCTTTGGCATAGAGTCGATTTCAAAGGTAGCGACAGCCATACTTGTACTCAAGGATTACGGTTCCGGGACGCTGCTCGATATGATTGGTGCCGATGCCACGGGCATGCCGTTCAACTCGGTGCTTGCTATCCTGCTCGAAAATGAGCATCCTTCTACCCCTCTGGTAAATGCCGGGGCAATATCCGCCGTAAGCATGGTATGCCCAGTGGGCAACAGCCGCGGGAAGTGGGATGCGATTGTAAAAAACATTGCAGAGTTGTGCGGCAGTGAGGTGACTCTTATCGATGAACTGTACAGGTCGGAGAGTGTAAGCAACCATAACAACCGCGCCATAGCATGGCTCTTGAAGAGCTACAACCGAATATACGACGAACCGGAGATGTCGCTCGACCTCTACACTCGTCAATGCTCTTTGGGTGTCACTGCCACACAACTTTCCATTATGGCCGGAACCATCGCTTGCGGCGGATATAACCCAACAACCGGCAAGAGAGTCTTCGATGAGATATACGCAGAGAAAGTAACTTCGTTGCTTGCATCGGTCGGGCTCTATGAGCACACCGGTGACTGGATGTTCAGTTGCGGAATCCCTGCCAAATCCGGCGTGAGCGGCGGCATCATAGGTGTGCTTCCCGGCATCTTTGGTATCGCCGTTTTTGCGCCGCCAATAGACAGTTCGGGAAACTCTGTAAAAGGACAGCTTGCCTTGAAACAGATAATGGAGAATCTTGGACTGCACATATTCAACGGCAAAAGAGCCGTTATAGTCGAAGAGAAGGCTGTAACATTATAATAGACAAATCTCCTCATTGAAGTTCAATGAGGAGATTTGTCTGATATAAACTATTCTGCGATATCTTCAACTTCCTTTGATGCCTCTTCAAGCCCGCGTTTCACAGCCATTCTTATATTCAGAATTTCATCTTCAAGACGCATCTCGATGTTCTCAAGTTCCTCATCACTCAGCTCATATTTGTTCACATCAACATCAAAGGCCTCAAGAAAACCGACTATTCCACCTGTCAAAATTGCAGAAAGGCCAGTCAACTGTTCCTGCATATCGCCTAATGCAGTTTTTGTAATGCATCCTAACAACCGGCCCTTAAGACGCCCAATCTCACGCAGCTCCTCCTTGCTGTAATTTTTCTTGTCAATCTCGTTTTCTATACAATCAAGCTCGTTGAAGACAGATTCCCACTCCTCTTCATTGAAAGAGTTGCCGTTTTTCTCTACCTTCTCAAGCAGATTCTCAAGCCTATCCTTAGGGTCTGATGTACATGAGACCGTAAGAGATAAAGCGAGAAGCAAAGCAACGAATGTCATTTTCTTCATTATTCATTTTTTTTACCTCAAATGCAACATTTGAATATAAAAAAGACAAAACCGTTCATTCACCCCAGAATATTATCGGATTTATCCTGAAGATTTCACGTATCTCATTATATGCAGCTTTGTTGTCGGAGCCGGAAAGGCTCATCTTCTTGCCCACGCTTCTGCAATCGACGACACACTGCTCTTTTGAGAGAATCCATATATTATTCTTGTCATCTATCGATATATGTATAGCAGGAGTATTATTGTACATTCCGTGCTTTATGCTCCTGTATTTGAAATCGTAGAATCTACCGCCTGTAGCAACCTGCACATTACCATTACGGTCGAAACTTACACGGGAACTTCCTGTTGCAGGCCTGAAATCCTTTTCTCCTTTTACCGTAAACGTATTCCGGTATATAAGATTGTAATCATACATTGCCGAACGGTCGTATATTGCAGACGTCGTATAGCCACCTCTCCAGCTGCTGTTGTTATTCTTTTTGATAATAAACCGGTTACTCATCGATTTAGGAACATAGACTGTATTATGTTCACTTTTAAGAATAAAGAAATTCTCATCCTCACCAGTCTGCTTGAATTCAGCCCATGCTTCACGCTTCATATTGGGACGGAACTCAATCCATTTGTCGTTGCAACGCACAAAATAGCCGTCATACTCTGTACTGGAAGTCGTATAGCAATAGAAAAGGCCATTCTTGTAAGGGCAAATAGGATGAACGCTTATCGTATTGTAAACCACCTCCCATGCACCACGCTTCTTGCGATCGACATAAACCTTATCACGGGCAATCTTAGGTACTGCAACATTGCATCTCTTGCTTCTTATATAGTAGAATTGGTCGTTCTCATTGTATTCTACATATTCATTCCATGGCCCTACCTTGTCTCCAGGACGGTACTCGACCCACTCTTTTCCGTTCTTTACAAAATAACCGCCGTCATAAACCACAAGAGCAGTAGTCTGTGCAACAGAAGAGAGTGCAGCGCAGAACAATACTGCAAGAGTAATAAAAAATCTGTTTTTCATAAATATATGTTTTTAGTATTTTACTTATTCATTTACCGTTGGTTCAGCTTATCCCAATATACAGTCTCGAAATGCACACCATATTCATATGAAACACCGTTCTTTTTATATGGGCCTTCTATCAACTCAATATCATTCAGGTCAATCACTATGTTGCACCTCTGGGCAACGCCGGCAACACCATCTACCGTAAAATCATTTACAGCAGCCTCGAAAGCACCTATTCCGCCTATTATGATATCCATCCGGCATAGTTTCTCAGCCGGAGAATCAAATACCAGCACTGTTCCTGAAGCACTGTAAAGCTGTACAAACCGCATGCCGTTATTTTCAACACGGGCAGTAACTTTCATATTCATGTATTTTTCTCCCACCTTACGGTCAAGAATCGGTTCAAGGTCTTTCACCATACATCTGTAACCTTCTTCTGTATCTGACACACGGTACAGATACAGAGGCTCACCGCCCTGAATCTCCTTTTTGAATATCGCCTCCATTAATGGTGAATATCCATAAGCATTCCAGCTCTTCTTGTCGCTATGCTTCCTGACATATTCGACTACAACATCCGTAGGACGCAGAATGCACGAACGCTGTCCGTTCTTGCCTATTATGCCTTTGTCGTATCCTTTGTAGAAGCCGGTGCCGTTAATCCAATCAAGTATGCCTTCACGTGCCTGAGGCTCGGCATTCAGTTTCTCTTCCTCGCTCAGCACAGGAGCAACGAGATAGCTCTCGCCAATGCATGGAATCTCAACAAAAGAGGTACGGGCAATTCCTTCAATCTTCTTACGTATAGCATTGCACTCATCGACATAGAGTTTTTCCGTAGCGTTTATCTCAGCTTTGATTCCCAGGGCCCTTTCTTCTGAAGCATTCTTCATTTCACTTCTCAAACTATCAATTTTCGGAGCATAGTATCCGCTTAGAGCCTGCATTACACATCTGGGTATATTGTACTGAATTTCAGATTCCGGCAAAGTACACTCCTCCTTCTCCTCTTCCATTACTGCAGCAACACCGTCGCTGTCATCGGTTTTGAATTGTACTAGACTCAAATCAGGCTGTTTTACAACACTTGCCAACTGCGTAACCTTTATGTCACGTACAAACACAATATCTACCACAGAATCATAGGCAACATCCTGAATGAATAGGGCGATACCGTCATTGTAAAAAACAGACATCATGACACCGGCCTCTCTTATGGCATAATAAAGAGACAAACCGAAAAGCTCATCTGCAAAGAATATATCATATTTATCTATTATTGCAGAAATTTTATTGTAAGACTTGAGGTCGTCGGACCGGAAGTGAAGTTGAAGTACTTTTTCTTGTTGGGATCTCACATGCTCCGCTCCCGAACTACAGGCAGATTTTATCTCAGTATAAAACTTCCTAAAACCGGCTTCATGAAAATTCTGCGCCAAAGAACAGTTGACAAGAGCTAACATTAAGGAAAATACCAATAATATCTTTTTCATAATAATAATCAACAAATTAAAAATCAATAAAATCAGAAGCCTAAATCAATGTCAATGCCACCGTTGCTCATCTTCATGAAGACGTCATAACGTAACCCCACAAAATATGCAAGGGCAATCTCATTGTCACCGCTGTCTGCTATCACAAGTATATCTCCCGAACCGCTGTACACAACAGAGACTCCATCACCCCTGTTGAATGCCATCAGTTCCATACCCATTACGGATTCCTCTCCTTGCAGAAATGGAGAAAGAGCATTCTTCAAGACCTTGTAACCTTCGTCGCCTGTTGTGACAAAGCGGCGCATGCTCTTTAGCGTAGAAAACATTCTGGTCAATTCGGCCACATTGCCCCCTGTCATTTCTGCAAACATCTGCCTTATCATATTAAAGGAGATATAGGCATAATTGATTTCATCACATTTAATCTTTGCCAGATTCCGTACAAACCTTTCCGATTCACTTTTATCCTTTGCTTGCTGGAGACGATTGGGAATATTGGCAAAAGCCCCAAATGCCACAAACAGGATAAGTATAGCCAAAGCATTACGTCTCATATTATTATATTTATATATTCTTTTTAAATTCATTTCTATTAGAAGCAGAAGAGAGCTCAATCACATTCCCAATACCTCTAGCGTTCCGCAGAGTAGCATTCATTGCTATCTTAATGTCTCCGAATGCAGCCTTGAAACACTTCATTGCATCCTCCGGATTGTCAAATGTATCCTTCTCAGGCTGTTCGGCCACTACAACCGGAATAGTATCATCGTTTTCAGTGAGTTCCCAGCTTTCACTCATGAATATATAGCCTATTGCGAATACAGCCACGGCAGCAGCACTGCGCCAAACAAAACGCGGCACCCTCAATAGCACGCTTGTATTCCTCTCCGTTCTTTTCTCTGCAACAGCCTGATGCTTCACTTCTTTCTCTAAGCTGTCTATCATTGTCTCAAGCCTATCTTCAAAGCCTTCGGGGATCTCAACAGATATTTCATCGTCACATAGCGCAAGGAGAGCCTCTTTCTCCTTGCGGAGTTCGTCCGGGACATCGTTTTCACGAAGATAGCGGCATAGTTCACGCTCTTCTTCTATGCTTAGCGACGCATCGAAGAAACGCTCTATCATACTTTCAATATAATTGATATCCATAATCTAACCCCTTATAAAACATTGTTATAATAATCTCTGAACTGTTTTCTTATACGTGAGACTATTACTCTCACATTTACGGCCGACAAACCGGTGATTTCCTCTATCTCCTCGTAACTGCAACCGTTGATTCTCATCTGAACTATCTTGCGTTGAAGCTCCGGAACCGAACCCAGGAACAGCTCAATGCACTGCCTCGTTTCCGAAACTTCAACATCCGGCGGTGCTGTATCGGGAATTTCATCTATCGGGACATGCTCCTCATCCCTGACCTTAAGTTGCCTTATACGGTCAATGCAGATATTCCTCAGCAGAGTGTAGCAATAATTCTCCGGTGAAACAATCCTGACAAGTTCACCGCGTCGCTCCCACAAACGTAGATAAAGATTCTGTACAGCATCCTCAGCATCGAACCTGTCGCAAAGCAATCTGAATGCTTCGCGGAACAAGGCCCGTTGCAATGGTAGGAACTTTCTTTTGAATTCTGCGTGTGTCAATTTATACTGTGTTTGCTGTCTCTTCACTCTAAAGACGAACAAAAAAGAAAATTGTTACAAACAAACTGAAAAAAATTAATTATTTCTGTCAATTAATGTAAATGCATAAGACCTCACGAAATTATCCAGTAAAAAACGGCAATGGGCTCGCTTTCGGCGAGCCCATTTCTGATAAAACATGATTCTGTTTATATTATACAAGGAATGTTGCAACAAGCGCAAGAATTGCATAGAACTCAGGGAAAGCTGCATAAATCATTGTATTGGTCTGCACGTCATGTCCCTGTGAGATACCTACGATACCGTTTGCACAAACCTGCCCCTGGCGGATAGCAGAGAAAAGACAGACAATACCTACACCGATACCTACACCGAACCAAAGCAAGCCGTTCTCGGCAGCCTTTGAGAAGTGAAGCAGGAATGCCAAGAAACCATAAAGTCCCTGTGTCGCAGGAAGTGCACTGAGAATCATGTATGCCGATGACTTTGAAGAGTCCTTCTTCAATGCACCTTCTGCTGCATTACCAGCAATTGTTGTACCGTAACAGCTGCCAATACCGGCAAGTCCCAACATGAGACCCATACCCAAATAACCTAATAATTCGTTCATAGTCTTTAAGTTTTAATATTTATAATTTTATTTGTTCTTGAATGGTTTATATTCTGTACCCTTGCCTTCGTAACCGGCATTCTTGAAGTACTCTACGAAAGTAAGACGGAGAGGATGCACAAATGCACTGAGGCACGACATCGCAATGTTCAGCACGTGTCCGAAGACTATTATCAGGCCGAAGCCTACCCAACCGAGCACTGCACCGAAGCCCTCTTTTCCTTCAACAACCATAAGAGCAAGGCTATTGAATGTCTGTCCTAACATACCTCCGGCAAGTCCGAGGGCGAAGAGACGGATATATGAGAGTATATCTCCCAACAGGCCCGAAGCCATGTTGTATGTATCCCAAAGCCCGGCACCTATATTCATAAGTACATTGCGGCGGAAGTTGTTGAGTATATATATACCCAAAGCTCCGACAGAGCCAACGACTATCAATGCCAATTTGGAAGCTTCGGCCGGTATTATACTCATGAACGACAACGTTCCTATTACAGCTCCACCGACAACAACAAGCCACCAGCCCCATGCGCTCAACGACTCCTTGATTCCGAAGAACACCGTACTGTTTATAGCCTTTACTGTCATTGCAATTGATATGTGCACAATACCTATCGCTAGCGCTATCAGCATCTGTACATTGTATGTCGAGCCGAACAGTTCTACGTCGCCGGCAACTATATACCGTTTTAGCGACTGAGGAATATCGGAATCCATAAGGCTTATGCCGAAGAATGTACCGAACAATGCTCCGAGGAACGTAGTGAATATACCGAGAGTAATAACCAGGTTCATCATGCCTGCGAACTCGCTCTTCATCTTCTTCTTGAGGAAGAATCCGAGCAGTATGAGTACAAGGCCGTATCCGGCATCGCCCATACAGAACGCAAAGAACAATGAGAAGAACGGAGCCACAATAGGTGTCGGGTCAAAATCTGTTCTGCCCGGCATTCCGTACATCCTGGTCAGAACCTCATACATGCGTGTGAATGCATTGTTCTTCAGCTTGACAGGAGCGTCATCGCCACGACGTGCTGCCCTGAGTTCATAGAATGCACCTGTAGAATCAAGCATCGCCTTCAGTTCCTCAACATTATCTTCAGGTACCCAGCCTTCAAGCATTATCAGCTTGTCTCCCGAAACCTTTTCACCGCCAAGAGCAACCTTTGAGAACTCAACCTCATGCATCAATGCCTCATGAGCCTGACGCAGAGTGTTCACGTTGTTTGCAGCAATCTCCTTCAATCCGTTAACGAATTCTTCGATACGCCCGTTAATGCGTTCTTTCTCGGCAACAAGTGCCGACAATGAAGCATCGGGAAGCTTTGCGGTCTCAGCGTCTATTTCAAACTGAGTTCCAACCGGCGTAACGGTTACAAAATAAAGGCGTGACTGATTTTCAGCAACCGTAATAGCGTTGTAGTCCTGTTCCCACTCCTTATTGAAGTTCCTTGTAGCTGTAACAAAGAAGTCTATGGCATATCCGGCCTTTTCGAGCTTTTCTATTGCAGAGAAATCAAAATCACCCCATGGCTCTATCGCCACGATATCCTTTTCTATAGTTTGGAGAAGATTCTTTTCCTGTTCAAGCCTTGCAACAATCGAATCAAAACGCTCAAGCAGCCCTGCTGCTGCCGAAATGTCGCCGGCCGGTTTGTACTCTTCGGCCCCTGTCTGTTCCAGACGTTTTATGGCACGTGTATAACGGTTGGCAAGCGCAAGCTGACGTTCAATTTCCGGGTCGCCTACAGCACCGTTGCCTCGCTCTACCACATGAACTACCCCAACATCACGGAGACGTTGCAGGAATGCCGTATATTCCTTATGATATACAAGCAGCATAAGTCTGTTCATCTTTGCAATCATGCCGTCACCTCCTCTCTCTGCTCAAGCAAAGACTTAAGAATCTTCTGTGATGACTTCGACAGATTCTCCTCGTCTTCCATAAAACGTTTTATCTTACGTATAGCATCCTGATAGCCCGGTATCTGCACCTTCTCAAAAAGGTTCACCTTCTGTGTAGTCTTCTTTCGTGCATTTTCCAGCAGCCATAGTTTGCGGTTAAGCAATTCGCGGCGTATTGCCGTCATTGCCATCTCCTTCAGCAGCTCGATTCCATCGGCGAACCATTTAGGAGAGTTGAAAAGGCTGAACGGGGCAACAATAAAGCTTGCGTTCTTGAGCTCAGGAACAAGTACACCTGCAACCTTCTTGTCCTCGATGACGAGCTCGCCGGTCTTTACCAGTTCCGGGTCGAACTCATTCCAAAGGGCAAATAGAGTGCGGTACTTCTCTAGCTGTGCCGCATATGCCTCGTCATGGCTCTCCATCTCCTCCTTGCACCTCTTTACCTCCATGCGCAACGCACTCTCCTTGCTCTTGATGATAGGAAGAGTACGCACACGCATCTTAAGCTGTTTTTCGAGATGCTGAAGCGATGTCTTGTTATATTGAAATGCAATCATTATGCTTTTCTGCTATTTTATCTCACCCAATACTTCTCTATAAACTCTTTGCGGATGTTCACCTCTTCAGGGACGAAGTGCTTTGCAAAAAGCCTCCATGTCACATCGAGCATCTCCTCGGTATTGAGGTTTACATCGATAGCAAGCAACTGATCGGAATACTCTTTTGCAAATGCAAGCGTACGCTTGTCGTAATCGGTAAGGTCGAAACCGTTCTCCAGTTTTGTCTTTGCATTTGCAGCATCAGCATAAAGACGCACAGCTGCGTTCATGACCTGAGGATGGTCCTTACGTGTCTTCTTTCCGGCAACAAGTTGCTTCAAACGTGAAAGTGAACGGAAGGGATCGACAATAACCTTGCCGATGTCGCTGTCACGACGCAAGAAGAGCTGTCCCTCGGTAATATAACCTGTATTATCGGGAACCGCATGGGTAATGTCACCGCCCGAAAGCGTTGTAACCGCAATGATGGTTATTGAACCGCCGGAGGGGAACTGCACTGCCTTTTCGTAAATCTTTGCAAGGTCGGAATAGAGCGAACCCGGCATAGAGTCCTTGGATGGAATCTGGTCCATACGGTTCGACACGATTGAAAGCGCATCGGCATACATTGTCATATCTGTAAGCAGCACGAGCACCTTCTCGTTTTTCTCCACAGCAAAATACTCTGCAGCAGTCAATGCCATATCCGGAATAAGCAAACGTTCTACAGCCGGGTCTTCAGTCGTGTTCATGAACGAAATGATTCGGTCAAGAGCACCGGCATTGGAAAAGAGGTGCTTGAAGTAGAGATAGTCGTCATTTGTCATACCCATACCTCCAAGAATAATCTTGTCGGTCTCGGCACGCATCGCCACGTTTGCCATAACCTGGTTGTATGGCTGGTCAGGGTCGGCAAAGAACGGAATCTTCTGTCCTGTCACAAGAGTATTGTTGAGGTCGATACCTGCAATGCCTGTCGCAATAAGCTCGGACGGTTGCTTGCGGCGCACCGGATTGACCGAAGGACCGCCAATCTCAACCTCAACGCCTTCAACGGCAGGTCCGCCGTCGATAGGGTCACCGTATGCGTTGAAGAAGCGGCCTGCAAGCTGGTCGCTCACCTTAAGCGACGGAGCCTTTCCCATGAAAACGACTTCGGCATCGGTAGGAATACCGCCGGTACCCTCGAAAACCTGAAGAGTAACCTCGTCACCCATAATCTTCACCACCTGAGCAAGCTTTCCATTTACTGTAGCAAGCTCATCGTAGCCTACTCCTGTCGCCTTGAGCGAACATGTAGCCTTAGTAATGGAATTTATCTTTGTATATATCTTCTGAAATGCTTCTGTAGCCATAATTGTAGTTGTTATTCGTTAACGACCTGCTTTGTTGCGAGCAAGGCAAGCAGCTCAGCATAGTATGAACTGTAGGCATCGCCCTTGTACTCTGAATAGTTCATCTGCTTGCAGATATTAATAACCTTCTTGAAGAAATTTGAAACCTCTTCGAATTCCTCGAACCTATATTCAGAACGGCAGATATCGGTAATCATCCTGAGGATATCCTGCTGACGCTCAAGAGGAGTCACTGCATCAATCTCGTCGAATGCATCCTGCTGCAGAACGACAAAGTCAATAAGTTCCGACTTCCAGAATGTAACGTGATATTCAACCGGCACACCGTCGTCACCGAGAATATTTATCTGCTCGGCAATCTCCTTACCACGAAGAAGCCTTGTCTTGGCCTCGTTCACCATCTCTATCCAGCCTTCACCGATAAGGCCGGTAATATACTTGTCAAATTCGGGATATTCTATATATTTAGAATAGGAGTCAATAGGATTGACAGCCGGATAACGCTTCTTGTCGGCACGGTCTTGCTCAAGAGCATAGAAACAACGTGCTACCTTCTTTGTATTCTCTGTAACAGGCTCTTTCAAGTTACCGCCGGCAGGTGACACCGTACCGATGAAAGTAATAGAACCAGCCTCGCCGTTGTTAAGATACACATATCCCGCACGACTGTAGAAGTTGGCAATGATAGATGAAATATCCATCGGGAAGGCATCAGGGCCGGGAAGTTCTTCCATACGGTTCGACATCTCACGCAAAGCCTGCGCCCAACGTGATGTAGAGTCGGCCATAAGCAGCACCCTCAATCCCATTGCACGGTAGTACTCGGCAATAGTCATCGCTGTATATACCGATGCCTCACGTGCTGCAACCGGCATGTTGGATGTATTGGCGATAATGATTGTACGCTCCATAAGCTTGCGCCCTGTGTGCGGGTCAACAAGCTCCGGGAATTCTGTAAAGATTTCTACGACCTCGTTCGCACGCTCACCACATGCAGCAATGATTACGATATCGGCTTCAGCCTGCTTAGAGATAGCATGCTGGAGCACTGTCTTTCCCGTTCCGAACGGGCCGGGAATAAATCCAGTACCGCCCTCAACAATCGGGTTCATGGTATCTATTGTACGTACACCTGTCTCAAGAAGCTTGAACGGACGTGGCTTCTCCTTATAGTCGGTCATTGATACACGTACAGGCCACTTCTGTATCATGTTGAGCGTCTTCTCTTCACCATCGGCATTCGCAATGACAGCAATCGTATCGGTTATCTTGTACTCTCCTGCTGCAGCAATTGACTTTACAGTCCACTCGCCCTCGATGCCGAACGGTGCCATTATCTTGAGCGGCTGATGATTCTCCTCTACACTTCCTATCCACCCGGCAGCCACAACAGTGTCGCCAGCCTTTACAAGCGGTTCGAAGTGCCATATCTTCTCCTCGTCGAGAGGATTGGTATAGTCACCGCGCTTCAAGAACACACCCTCCATCTTGTCAAGATCATTCTGCAAGCCGTCGTAGTTCTTGGAGAGCATGCCCGGTGCAAGAGACACCTCAAGCATGTGGCCGGTAAACTCAGCCTCTTCACCAATTCTCAGACGGCGCGTGCTCTCAAAAACCTGAACATAAACTTTGGCACCGTTAATCTTGATAACCTCGGCCATCAAGCGGTCGCCACCAGTATTGATGAAGCAAATCTCATTCTGTGCTACCGGGCCATCAACAGCCAACAGCACCATATTTGCTATAACACCGGTTACTTTTCCTTTTGTCGCCATATCTATATTTTTAATTATTTCTTCTCTGATTTTGAAATCTGCGCCGAACCTTTCAGTTCATTCACCATGCTGGTATAGCGTTGCATGCCTGTTTCGGCATCCAACGCAGCCCAACGCTCTACAATGCTTATCTTCTGAATGAAGACAAAAAGCCTCTCTATTGTAAAATAATTGAACACGGAATTCTCTTCCAGCCACCTCCATCGCATGTCGTCAAGCTGACGTTCACGTTCAAGAAGGTTGCCGTTCTCGTTTATACGTTGCAGTTCTTCGAGATATTCCACGCTGTCGGAAAGGCCGAAGTCACGGGCTGCTGATGTACGCAAAGCCTCAGCAATATCATCGTCGCCGACTACTGCATCCGCCACGCTCATCTTATATTTCCTTGCAGCCATAGCAACGAGAATATTGTTTACATTACGGTTGAAGGCAAACCAACCGGCAATGAACGCATTCGGGCACTGCGATGCATACTCATAATATCCCGCACTCAAAACATCATCCCAAAGGATTCTGCTCTGTCCCTCTTTTTCGAAATAATTATTAAGAAAACGGTAAATGTATTGCGGAACACCATCTATAGGCTTGTCACCCTCCTTAGCCGACGATATTATTTCATGCAATTCCTCAACAGTGTAGCAACCGCACTGCAAAATCCTAGCATTCTCCCCATTGCGCAACAGCTCAAGAATATTGGCATTGTCACAGGCAAGGAAGAAGAGGTTCATGCACCGGGCATCGGCAGGAGATAAGGAAGGATATATCTCATCCTTGAACTGCTGTACCGAGAACTGCAGTTTGCTTCCGTCGAATGCAATTTCGGGCAAACCTGCAATTTGGCAATAATAGTTGCTCATCGATTAAGAAAATAGTAGTTCTACCATTTGAGGACGGAGGAAAGCCTTGAAATAGGCTTCGAACTCACCCTCACCGAAATTAACCTTGTACGAACCGTCTGCCGGAGCAATGGAGAAAGAGGTCTTGATACCGTTCACCTGCTTGATTTCTACGCCTTTGTCAAGAAGCGCCTTTGCATTCTTTGCAAAGTAAGCCTTGAGCTCATCTGCCTCTTGAGCCGAAATTACAACTGGTTCGTCTGCGCTCCAACGCTCAGCAATCTTAACAAGAAGAGCCTTCATCGTGTCACCGGCAAGAGCCTCCTTGACAGCTGCTTTGACAATAGTATCTGTAACTATTGTCGCGGCCTCAGACTTCAACGCACCTACAGCCTGCGCTCCGTAAAGCTTGATTTCAGAACGTGTATTCGCATCAAGTTCACCGGCAGCCTTCTTTGCAGCAGCAACAATAGCCTCTGCCTCAGCCTGCGCATTCTTGATTACATCAGCCGCTTTAGCCTTAGCCTCTTCTACAATACGGTCTGCCTCTGCCTGTCCTTTCTCTACGCCCTCGGCATAGATTTTCTCGGTCAATTCTTGAATCTTATTTTCCATATATATTATTGTTTATTACTTTCAACATTGCAAATTTCAGCATTAATTCCGGGAACACATATTCCAATATCACCCTAAAATTAATAATTTACAAAAGTAGTATTTTTTGCCCAATATTCTTTATTTTTAAATTAAAAAAGCATATAACTTTCAATATATTAAAAGCAAATGAATAATCAAAAGAAAAGAACCAGCGAACAAACAACAAGTTAAAGAATAATCATACCGGATTTTAAACTATTTTAACACTAAAACAATCCAGCTAATGCTTCAAAGAGATATATTTGTGAATCAAACATGAAAAAACACTAATAAAATGAAAAGAACCAGAATTGCAGCCATCATAATGGCAGGAGCATTTGCTTTGACTGCAAATGCACAGAAAGTTGATTTCTCGTCAGTTTCTGTACCGGAAGAATCAGGTATCGACTTTGTAAGAATCACACAGAACGGCGACTATGTTTACATGCCGAAAGTAAAAAGAAGTTCAAAGGGAGCGACATGGGATCCCAACTACATTCTTGCGATTTCAAAGGACGGAAGTGACATCGCATACCTGTCAACAAGAAACAAGACTACCAACATCTTCATCAAATCATTGATCAAGCAGGGAAGTTCAATACAGAGAACAACACGCCAGAATGTTGTGGACTTCACATATTCACCCGATGGAGAGTACATCTGCTTCTCCGAAAGAAGAGGAAAGAACACACATATTTTCCAGACAAGTTCTACAAAAGGATTCGTATGCCGCCAGTTCACTGGTGACAGTCAGGACTTCGCACCAATCTATTCTCACGACATGAGCCAGATACTCTTTACACGTCAAGAGAACAAGAGCAGCACTATATGGAGCTACAACATCAAGAACAACTTCCTTTCAACATATACAAAAGGACTTTGCCCCTACCCTGCAAATGAGAAAGACACATACTATTGCACACGAATCAACAACGAAGGGAGAGGAGAAATCTGGAGAATCAATTATGAAACCGGTATAGAAGAGTGCATCATTTCAGACCACGAACGCAGTTTCTCTTCCCCAAGACTATCTCCATGCGGACAGTGGATGTTGCTTACAGGTAGCAGCAAGATGGTTAACGGAAAATCGGTTTATTGGAATACCGACATCTACGTTGCAAGACTCGACGGAACCAGTATCTCACAGCTCACATTCCATGGTGCTGACGACTTGTGCCCGGTGTGGAGCAAGGATGGCAACTTCATCTATTTCATATCACAGAGAGGCAATGCCGAAAAGTTTGCAAACATATGGAGCATGCCTTTTATTCCACCTACCGAATAAAATTCGCTCCATTATAAAACAGTTCCTGACCAGACCGGTCAGGAACTGTTTTATAATGACGCTCTCTAAGGCGGTACTTTCAAAACAGAAAGTACCGCTTTTCACAAAGCAGTACTTCCAACATTTACTAAACAACTAAGAAAAAACTATACTATCATCTTGCTCTTCATCAACTGAGAGCAATGCAAATATATCGAACATTTTTCTTTTTCCAAACAAAAAACAAGAAATAAAAATTAAACAGAGAAAATATTCAACAATCTCCCATATTTACACAACTAATCCATCAACGCAGACGGTGACGCATAAAGTGCCCTGCCACGTACGACTTGAAATATATGAATGCTGCAACTACAAGTATTGCAGCAAAAATGAAGCTATCGGCAAAGCCATTTACCGACAATGCTCCTCCAAGCAGCATGCCGGCACCTATGCCGACATCCCAACCGGTAAGATATGTAGCATTAGCCGTCGCACGTCTTGAATGCGAAGCCATATTTATAAACAAAGTATTGAATGCCGGGAATATTGTGCCGAAACCATATCCCAGAAGGAATGCCGAAACGAAATAGAGAACGTATGCCATATCTGTATCAAAGCCTGCAACAAGGGCAAGAAGAGCCTCGCCGCAAACCCCGGCAATGGCAATCGCGATTCCCCGTACAATAGTCTGCGTAATAAGCCCCTTATCGACAAGTTTTCCCGAAACAAGGCGCGATACAATGAGACCCGCAGCCTGAACAGTGAAGAACAGGCCGGCCCCGTTCACAACCCCAACCTCTTCGGCATAGATAGCTATATAGCTCGATGTCATTCCGTATGGTATTGCAAGCATGAAGAATGCTATTGAAGCAGGAATACCCTCAAGAAGGAAAAAACGGTCAATGGAAAGCAATTTGCCGCCTACCGCCAATGACTGTCTCTTCTTTACCTTGACAAGCACTGCGAGAAGAAGACCGACCGCAGCAGAGAGCAAGGCTGCAAGAAAAAGCAGAGTATAATTTCCCTCCGATATTATAAAAAGACCGGCCATAGGGCCGAAAGCCATGGCAAGATTATTTGTCACACCGAAATATCCCAACCCCTCACCGCGTCTTGATGACGGCATTATATCTATTACCAGGGTATTTCCTGTCGTGTTAAGCGCACCGAATGCAAATCCGTGGAGCACACGCAACAGCACAAAGGCTACAATGCTTTGGTCAACAAAGAAATAGCCGGCATAGGATATGGCAAACAAGACGTATGCCGTAACATACACCTTCTTTCTCTGGAAATAATCGGCAATGAAGCCAGCAAAAGGACGTATGCAAAGTACTGCTACAACATAACATGCAAGCAAGAGACCTACCATGCTTGAATCGACATCGAAATAATCTACAATGTAGAAAGGCAATGTAGGTACAAGCAGGAAGAATGAAAAGGCAGTAAGAAAGTTGGCGAAGCACATGAACATGTAGCTACGCGTAAAAAGTTCTTCCTTATGGGCAGCAGTTGTCATTTATAAATCAATATCCGTAAAGATAATACCACCAGTATGTACGGCCGTAAGACTTACGTACCATGTTGCTCCTTACCACGAAGTCGTCATGCTCCAGTTCGGTATTTCTTAACGAATCGAAAGCCAGGATAACAGAGTCATCCGTAAACTCAGGAACATAAGCAGAATCTATTTCGGAATAGAGCACAAGAGCCTCACGGTAATGTTTCGGCAACTTTCCAACATCTACCGAGTCGTTCAGCCCGTATAGCGACTCCTTGAATTCAAGCAATCTTTTTTCGAGCAGCAATGCCGACAGATAGTACTCCTTAGCGATACTGCTTGCGGAATCGGCATAAGCAAGTCCCTTAAGAAAACCCACTACATCTTCATTGTTGCCGGGTTCGGCACCAATCAAGGCAAAGACACTGTCGGGAACAAGGGGAGAATTCTGTTTTTTGCCAGGAAGGAGAGCTTTAGCAGCATAGTGTTGCGGGTACTCAAAGAGCTTTTCACCCAAAACACCTTCCTTGGCCATGACATAGGCACGGAGTGCTGTCAACTGCGGTGAGGCATCGAGTGAATTATATCCTATAAGCAGAGCCTCTGCAGTTTCTCCGTTCTTGTAATGCGAAGCGACGAATGCTTCACGCTTTATATTCTCCTCGCTGCTGGACAATGTTCCTATAAGGGAGAAAAGCAACACCATCAGAATAAAATTCCTCCAAAGAATCTTGTTCTTGCTCATTGCAAGGTTCTTTATCTTTTCGAACAGCATTCTGTGAAGCACGAAAGAGAGAAAAAGATAAACAACTGTTCCTGCAACGAAGATAAAGACCCAGCCCCAAACAGAATAGTCACCTGTAAAGAGGGAACGGTCTATGTCGGTAATGAAAGCCAGCATAAGCGATGAAGGCAGATATGCTATTGCCGTCCATTCACGCTGGAAACGTGCAAAGCGGTTCATCCATACAGCAAGTACAGTCAGGAATGCTGTTACAATTCCAGCAACGACTATGCTATTATATTCAAGCTTGCCAGTTGCAACATGATTGTACATCATTTCAAGCAACGGAGCCTGGTAGAATGCAATGAACGTAAATGAGAACAAAGCAAAGAGAGTGGCACATGTATATGCCACTACCCTTTGCAATCTTATTTCGCTGCTGTTTCTCATTAGATGCTATTCTTTGTTCTTTTTCAGTACAAGTGCAGTACGTGCCGGCAGATAAAGCATAAGCCATCCTTTCTTGCGACGTGCATGCAGCTTATCGTACTGGGTGAAGTGTGTCTGCTTGTCATCCACAAGCGCATTGCCGCCGAAACGTTCTGCATCGGTATTGAGGACAATGTTATAAGAGCCCTCCGGAACGAGCAGACCGTAATCGGTGAACGAACGGTTGTGGCTGAAGTTGAACACGAAGATGAGATCCTTGCGCGAGAACGCCAATACTTGGTCACCGTCATTGTGCCATACTTCCTGAACCGGGCGGTTCTGGAAATTGCGCACGTTTCCTACCAGGTCTATCATCTCCTTGTCGAACTGGCCAAGCAGCGTATAATTATAGTTAGGATTATCGACAAGACTCCACTGACGACGCGCATATTTATGGCTCCAGCCATTGCCTTCGCGCGGGAAGTCTATCCATTCGGGATGACCGAACTCATTGCCCATGAAGTTCAAGTAACCACCGTTTATGGTTGCTACTGTCATGAGACGTATCATCTTGTGCAAAGCAATGCCACGTGATACCATATATGTTTCGTCACCTCGGTTGAAGTGCCAGTACATATCGGAGTCGATAAGGCGGAATATTATCGTCTTGTCACCGACCAGTGCCTGGTCGTGGCTCTCGGCATAGGAGATAGTCTTCTCGTCCTTGCGGCGGTTTGTGAGTTCCCAAAAGATTTCAGACGGCTTCCAGTCCTCGTCCTTGCGTTCCTTTATTATCTTTATCCAGAAGTCGGGGATGTTCATTGCCATACGGTAATCAAATCCATAGCCGCCATCATCTATAGGAGCAGCCAGGCCTGGCATGCCCGAAACCTCCTCTGCGATTGTAATGGCCTTAGGATTCACCTCATGTATAAGTCTGTTGGCAAGAGTGAGATAGCAGATGGCATCACCGTTCTGTCCGGCATTGAAGTAGTCGCCGTAACCGCAGAAAGCCTCACCAAGTCCATGGCTATAATATATCATGGATGTAACGCCGTCGAAGCGAAAACCGTCGAACTTGAACTCCTCAAGCCAGTACTTGCAGTTCGAAAGAAGGAAATGCACGACCTCGTTCTTTCCGTAGTCGAAGCATAGTGAATCCCATGCACTATGTATGCGCTTGTCATCACCGTAAAAATATTGTGCCGGGTCACCGTCAAGAAGTCCAAGCCCCTCATTCTCGTTCTTTACTGCATGAGAGTGCACAAGGTCCATGATTACAGCTATACCCATTCCGTGAGCTGCATCAATGAGTTCCTTGAGTTCCTCCGGAGTTCCAAAACGCGATGATGCTGCAAAGAAGCTTGATACATGGTAGCCGAAGCTTCCATAATAGGGATGCTCCTGGATTGCCATTATCTGAATGCAGTTATATCCGTCAGCAGCGATACGCGGCAGAACTTTCTCGCGGAACTCGCGATATGTACCGACCTTTTCTTCTTCCTGAGCCATACCAATATGGCACTCGTATATCAGCAACGGAGTACGTTTGGGAGTAAACTTCTTGTTCTTGAATACATACTCCTCCTCCGGAGCCCAAACCTGTGCACTGAATATCTTCGTAGCATCATCCTGCACCACTCTACGCACCCAAGCCGGAATTCTTTCGCCACAGCCTCCGTCCCAATATACCTTCATCTTGTAGTGCTGTCCATGAGAAAGGGCCTTACGTGGCATACGCCTTTCCCAAACACCCCCAGGCAAAGCCTTCAGCTCATATTCGGGACGCTCTTCCCAATTAGAGAAGTCTCCTATGAGCACAATCCTCTTAGCATTCGGTGCCCATTCGCGGAACACCCAACCACTTGATGTACGGTGTAAGCCGAAGTAAAGATAACCTGAAGCGAAATTCGACAATGTCTGTCGTCCGTTCTTTGTAAACTCTCTCTCCCTCTGCAGGAAATATCGGTATCTGCCCTCAATATCCAAGCTATAAGGAGCCAAATAGGCATCACGTTCTACAAGTTTCAGCATGGCTATGTCTTGTTATGGTTATTATTAATGGATTTTCTTTTATACGGCAACCTTTACTATTGCCTTTTTCATCGGTACTGAAGTTATTGCCGGGGCATGTGCATCCTGTGGGAAAAACATGACAAACTCCCCTTTTGCCACATTCAGATACTCTCTTGCAAGTTCTCCTTTGGGATACAATGCCGCATCATCAGTTTCCACATAATCGGGGACAGGAAGCTTGTCGAGAGGAGTATAGCCCATAACCTCATCGGCAGTCAGAGGTATCTGTATATCTATATACCTGCGATGAACCTCCAATAGAGCCTCTTCCTTGCTCTTGGGATTAATCTCTGCAATATTTATGAACACAAGTTCTCCGCATACTTCGTTCCTGCCCAACGGCAAGAGATTCAGGTCGTTGTTGGATATAAACTCTATCGCTTTCTTGAAATTAGGATTAAGCGATTCATACATTCCGATATTCTTTAATGAGTCAAGTATCATAACGTGTCATTGATTTTGTAATGTTCCCAAATTATATACACATTCACGGATAACATTGCCATCGGAGTCCTTAACGATGAACTTGCCGTTCCGCTGTCCTTCGACAAATGTACCCTCATATCTTTTCCCGTCCTTATCAAGAGCCACTCCGGCACCATGCTCGTGACCTCTTGCAAAGCCTCCCCTATATTTTATGCCATTGCTCAGACGTAATATGCCTTGTCCGTGCATCATATCATCAACCCACTCCCCTTCATAAACATCACCGTTGGACCATGTGTATTTCCCTTTGCCCGAACGCTTGTTCGCTTTCCAGTTGCCGTCATAGACATCACCGTTGGGAAGATAAAGATGCCCGTGCCCTTCTCTTTTGCCATCAACAAAATAGCCCTCATAGCGTGTACTGTCAGCCGATACGTATTTGCCATGCCCGTGCCATTTTCCTTCTTTGAATGAGCCGGAATATGATTCGCCGTCAACAGCCTTGTACTCACCGGAGCCATGACATTCATTATTCAGCCACGAGCCCTCATAACGGTCACCGGCTGCATTGACATACACTCCTTCGCCATGCCTCATGCCATTATTCCAAGAGCCTACATACCTGCTGTTGTCCGGCCAGATGAATGTTCCCGAACCGGAATACTTGTCACCCTTCCACTCCCCTGTATATGAAGCTCCGTTCTTGAAGAAATAGCTTCCTACACCACTCCTCTGGTCCTCATACCATGTACCGGTATAGAAATCACCATTAGAATAATCGATACGTCCTTGTCCGTGCTGATAATCGTTATACCATTGACCGTCATACACACTGCCGTCCCTGAAATGGAAAACGCCTTTGCCATGCTGTCTGTCATTCTTGAACTCTCCTTCATACCATTCACCATCCTTAAAACGATAGATGCCTTTCCCTTCGCGCATTCCTTTCACGAACATACCCTCATAAGTGTCGCCGTTCCTGTATTCGGCCTTTCCTTGACCATGAGGACGTTTTCTCTTTACCTCACCGTGATACTTTGTACCATTTTTCAAAGTCAAAGAGACTACACTATTCTTTTCTTTCGCATTGTCATTCTTAAGAGACAAAACCTGTACAGCATCTTTATCTTGAGCAGAAACAGATACGCAGGCTACAAAAAAGGATAGTATAAAACAAGCTATTATTTTCTTTTTCATTTGTCAGCAGCAATTAAAACGCGTTCCAGACGGCACACTCACGGCATTGCATAAAACAAAAACAATATGGAACGCTAAACACAAAGATAATAACAAAGTTGAGAAACAACAACGAACTGCAATTTATTTTAAAAAAATTACAAATATAGAACCAGGCAGTCCGAATGCTCGGACTGCCTGGTATCACTATGGAAAAGCCGCAACATAAGACATGCTTGTCATAGCCCAGCCACAATCTCAATCATTGACTCCTTTTTCATGTACCTGCATGCTATATCTTGGAGTTCCGCAGCTGTAATAGACCGTACAACTTCGAGATAAGCATTGACAGATAAGAAACCGTCACCCGACAGCAATGCATTTACAAAGACTTCGCTTCTTGGCGCAAGCCCTTCGAACTCACGGCACATTTCGCCGAGAATATAATTGCGGACATGCTCGACTTCTTCTTCTGGAATAGATTCATGTACAAGTTTGTCAATCTCTTTATAAATCTCTCCAATACAGCATTCTACATACTCGTTTGCTGTTTCTGAACTTATCATAAATGCATTGCGTTTGCCGTATGCGTCAATTTCGGCCGAGATGTGATATGTATATCCATTCTCCTCTCGTACATTGCTCATTAGACGGCTACCGAAATAGCCTCCCAACAGTACCGTCAGAAAACGGAATCCATACAGATCGGAATTACCCGATTCCATAGCCATGAAACCAATCTTTATACCGCACTGCATTGTATCTTCCATCGGAATGTTGCGGCGCCCGATTATTGTTTCTGGCATAGCCGGCTGCAAATTCTCAACCACAGGACCCGCACCCCATTCCTCTTTGCCGAAATGCAGTTCCAAAAGATTCAGCAAGTCATCATTCACGCTCCCCGAAATGAATACCGAACAATTCTTGCTGCCATAGACTTTGTTGTAATAACTCAGAATATCATCACGTGTTATCGAATCGTAATCGGAAAGTTCCACCACATGACCTAGCGGATGACCGCTTCCCCAGAGCGAGTTTTCGAAATACCGTTGCGCAACAACATCGACCTTTCGGGTATTAACCGAATAGTATCCCTTTGCATTACGTTTGATGATATCAAGATTATCTTGAGGAAAAACAGGTTGTTTGACGAGTGTTTCAAGCAAGCCGACCAATTCAGGAAAATGCTTTGCCAAAGCATACAATGTGACATGATTGCAGTTCTGCGAAGAGTACGTTTCTATCCACGCACCATGAAAATCCAGTTTTCCGGAAATCTCGTCGGCACTCATTCCCCCAGCCCCCTCACGCAACATACGGTTTGTAAAAGTCGCCTGAAGAGGCTTGTCCTGCACACCATATCCGCCTCTAAACAGAAGTTCAAGACGTACTGCACCACTGGAATCCCCTTGCAGGACATGCATAGGGACAGCATTTGGCATTACCTTTGTAACAGGCAATGCCAAATCATCCATTTCCATAGGTTTTATTACAGGCGGCTGCGTCATTTATCAGTCATTCCATGAAAAGCCGATTGAAGAAGCAAAGACCTTTGCCCTTTCAAGATCCTCCGGCGTATCAATGCCAATTGTTTCAATATCGGTAATTCCCACCTTGATCTTATAACCATTCTCAAGCCAACGCAACTGCTCTAGCGATTCAGCAATCTCAAGAGGAGACTGCGGAAGGGTTGTTATCGTTTCAAGAATATCGGCACGGTAGGCATAAATGCCCAGATGCTTGTAGAAGACATGCTTAGAAAGCCATTGTTCCTTCTCCACCCCACGCAAGTACGGAACTACCGAACGGCTGAAATATACAGCAAAGCCGCTTTCGTTCAGCACAACCTTGGGCGAATTCGGATTCTCCAGTATTTCTATGCCGTCTGAAACCTCAAAGGGCTTTACCAGTGTTGCAATATCCGTGCCTTCGGCATCAAAACACTCCATGAGAGCCCTTATCTGTTTTTTCTGTATAAAAGGCTCGTCACCTTGAATATTCACAACAACGTCACAATCAAGAGAAAGGCGTTTGTATGCATCGAGACAACGCTCTGTACCGTTCTTGCACTCATCAGCCGTCATCACCACCTTCCCGCCGAAAGATTCCACTGCATCTTTTATGCGTTCATCGTCGGTTGCAACGTAAAGTTCATCGAAGCACTCTTTTACCTGCTCATACACGCGCTGTATTACAGGTTTTCCACCAAGCATAGCAAGAGGCTTGCCCGGAAACCTGGTCGAAGCATAGCGTGCCGGAATAATTCCCACGAATTTCATATCTTACTTTTTAAAATCTCAAATTATTGGAACAATTCATCAAAGCCTTCTTCCGCTGACTCACCTTCGGATTCGTCAGCATCTGCAGAATCCTCATCATTGCTGTTGTCATACAACAAAAGGCTTCCACATGGATTAAAATCCTTCGGTATATCAAATCTCTCTTCTTGAGAATAAGGCAACGTACTGTCTTCAAATACCTTTTTCATATATATACCCCAAATCGGGAGCGCCGAAGAAGCACCTTGGCCGTCAGCCATCCTGTCGAAATGTATGTCGCGTTCCTCACCGCCGACCCAGCATCCTGTAACAAGCGACGGGGTAAATCCCATGAACCAGCCATCGGAGTTGTTCTGGGTAGTACCGGTCTTACCTCCCATATCGACAGTTATACCGTACACACGGCGAACACGCGAACCGGTACCGCCATTTATAACGCCACGCAGCATATCTATCATCTTATATGAACTCTGCTCACTTATAACCTCGGTCTTTCTTGCCGAGAATGACGATATTGTATTTCCAGCATTGTCTTCAATTCGTGTAACCATGAGAGGCGATGTACGTATGCCCTTGCATACAAAGGCTGAATATGCGCTTACCATTTCGGCGACAGACGCATCACACGCTCCTAAGCAAAGAGCAGGGGTAGGCTCAATCTCCTTATTAAGCAATCCGAACTGGTGTATCAGCTTCTTCAACGAATAGGGATTGAGCTTGCTCATGAGATAGGCCGAAATCCAGTTGTTCGAAGTCGCAAGTCCCCAACGCAATGTTACAATTTCACCATATCTGTTTCTTGAAGAATTTCTAGGACTCCATAGCTTTCCGTCTTCGGTAACAAGAGTCTGTTCCACATTCCTTGTCTCGTCACATGGAGTAAAACCGTTTTCCATTGCAAGGGAATACAGGAAGGGCTTTATGGTCGAGCCCACCTGGCGACGCCCCACAGCAGCCATGTCATACTTGAACTGATAATAGTTAGGACCACCTACATACGCCTTAACCTCACCGGTAAGAGGATCCATAGACATTGCTCCCGTACGCAGGAAGAACTTGTAATATCTGAGTGAATCCATAGGAGACATAAGGGTATCTTTCGGACCGTTGTATGTGAATATCTCCATTTCATAAGGAGTATCAAAAGCCTTTCTTATGCCCTGTTCACTGTAACCGCTATTCTTCATTGTACGGTAACGGTCACTCTGCTTCATGGCACGCTCCATAATCTTCTCAACCTCAGCCTCGGTCAGCTTGTCGGTAAAAGGAGCTGTCTTACGGCCTTTCTTCGCCTCGAAGAAACGTGGTTGCAGATTCTCCACCACATGTTCCTGAACGGCCTCTTCGAGGTATGTCTGCATCCGCGAGTCAATAGTCGTGTATATCTTCAGGCCGTCGGTATATACATTATACTTTTCTCCGTTCGCCTTCGTATTCTTATGACACCAGCCATATAACGGATCAAGTTCCCAATTCAAAGAGTCCTCATAGAACTGCTGCATCTGCCAGCCGCGGTAATTCTCGCGTTCCGGCTTCGGAGACGTCATATATATACGCAGATATTCACGGAAATATGTTGCAATTCCAGCCTTATGGTCTGCAGGATGATAATTGATAACAAGATCAAGGGCCGAAAGCGAATCTTTCTCGGCCGGAGTTATGAAACCGGCTTTCTCCATTTGGGAAAAGACGACATTGCGACGTTCCTTTGTCAATTCGGGACGGCGGCGCGGATTGTAAAGAGAAGAGTTCTTGCACATTCCGACAAGCATGGCGCACTCCTCAATCTTGAGCTGGCTCGGAAGCTTGCCGAAATAGACATGTGCGGCACTCTTTATTCCCACAGCATTATATCCGAAATCATACTTGTTAAGATAAAGCGTTATTATTTCGTCTTTTGTATATTGCCGTTCGAGCTGTACAGCAATCACCCACTCTATGGGTTTCTGATAAAGGCGCTCCAGTTTGTTTCCCGACACTTCGGAATAGAGAAGCTTTGAAAGCTGTTGTGTGATAGTACTTCCACCACCGGCATTCTTCTGCATCAAGAGCCCTCCCTTGATGACAGCACGCAGAACCGATTTCGCATCTATTCCAGAATGTTCATGAAAGCGGACATCCTCTGTCGCTATCAATGCCTTTATGAGTTCCGGAGCGATATCCTCATAATCGACAAACACACGGTTCTCCTTGCTGTACGACCAGGTACCCAGTTCCTTGCCATCGGCCGACAACAATTGCGACGCAAACTTGTAGTTCGGATTCTCAAGCTCGCTCATATCCGGCAGATAACCTATCCAGCCATATGTAATTGAGACAAACAACAGCGCAAGAGCAGCAAAGCCCAATATGATAAGACCCCAGAGTGTTACCAGAATTTTCTTTACCATAAATGTATGATGAATTATTCGGCCGGCACATCACGGCCCTAATTTAGACTGCGAAGATAATACAAATATTTCAAATAGGTGCAAGCTTTTAACAAGTTAAAAAAAAACGTGGATTTATACTGCATTTGTATTGTCAAACCCAATGAATTGACTTATCTTTGAAAGAAATTATAACAGTTTCTACATCCATGAAAAGAAGAAGCCTTGTATCTATCAACGATCTCTCACGCGAGAAGATACTTTCATTGTTGGAAACAGCCGAAAAATTCGAGAAAAACCCTAACAGCAAGATTCTTGACGGCAAAGTTGTAGGCTCGCTCTTCTTTGAGCCATCGACCCGTACACGTCTCAGTTTTGAAACAGCAGCAAACCGCCTCGGAGCACGCGTAATCGGTTTCAGCGACGCAGCGACCAGTTCTGCCAGCAAAGGCGAGACTTTGAAAGACACCATTATGATGGTTTCAAGCTATGCAGATGTCATTGTAATGCGCCACCGTCTTGAAGGTGCAGCCAGATACGCCAGTGAAGTATCTCCCGTACCCGTAATCAATGCCGGTGACGGAGCCAACCAGCACCCCTCGCAGACGATGCTCGATCTCTACTCTATCAAAAAGACACAGGGAACACTTGAAGGGCTTAACATACACCTTGTCGGAGACCTGAAATACGGCCGTACCGTACACTCATTGCTGCATGCAATGCGCCATTTCAACCCGACATTCCACTTCATAGCTCCCGAAGAGCTTCACATGCCCGAAGAATACCGCATATTCTGCCGCGAGAACAACATACCTTTCACCGAGACCACCGAATTCAATGAGGATGTAATAGCCGATGCCGACATAATCTACATGACGAGGGTACAGCGTGAACGATTCAGCGACCTTATGGAATATGAGAAAGTAAAGAACTGCTACAGACTAACGAATGCTATGCTTGAGGGAACAAAAGAGAACCTGCGCATCCTGCACCCGCTGCCTCGTGTAAACGAGATTGCGCACGACGTTGACGAGAACCCCAAAGCATACTATTTCCAGCAGGCGCAGAACGGGCTATATGTACGCGAGGCACTCATCTGCGACGTACTCGACATAAAAATATAATTCTACATCTTATTTTCAACAGAGAACCATGGATAAGAAGAACAAGCATGCATTGCAGGTTTCCGCATTATGCAACGGAACCGTAATAGACCATATACCGGCCGACAAACTCTTTGCCGTAGTATCATTGCTCGACATCCCCTCAATGGGCAATAATGTGACCATAGGCTACAATCTCGAAAGCAAGAAGCTTGGCAAGAAAGGACTTATAAAAATTGCTGACAGGTTCTTTACCGATGACGATGTAAGCAAGATATCCGTAGTAGCCCCCAACGTAGTGCTTAACACCATACGCAACTACAATGTTGTAGAAAAGCGCGAGGTGAGGATGCCCGACGAGCTGCATAACATAATCAAGTGCAACAACCTCAACTGCATCACCAACAACGAGCCTATGGCAACGCATTTCTATGTTTCAAACCGCAAGGAAGGCACACTCAAATGCCGTTACTGCGAGAAGGAGCAGAACATCAATGATGTAGAACTGTTATAATATGAAGCTGAACTGGAAACCGGGGACAATGATATACCCCTTGCCGGCTGTGCTCATAAGCTGCGGCAGCACACCCGAAGAGTACAACATGTTCACCGTATCGTGGGTAGGGACAACATGTACCAATCCGGCAATGTGCTACATATCCGTACGCCCCGAACGGCACTCCTACCCTATTATAAAGGAGAACGGCGAATTCGTAATCAACCTGACTACAGCCTCAATGGCACGTGCAACAGACTGGTGCGGTGTACGCTCAGGTGCCGACTACGACAAGGCCAAGGAGACAGGGCTCACATATGGCCCTTCAAAGGAGATAAAGGCACCCATAATAATGGAATCGCCTTTGAGTATCGAGTGCAGGGTAAAGCAGATAATTCCTCTCGGCTCGCACGACATGTTCCTTGCCGAAGTATTGAACGTGCAGGCCGATGACAGGTATCTAAACCCCGAAACCGGCGAATGGAACCTTGCAGCGGCCGACCCTCTTGTATATACCCATGGCAAATATTTCCATTTGGGCGATTTCATCGGCAAGTTCGGTTGGAGCGTAAAGAAGAAATAAGAAATTTTACAATGAGACTGAAGAATATTATCCTTTTATTTCTCCTGGCACTCCAATGCACGCTTGCAGCGCAGGAGAAAAAGCAGTTCCGGTTCAATTATGGAATAAAAGCAGGATTCCAGGCTTTGACTTACAACGACCCGGAATTCGAGATTGATGGATATACATTTGACAGCAACAACATACAAAGCAGCAAAATAGGCTATACTATAGCTCCATTCATCAGGATAACATACAGTTGCTTTTATCTGCAAACCGAAACCACTTTCGGCCTTACACGCCACAGTTTTGAATTCACCGAAAAAGACACAAAAGAAAGCGGTCATAGGGCAAGCAGTTCTATCTACAATCTAAAGACCTACTGCATACAAGTCCCGTTGCTTTTCGGCTATAATTTCATAGACCAGAAGGTTTTCGGTATGGGCGTATTCACAGGACCTAGAATAAAGCATACATTCTCTTCGCACAACAAGCAGGAATTCAAGAACTTCAGATACAAGAATCTTCGAGAGGAACTTAACAGCACATCATACTATTGGGAGATCGGACTTGGCGTAAAGATAGGCAATGTTTTTTTCGATTTCGTATATGATATCGGATTAAGCGACACATCCAAGTATCTCGAAGCCGCCGATGAAGGAAAAAGGTTCAAGACAAGCCGAAGCGAAAACGTCCTTAGTTTCTCTGTAGGAATGATTTTCTGATTCCACCAACATTCATAAAGCAAGACGGCAGAACATGTTCTGCCGTCTTGCTTTATGAATAACTTTAATCAATATGCAAACAACGGGAACTCAGCCATTGTCTCGTTCACTTTACGGCGTACTGTTGCAATCACCTTTTCATCTTCGGGTGCATTCAGCACACTCTCTATCATCTCGGCAATGAAAGGCATCATATCCTCCTTGACACCACGGGTTGTAATAGCCGGAGTACCCAAACGAATACCAGATGTCTGGAATGCGCTACGAGTATCGAAAGGAACCATATTCTTGTTTGCTGTTATGTCGGCTGCGACAAGAGCCCTTTCAGCTACCTTGCCTGTAAGGTCGGGATACTTGCTGCGCAAATCGACAAGCATCGAATGGTTGTCTGTTCCGCCCGACACAATGCCGAAACCGCGCTCCATGAGTTCGTTCGCCAGTGTCGCCGCATTCAGCTTCACTTGTGCCTGATACTCCTTGAATTCGGGCTGCAGAGCCTCGCCGAAAGCAACAGCCTTAGCAGCAATCACATGCTCCAGCGGACCGCCCTGAATACCTGGGAATACAGCGGAGTCAAGCAGCTGAGACATCATCTTGACCTCGCCTTTCGGGGTAGTCTTGCCCCAAGGATTGGGAAAATCCTTGCCCATAAGTATTACGCCTCCGCGTGGACCGCGCAGTGTTTTGTGTGTAGTAGATGTCACAATGTGGGCATACTTGACAGGATTGTCAAGCAACCCTGCTGCAATCAAGCCTGCCGGATGAGCCATATCCACCATGAATATCGCACCCACCTTATCAGCAATCTCGCGCATACGCTTGTAATCCCACTCGCGTGAATATGCAGAGCCGCCTCCGATAATCATCTTCGGTTTCTCACGCAAAGCGACCTCTTCCATCTGGTCGTAATCGACACGCCCTGTTTCGGGGTTAAGGTTATATTCGACCGGAGTATATATTATACCTGAAGTATTCACTGCAGAGCCGTGCGAGAGATGGCCTCCATGGGCAAGATTAAGGCCCATGAACTTGTCACCGGGGTTCAGGACGGCAAGGAATACGGCAGCGTTGGCCTGCGCGCCCGAATGTGGCTGAACATTGACCCACTCTGCATCGTAGAGTTCCTTCAGCCTTTCACGGGCTATCTCCTCAACGATGTCAACAACCTCGCAACCGCCATAGTAGCGTTTGCCCGGATAACCTTCGGCATACTTGTTTGTAAGGACAGAGCCCATGGCACGCATTACCTCGTCACTCACAAAATTCTCCGATGCAATAAGTTCAATACCTTTTAACTGACGGCGGTATTCCGTCTCAATCAACTGAAAAATATGTCTGTCGCGTTTCATAGCAATCTGAATTCATGTAATCTTCTGCGAAGATAGTAAAATCTGCCCAAACAGCAACTGCAAATACATTATATATTTAGGGAAGCTTTACTGATTTTCAAATTGTTTTGCTTATATTTGAGGTAAACCTTGAATATTTTCTTCACTCGCTGTGAAAAATATAGAAGCAAGCTTCATATTTCTCGCTCGTTTGTATGTATATTTGAGAAAACTCGAATATTTTCTTCACTCGCTGTGAAAAATATGGAAGCAAGCTTCATATTTCTCGCTCGTTTGTATGTATATTTGCCTAAAGACTAATATAAGCATAATGAAGGATTACAGACAAAGGAATATCGGATGAATACTGGCTGCCGTGACGACATTCTCTGCAAGCTACGTGCTGGTGTGGGCAATGTCCAGAACAAGAATAACTGAAATATTTATCAAATGACATAAAACAACAGAAGAGATGAAAAGAACTATATTGACAACAATGTTGATAGGATGCGGAATAGCGGTATCAAGCGCAATGCATACAGGAACTGATCTCGGCAACTATGCGCCAAAAGAAGAGAAGATTGACACACTATCCTACATAGCTGGTATCCAGATCGGGCAGAACATAAAGAACGAGATACTCCCGCAGCTGAAGCTTGACTACGGCATAATATTCTCGACGATTGACAAGAACTTTGCCAAGGATAAACCTATCAAGGTCGAAAACGAGACCTTGACACCAGACAATCTTAAAGAAGTTTCAAAGAAGTACTTCGATGCTGAGTTCAGAAAGCGCATACAGGCATCGGCGAATGACAGCACTGTAGAGATTTTCAGCCCCACCGACAGAAAAATCGTATCTACGCTTATTGGAGCCGACTTCGCCTACAGAATGAAGGATGCCCCGCACCCGATAGAGAAGAAGTCATTGCTAAAAGGCATTGCCGACACGCAGGAGGAAAAAGAGATTATCACCATACAAGAGGCAAACAAGTACATGCAGAACTACTTCAGCACCATACTTCCTGAGAAGAACAGGAAAGAGTCGGAGGCATGGCTTGCCAAGATAGAGAAACAGAAAGGTGTAAAGAAGACAGATAGCGGAATCCTATACAAGATTGAGGCTACTGGTGACATGAATGCAAAGGCCGTTAAGAACGATGATGTCGTAAAGGTTCTCTACACCGGAACTACAATAAGCGGAAAGGTATTCGACAGCAACAAATGGAGCGATATGCCGCAGGCACGTAAGGAGTACATAAAGGCAAGTACACCCGATGCAGCAGAGAAAGACAATCCTATCGAATTCCCTCTCAACAGAGTAATCAAAGGATGGACCGAGGGAATGAAGCTTATTGGCAAAGGCGGCAAGATAACCCTGTGGATTCCTTCGGGCCTCGCATACGGTGAACGCGGAACAGGACAGGACATTGGCCCCAACCAGGCACTGCGTTTCGATGTAGAGCTGCTCGATGTTACAGTAAAATGAGAACATAAACATAATTGACCCAAACTATGAGAAAGACATTTTTAGGAGTAATGTTGCTGAGCTTAGCCCTCTCCTCTTGCAAGGAACAGGCAGCTACAGGCAACTACAATGTGATTCCGCTTCCTCAGGAAATTGTTGAAGGCGAAGGCGAAGGTTTTCTCCTCAGCAGCAAGACAAGCATTGTCTATGAAGGCGATGAAGTAATGAAACGTAATGCAGAGCATCTTTCGGGCTACATCAAAGACCTGACAGGCCTTGAACTCGAAGTCACCGATAGCAAGAAGGAGAATGCAATCAGAATTGCAGTAGCCGAAGCAAGCGACAACAGCGAGGCTTACAAGCTTACTGTTGACAAAAACGGTGTCAATATTACCGGAGCATCGGCAGCCGGTGTATTCTATGGCATACAGACACTGCGCAAGTCAATTCCGGCAGATGCTGGCGAGGTACTGCTCCCGGCTGTGACGATAAACGACAGCCCACGCTTCTCATACAGAGGTGCACACCTTGACGTGTCACGCCACTTCTTCACACCCGACTCAATAAAGAGATTCATCGATATTCTCGCGCTCCATAACCTGAACCGCTTCCATTGGCACATCACCGATGACCAGGGGTGGCGCATCGAGATAAAGAAATACCCCAAGCTCACTACTGTTGCAGCAGAACGTGACGAGACTGTCATAGGACGCAACAGCGGCGAATATGACGGCAAGCACTACGGTCCTTTCTTCTATACTCAGGATGAGTGCCGTGAGATTGTGGCTTATGCAGCAGATAGGCATATTACCGTAATCCCGGAGATTGACCTTCCCGGACACATGCAGGCAGCTCTTGCAGCATACCCTGAGTATGGCTGTACCGGAGGCCCATACGAGGTGTGGAAGATGTGGGGAGTATCGGACAACGTACTCTGTGCCGGCAACGATGCTACCCTATCGTTCATCGAGGACGTGTTGGCAGAAGTAATAGAGGTATTCCCCTCGGAATATATACACATCGGAGGTGATGAGTGCCCCAAGACACAGTGGGAGAAGTGTCCCAAGTGCCAGGCACGCATAAAGGCCCTGGGAATTAAGAGCGACAAGAAGCATAGCGCAGAGATGTATCTGCAGAGCTTTGTAATCAACCATGCCGAGAAGTTCCTCAACAGCAAAGGCCGCCAGATAATCGGCTGGGACGAAATCCTCGAAGGAGGCCTTGCCCCCAATGCCACAGTACACTCGTGGCGTGGTGTTGAAGGCGGCATAGAGGCTGCAAAGCAGGGACACGACTGCATCATGTCGCCGACGACGTTCATGTACTTCGACTACTACCAGACCAAATACACCGATGACGAGCCTTTGGCCATCGGCGGATATGTACCGGTAGAGAAGGTATATTCGTTCGAGCCTATAAACGATACTCTAAGCGTTGATATACAGAAGCACATAATTGGCGTACAGGCCAACCTGTGGAGTGAATACATACCTACATTCAGCCACGTCGAATACATGGAGTTGCCGCGAATGGCCGCATTGTGCGAGGTACAGTGGTGC
Source organism: Bacteroidaceae bacterium (assembly GCA_045591315.1). GTDB lineage: Bacteria > Bacteroidota > Bacteroidia > Bacteroidales > Bacteroidaceae > HGM04593. Next base: position 48,107 of record JAZNSN010000004.1, read on the forward strand.
AAGCCCGAAAACAAGAACTTCGAAGAGTTCAAGCAGCGTCTTCTGCCGCTCATCGGAATATACGAGAAATACGGCTACAACTATGCAAAGCATATCCTTGACATAGAGGAGAAGTTCACTACCGATACAGAGAAAGGAGCTATCGTCATCGGGTTCAAGACACTTGACAACCTGCCGATATACTACACCCTCGACGGAAGCGAACCAACAGAGAAATCAGCCCTTTACACTGCACCTATAGAAATAATGGAGAGCTGTACTGTAAAGGCAAAGGGTATCGGAGAGAGAGGCGAAACACGCATGTTCAGCGAAGAGATTTCATTCAGCAAGGCTACAGCAAAGCCCATCAAGCTGTTGCAGGACATTCACAAGAACTACACATTCGAAGGCCCTATAACACTTGTCGATGGACTAAAGGGCAACCCCAACTACCGCACAGGCCGTTGGCTCGGATTCTGCCTGACAGACCTTGAAGCTGTAATCGACCTAAAAAAGGAAGAGGAGATAAGCACTGTTTCTTTCAACACAAGCGTTGACAAGGGCGACTGGGTATTCGACCTTTTAGGAATAACGGTATCGGTATCAGATGACGGCGAGAACTTCACCGAAGTATTCAGCGAGAAATACCCCGACCTCACAGCCGAAGACGAGAACAAGATATATGGCCACAAGGTTGAATTCGCTCCGGTTAAGGCACGCTATGTAAAGATACTTGCACTATCGGACCGCGACATGCCTGAATGGCATCCGGCAAAAGGCCTGCCGGCATTCATCTTTGTCGATGAGCTTGAGATAAACTAAAGATAAAGGTATTGTCAAAGCGGAAAGGCATTGTACTCCTCTCCGCTTTTGCATTAAGAAAAAACAGAACTGCTTATGACAAACATTAAAAAGACGATACTGGCATTGATTATAGCTTCTGCTGCTATCATATCACCGGCCCAAGAGAACCTTTCGGCACTGCTGCCTATTCCACAGAAAGTCGAGTGCCGTACAGGAGAGAAAGCTTTTGACCTGAGACATGCTGCCATTGCAATGAACGACTGCGAGGATTCTCCTTATATTAAAGAAGAGCTGGTAAGGATAATAGAAGAGCGTACCGGCATAAAGGTGTGCAGCAGCAAGGGAAAGAGGAGCATAGAGATTGTACTGTCCGAAGATAAAGGCAAGGAAGAATACAGTATAGAGATAGACAGCAGACACATCCGTTTTACAGGAGGAAGCGAGGCCGGAATCTTCTATGCTTTAAAGACATTCGACCAGTTGCTGCTGGGCGATGCCATTAACAGCAGCATAGGCAAAGTTGCGCCGATTCATATCGAAGACACACCTCGTTACGGATACCGTGCGGTAATGCTCGACCCGGCACGCCACTTCTTGCCCGTTGATGATGTAAAACAGTTCATCGAACGCATGGCATGCTACAAATACAATGTACTGCAGCTCCATCTGACCGATGACCAGGGCTGGCGCATTGAAATCAAGAGCCACCCTGAGCTTACAGAAAAAGGAGCCTTCCGCAATCCCAAAGGCGGCAATAACGGCCCCGACAACGGCTATTACACACAAGAACAGATAAAGGAGCTTATAGAATATGCAGCCAAAAGGCATATAGAGATTGTACCGGAGCTTGATATTCCCGGACACTCGGCAGCAATACTTGCCGCATACCCCGAACTGGGCTGCCCTTTCAGGCATGGCGATGCAAAGGAGATAGGCAAAGTGACAAACATGATGCTATGTGCCAGCAGTGAAAAGGCATATAAAGTCTATGAGGATATAATACGTGAGGTAGCTCAGCTCTTCCCGTCGAAGCGTATTCATCTCGGCGGTGACGAAGCCGCCGTAAAGGACAACTGGGCACAGTGCGAAGAGTGCCTTGCACTCATGCGCTCTGCCGGCTACGAAAAGCCGTCGCAACTGATGAACATATTCTTCGGCCGAATGTTAGAGTATGTACGAAATAACGGGAAGGAGGCTATACTATGGTGCGAGCTCGACAACATGTGGCCGCCGGCAAACGACTACCTTTTCCCCTACCCTAAGGATGTAACCCTTGTCACCTGGCGCAATGGGCTTACCCCTAAATGCATTGAACTTACGCGCAACAACGGGCACAAACTTATAATGGCACCCGGAGAGCATACATACCTCGACTACCCGCAATGGCAGAACGACCTTCCCGAATTCAACAATTGGGGCATGCCTGTCACGACATTGCAGAAAGCATACGAACTTGACCCCAGCTATGGCTTGAAAGATTCCGAACAGAAACATATCATCGGAGTCATGGCAACGCTATGGGCCGAAGCTATAAAAGACATCAACCGTGTAAACTACATGTTCTACCCTCGCGGGCTTGCGATAGCAGAAGCAGCATGGAGCGGCATGGAACAGCGCAGTTGGGAGTCGTTCAAGAAGCGTCTCTACCCCAACCTTTACGAACTGATGAAACAGGGAATAAGTTTCAGAGTACCGTTTGAAACAGGAGGCAAATAAAAAATAGATGCAAAAAAAGATGTGCGCTTTCGGGCGCACATCTTTTTTTGCATTAATACCGTAACTGTTACTTAGCCAGTTTCTTCACACCGTTCTCAATGTAAACCTGACCGGCAGGAGCACCGTTGATGCGGCGGCCGCTAAGGTCGTATATTGCGCCATTGCTATTCTGGGCATCACCAGAAACAACAGGAGCAATCGCAGTTTCTGTTGTGAAGTCTATCTCAACAACATCGTCCTTGACGCAAGGAATGGTTGCGACACCGTTCTCCACTGTAACAGCAACCTCTACGCCATTTACAGTAATCTTTGCCTTGTCAAGTGCCATTGCACCACGTGCGCAACGTACCTTAAGCTCAGCACCGGCATTGCTTGTGACAGTAGCCTTCTGGCACTTGCCCTCTACCCAGTTGAAATCAACGGTGAAGTTACCCATAGCCTTCATGCCGGTAACATTACCGCCCTTCTCCCAGACTGCAGGGAGAGCAGGAAGGATATTAACGTAACCGTGAGCACTCTGCAGAAGCATCTCAGCCATACCTGAACATACACCGAAGTTACCGTCAATCTGGAACGGAGCGTGGCTGTCGAAGAGGTTGTAGTAGATACCGCCCTGACTCTGGTCGGTGCCGTATGTTGTAGAGTGCTTCAAAGCATTCTTGATGATGATGTGTGCATGGTCACCGTCTTGAGCACGCGCCCAGAGGTTAACCTTCCAACCCATTGACCAGCCTGTAGCGGCATCTCCACGATGCTTCAATGCGTTTACAGCAGGAACAAAGTATTCACTCTCAGGAGTAATCTGGTCCATTGGGAAGAGAGCCATCAAGTGTGAAATGTGACGGTGACCTCTCTCACCTACGCTGTAAGGAGAGTACTTCCACTCGCGGAGCAATAGCTCACCGCTCTTTACACCATTGAAAGGATTGCCCCAACCGCCGTCGTATGTCTCTGTATGAAGACCTTTGTCGGTCTTCTCAAGATAGAGAGCAAGTTTCTCAACATCGGCCTGTGAAAGACCGGTATTCTCAACACCGAGAATTTCAATAGCATCTGTAAGGTTCTGGAACAGATAGCTGATCATCTGCTGTGCATGTGCAGTACCGTCCTCGCTCTCGTTTCCGTGCTGCTCGGCACTGAACTCGTTAGGAGCAACGTATGTACCGTCATAAACCTTGCGGTCCTCAATGAGGCGGTGGAACCAGAACTCGGCACAGCTCCACATTACAGGGAATGCCTTCTTCAGGAACTCCTTGTCCTGAGTGTAGCGGTAGTGTGTCCAGAGGTGGCTTGTGTACCATACGTTTGCAACAAGATAGTTGCTGCCCCATGTACTCATACTGTTGTAGAGAGAAGACTCTGTCAATACACTCCAGCCATAACCGTCATTGTACTGCTGACCGACCTTCTTCCAACCGTCGCTCTGTGCGCCACGGATGATGAAGTTCACAAATGGTTTGTGGAGATCGCTGAGATTTGTAATCTCAGTTGGCCAGTAGTTCATCTGGATGTTGATGTTTGTGTGGATGTCAGAGTTCCAAGGAGAATCGGAACCACGGTCATTCCAGATACCCTGAAGAGTGTTAGGAGCCGCGATAGGCTTGCGGTTTGAACTGATAGCCAAGTAACGGCCATAGTGGAAGTAGAGCTGCTCAAGGAACAGATGGTCGTTTGCTGTGCTGTTTGCAGCGCTGTTGTTCGGGAAGTAATTGTCGATCAAGGTCTTTGTATCAACAGTAGGAGTTGTAAGACCAAGGTCGAATGTCATACGCTTTGTGATTGCTGTGAAGTCGGCAACGTGGTCAGCCTCAAGAGTTGCATAATCCTTTGCAGCAGCAGCCTCAATCTCACTCTTTACACGAGCGTTGACATCGGCTGGTGTCTCTGTTGTAAAGTAGTTGTTGAGAACCTCCATATCACCGTTGAAGTTTGTGGCACCCTTGAGGAAGAATGTAACCTCTGTAGCGTTCTTCACGGTGATACCCTTGCCCGATGCAGTAACTGTTGCACCTTCGTCGGCAACAACGTGCATACGAGCAGCAAAGTTAACAGAAGTCATTGCACCGGTAAACTCCGCTGTACCGTCAGCTTTGTATGTAACATTGCCTGCACCGATGCCTGCTCCAGGCTCCAACATAAATGTGAGGTTGAGCTTGTCAGCGCCCTCAGTCTTGTACTGACCTGCGATTACCTGGTCGGGAGCAGAAGCGAAATACTTGCGAACCTGTTTTGTACCGTTTGCATTCTTAAACTCAACGCCTGCGATACCCTCCTCGATGTCGAGGTAGCGTACATAGTCGGTTACACCCTCGTAAACGGCATTATCATTGTTAGCGATGAGCAATGAACCGAAGTTCATGAATGTACGGTTACCACTGCCTGCACCTACAGTGTTCGCAGGACCACTCCAAAGAGTCTTCTCGTTGAACTGGAGTTCCTCGGTGCGCACACCGCCGAATACCATACAGCCAAGTTCACCGTTACCGAGTGGCAAAGCATACTCCATCCAAGGATAGCTTACACCTGCAGCCTCGGCCGATGTTGTGTACCACAATGTGTTGGGATTCTTTGGTGAGAATGAAGAAACACCCTGAATCTCTGAAATCTCGTGGATATACTCATCGGGATAATCTACATAATCAACCTCTTCGAGGAAGAACTTGCTGCCGGTATCACCGATTGCACCGGTGCTATTCCACAATGCAAGATAGCTGTTACGGTCGTTCCAGTACTGACTTGAAGTGCCCTTCCACTTGATATATGAAGGTTCACCATTACCGAAATTCAAAGTTCCATCAAACTCAATTGTATAAGAACTTGTAGATGGATCAACCATTTTTGCACGAGCCGAAGCCTCACTACCAGTCATACCAATCACCTTTGAAAGACCTGTAGAATAGTTATAAACCTTGTATGCAGAACCGTTCTTTACAAATGCCCAAATACCCTGATTGTCACGTGGTGTATTTTTATTGCTTAGCATCAATTCACCATTTGAAACATATTCAGGATTCAAGCTTACGTAACCGCCCTTGCCATTCTGGATTGTATAGAACTTTGTTGACTCGTCGAAATAGCTTACATATACGGTTGTACCGTCAAGTGTTACAACAGCCATCTTGCCATCTACAGGAATTGCAGTAAGAGTAGATTTGCTAACGACATTCTCTGTTGAGAAAGTTGCATCACCGGCATAGTTGGTACCTTCAAACACAACACCTGCTGCAGCATCAGTACCAAGGACTTTCACTGTATAGGTCAAAGGACCGGTAATTACAGGCTCCAATGCCCAAGTTGCCTTTAGGTTAGAAGGAGCATCACAGAATGGATAATAAACACCACCAACGGACTCAACCTTGAAGTAATTAGAGCCGTTCATGATGTAATAATTACCATTACCTGCACTGACAAAGGTCAAAAGGCTCTTCTTTGAAAGGGCATCGACATTCCACTGCTGGCAATAGATGTAATAGCCACTCTTTGTCTTGAGGTAATATCCCGAACCAGATGCCTCGAATGTAAAAATCTGCTCATTACTTTCTGCATAAGCGGCCACAGTCACACCACCATTCGTGCCACCAGAATGCTCATCGTGGTTAGCGGCATTCAAGTAATTGCCGGTACCAACATCTTTAATACGGTACTCCTTACTGGTGTCAATTTGTGCCATTGCACCCACTGTGAGCAACAGCGACAAAATAAACAACGTAATCTTCTTCATAAAATAAGTTTTAAAAGTTAGTATTAAGTTAATAGATTTTATCTTTTTATGCATTATAATACTTCAATTTACAAAAATATAACATTATTTCGAAAATATCACATATTACTAGTTTTTTAACCACAAATGCTCAAAACAGCCTTGTCCCCAAAAGGGCCTGACATATGAGCGAAAAAATTGTGCCCCGTTTTTTCGGGGCACAATTAAAAATTTATCTTACAAAACTTGTCGATACAGGCTCTTCGCGCTTGGGCCGTTCCAGTCCCTCGGCATTCAAAGCCTTTAGCATCCATGCCATATTGCGTGCCAGAGTACGCATTGTCTGCATACCTTCCTCATCTTTAACAACCTCACCGGGAGCAAGCCCATGCACACTATTCCAGTACTGCGACGGAACGACCGGCATATTGTTGATTGTAAAGTACTTGTTCAACCTGTCAAAGGTTGCGCTGGCACCACCTCTTCGACAGACAGCCACGGCAGCTCCTGGCTTGTACTGCAAGTGTGCCTTGCTTGAAAAGAAGAGCCTGTCGAGCAGCGCACACAACGAACCGTTAGGCCCGGCATAATAGACCGGTGAGCCGACAATAATGCCATCGGCCTCTTCAAGTTTCTCCCGCATTGTCATATACAACGGGTCGTTGAAGACACAATGCCCCAAACCCTTGCACCTGAAACAGGCTATACACCCCTGTACCGGTGCGGTTCCTATATGTACTATCTCGCTATCTACACCCAAAGACTCAAGGGTCGCAGCCACCTCAGAGAGGGCGCGGTAAGTATTTCCCGCCTTACGTGGGCTTCCGTTTATAAGCAGAACTTTCATAATCACATCTATTTAGAAACCGTTCGAGTTCTTATCAATCAACAAACTTCACCTTACCGAAATCACGAGGCTTGGCAGCCGGTTTCTCGTTCGGGTAGCCCATTGCAATGCAGATGCAAAGTTCATATCCGTCACTGAATCCCAGTTTCGAAAGGACCTTATCCTTATCCGGGCTTGTAAGTATGAAGCGCACCGGACTGCCCAGACATACGGTTCCCAGACCGAGCGAGTTGGCCGAAAGCATTATGTTCTGCGACAGCAATCCGCAATCTATCGTAGAGAAATCGTAGCTTTTGTCACGTGCAATGAAGAGCCATACCGGAGCATTGTAGAAACAGCCGGCAGCACGTTCGTTGCCCGTCGCAGCCATAGCAGCCTTTATTTCGTTCTGGAAAGCCGGGTCATCGACTATACGCACCTCCCACGACTGTTTGTTCTGTCCGCTGGGAGCGTTTATTCCGCACTTCATAACCTCTTCGACGAGGGCGCGTTCTACAGGTTTTTCCTTGTAGTTGCGTATGCTCCTGCGCGACATTATATTCTCTACTACAGCATTGCTGCCAACACTCTTGCAATTGCTTTTGCCTTCACACTCGCCCGAAGCGCACTCGGTCCCATTATTGGTACACTCGCCACACTCTCCTACTGACGGAGAACTGTTGCCGCAAGATAATGCAGCCAACAAAGAAAAGCCGCATACGATAGTTCTTACAAGTCTCATACAATAAAACATTTAGTCTAAAATTTATTTACAGGTCTGCCGTATCCTATTCCTGGCCACGGCGGGAGTTACAGAAAACGGAACAGCTAAGTTTTTCAAAAATAGCACACCAGTTCAACAGCAACAAAGAATTAACAGATTTTAAACGTAAAAAATGTGAGGGTGACATCTATGCCACCCTCACACTATCGTAATACTTAATTGTTACTTGAACTCATCCCAGCTCTTGACCGGCATCTCCTTAACGTCAATCTTGCAGAAAGCACGTATGAACGCACTGGCAAGACGGGCATTTGTTATAAGTGGTATATTGTGGTCGATAGCAGCACGACGTATGCGATAACCGTTTGTAAGCTCACGCTTTGTATGGTTCTTAGGTATATTGATGATGAGGTCGAAACGATGGTCGGCAATCATCTGCATTACGTTGTTCTCGGCATTCGGGTCTTCATCGGGCCACATTACCGGTGTTGCTGCCACTCCATGCTCATTGAGGAACTTGGCTGTACCGGAGGTTGCAAAGATATTATACCCCTTCTGCGCGAGAAGTACTGTAGATTCGAGCAAATCGACCTTTGACTTGGCAGCACCCGAAGAAACCATTACGTTCTTTTCGGGAACGCTGTAGCCTACAGCAATCATAGCATTCAGCAATGCCTCTTCAAAGTCGTCGCCGATACATCCCACTTCGCCGGTTGACGACATGTCCACGCCCAATACAGGATCGGCCTGATGCAGACGGCTGAACGAGAACTGAGAAGCCTTGACGCCAATCCAGTCGATATCGAACGCCGACTTGTCGGGCTGACTGTATGGGGCACCGAGCATTATACGTGTAGCAGTCTCGATGAAGTTGCGCTTCAGCACCTTTGAAACAAACGGGAACGAGCGTGAAGCACGCAGATTACACTCTATAACCTTAACCTCGTTGTTCTTTGCAAGGAACTGTATATTGAAAGGACCTGATATGTTGAGCTCCTTAGCGATGCGGCGGCTGATTTTCTTTATTCTGCGTGCAGTCTCGAAATATATCTTCTGTGCAGGGAACACAAGTGTTGCATCACCGGAGTGTACACCGGCAAACTCAACATGCTCCGAAATCGCATACTCCACAACCTCGCCGTTCTGCGCAACAGCATCGAACTCAATCTCCTTTGTCTCAATCATGAACTGTGAAACCACAACAGGGAACTCCTTTGATACGTCTGCCGCCATCTTGAGGAACTCATGCAATTCCTCTTCGTTGTAGCATACGTTCATCGCTGCCCCCGAAAGCACATACGAAGGACGTACAAGTACTGGATAACCCACCTTGTCAACGAATTCCTTCATATCCTCTATGCTTGTCAGCTCCTTCCACGCCGGCTGGTCTATGCCGAGCTGGTCGAGCATTGCCGAGAACTTGTGACGGTTCTCCGCACGGTCGATAGAGAGCGGAGATGTACCAAGAATGGGCACCGACTGACGATGCAGTTTCATTGCAAGATTATTAGGAATCTGTCCGCCTACAGATACAATCACACCGCCCGGCTGTTCGAGGTCAATAACATCGAGTACACGCTCAAGAGAGAGCTCGTCGAAGTAGAGACGGTCACACATGTCATAGTCGGTTGACACAGTCTCAGGATTGTAGTTTATCATTATCGACTTGTAGCCGAGCTTACGTGCTGTCTGTACCGCATTCACCGAGCACCAGTCAAACTCTACAGAGGAACCGATGCGGTATGCACCTGAGCCGAGAACTACAACCGACTTGTCGGTCTTGTAGTAGTTCACATCGTAGCCCTTGGCTCCGTATGTCATGTAGAGATAGTTTGTCAGTTCGGGATGTTCCGAAGCGACAGTATTGATACGCTTTACTGCAGGAAGAATGCCGAGTTCCTTACGGCGCGCACGCACTGCAAGGTTTCCGGTTTCCATATTCTTCTGCTCCTTGAGTACAAAGCGCGATATCTGGAAGTCGGAGAATCCGAGCACCTTAGCCTGACGCAGAACCTCCTCAGGAAGTTCCTCAAGGGTATTGTACCCCTCAAGCACCTTCTTGTAGTCAACAATATTCTTCAGTTTGCCCAGGAACCACGGATCTATTTTAGTAAGTTCGCTTATACGCTCTACTGTATAACCCTGTTCTAACGCCGATGCAATAGAGAAGACACGCATATCAGTAGGATTGGCAAGTTCCTCGTCAAGATTATCGAAGTGCGTATGCTCGTTGCCCACAAAGCCGTGCATTCCTTGTCCAATCATGCGGAGACCCTTCTGGATAACCTCCTCAAAACTGCGGCCGATAGACATGATTTCGCCTACCGATTTCATGCTTGAGCCAATCTGGCGTGACACTCCTGCGAACTTTGTCAAGTCCCAGCGCGGTATCTTGCAAATGAGATAATCGAGTTCAGGGGCCTTATATGCACTGTTTGGAGTACCCATTTCGCCTATCTCGTCGAGAGTATATCCCAAAGCAATCTTGGCAGCCACAAAAGCAAGAGGATAACCCGTTGCCTTTGATGCAAGAGCTGAAGAACGGCTCAGACGTGCATTCACCTCTATTACACGATAGTCATTTGTCTCGGCATTGAATGCGTACTGTATGTTGCACTCGCCGACAATACCCAAGTGACGGATAGCCTTAACCGAAATCTCCTGCATAAATTTCACCTGCTCAGGAGTGAGCGAACAAGTAGGAGCAACAACGATTGACTCGCCGGTATGTATGCCAAGCGGGTCGAAGTTCTCCATGCTTGCCACAGTGAAGCAGTGGTCATTCGCATCGCGTATAACCTCGAACTCAATCTCTTTCCAGCCTTTGAGAGACTCCTCTACCAGTATCTGGCTAGAAAATGTGAATGCACTCTCTGCAAGTTCCTTGAAACTCTCTTCGTCACGGCATATACCGCTGCCTAAGCCACCGAGAGCATAGGCCGAACGTACCATGACCGGGAAACCGATCTTACGAGCGGCAGCAAGCGCATCTTCCATACTCTCTACAGCCTGGCTCACCGGTGTCTTCATAGGTATCTCATCGAGTTTCTTAACAAAGAGGTCGCGGTCCTCGGTATTCATGATAGCCTCTACAGAGGTACCGAGAACCTTTACACCATATTTCTCAAGAATACCCTTCTGGTAGAGTTCTGTACCGCAGTTAAGCGCAGTCTGCCCGCCGAAAGCAAGCAGAATGCCGTCGGGACGCTCCTTCTTTATTATCTCCTCGACATTATGTATATCCACCGGAAGGAAATACACCTTGTCTGCTATGCCCTCTGAAGTCTGGATAGTCGCTACGTTAGGATTTATAAGCACCGACTCGATACCTTCCTCGCGAAGTGCCTTGAGTGCCTGTGAACCTGAGTAGTCGAACTCTCCGGCCTGGCCAATGCGAAGCGCACCGGAGCCAAGCAGCAACACCTTTTTAAGTTTCTCTTTCATGATATATAAATGTTTGTTGTTTCTTACTTGTAGAGGTATTTCTCATAATGATATACAAAGGCCTCGTTCACCAGACGGTTTCCGCCGGGTGTAGGATAGACACCGCTGAAGTACCAGTCGCCCAAGTGGTCGGGACATGCATCGTGCAGGCCTTCGAGAGTCTGGAACACCAGTTCAAGGTCGGCATTGAGGTCAACCGGCTTCAAAAGATCGGCAATCTTCCTTGAAATCTCATCGGCTGTAAACTGACGGTATATCGCACGTGTACAGTTAACCTGCTCTGCATCGGGTTTTCTCAGCTCCTCAACGCATGCACGGTAGGTCTCGTTTATGAGCGAATGCTTGCCGTTCTCGTAAAGAAGTTCAAGCGCAGCCTTGAATGCGACGAAATGGTCGAACTTCTCCATATCTATTCCGTAGTAATCGGGATAACGAATCTGAGGGCTCGAAGAGACAACAATAATCTTCTTCGGCTCAAGACGGTCGAGTATATTGAGAATGCTCTGCTTCAATGTTGTTCCGCGCACGATGCTGTCGTCAATCACCACAAGGTTATCCACCTTAGGCTTTATCGTGCCGTATGTAATGTCATACACATGCGCTGCAAGGTCGTTGCGCTTGTCGCTTGTAGATATAAACGTACGCATCTTAATATCCTTGTTTGCAACCTTCTCCTGACGTACCTTCTTGGTAACAATGGCCTTCACCTCCTCCGGAGTGAATTCCTTGCCCGAAGCAAGTTCCTTCACCTTCCACTCGTTAAGGTATTCCTCCATACTCTCCACCATTCCGTAGAACGCCATTTCGGCAGTATTTGGGATGAACGAGAATACAGTATTGTCGAGATCGTAATCTATTGCCTTTAGAATCTGGTCACGCAAGTTAGCGCCGAGTTTCTTTCTCTCCTTATATATATCGCCATCGTTTCCGCGACTGAAATATATTCTTTCGAACGAGCATGGAAGGAATGCTTTCTGCGGCATTATCTGCACGCTTCTCAGCTCACCGCGCTTGTTCACGATAAGAGCCTCGCCCGGCTTTATCTCAATGACATCCTCGGCCTTCAGGTTCATTGCAGTCTGCAATGCAGCACGTTCGCTTGTCACGAGGAACACTTCGTCATTGGCATACCAGTATGCTGTACGTACGCCCCACGGATCGCGCATGGCAAACATCTCGCCACTGCCGGTCACGCCGCAGAACACATAGCCTCCGTCGAGCATTGGTGTGGAGGTACGCAGGACATTTGCTATATCCACACGTTCTTCAATTGTATTTGTTATATCCATGCCCTCAAGACCCTCTGCCTCGCAATCCTTGAAGATGCGTTCAACCTCGCGGTCGAGTCTATGACCCATGAGTTCAAGCATGATATATGTATCGGCATGGACACGCGGATGCTGGCCATGAGAAACAAGTTCATGGAACACATCCTCTACGTTTGTTATATGAAAATTGCCGCACAAGGCAAGATTCTTGGCTCTCCAGTTATTGCGGCGCAGAAACGGGTGAACATACTGCATACCGGTCTTGCCTGTTGCCGAGTAGCGCAAGTGCCCCATATAAAGTTCGCCGGCAAAGCCGAAGTGGCGATAAGCATAGTTGGCATTATTCTTCATATCCTTGGGATGAGAAGCGATATTCTTGTTTGCCATTTCAAACACCTCGGAAATGGCACCGGAGCCCTCCGCCCTCTCACGGAACATATAATCCTCGCCAGGTGAAGCCTTCAGCTTGACACAAGAGATACCCGCGCCCTGCTGCCCGCGGTTATACTGCTTGTTCATAAGCAAGAACAGTTTGTTCATACCGTATGCCCACGTACCGTATTTCTCCTGATAATAGTTCAACGGCTTGCGCAAGCGAATCATCGCAACTCCACATTCATGTAATAGAGGTTCCATAAAAAATAAAAATATTTTCCGCTAATATACAAAAAAAGTCGTTCCAAACGAAACGACCATAACAAAACTACATAAAAAACACATCAATAACAGAAGACACAAGGGCAATATTGACAAGCGGACACCTTTTACGTCCCTCTGCTGCAACATCAATGTAATCCTTGCACTTCATATCAAGAAAATGTTTTATTAAAAAATCGATGCGAAGATATAAAAATAAAAACAAACAGCATAATTCCAAAGACAAAATTCTTTTAAGAAGAGCATAAGATTCTGTCTATCGGCTCGCCATAAAGAGTCATGGGCTCTCCATAAAACCACAACGAAGCATTATACATATCACACAACTCTTGGAAAACAAGATATAAAGACATGCGGCAAAGCGAAGCCTTGCTTTGCCGCATGTCAGGATTTTCACAAATTACAGATTCAGATTCTTATGGAACTCCACTACAGCCTCGATACCCTTGCGGAATATATCAAGATTGAAATTCTCATTCGGTGAGTGAATGGCATCACTTTCAAGGCCGAATCCCATAAGGATTGTTTTCACTCCTAGTATATTCTCAAAATCGCTTATTATAGGGATACTGCCTCCACGGCGTACCGCAAGAGGTTTCTTGCCAAAAGCTTTCTCAAAACCCGATTCAGCAGCCTTATACGCAGGAAGAGTAATCGGACACACATACCCCTGACCACCATGCATAGGAGTTATCTTCACTTTTACGCAATCGGGAGCAATGGACGCGAAGTAATCGGCAAACATCTGAGAAATCTTGGCATGGTCCTGATGAGCCACAAGACGGCAGGACACCTTAGCATAGGCTTTTGATGGAAGAACGGTCTTGCTGCCCTCTCCTGTATAACCGCCCCAAATGCCGCATACATCAAACGAAGGACGACAGCTGTTGCGCTCAAGCGTCGAATAGCCCTTTTCGCCACGCAGTGCATTGACCTCAATAGCAACCTTGTACTTCTCCTCATCGAACGGTATTGATGCCAGCATATCACGCTCCTCTTTAGACAGTTCCTCTACATCGTCATAGAATCCAGGAATGGTAATACGTCCGTCGGAATCTGTCATCTTGGCAATCATTTCACAAAGTACATTAATCGGATTGGCAACGGCACCTCCAAAATGGCCTGAGTGAAGGTCGCGATTTGGCCCAGTCACTTCTACCTCCCAATACGCAAGCCCGCGAAGACCTGTCGTGAGCGAAGGAAGGTCGGCACCGAGCATACTTGTATCGCTGACAAGTATTATATCGGCCTTAAGCAATTCTTTGTTATCACGAAGGAACGCATTAAGACTAGGCGAACCAATCTCCTCTTCACCCTCAAAGATAAACTTCACATTATGCTTAAGAATACCGTTCTTTGCAACATACTCGAACGCTTTTGCCTGTATCATTGCCTGCCCTTTGTCATCATCGGCACCTCGCGCCCATACCCTGCCGTCCTTAACGACCATTTCAAACGGATTGGTATTCCATAGCTCCAACGGCTCAGCCGGCATGACATCATAGTGCGAATAGACAAGCACTGTCGGCGCGGCCGCATCCACGACCTTTTCGGCATACACTAAAGGATTACCGTTTGAAGGCATTATCTCAGCCCTATCGGCGCCAGCCTCTATAAGAAGTTCCTTCCACCGCTCTGCACAGGCAGCAATATCGCCTTTGTGCTCGCTCTTGGCACTTATACTCGGAATGCGTATCAACGACTCCAATTCACTCAGAAAACGTTCTTCGTTTTCATGTATATACTTCTTTACTTCCATTTTGTTTTTATTAAACAGATAACGCAATACCGCGAAGATAACTAAAATATCGGATAAACAAAAAACTGTCAAGAAAAGATAACAGCCAGACCGAAGAACAACGACTGAACATACCGTATTTTTTTTGCATTCTTCAGCCAACAAATTATTTTTGCAGAAAGATTATCCTATTTATGAACACCAAAGAATCCATCAAAGAACTATGGAAAGAGGCTTTTGGAGACAGCAATGAATTCATAGAGCACTTTATGGAGCACTATTACACTCCCGACAGAGCACTTCTCATCAAAGAGAACGGCAAACTGTTGTCAATGCTCCACATATTGCCTTTTGTAATGAACGGGGAAAAAGTCGGATACATCTATGGTGTTGCGACAGCATACGAAGAACGTGGAAAAGGACATGCATCGAAACTTATTGGAAAGGCAATGGAACTTGCACGAAAAAAAGGATATCATGCTCTTGCAACAATACCCGCCGACGAAGATTTGCGCCAATATTATGAAAAGTTCGGATTCAAGGGAAGCTATAGAGCACTGTTTCAGATGCCAGACAACTTTGACCCAGGTACCGGGAATAAAGAATCGGATCTGCTCTCAATACGTCCATTGACTGAAATCAGATTGTCCGAAACCGATAGTCCCACGCTTCTTATTTGGAACGGATAAAGAAATTTTCGTTTCTAATTTTGATTTCCGCACCTTTTGCACTATCTTCGCAGCGCAAAAGAAAAAGTTCACTTTAGAATTATCTGCGTGAACAAATATACTGCCGAATTAGCTCAGTTGGTAGAGCAACTCATTCGTCCAAAGATGAACGAGGTGCAGGTCTGGGGGTCGAGTACCTCGACAAAACGAGGCGAAAGGCGAACTGAAAAAAACAAATATACTGCCGAATTAGCTCAGTTGGTAGAGCAACTCATTCGTCCAAAGATGAACGAGGTGCTGGTCTGGGGGTCGAGTACCCGACAAAACGAGGTAAAAGGCAAACTGAAAAAAACCAAATATACTGCCGAATTAGCTCAGTTGGTAGAGCAACTCATTCGTCCAAAGATGAACGAGGTGCTGGTCTGGGGGTCGAGTACCCGACAAAACGAGGTAAAAGGCGAACTGAAAAAACAAATATACTGCCGAATTAGCTCAGTTGGTAGAGCAACTCATTCGTCCAAAGATGAACGAGGTGCAGGTCTGGGGGGGGCGAGTACCCGACAAAACGAGGTAAAAGGCAAACTGAAAAAACAAATATACTGCCGAATTAGCTCAGTTGGTAGAGCAACTCATTCGTAATGAGTAGGTCTGGGGTTCGAGTCCCCAACTCGGCTCAAAAGAAGGCTTTAAAGCCTTCTTTCGTCTATAAACAGGTAATAGATGTCAAACAGCTATTTCAAATTCAAGCAGTTCACTATAGAACAATATGATTGCGCCATGAAGGTGGGAACCGACGGTTGCCTCCTAGGCGGATGGTTCAACTGTTCCGGAAGTTGCCGTATTCTTGACATCGGCACCGGAAGCGGGCTGATAGCAATAATGGCAGCACAACGCAGCAATGCCTATATAACAGGAATTGAAATTGACGCTTCAGCAGCAAGGCAGGCAAGGGAGAACGCAGACAATTCTCCCTGGGGAAACCGCATAGAGATAATAGACGAAGACTTGCTAAAATACAATCCGGCAGAACTTTTCGACACAATCGTAAGCAATCCGCCCTACTTCGTAAACAGTCTGAAATGCAATAACAATTCACGTACCCTTGCACGGCATAGCGACAGTTTAGGAAGTGATGCATTCTTTAAAAAAGCCGGCAAATTGCTTACGGACACCGGCAAGATTTCTATAATAATTCCTTGTGACATTGAAAAAGAGTGGCGTTCTTCGGCAAACAGCCATAGATTCGTCCCAAGCAGAATTACTTACATAAAGACAACACCAAGGAAAGAAGCAAAAAGAGTACTGATTGAATTCAGCAAGGGAGACCGCATCGAATGCAATGAAAACATCCTTGTACTGGAGAATAGACCTGGAGTGTACAGCGAAGATGCACAGAAAATACTACGTGATTTCTACCTCAAAATCATGTAAAACAATTTCAACACAAAAGAACTACAGCATTACTCCATTACACCTGCTACAATATCATAAAACTGCTTGTATATTGGCACCGGTGCACATGTACCGTCCCAGCCTGGAGCCGCCAACACATTTATTCCTTCAGGAACAATATCAATCATGAGTTCCGCATCCATCACACATGGCTCCCCATCATAATGTACCGGACCGGCAACCTTGCGTCTTATCTTAAGCCAACGCGCACCGAACGTTGTCATATGGCCGTTTGAAGAGAGCGTATTATTGAACAGTTGGGTTACTATTTGCGGAACCTCAAATGCAGTAAACGGTGAAAGGACCGATACGCTCAACATGCCGTCACGCATAGACGCAAATGGGGTTATATAAGCATTATTGCCATATTGCGACGCATTTCCGCAAGCTATGACAAACGCCTTATGCATTGCGCAGCCGCTTTCAGTCTCAACCTCATAGACTTCGGGCTTATAAGTAACCCAATCAATGAGAGTCTTCTGTATATACGTAAACATGCCTCTGCTTCCGCTATTGGCAAAATCATTGCTTACCAGTGCATCAAAACCCACTCCGCACGAACAGAAGAACGGCCGGCCATTAATCCTGCCATAATCTATGCGTACGGGTTCGGCCACATTTATAAAATCAATAGCGCCCTTTACCGATATCGGTATTCCCAGATGACGTGCAAAGCCATTACCGGAACCGCATGGTATAACCCCCATAGCGGTAGATGTATGAGCAAGTGCACGACCCACTTCATTGATTGTGCCATCACCGCCAACAGCAACCACAACATCAAACCCCTCTCTCACAGCATCAGACGCCAATTCCGAAGCATGACCGGCATATCTGGTATATTCAATAAAGGAATCATACCGGGATTTGTCAATAAATTTCTCAACAAACTTCGGTATTTTCATCTTGCTTTGTACACCCGACTTTGGATTGACCAGGAACAATATTCTGCGTTTTGTCTTCAATGGCAACAATATAAATGTTTGAAAGTGCAAAAGTAGCATAAATAAACAGAAATAAAAAGAAGACAAGACTCATTTTACGGCACTGTTTAAATAAGTTTGAAGAAACCGATTATCTATATATATAATATCATTTAATAAAAAATATTTCGGAGAATCGGCTAAATATCGTATCTTCGCACTTTGTACATATAAACAGTTAAAACAAACAAGAAAAATGCTCTAAGGCATTGCCAATATATTATGGGAAGAAATAAAAAAAATGATATTGAAAGTTTTCTGGAAGAGGCAAACTTCGACGAAAGCGGATTTTCGCTTATAGCAGACTTCCAGGAAGGTAGTTCTGAGATTTTACATATAGAGGAGCTTGGAGAGGAATTGCCCATATTGCCTTTACGTAATATGCTATTGTTCCCTACAACAGTGCTGCCCGTATCAGTTGGGAGAGAGTCATCATTGCGTCTCATTAAAGAACTTGAAAAAACCAAGGGATACATGGGTGTATTCTGCCAGCGCGACCAGTCTGTTAATGATCCTGGGATGGAAGATCTCTACCCGACCGGCACCGTAGCAAAGATTGTAAGGGTATTCGAAATGCCCGACAAGTCAACAACCGTAATCCTGCATGGTTTCCAAAGAATAACCTTGAATAGCCTCACACAAACCGAGCCGTTCCTGAAAGGCAACATCGAAAACGCGATAGAAATGCAGCCTAAGCAGGATCAGGAATACAAGATTCTTATGAAAACATGCCGCGAAACTGCGGTAAAAATATTCAAGGCTACTGGAGCGCAGCCCGAAGCATCGTTCGCAATAAAGAACCTCAAGAACGACGAATCACTGATAAATTTTCTTTGCGCAAACATGAAGATACCTCTCACCGAAAAGATTTCGCTTTTGAAGGAGAATTCAGTAACAGAGAGAGCATATCATCTTCTGTCTATACTTAACCACGAACAGCAGCTTGCAGAAATACAAGAGAGGATACAACAGAAGACACATAGTGACATCGACCAGCAACAAAAGGAATATTACCTTCAGCAACAGCTCAAGAACATACAGGAGGAACTGGGCGGAAGCGTACAGGAACAGGACGTACAGGAGCTTCGCGAGAAGGCTGACAAGAAGGGATGGAGTGCCGAGACCGAGGAGATATTCAGCAGAGAACTTGCAAAGCTAGACCGCATCAACCCTCAGTCGCCCGACTATCACGTACAGTTGAATTACCTTCAGATGTTCGTAAGCCTGCCATGGGGAGAATGCACAAGCGATAACCTTGACATAAACAATGCGCGCAAGGTCCTCGACCACGACCACTATGGGCTCGACAAGGTCAAGGAGAGAATTCTGGAGCATCTTGCCGTGATAAAGATGAGAGGCGACCTCAAGTCACCTATCATTTGCCTTTACGGCCCTCCGGGAGTAGGAAAGACCTCGCTCGGCAAATCGATAGCCGAATCGCTCAAGCGTAAGTATGTGCGCATGTCGCTCGGCGGCGTGCACGACGAGTCGGAGATACGCGGACACCGCAAGACATACGTCGGAGCAATGCCGGGACGAATACTCAAGAACCTCGCAAAGGCAGGGACAGACAATCCGGTATTCATTCTTGACGAGATAGACAAAGTGGGCCAGGCTTCAATGCACGGTGACCCATCATCAGCATTGCTTGAAGTACTCGACCCGGAACAGAACAACACATTCCACGACAACTTCCTTGACATAGACTACGACTTGTCGAAAGTGATGTTCATTGCAACAGCCAATAACCTCGCCAACATCCCGGCCCCACTACTCGACCGCATGGAACTGATTGAGGTAAGCGGATATCTGACCGAAGAGAAAATTGAGATTGCAAAACGCCATCTTGTCCCTAAGGAGAAAGAGGCCAACGGAATTGCCAAGGAGAAGATAAGCATAAGCAAGGCAGCCCTTGAACGTATAATCGAGGATTATACCCGCGAATCGGGTGTACGTGGCCTGGAGAAGAAAATAGGCAAGATATTCCGTCGCCTGGCATGCCAGAAGGCAACAACAGGCGAATTCGAGATTACAACAGTAAAGCCGGCCGACCTCAAGGGGCTTCTTGGAGTCAAGGAATTCACACGCGACAAGTATCAGGGCAACGACTATGCAGGTGTGGTTACAGGACTTGCATGGACTGCTGTAGGCGGAGAGATTCTCTTCATAGAGACGAGCCTGAGCCGAGGAAAGGGAGAAAAACTTACTCTTACCGGCAATCTCGGCGACGTGATGAAGGAGTCGGCAATGCTTGCACTCGAATATATTAAAGCACATGCAGGACAGTTGGGAATACCTTACGAGGTGTTCGAGAAATGGAACATTCATCTTCACGTACCCGAAGGCGCTATACCCAAAGACGGCCCATCGGCCGGAATAACAATGGCAACCGCATTGGCTTCGGCACTAACACAGCGCAAGGTAAGGCCAAATCTGGCTATGACAGGAGAGATCACTTTGCGCGGAAAGGTTCTGCCAGTAGGCGGCATAAAGGAGAAGATACTGGCAGCAAAACGTGCCGGAATAACCGACATTATAATTTGCGAGGAGAACAGACGCAACATCGAGGAGATACCGGAGATATACCTGACAGGGCTTGAATTCCACTATGTAACGGACATCAACGATGTGCTTGAAATAGCACTGCTCGACGTAAAAGTAAAGAACTCTATTAACTTAATGGTATAAGACGTGAAATTCAACCTGATACATACCGACAGCGACAGCAAGGCACGTGCCGGAGTGCTCACTACCGGGCACGGCGAGATAATGACACCCATATTCATGCCGGTAGGCACAGTGGGATCGGTAAAGGGAGTGCAGATACCGCACCTCAAGGACGATATTAAGGCACAGATTATCCTGGGCAATACATATCATCTCTATCTCCGTCCGGGCCTTGACACTCTTGAAAAGGCCGGCGGTCTTCATGAGTTCAACGCATGGGACCGCCCTATCCTCACTGACAGCGGCGGCTTTCAGGTTTTTTCATTGAAGGACATACGCAAAATGAGCGAGGAGGGAGTAGAATTCCGTTCGCACATCGACGGTTCAAAGCACTTCTTCTCACCTGAGCGGGTAATGGACATCGAACGAAGCATCGGTGCCGACATCATAATGGCATTCGATGAATGTACCCCCGGCACTGCCGACTACGACTATGCGAAGAAATCGATGGAGAGGACACACCGTTGGCTCGACCGTTGCATAGGCCGTCTGAAAGAGACTGAACCGAAATACGGTTATGAGCAGCAGCTCTTCCCTATCGTGCAAGGTTGCGTATATCCCGACCTCCGCCGCCAGTCGGCCGAGTTCATAGCTTCAAAGGAGGCTGCAGGAAACGCCATCGGCGGCCTTGCCGTAGGAGAACCTGCCGAAAAGATGTACGAGATGATTGAGGTTGTGAACGAGATTCTTCCGACAGACAAGCCGCGCTACCTAATGGGAGTAGGCACGCCGGCCAACATCCTGGAAGCGATAGAACGCGGAGTCGATATGTTCGACTGCGTGATGCCTACACGCAACGGACGCAATGCTATGCTGTTCACTAAGCATGGCATAATGAACATGCGCAACGAGAAGTGGAAATACGACTTCTCTCCCATAGAAGAGGACGGAGCGTCATTCGTAGATACGCTCTACAGCAAGGCATACCTTCGCCATCTCTTCGTAGCACAGGAGTTGCTTGCTCTGGAGATTGCATCAATACATAATCTTGCATTCTACGTATGGCTGACACAGGAGGCACGCAAACACATTCTTGCAGACGACTATACGGCATGGAAGAAGAATATGCTGCAGGAAGTTACACGACGTCTATAAGCACAACAATAGAAACAGAGAACACAAAAAAAGCATTCAGCAATGAAATGGCTCGATAATCTTAAGCTAAAGAGACTTGACTGGTACATAATAAAGAAGTTTCTGGGAACATACTTCTTTTCGCTGGCACTTATCATCATTGTCATCGTTGTATTCGACTACAATGAAAAGATTGACAAGTTCGCCACATCGAATGCGACAGCAAGTGAAATAATATTCGACTACTACTTCAATTTCGCTCCGTCACTTGCCAACACCTTCAGTGCGCTGTTCGTATTCATTTCGGTCATATACTTCACATCAAAGCTTGCCGACAATTCTGAAATCATAGCAATGTTTGCATCGGGTGTCAGTTTCAGACGACTGATGAAGCCATACATGGTATCAGCCGGCATAATATCGATAATGACATTTATTCTGAGCGCCTACATTATTCCAAGAGGAAAT
Organism: Bacteroidaceae bacterium; assembly: GCA_045591315.1. GTDB lineage: Bacteria > Bacteroidota > Bacteroidia > Bacteroidales > Bacteroidaceae > HGM04593. The sequence continues at coordinate 70,335 of JAZNSN010000004.1, forward strand.
GAGACAAGGCTTGCTTTCGAACAGGAGCACAACAGAAAGAAAAAGACAGAATCTGCAGCCAATATACAAGTTAAGCTTGATGAGAACACCATCGCATACATGGAGCGCTTTGAGAGCCGCAACAATACCGGCTGGCGTTTCTCTTTAGACAGAATCGAGAACAAGAAGCTGGTGTCACACATGACTGCAGCTATAATAAAATACAATCCAGACAAGCCATACACATGGACTGCGCGAAGGTGGATGATACGAGAGCTGCGCGATGACGTTGAGGTTATACGTTCAAGCAACCGCGAAGAGCTCGACACGGTAATTCCGCTCGAACCGAGCGACTTCCTTATATCGGAAGGTGAGCAGGAGACCATGACAAGTCCGGAACTAAGCGATTACATCGACAAGCAGAAAGCACGCGGAGTGGCGAACATACAGGGATTTGAAATTGAATACCACAAGCGTATAGCAATGTCGTTTGCAGCTTTCATACTGACCGTTATAGGCGCATCACTATCCTCACGCAAAAAGAAAGGCGGCATGGGTCTCTCGCTCGGTATCGGACTGGCACTGAGTTTCTCGTACATTCTTTTCCAGGCAATATCTTCGGCTTTCGCAGCACAGATGCCTGTAGCGTTGGCCGTATGGCTACCGAACATCCTATACACATTCATTGCGATATACCTATACCGCAAAGCACCTAGATAAACTATTATGTATTTTACCGATTTTGATTTCGAAGACGAAGTGCTTGACGCTCTCGATGCTATGCGTTTCGAGAAGTGTACGCCTATACAGGAACAGACACTGCAGCCCCTTATGGAGGGGCGTGACCTCATAGGCGTAGCTCAGACCGGAACAGGAAAGACGGCAGCCTACATGTTGCCGGTGCTTAACAGACTATGCACAGGAGAGTACCCCGAAGATGCAATAAACTGCGTGATAATGGCTCCGACAAGAGAGCTTGCACAACAGATAGACAGGCAGCTGGAGGGCTTCACATACTTCATGCAGGTATCGAGCGTTGCAGTATATGGCGGAAATGACGGACAACGCTACGAACAGGAGCTGCGTGGAATGGCAAAGGGAGCTGATATAATCGTGGCTACCCCCGGAAGGCTCATAAGCCATATTACACTCGGCAACATAGACCTTTCAAAGGTTTCGTTCTTCATTCTTGACGAGGCCGACCGCATGCTCGACATGGGATTCTGCAACGATATTATGACAATCGCAAAGCAGCTCCCGAAGAAGAGGCAGACAATGCTGTTCTCAGCAACCATGCCCGAAGAGATACGCAAGCTTGCAAGCGACCTTCTCACCAACCCGCTTCAGGTAACGCTTGCTCTTGCAAAGCCTGCTGACGGAATCACGCAACAGGCATATATATGCCATGAAGGACAGAAACTAGGAATCATAAACAGTATCTTCGACAGCGAGAGCAGCGAGAGGGTCATACTCTTTGCATCGCGCAAGACAAAGGTAAAGGAGATTGCCAGGACCATAAGGAAGCATGGTTTCAATGTAGGAGAGATGCATAGCGACCTCAGCCAGAGCGAACGCGACGAGATAATGTACCAGTACAAGAGCCGCAAGATTGACATGATTGTGGCTACAGACATTCTTGCCAGAGGCATAGACATCGACGACATACGCATCGTAATAAACTACGATGTGCCACGCGATTGCGACGACTACATACACCGAATAGGACGTACTGCACGTGCAGGAACAAAAGGACGTGCCATAACATTCGTGTCGCAGGAGGACCAGGAGTACTTCAAGCGCATAGAGGATTTCATCGAGCAGGATGTGCCGAAGATGGAAGTGCCGGCCGAATTGGGAGAAGCACCGGCCTACGAGCCTAAGAAAAAGGAGAAGCGAGGTGCAAAAGGCAGGAACGGACGCAACAGAAATACACACGGAAGAAGCGACAGGAAAGGCGGCAAAAGGCGCAATGACAAAGGCGAAAAGAACGAAAGCAAAGCTCCGGCAGCTCCAAAGCAGAAAACTGAAGCGCAAGGTACATCCGGTGACGCGCCAAAGAAAAGAGATAACCGCAGACACCGCTACCGCCGGCCAAAGAGAGAGAACAGAGGCGAGAACAGCAATAAGGAGTAAAGAAAATGGCTATAATAAAGGAAGTAAGAGGATTCGTGCCAAAGATTGGCGAGAATTGTTTCCTGGCAGAGACCGCTGCCGTCATAGGCGATGTGACTATGGGCGACAACTGTTCGGTATGGTACGGAACCGTGCTGCGCGGAGATGTGAATACTATCACAATCGGCAACAATGTCAACATACAGGACGGTGCCGTAGTTCACACGCTCTACCAGCGTTCAAAGACAACAATCGGGGACAATGTCTCTATCGGACACAACGCGACAATACACGGAGCGACAATTGAGGACAACTGCCTTATAGGCATGGGTGCCACAGTGCTCGACAATGCCGTAGTTGAGAGAGGAGCCATCGTTGCAGCAAACGCACTAATTACATCCGGTATGCGGGTAGAAGGCGGCTGGATATACGCCGGCGTACCTGCAAAGAAGATAAAGGAGGTGAGCAAGGAACAGCAGAAGGATATTGTCGAACGTATAGCCAACGACTATATAATGTATGCCTCGTGGTACAAAGATAAAAACTAAACAAAATAAACCATCATGAAACATCTATTTTCATTATTTGCATTTATTGCAATGACAATTTCGGCTTATGCCGGGAACAATGTCACGTTACGCGATGTAATGTACGGCGGCTTCTGGCCAAAGACCTATGCAGCCATAGAGCCAATGGCCGACGGCGAGCATTTCGCCCGCATGAGTGACGACAGAAGCATGATTCTCATGGGCTCGTTCAGGAACGGAGAGATTGTAGATACTCTTTTCAATGCGGCTACAGCACGCGGTTTCGAAGGAAAGAGAATAGACGGCTACCAGTTCTCGCCCGACGAAAGGCTAATACTGCTGCAGACAAAGACACGCGGCATCTACCGCAACTCATTCACTGCAGAACACTTCATCTTCAACCGCAAGAACAATACAGCTGAGCCTCTGTCACAGAACGGAGCACAACAGGTTCCCAAGTTCTCGCCCGACGGCACAATGGTTGCATTCGTACGCGACAACAACATTTTCCTTGTAAAGCTGCTCTTCGGCAACAGCGAGTCGCAGATAACCAAGGACGGCGAGTTCCGCAAGATAATAAACGGCATACCCGACTGGGTGAACGAAGAGGAGTTCATGAACAACTGTTCATACGACTTCAGTGCCGACAGCAAGGTCATTGCATACATCAAGTACGACGAGAGCGAAGTCATGATGTACGACATGCCAATGTACAACGGCGGCCAGAGCAATGAATATTTCGATTTCAGCAAGCCATACAGCTTCAAGTATCCGGTGGCCGGAGCCAAGAACGCAAAGATATCGGTACACTCATTCGACATCAAGAGCCGTGTTACACGCAAGCTCGACGTGAACATCCCGGAAGAGGGGTATATCCCAAGAATCAAGTTCACCAAAGACCCGGCAATGCTTGCAGTGCTCACCCTCAACCGTCACCAGAGTGTAATGGAGATACAGGCCGTGAACCCGCTTTCGGGCATAAGCAAGACCATTATGCGCGAAGAGAGCGACACCTATCTCAACGAGAACGTATATACAGGAATTGAGTTCTTCGACAACAACTTCGTTCTTCAGAGTGAGCGCAGCGGCTACAACCAGCTCTATCTCTATACATTGACAGGCGAGCTTGTACGTCCAATAACAAGCGGCGAGTTCGAGGTAAAGAACTTCTATGGCTGGGACAGCAAGAAGAACGAGTTCTACTACTCAAGCAACGAAGGAAGCCCTCTGCGTGAGTGTATATATAAGGTAAATGCCAAGGGCAAGAAGACAAGGCTCACCGATGAGAACGGAACAAACAAGGCTGTCTTCAGCAAAGGCATGAAATACTTTGTAAACACCTTCTCAAACATCAACACACCGCACATCGTTGCAGTGAAGGACAACAACGGCAAGGAGTTGAAGAGGCTCATCGACAACAGCGAGCTTAAAGATAAACTGGCGAAGTTCGACATGCCGGGCAAGGAGTTCTTCACATTCAAGACAAGTGACGGAGTTGAGCTCAACGGCTGGATGATAAAGCCGTACGGCTTCGATGCTTCAAAGAGATACCCTGTCGTAATGTTCCAGTACAGCGGCCCTTACTCTCAGCAGGTTACCGACAACTGGCACATGGGCAACTATGGCAATGCCATGTTCGAGAGCTACATGGCAGGCGAAGGATTCATCATGGTATGCGTTGACGGACGCGGAACAGGCGGACGCGGAACCAAGTTCGGCAAGTGTACATATCTCAACATAGGAAAGTATGAACCGGCCGACCAGGTAGAGACTGCAAAGTATCTGGGTACACTACCCTACGTTGACAAGGATAACATCGGCATCTGGGGATGGAGCTTCGGCGGTTACAACACAATAATGTCAATGAGCCAGGACGAGGCGGTCTTCAAGGCAGGAGTTGCCGTTGCAGCACCCACAGACTGGCGTTTCTACGACACAATCTACACCGAGCGCTACATGCGTACTCCAAAGGAGAACAAGGAGGGATACGATGCCGGCTCTGCCATAGTCAATGCAAGCAAGCTCAATGGCCACTTGTTGCTCGTACACGGTACAGCAGACGACAATGTACACTTGCGCAACATGATTCACTACATCAATGCACTTACACAGGCAAACAAGAAGTTCGAGGTTGCACTCTACACCGACAGCAACCACAGCATCTACCACGGTGCCAACACCCGTTTCCATCTGTTCGAGCGCATTGCCGATTTCTTCAAGAAGAATCTCAAGTAACAGAGAAAGCATCAGCATAAAAAAGCACTGCAGAATTCTGCAGTGCTTTTTTATGCTGATATGATTACATCGCCTTCGGCGGCGCAGCAAATGCAAATATCATCAATGTAGCAAATGCTATCGCAGCAACAATTATGGCAATTCGCTTGACCATCCTGCGACGCTGCGCAGCCGCCTTGCGCTTACGGTCCTTGGCAATGCGGGCATCGCTCTTCTTTCTTGCTTTCTCTGCCATATTACTTCTCTTCAATATTAACAATAATATTCAACTCCTCCAACTGCTCCGGCTCAAGAACAGAAGGCGCATCAATCATTGTATCACGGCCTGAATTGTTCTTCGGGAACGCAATACAGTCGCGTATTGAATCGAGACCTGCAAATAGGCTCACCCAACGGTCGAGACCGTAAGCAAGGCCGCCATGAGGAGGCGCACCGTACTTGAAGGCATCGAGCAACCAGCCGAACTGCTGCTGCGCACGTTCAGGAGTGAAGCCAAGAAGTTCGAACATCTTGTTCTGTAGTTCGCTGTCGTAAATACGTATTGAACCGCCGCCTACTTCTACACCGTTGATGACCATATCGTAGGCATTTGCACGTACCGCACCCATATCTGTATCGAGAAGAGGAATATCCTCAGGCTTCGGTGAAGTGAACGGATGGTGCATTGCCATGTAACGGCCCTCTTCCTCGCTGTATTCGAAGAGCGGGAAATCCACCACCCAGAGACAAGAGAACTTGTTCTTGTCGCGCAAACCGAGCTGGCTGCCGACCTCAAGACGGAGCTCGCATAGCTGCTTGCGTGTCTTCATTGTATCGTCGCCGCTGAGAATGAGGATAAGGTCACCCGGTTCGGCATTGAAAGCAGCCTTCATTGCCTGAAGGACATCCTGTGTATAGAACTTGTCAACGCTGGACTTTACAGTGCCGTCGGCCTCTACACGTGCATAGACCATACCCTTCGCGCCTATCTGCGGACGGCGTACAAAATCGGTAAGCGCATCAAGCTGCTTGCGTGTATATGTCGCAGCACCCTTGGCACAGATACCGCCGATATACTCGGCACTGTCGAAGACGCCGAACCCGTGTCCTTTCATAATGTCCATAAGCTCCACGAACTCCATGCCGAAACGTGTATCGGGTTTGTCGCTGCCGTAATACTTCATGGCATCGTGCCATGTCATGCGCGGGAACTGCTCTGTAAGCTCAACGCCGCGTATTGTCTTGAAGAGGTGCTTTGCCATGCCTTCGAACAAAGAGATTACATCCTCCTGCTCTACAAAACTCATCTCGCAGTCAATCTGGGTGAATTCAGGCTGACGGTCGGCACGCAGGTCCTCGTCGCGGAAACACTTCACTATCTGGAAGTAACGGTCAAAGCCCGATACCATAAGCAGCTGCTTGAAGAGCTGAGGGCTCTGAGGAAGAGCATAGAACTGACCGGGATTCATGCGGGAAGGAACGACGAAGTCACGCGCACCCTCAGGCGTTGACGCGATGAGCATAGGTGTCTCAACCTCGATGAAGTTCATTGAATCGAGATAACGGCGCACCTCCATTGTCATCTGGTGACGCAGTTCAAGGTTCTTGCGCACTGCCTCACGGCGAAGGTCGAGATAACGGTACTTCATGCGTATATCATCACCGCCGTCTGTATTGTTCTCTATGGTGAACGGAGGCGTAGCAGCCTCGTTGAGGATATTCAGTTCACTCACTATTATCTCAATGTCGCCGGTAGCGATATTGGAGTTCTTGCTCTGACGCTCACTCACGATACCGGTTACCTGAATTACATACTCACGGCCAAGGTGCGAAGCCTTCTCGCACAACTCGGCATTTGCGTCCTCGCTGAAGACAAGCTGTGTAATGCCATAACGGTCACGGAGATCGACGAATGTCATACCGCCCATCTTACGTGCACGCTGTACCCAGCCGCTCAAAGTAACGCTCTCATTAACATTGGCCAAACGTAGTTCGCCACAAGTCTTAGTACGGAACATCTTATATTGTTTTTATGTTTATCGCAAATTTCTGCAAAATTAGAAAATAATAGCAACAGTTGAAAAAAAACTGCCCACTTATTCAATTAAAATAACATCGTCATCACCACAAGGCATATACAGAGTATTCGTTCAGTTTTGTTTGTTTTGCCTTGTAAAGATATATAAAAGAGAGAACAGAGAAAAACAATCAACAAAAAAGTTAAAAGCACACCACGCTGTACATTCCTGTTTATTTTGAATGCAGAAAAGCTGTTCAGTCTTTCTATTTTTGCGATAAAGTTCAAAAATAGGCTGCACTCGCAGTGAAAATATCCAAGCAAGCTTGATATTTTCGCTCGTTTGTTGCTATCTTTGCGATAAAAGCAAACGATAGTTGCCGAAAAGACACATTCAAATCACCGTACAGACAAATGGAGAGAAACAGACTCTTGAAAAACATATCGGCCGTCATCGGCTATCCTATAGCACTCGCCATAGGAATTTATTCAATATGGCTGCTCATATCACAGGAAAACAGCATAGCGGACAACATGATTCTGTACATGACAGGAGGTCTCTTTCCGTTTGCCGTTTACACTATAGCAAGGCATACCGGCTGGTTCAGGAGCAGGATATATGAGAAAAACAAATGGACAATACCATACATATATGCTCTCTTCGTACTGACATGCATTCTTATTTACGGTTCCAGCGAGATTATCTGGCTTGACTGCTTCAACAATGCCACATGTTACTTATTCAGTTATATCTGCATCGGATATCTTATATATGCATGCAATATCGCGCGTAACGGAATTGAACTCGACTGGCATCTCATACACGGCGATTTCCTGAACAAGACCATCAGCCTTGTATTGCTGATGCCGTTTCTGCTGACAACAATCCTGATGCTGTTCAACATAGAGGCAGCCACATCCTTTTCAGAAACAGAAAAGGCACCGCAATCCCTTTTCTGGATAACGTTCTGCTATTTTACCGACCCTGGAAATCAGGAAACGGCCTCCCCGGATATAAGGCTATGGACCACACTTGTCACCTCACTGGGAATCCTTTTGCTCAACGGACTCATGATAACTTCTATTCTGAGTTGGATTGACCGCAGAAAAGAGCGTTGGCAGAACGGCGAAGAGCCATACACCGGAATATTGCTAAAGACCCCGCATTATGTCATCATTGGAGGATGTGATGTGGCGTTAGGAATCGTCAGGCAGATTCTTAAGCCCGACGAGAAAGGCAAACTGCCATACATCGTAATTCAGACATCGGGTGATATTGAGCAGTTCCGCAGAGAACTGTTCTCATTGCTCGACAACAACGAAATGCAAAGCATCATAGTACGTTATGGCAGCAGGACATCGCACGACGACATAGAGGAGCTATGCCTTACGTCAGCCAAAGAGATATACGTCCTCGGTGAGGAGTCAAGGGACGATGACATCGAATCGTACCACGACACACTGAACATGACATGCCTAAGACACATAGCGGAAATATGCGGAAAAGCCCCTTCATTCCTTGAAAGAAGAGAAAAGCTGGGCATCTGCACAAGCCCCGACGAACTGAAAGTTACCGTCCATGTAATGTTCGAATACCAGACAACCTTCAACGTATTCCAGATTACCGACCTCGACGATGCCGGTTGCGTAATATTCCGTCCGTTCAACTACTACGAGATGTGGGCACAGAACGTACTTGTCAACAAAGACCTGAGGAGCGGCATAATCAGCGGCTATGTGCCGTTGGAAGGAAGAAACGGAATTCTTCAGGACGACGATTTCCACGTACACATGGTCATTGTCGGCATGTCGCGTATGGGCACCGCCATGGCTATCGAGACCGCCCACATGGCGCACTACCCCAACTTCGCAACAAAAAAGAGAAGAACAAGAATTACCATTATCGACTCAAACATGAAGCAGGAGATGGACTTCTTCATGAGCCGTTACAAAGAGATGTTCTCGCTGGCAAGGCACAGATATGTGAACAGCAACAATCAAGCGAACATTCTCACCGAGACTGCAGAGAGCCGTTGGAAGAATCCGATGTCGGACCCGGATTCAGAATCGCCGTATAAAGGCAACTATCTTGGAGAAGACTTCATAGACATAGAATGGGAATTCATCGAAGGCAGCATTGAAACCAGCGTCATACAGCAGTACCTTTCGGATATAAGTGCCGACAGGAATGCAAAACTCACGATTGCGGTATGTACGCCAGAGAACAATAGAGCCGTTGCAACAGCCATTTACCTCCCCGAATCGATATACAACAGCGAAAGCACACAGCAGATACTTGTTTACCAGAGGTACAATAAGGAGATTATCGAGAATATAAACTCTAATGACAAATACAGAGGAAAGCTCAGAGCCTTCGGCATGGCAACAGAGTGCTACAACCGCTCTCTGAACAGTTTTGCTGATACTATAACAAAGCATATCGACCTCGCATACAAGCTCTATTATCTGGAGAAGGAAGCTGAAATTGACATAAACGACATCCTTACTCAAGACATCTATTCAGACATAAAGGAACTTGACGGTATCGGCGAAGAGATTGAATCATGCAAGAAGCATATCGAACTTTTCAAGAAGGCATTGTCACAGAACGATTATGCAGCAAAGGTTTCCGCATTCACCGAGCTGGAAGACTGCAGGAAGATACTTGAAAAAGAGATAAGCAAACTGAGCAGGAAGAGCGGCATCGGTACTATCCGTTCAAACGGAAAGGCAAAATCGGCAATGCGATGGTCAAGCATGTACAACGTACACAGCATCTGGAGCAAGTTCCGATGCATAAGAAACAGCGACGGAACAATGTTCAACCCGCTCACCGACAATTTCACCGACGGGCAGTTGGATATCCTTGGAGCAGTAGAGCACAACAGATGGAATACCGAACAGCTGCTGATGCACTACAGGCCGCTGGAGCGTGAAGAGCAGGAAGAGGCCAAAATTACAGGCGCGGAATGTTCAGGAAAGAAGAAGAAAGAACTGAAGAAAGCATTCAAGCACCTTGACATATGCTCGAACGCAGTTCTTGACAAGATAGATTATGATATGTCGAGCCTAGACAAGGCATTGATAAGGATAATACCGTACGCATACAAAGAATATATAAACAATAAAAATAATACAGAAATATGAAAAACTACCATCCTAAGCCAATAGATATCTCTAATATCGAATTGGACATTGAGCTAAACGAATTGCGTGAAGCAATTGCAGAGAACGCACACGATTTGTGGGCACAAGACCGCATTTCACAAGGGTGGAAGTATGGCCCCGAACGCGACGACATCAAGAAGGAGACCCCCTGCATGGTCCCATATTCCGAGCTGACAGAAGAGGAAAAGGATATAGACCGTTCTATGGCGATGAAGACCCTCAAGCTACTCTACAAGCTAGGGTACGACATTGTAAAGAGGGAAGAGACCGATTTGTACAAGGAGCTCCTGAAAAGGATTCGCAAATCGAACACAAGATTCTACTGCCCCGAATGCTATTCCAAAGGCATACTCACCCCGCTCTATTTCCATCAGATATTCTGCGACAGATGCGGAAAGAAACTCTCCATTGACTGGAAGAACAACCTGGAATAGAAAACTCCTCACATCTATTAAGAATGTATATAAAAGAAGCTGCCGAAAACAATATTCCGGAGATGCCAAAGATATCCGGAAGCAACGGCTATGTTCCTGCTCCGGTTGACGTTTCCGATGTTCAGCTGCCCGAAGAGCTTGACGAGGCCGTTGAGCTCATAGCAAAGAACGTACACGAAGTGTGGGCAAAGGAACGTATGGACGAAGGCTGGACTCTTGGGCCGGTGCGCAACGACGAGCTGAAACAACACCCTTGCCTTGTACCGTACGAGGAACTTCCTGAGATTGAAAAGGAGTATGACAGAAACACAGCTCTCGGAACCCTGCGATATATAAGGAAGCTGGGATTCAAGATAAGCAAGGAGTAGCAACCCTAAGAAATTCAAGAAACTTTTTTAACCGACAAGGGCCGTGTCAGAATGCATAACAGGAGACCGCCCTTGTCGATTTTTGTTCAACTGAAGTGAACTTTTTTCGAAAAATTAATAGTTTGGCACGCTTTTTGTAAGAAAGATTATGTAAAAATATTGCGTACGGGTTCTATAATACCCTAACTTCGCATTCGAAAAAGAGAAAAGCTATACACGATTATTCACAAGAAGAATTGGAGGAGAAGGAATGAGCAATGAATTTTCGCAGAAAATGTCCGAAATACTGTCACTGAGCAAGGAGGAGGCAACCCGCTTGCGCAGCCGCACCATAAACCCGGAGCATCTGTTGCTGGGCATCATACGCAAAGGCAAGGGATGCGCGCTCGACATATTGGGCAGCATGAACGTAAACATACAGGAGATTAAGGAAGCGATAGAGAGAAGATGCACCGATGCATCACTTGCCGACCAGCCATACAGCACCGACGTCGAGATGAGCATGAGCACGGCACGCATATTGCGCTTCACCACCCTTGAGGCACGCAGCTTCAAGGCCGTTGCCGATGCCGAGCACCTTCTGCTGGGCATACTGAAGGAGAAGAACAACCTTGCCGCAGACATTCTTGAGGCAAACGATGTGACATATTCTCAGATTTTTGATGCTATAAAGTCAAAGACCCCCGACAGCAGCAACATCAGCAACGGTTTCGGTTTCACCGACCAGGACGACGACGATGAGGACACCTTGCCGAGGGGCAGCCAGGGCAGCGCGCACAGCTATGCCGGCACACAGCAGGCAAAGCCGTCGAACGACACACCGGTCCTCGACAACTTCGGCTTCGACATGACAAAGGCTGCAAGCGAGGGCAAGCTCGACCCTGTTGTAGGGCGCGAGAAGGAGATAGAACGCATCTCGCAGATATTGAGCCGCCGCAAGAAGAACAACCCCATACTTATAGGCGAGCCGGGTGTCGGCAAGTCGGCCATCGTAGAGGGGCTTGCACAGCGCATTGTAGAGAGAAAGACCTCGCGCATGCTGTTCGACAAGCGCATAGTCTCGCTCGACATGACAGCTGTAGTGGCAGGAACAAAGTACCGCGGACAGTTCGAGGAACGCCTGCGTGCCATAATAACAGAGCTGGAGAACAATCCAAACATAATCATCTTCATCGACGAGATACACACCATAGTAGGTGCCGGCTCAACACCCGGTTCAATGGATGCCGCAAACATCCTCAAGCCGGCTCTTGCACGAGGCGAGATACAGTGCATTGGAGCCACCACAGTCGATGAATACCGCAAGACAATAGAAAAGGACGGAGCCCTTGAACGCCGTTTCCAGAAGGTGCTTGTAGAGCCCACATCTACCGAGGATACATACACAATCCTCAAGAACATCAAGGAGCGTTACGAGAACCACCATAATGTCACATATACCGACGAAGCACTGCTTGCGTGTGTCAAATTGACAGACCGTTACATAACCGACCGCTGCTTCCCCGACAAAGCCATAGACGCAATGGACGAAGCCGGAGCACGCATGCACATCAGCAACATAACAGTACCAAAGGAGATTGAGGAGCAGGAAGCCCTGATAGACAGTGTCAACAGCGAGAAGAATGCAGCCGTCAAGCGTCAGGACTTTGAGACCGCAGCCAACATGCGCGACAAGGAGAAAGAGCTGCAGAACCAGCTGGCTGCAATGAAAGCCGATTGGGAGAAGAGCCTTGCGCAGAGCCGTCAGACCGTGAACGAAGAGGAGATAGCACGTGTTGTCTCTATGATATCAGGTGTTCCGGTACAGCGCATGCAGCAGGACGAATGGACACGCCTCAAGGGAATGCAGGGCGAGCTCACCGGCAAGGTCATAGCGCAGGAAAACGCAATCGAAAAGCTCACCAAAGCAATACAGCGCAGCCGTGTAGGGCTCCAGAACCCCAACAAGCCTATAGGCACGTTCATGTTCCTCGGCCCCACCGGAGTAGGAAAGACACTCCTGGCAAAGGAGCTTGCAAAGTTCATGTTCGGCAGTGCCGATGCACTCATACGCATAGACATGAGCGAATACATGGAGAAGTTCACCGTGTCGCGTCTTGTCGGAGCACCTCCGGGATATGTAGGCTACGAGGAGGGCGGACAGCTCACAGAGCGAGTGCGCCGACGCCCCTACTCCATTGTACTGCTCGACGAGATTGAGAAAGCCCACACCGACGTATTCAACCTGCTTCTGCAGGTAATGGACGAAGGCCGCCTTACCGACAGCTACGGACGTACAGTCGATTTCCGCAACACCGTGATAATAATGACCTCTAACGTAGGCACACGCGAGCTAAAGGACTTCGGCGCAGGCATAGGTTTCGCCAAGGACGAGCGTGCCGGCGACAAGAAATACTCACGCGACGTCATACAGAAGGCACTCAACAAGCGTTTCGCGCCAGAATTCCTCAACCGTGTCGATGAGATAATCAACTTCGACCAGCTGGGCAAGGAAGCAATCATAGACATCGTCGATCTTGAACTTGTACAGATAGTAAAGCGTGTAACGGAGCTAGGCTACAGCATAGAACTTACAGCCGAAGCAAAGAACTTCCTTGCAAACAAGGGATACGACATACAGTACGGAGCACGCCCGCTAAAGCGAGCCCTGCAGAACTATGTTGAAGACGAAATCTCGGCACTCCTGCTCGACGGCAAGCTCAACCCCGGCGACAAGATTATCGCCGACTGCGACACCGCAAACGACAAGCTAAGGTTCGAAGTGCAAGGATAAGGCATAGAACCTATGCAAAATATAAACCGATAAAGGTAACTAAAAAGTAAATTCCTGTGTTACGTTTGCCTTCAAAATCCTTATTTACGCCAAGTAAACTGCGGTTTTGAAGCCTGCACAAGCCTTGAACTTTACTTTTTATTCATCTCCTGCAAAAGAGGCTGAGTCAAAAGTAATTTTGGCTCGGTCTCTGTTTTTCGGTGATTTTTCCGTTTTTGCCTGCAAATTCGAAAAAATATCATTTTTGTACGCATAAATCCTTCATGCCGCCCGACAACATTCCCAATATGCTCCA
>JAZNSN010000005.1:0-12371 GCA_045591315.1 Bacteroidaceae bacterium
GCTGCTTCTTACAGCTTCCGTTTCGGCGAGGGCACAACAGGCATTGAGAAAGTAGAAATCAGAAATGAGAAATCAGAAATCTATGACCTTACAGGCCGCAGAATCGATGCTATTACAGCTCCTGGAATCTACATTGTAAACGGTGTAAAGAAACTCGTTCGCTAATACGTATAAAAAGAATTTAGACATAAGTACATAAGAACATAAGCCCTATGGCGCGAAACCTATAATAAAACAAATTTAGTGAACTGCACGCAAGCAGTTTGTGTGCAGTTTCATTAAATCTGTTTTATAAAAATGCACAGCGTGCATTGCAACGGCACCGTTGCCCGGTTTCACGAGAACCAGCCTTTTGCAATCTTGTGTCCTTCTGTTCTTCTGTCAAAAAAACATAACAGGAAAATAATTATACAATAATATGAAGAAGACTTATGTATCACCTCTTATGACAGAGGTAAACGTTGAGGCAGAGCAGATGCTTGCAGCTTCGATAAAGATGGGTAATGAAGACCAGACAGTAGATACCTCAAAAGATGGCGGTCAGCTTGGCGGCGGCCACAGAGGCACATGGGGTAATCTTTGGCAGTAAAATAATTTTCATTTGTTTAATAAACTTTAGGTTTCGGGAGCAGGCGCTTTATGTGCCTGCTCCTTTTTCTTTGACAACCTTTGCTGTTCGCAACCCGCGCGGTGCAACTTGCAGCTGCACTACGCGCGACCTGTCGCTGCAAAGGCTGTCGAAGCTTCGCTTTGACACCCCCGTCTAATCGCAACCCGCAGGGCGTGACCTTGCCACGCGACCTGGGACTAATTGCTGCCGGTGTTGCCGAAACTTATAGCTTTTCTCTTTGACAACCTTTGCTGTCCGCAACCCACGCGGTGCAACTTGCAGCTGCACTACGCGCGACCTGTTGCTGCAAAGGCTGTCGAAGCTTCCAGCTTTCATCTTTTATCTTTTATCTTTCATCTTAATTTTATACCTTTGTGCTTTACACGGCAGGCATGAGAAAGAAAATTAGAGACAATATAAAGAAATGCATCAGAATGTTCAACATTCTGAGCGACGACAAGGAGATTGAAGGCAATCTCATCCTATGGTCGTTCGTGAAGCTCTTTACAAGCTTAGAGAAACTGAAGCAGGCTTCGGCAGCACTCACATACCACACCCTGTTCGCTATTGTCCCCATAATGGCGATGCTTGTTGCAGTTGCAAAGCTCATGGGCTACGGAGAGATGTTCCGTGAAACGGTAGAGGGCTTTTTCGAGGGGCAGGAGGGAATAGCTGCCACTCTCTTGTCGTTTGCCGAGAGTTATCTCCACAACGCCCAGGTGAACTATCTGCTTGGTGCCGGTGTAGGTCTTGTATTCCTTATCTACTCCCTCTTCTCGATATTCCAGACAGTTGACGACTCCTTCAACTCGCTATGGAACCTCAAGGGGCACGGCCTGAAGAAACAGCTTAAGGTATTCGTCTTTATACTGCTTGTTCCGTTTGTCGGAATGATACTGCTTGCCATGTGGCTCAGCGTGTCGTCATACATAAGTTCAGGCGGAGTAATACACAAGGTTAATGTCTTTCTGGTGCTGACAGGCATCTACGTTGCACTGATGTTCCTTGCATACAAGTTCATTCCCAATACAAAGGTAGAGGTGCGCTATGCAGCCAGGTCGGCAATAGCATGCGGAGTAGCATTCGGCATAGTGCAGTATTTCGGTTTCATGGTAATGAGCATGTTCAGCAGCTACCGCAACATATACGGCGACATGGCAAGCCTTGTGCTTTTTATCCTATGGATATACTTCTCATGGACTATCTGCCTGGCCGGCTCACGCTGGAACTATCTGCTTCAGGAGGGCAAGCGGCTCGACGAAGAGAACCGTTTCAAGGCTATCAGCCATAACTATCGCAAGTTCCTTACTCTTCTTCTGCTTGCGAGATGCGAGGAGGAGGCCGGAAAGAGCAACGACTCTACATTCAGTGCCATCGATGTGGCTTCGGGAATGGGCGAGAGGTACAGCATGCCTACGCATGTAGCAATGGATATAATCGACGAACTTGAGCGCAAAGGCATAATACTGGAGAATGAGGAGGAGAGGCTGCTGCTCGACAGTGCGTTCCAGGGGCGTACGGTGCGTTCTCTTCTCGACAAGCTCGATGATACAGGAAACAATAGCTACGCTATGCATGTGACTATGGACGCTCACAAGGGCGGCAAGGAATATGAGCTGTGGAAGTATATGAACAATCCGCGCAACAGCGCAATAAAGGAACTCGACGTGCCGTTGAAGGAGTTTCTTTAAAGGTTAAATGTTCCAGAGTACTCCCCGTTTTTTTGCCCTTTACTTCATAAAATTATTTTTCTCTTCTTTTTGTGTTTTTCGCAAAATGCCATAACTTTGCTGCAGATTTCAAGACGGGGTGCCTTAATACATGGGCTGAGATCATACCCAAGAACCTGATCCGGGTAATGCCGGCGTAGGAAGAGCTTATATACACATTCCAAATTGTATAAGCATGCAGGAAAACCCCATTTTCTGTTTAACAACGGAGCATGAGGGTTCTTTTTTTTGTCCCTTGCTCCAAAAAATTTGGAATTGCAATGAAGAGATTTGCATTGCCCGGATGCCTGTTGCTGGCATCCTTTCCCTCCTTGCTGTTTGCACAGGAGGCAGTGAGTGACAGCTTGCAGAGAGAACTGCAGGAAGTGGAGATAATGTCGGTCCGTGCGACAAGTACAACGCCGATGGCGTTTACCGATATCGGCAAGGAAGAACTGAAGAAAAGGAACACCGGAATCGATTTCCCGTTCCTGCTCTCAATGACTCCCGGTGCCGTGGCGACAAGCGATGCCGGAGCCGGCATAGGCTACACCGGGCTGCGCATACGCGGAACCGATGCGACACGAATAAATGTTACCGCCAACGGCATTCCTGTCAACGATGCCGAGAGCCATTCGGTCTTTTGGGTCAATCTGCCCGACCTGGCCTCTTCGGTAAAGGATGTTCAGGTGCAGCGTGGAGTAGGTACATCAACCAACGGTGCAGGAGCGTTCGGAGCGAGCATCAACATGCGTACAAGCGACTATAACACTCAGCCCTATGCCGGTTTCAGCGGTTCGTACGGCTCTTTTGCAACGCACAAGGCAACGCTTCGTGCCGGAACAGGAATCATCGGCGGCCATTGGGCACTCGACCTTAGGCTGTCGGGTATCGGGAGCGACGGTTACATCGACCGTGCAAGCGCAAAGCTCCTTTCCTACTATGTGCAGGCCTCATACTATGGCAAGAACACGACGGTAAGGCTAGTTAACTTTGCCGGCAAGGAAGAGACCTACCATGCATGGAACTATGCAAGCAAGGAAGAGATGCAGGAGTACGGCCGCCGTTACAACAGTTGCGGTTACATGTACACCGATTCCACAGGAAAGGCGCATTACTACGACGGCCAGACCGACAACTACATACAGAAGAACTTCCAGTTGCTTGTCGATCACCATTTCAGCGATATCTGGAGCCTGAACGTCGGGCTGCACTATACAAAGGGCGACGGTTACTACCAGGAGTACAAGGGAGGCCGCAAGCTCGTGGAATATGCGCTTGAGCCGTTCATGCTCGACGGCAACGAAGTGAAGAAGAGCGACCTTGTGCGCAAGAAGGCAATGGACAACGACTTCGGCGGTGCGGTGTTCTCGCTCAACTACAAGAGCAAACGGCTGTCGGCCTCTTTGGGCGGCGGTGCCAACCGTTACTTCGGCCGTCACTTCGGCAATGTGCTATGGGTGAAGAACTATGTCGGGGAGCTGGTTCCCGACCACGAATACTACCGCAACAACGGTGCGAAGAATGATGCCAACATATACCTGAAAGCCGATTTCAAGCTTTTGCAAGGGCTTAATGTATATGCCGACATGCAGTACCGCCACATAGGCTATAAGATATCGGGCTGCAACGACAAATGGAACAGTGCTGCCGGCAGCCTGCAGAGGCTCGCTGTTGACGAGACATTCAATTTCTTCAACCCTAAGGCCGGCATATCATGGCAGATAGATAGCCATAACAGGGTTTTTGCTTCTGTAGGCATGGCGCATAAGGAGCCTACCCGCAACAACTATACCGACGGAAAACTGAACGAGCGTCCAAAAGCCGAGAGGCTTGTCGATTACGAGTTCGGCTATACATTCGACAAAGGGTGCTTCCATGCCGGTGCGAATATCTATTATATGAGCTACAAGGACCAGCTTGTGCTTACCGGCGAGCTGAATGAGATAGGCGAGCCGCTTGCCGCCAACATTCCGCGCAGCTACCGTGCCGGCATAGAGCTTGTTGCAGGATTGAAACTGCCCTGCGGCTTCTCATGGAGTGCCAATGCAGCCTTCAGCCGAAACAGGATAAAGGACTTTACCGAAGTGCTGTACGACGACAATACCTATGAGCGTTGGGAGATAAAGCACGGCAGCACACGCATATCATTCTCGCCTGAGATAGTAGTGAACAACAGCCTTGCATACTCCTTCCGTGGCTTTGAGGCCGAACTGCAGTCGCACTATGTAGGCAAGCAGTATATGAGCAATACCGGGCTTGAAAGCCATAGGCTCGATGCCTATTTTGTCAGCGACCTGCGCTTGGCCTATACATTCAAGCTTCGCGGAATAAAGAACATAACTGTCGGTGCTACCATATACAACATCTTCGATGAGGAGTATGAGAGCAACGGATATGCCGGCAGCGGCTACTACACCGAGGCCGACGGCACCAGAGTGAGATACGATTATGCCGGATACGCTGCCCAAGCCGGAATAAACATATTAGGACATTTGAATGTAGAGTTTTAGGGAACTTCGCAAGCGGTGAATTTAGTATTAAACTCCAGCATAACATACAAAAATACTGTCCCTCTTTGTAATAGAGGGACGAGCGGAACATCGTGTAGCGGAGGGAGTTCTTGCGAATGTCTGTCGCTTTTTAGGGAACTTCGCAAGCGGTGAGGAGTAGAAAAACTGTCACAAAGTGACACACCCTCTCAGGCACTGCCGGCGCACACCTTAACCGATAAATTGAACAATTAAAAAAATATGGCACTTGAAATTTTAGGAACAGTTGTAGGCCTCGTCTATTTATGGCTTGAATACCGCGCAAGCATATACTTGTGGGTTGCAGGAGTCGTTATGCCTGCGATATACATCTTTGTCTATTACGAAGCAGGGCTGTATGCCGATTTCGGAATAAACATATACTATCTTCTTGTTGCCATATACGGTTGGGTTGCGTGGAAAACCGGCTTCAGCTTCACCGGCAGGAAGGAACAGAACGGCGAGCTGCCGATAACCCATACACCGCGTCGTGCATGGGCGGCAGCTCTGGCATATTTCCTTGTTGCCCAGTTCTCCATAGCATGGATTCTTGTAAACCACACCGACAGCACCGTACCCTGGGCCGACTCCTTTACTACCGCGTTGAGCATTGTAGGAATGTGGATGCTCGCACGCAAGTACATCGAGCAGTGGTGGGTATGGTGCGTTGTCGATGTGGCATGCAGTGCCCTTTATATATATAAGGGACTCTATTTTACGGCAGTGCTCTATGCTGTTTATGCAATTATAGCTATCTTTGGATACTATAAATGGAAAAGGATGATGCAGAGCCTATGAAAAGAGAAGACATGTTCGATGCGGTTGTTGTTGCCGGCGGCGATTTTCCTGTAGCAGCCCGGCCTTTGGAGGTGCTTGAGAATGCTCCTTATGTTGTCTGCTGCGACGGTGCTGCCGACCGTTACATTGCTGCAGGCAAGGTGCCCGATGCCATAGTAGGCGACGGCGATTCCATCAGCGAGTATAACCGTGCGAAGTATCATCATCTGCTGCATATCGTGGCCGAGCAGGAGAGCAACGACCAGACAAAGGCGGTGCGTTTTCTTGTAGAGAAAGGCATGCGCCGTATAGCCATTGTCGGTGCTACAGGCAAGCGCGAAGACCACACCATAGGCAATGTGAGCCTTCTTGTGGAGTATGCACGAAGTGGGGTAGAGGTGTGCATGTTCACCGATTATGGGGTGTTTCTCCCTTGCAACGGAACAACCGTGCACCGTTGCCGCAAGGGGCAACAGGTTTCTGTATTCTCCATAACTGCAAAGGTGCTCAGTGCCGAGGGACTTCTCTATCCCTTGTACGATTTCACAAACTGGTGGCAAGGCACATTGAACGAAACCGTTGCCGAGAGCTTTACAATCCATGCACAAGGAGAGTATCTTCTGTTTATGAATTACTTGGAAATCTAAAGGCTTCTGAGTGCAATTTTAAAAACAGTACCTTGTTTTTTTCTCTGTTTTACTTTTAGTATCTTTGCAGTTCAATTCAAAAAACATTAAAAGAAACATGGTACTTTCAATCCTATCGTTCATTGCCGGCATTGTGCTGGTTCTTCTTGGAGCCGATTGGCTCACTAAAGGCGCGTCCGCGTTGGCACGCCGTTTCAATATCAGCGAGCTTGTAATAGGCCTGACAATTGTAGCACTCGGCACATCATTGCCTGAGCTTGTGATAAGTACAGGCGCAGCTATCAAGGGCAGTTCAGGAATTGCGTTGGGTAATGTCATTGGAAGCAATATCTTCAACAGTATGCTTATTCTGGGTGTTGCGGCACTCATAGCACCTATAAGATTCAACGCGCGCATGCTCTCACGTGAAATCCCGTTCAATCTTTTGGCTTCGGTGGTGCTTGTGCTGCTGTCGGGCAGCATGCTTGTAGGCGGTGCCCAGGGCGAGCATATAACACGATACGGAGGTTTGCTCCTTTTATGCTTCCTGGCTGTATTCATACGATATACATTCTCCATTCCGGCCGATGGCGAAGAGGAGAAGGTCGCACCGCTCTCTGTAGGTAAGGTTGTGCTTTTCATTGTTGCAGGCCTTGCAGCCCTCATTTTCGGCGGAAACATCTTTGTCGATGGCGCGTCGGATATAGCCCATGCATTAGGGCTCTCTGATGCTGTAATAGGCATCACCATAGTGTCGGCCGGCAGTTCATTGCCCGAACTTGCGGTGTCAGTGAATGCAGCACGCAAGGGCAGTGTAGGCATTGCTCTCGGAAATGTGCTCGGAAGCAATATCCTCAATATATTCTTCATTCTGGGAACAGCTGCAACCATCACCCCGATAGCTCTTGACGACTTCAGCTGCATCGACTTCTATGTGCTCATAGCATCGTCGTTGCTCATCTATCTGGTGAGCCGTTTTGGCGGAAAGGCAGTGATAACACGCTTCGAAGGCCTCTTGCTCGTTGCCGGCTATGTGGCATATACGACATATCTTATAATGTACGCATAAGCAGCCTTTGGTTGTGCCAAAATGTCACGTTCCTTTTACGCGTGTAAAAAGAATGTGACATTTTTTGTCGCATTTTGCCGGGTGAACAATTGTGGCACGCTTTTCGTTATTATAAAAATGTGCGTGAAGCCAATAACAAGTATAAACCGATAAAATCATAAAATTCAAGACTATGAACATTAAACCATTGGCAGACAGAGTGCTCATCTTGCCTCAGCCTGCAGAAGAGAAGACAATCGGCGGCATCATCATCCCCGATACAGCAAAGGAGAAGCCCCTTCAGGGCAAGGTGGTTGCAGTGGGCAACGGAACAAAGGACGAGGAAATGGTAATCGCAGTAGGCGACCAGGTGCTCTACGGCAAGTATGCCGGCAGCGAACTGGAGTTCGAGGGCGAGAAGTACCTCATTATGCGTCAGAGCGATGTTCTTGCAGTGCTGGGATAATATAACAGCTGCCCCGCGTGCTTGTCATCCCGAAATAGAGTGAGGGATCTCAAAAGGATAACAGAGATTTCTTACATACGTCGAGACGACAAAACAAACAACGGCACGCTGTAGCAAAAACAAATAATTTATTTTATATACTACAATTATGGCAAAAGAGATTCTTTTCAATATGGATGCTCGCGACCAGCTCAAGAAGGGCGTTGACGAGCTTGCAAATGCAGTGAAGGTTACACTTGGCCCTAAAGGCCGCAATGTAATCATTGAGAAAAAGTTCGGTGCTCCTCACATCACAAAGGACGGTGTTTCGGTAGCAAAGGAGATAGAGCTCGATGATGCTTACATGAATACAGGCGCACAGCTTGTGAAGTCGGTAGCGTCAAAGACACACGACGATGCCGGTGACGGTACAACAACTGCAACTCTTCTCGCCCAGGCAATCATCACAGAGGGCCTCAAGAATGTTACTGCAGGTGCCAATCCAATGGACCTCAAGCGCGGTATCGACAAGGCGGTGACAAAGATTGTGGAGTCAATCAAGCAGCAGAGCGAAGAGGTTGGCAACGACTACGACAAGATTGAGCAGGTTGCATCAATCTCTGCCAACAACGACGCCGAGATTGGCAAACTCATCGCCGATGCAATGCGCAAGGTTTCAAAGGACGGCGTAATCACCATCGAGGAGGCAAAGAGCCGCGACACTACCATTGGCGTGGTAGAGGGCATGCAGTTCGACCGTGGCTACCTATCTCCATACTTCATCACTAATACCGAGAAGATGGAGTGCGAGATGGAGAACCCGTACGTGCTTATCTATGACAAGAAGATTACAAATCTTAAGGACATGCTTCCTATTCTTGAGCCTGCAGTGCAGACAGGCCGTCCTCTGCTCATCATTGCCGAGGATGTAGAGAGCGAGGCTCTCACAACACTCGTTGTGAACCGTTTGCGTACACAGCTCAAGATTTGTGCGGTTAAGGCTCCGGGCTTCGGCGACCGTCGCAAGGATATGCTTGAGGACATTGCAACGCTTACAGGCGGTATCGTAATCAGCGAGGAGAAGGGCATCAAGCTCGAACAGGCTACACTTGAGATGCTCGGTTCATGCGGCAAGATAACCGTAAGCAAGGACAACACCACAGTCGTCGATGGTACAGGCAACAAAGAGGCTATCGAGGCGCGTGTGGCGCAGATAAAGGCTCAGATTGCTACTACAAAGAGCGACTACGACAAGGAGAAGCTTCAGGAGCGTCTTGCCAAGCTCGCTGGTGGTGTGGCTGTACTCTATGTAGGTGCTGCATCGGAGGTTGAGATGAAGGAGAAGAAAGACCGTGTCGATGATGCGCTTTGTGCAACACGCGCTGCAATAGAGGAGGGTATCGTTCCCGGCGGTGGCGTTGCATATATACGTTCTATCGACTGCCTTGAGGGCATCGAGGTTGCGAATGCCGATGAGAAGACCGGTGTGGCAATCGTCAAGCGTGCCATTGAGGAGCCTTTGCGCCAGATTGTTGCCAATGCCGGCAAGGAGGGTGCAGTGGTTGTTCAGAAGGTACGTGAGGGCGAAGGCGACTTCGGCTACAATGCACGTGCCGATGTTTATGAGAACCTCTTCGCTGCGGGTGTCGTTGACCCGGCCAAGGTGACACGTGTTGCGTTGGAGAACGCTGCTTCAATAGCAGGCATGTTCCTCACTACAGAGTGTGTTATCGTAGAGAAGAAAGAAGACAAGCCCGAAATGCCGATGGGTGCCCCAGGCATGGGCGGCATGGGTGGCATGATGTAAAATATCGCTGCATAATTGTATAACACCAGCGCGGTAGCCGGCTAAGGTCGCTACCGCGCTTTTTGTGTTTATTCATATAATCTATTTAATTAACCTGAGTTCGATATAAAATTTTCGCTATAAATTGGTGTGTTTGTATAGTGTTTGTCATCTCGAAACGGAGTTCGCCGCCCAAAGGGGCCAAAGGCAACGTATGTGAGAGATCTCTTTATACTTCGGAAAAAGAAGTCACTCGTAGCAATCGAGGTGAAAAGCAATGCAGAAAAGAATACCGCCGGGTTAGATAAATTCACTCAGATGTTCAATCCAGAATCGTCACTTATCGTTGGTGATGGCGGTATAGGGGTTGAAGAATTTCTGTCAATGGATATTAATAAGCTGTTTTAGATTTACGATTGTCAATGTCCATATATAACGCTTTATGGCGTTGTCGGTTGAAGTCCTTGGTGCAGCCAAGGAGTTTTTTACATTTCTAAACATTTTCGTTGCAAAAAATATTGTTTTTGTTTAAAAAATATGTAGCTTTGTGAAATAATATGCCTTGTTGTATGTATGTGCTTGTGATAAACGGCCTTACAGCACGCTTGGAGGCATAGTTGGTTGAAATTCATTAATAACCTTAATATTATTACAAATGAAAAAAATTACTTTATTAATCGCATCGTTGTTCTTTACAATTGGTGCAATGGCGCAGTTTGCTGCTGACAAGTATTATACTGTTGTGGCAGAAGGGCACACAAATGTCAGTAGCCCGGCTTGGGCAGTGGATGATGCAGGAACTTCTTTTGTTTCTACAGGAAACACTACAATTGCCAATGAGGCACAGAAGCATTTTGCATTCATTACTTACAATGAAGCTACTTACATCTACAGTGTTTCTGCTAAGAAATTTGTAAAAAATAATGCAAGCCTTGTCGCTGCCCTTGGCGATGCTGTTACTGTAGAGGCTCTTAGCGACGGCAAATACTTCTTTAAGTTCAGTGATAGTCAAGTTATCAATATTGGTGGAGTTGGGCAAATGACAATTGATAGTTGGGGTGGCACTACTGGTTCCAAGGATGGCGGTAATCAGGTGACTGTAACTGAAGCCGGAGAGTTCACTGCTGAGGACTTGGCTGAGGCTACAAATATGATTTTATATACTCCAAACTTCATCGGTGCAAAAACAAAGACCAACGACAGATTGCTGACTTCATTTGGTGTAAACGGTGATACATACACATTTACAGATGCTGAGAAGTTGCAAATGTATGTTCCTAAAACAGACAAGGTCTTTACTGTTGCCCAGGATAGCGAAGTGACTGTAGAATTGAATGCAAGTGGCAGTTGGATGAATGCATTTGTTTATGTCGATACTGACAAGAATGGTTTTACAGCAGGAATTGCAGATGATAACTACACACCGATCGGTGACCTTGTAAGTTACTCTTTCTACAATCAAGGTTATAGTGATGACAATAATGGTCGCAACAGTGCCGGTGAAAGTATTAGCGGGGGTAACCGTAGCACTCTTGCTCTTCCGAAATTTACAGCACCTTCAACACCAGGCACATATCGTATGCGCGTAAAGTATGACTGGTGTAATCTTAACCCGGCTGGCGATACCGGTAATTACTATAATGGAAGTTTTGCTGGTAATGGCGCAGCGATTGTTGACTTTACTCTTGTTGTAACAGCACCCCTTCCTGAATATGAAGCAACATATATGCTTACCGACGAGGCTGGCAATACTTATGAGGGCACATTTGTTTACAACACACTTAATTATCCTACATTGACAGGCGCTCACGATGCAACAATGAGCAACATAGAGTGGAATGAAGAAAACCGTCTTTATACAGCAGATATAGATTTTGGTTTCCCTGTTTCAAAGAAAGATGGTGCGACAAATGAGACTTTGCTTGACATTAATGGAACCGGTAAGTATATACGCATCATAGATGGTCATGTAAAAGTAAGCAATGCCGATGCTGACGCGAACTGCCTGTGGGCTATATATCCTGAATTTAACGAGGGCGCATTTACATTTGAAATAATGAACATTGCAACCGGCAAGTACTTGTACACCGCAGCAACAGAGGGCGCGCATAACACTCAGGGCACAGTTGTTTTAAATACAGAGGCTACTAAGTTTACTGTTCCCAGCATGAAAGATTTCAAGGTGGCAGACAAGACTTTGTATCTTTCTATAAACTCTCCTGCAAATGATAATGATGTATATCTTGGACTTTACGGAAATGAGCACAGCGGAACAAATGTTAATGCAATAACATTGCCTTATTATAAGGTTGCCGTAACAGAAGCCAAATATGCAACATTCTATGCTCCTGTAGCAGTGACAGTTCCTTCCGGTGTTACAGCTCACACAGTAACACTCAATGGCGAGTGGGCAACTTTGAGCGATCCTTTGACAACAATCCCTGCATATACAGGCGTTGTACTCTATTCTGAGACTGCTGCAACATATACTTTTGCCGTTACTGAATCTGAACCATTCAGCGGTGAAAATGCTCTTCTCGGAACTGTTGCTGCAACATATATAACAGCAGATGCATACGTTCTTGGTATTGATAACGGCGAGGTTGGTTTCTATAAGGCTGTAACAAGTGGTCAGGCAGATGGTACATTCCTGAATAATCACCACAAGGCATATTTGCCTAAGACAGCTGGTATGAATGCTGCTTCTTACAGCTTCCGTTTCGGCGAGGGCACAACAGGCATTGAGAAAGTAGAAATCAGAAATGAGAAATCAGAAATCTATGACCTTACAGGCCGCAGAATCGATGCTATTACAGCTCCTGGAATCTACATTGTAAAC
>JAZNSN010000006.1:0-2741 GCA_045591315.1 Bacteroidaceae bacterium
CAAAATATTCTGCAAGAATCAAGAATAGTTATTTGCTTTATACAAAAGATCTGATGATTGGGGAAAATGAACTAATGTACTTGCCTTTTTATATGACGGGGATGATTCCCTGAGTACAGATGAAAGAGCAAAGATGAAAGTTGTGAAAGGTCACGCGTAGCAAAACTGTCCCTCTAGAGGGACGGCAACGCGGGAGAGTGTTGCGTTGCTTTCAGTGAGCTTTGGCTGCGCTCGTTGCGTGTGAAAATGAATTTTCACTCACTCGCTGGCACAAACCTTGCGACGACTGAACCTTTAGGTTTACCAAGGAGTGCCGTCAGGCAAGCAACTACGTTGCGCATGGAGTTCTCATTGCGCGAACTTGTCATCCTGGAGCGTAGCGAAGGAACTATAACGCACCTTTTGTCAAAAAAGAGTTATATAACACCGGTTACAATGTAAAGAATGGCATTACCTATATCCAATCTACTATATTATGTTTTTCCATAATATCTCTAATTACTATATTATGTTTTTCCATAATATCTCTAATGTTGTAGAAGAATTTTAGACTAAACACCCCGCTTATCACTGAGTTTATCTCATTTAACTATATTTAACAATTTGGGGGGGGGTAAAAAGTTGACTTGTTATTACATTTGCAACGTATTTCGTAAAATAGGCAAATAGTATTAAACGTTAACTTTTTATTTATGAGAAAATTTACTTTATTAATCGCATCGTTGTTCATAACAATCGGTGCAATGGCGCAAGACGCTGTAGAAAAAATTGTTGGTGTGAATAATATTCCGACCACAAGGGTAGACTTGTCACAAGGTCTTGAGAGTGGCTACTATCTTTTGAAGCAGACCAACAGTAGTGGAAGCGCTGCAGGTGGACAAGGTGTGGGTTGGATTAAGGCTGCAAGCGAGGCTGCAAGTGTAAGTGTTACATCCAAAAACACCGGAACACCAGGTGAAGATGGCGCTACATACATTTGGTATGTTGAGGTAACTGATGCTGCCAACAACCTGATTACAATTTCAACCGCAAATAAGGTGGCTGCATGGCAGGCTCCTGATAAGTATGAGAAGAAACTTGTTGCATATGATTCAAGAGCAACTCTAAAATACCATACAAGTACAGTAAATCTCTCTGGCAACGCTACACCGAATGAAGGTTCTTGCTTTATTTCAAATGAAGGTGTTACAGCATTTGTACACTTCTCTGGTGACGTCTTGGGTTCATGGACAGATACCAATTCTGCTTCAATGTTCATGGTTGAGTTCTACAAACTGGAAGAGGCTGATTTGATTAAGAAAACTATAGAAACAATAACATACAATGTTACAGATGTTGCTGGAAATGAGTTTACCGGAACGTATGAGGGCATTGTTGGTACAACAAAGCCTGCATTTACCGGTGCTGAAGGCTATACTCTTACCAATGAAAACTGGGATGGTACAAACTACACCGCAACAATCAATTTCGCTTACCCTGTTTCAAATAAAGACAACGGTGTTACGAATGAGACAATGTTTAATGTGAAAAATTATAGCGCGAAACTATTGCGCGTTGTAGATAATGCTGTTAAGGTTACAAATGAGACGGCTGATGCAAATTGTTTGTGGGCAATATATCCTGTATTTAACAACGGTGCGTTCACTTTCACTATTATGAATGTTGCAACAGGCAAGTATATCTATTCAGAAGCATCGGGTTCAATGCTTGACACAAGCGGTAATAGTTATACAGGTGCCGATGGTGTTTTTGCTTTAAGTGAAACAGCTTCTGTATTTACATACGAACTTAACAACTCTTACCATGGGTTTAAATTTGCTGATGGTAGAAGCACTACCTTTATATCAATCAATTCTCCATACAGTGATACAAATGTCGATTTAGGTATTTATACCTCTGGTCACGGTGGAACAGACTTTGTGGCTCAATCAGTGCCAGCGTACCCGGTGGCAATTACCGAAGCCAAGTATGCAACATTCTATGCTCCTGTAGCAGTTACAGTACCTGATGGCGTTACAGCATACACGGCCTCAATTGAAGGCAAGTGGGCCGTGCTTGAGGATATAGGCGAAACAATTCCTGCATACACAGCAGTTGTTCTTTATTCAGAGACTGCAACAACATATACTTTTGCTGTTACAACATCAGAACCGTTTGATGGCGACAATGATCTTCAGGGTACTGTTGCTGCAACATACGTAGATGGTCCTGCTTATGTTCTTGGCATTCCAGAAGGTGAAACAGAGGTTTGCTTTGCAAATGCGAAACTCACCGATGGTCAGTTCATCAATAACCACCACAAGGCATATTTGCCAAAGCTGGCAGACGCTCCAGAAGGTATCGCTTCTTACAGCTTCCGCTTCGGCGAAGGCACAACAGGCATTAGCGAGGTGAAAGGTGAAAGCGGAAATGTGAAAGTTATCTTCGACCTCACAGGCCGCAAGGTTGAGACTATCAGCGCTCCTGGTATCTACATTGTAGGTGGCAAAAAGGTACTTGTAAAGTAAAAATGTAGGGGCGAACCGGTGTGTTCGCCCAGCAGGAATACCGCAAATGTAGGGCAGACACATCGGTCTGCCCCTACGGGTGCGGAAAACAAAAACAAGAAAATAATTATATAAGAATATGAAAAAAACATATATTTCACCTCTTGCAGTAGAGGTAAGCGTAGAGGCAGCCAGCATGCTTGCCAACTCAATTCAGACATTCAGTGACAAAGAGGTTGATACCTCAACGGATGG
>JAZNSN010000007.1:0-11794 GCA_045591315.1 Bacteroidaceae bacterium
CGTTTTGGTACTTTTGAGCGACAAAAGTACATGATAGAGCGACAACAAGAAGAATAAAAGATAACTGATTAAGGGTAAAACGAACCTTGGAATAAGATATCTTGGATAGAAATTAATCGTACATGTACAATATTAACCACAATAATTTCTACAGAACCTATATGATATCTATTAAAGTATAGGAGTCAAAAGGGATGCTGCCCAGTTGCAGAATCTTTTCCACCAGGAGAGAGACTTGTATTTTTCCTTGGTAAGCAGATAGCTCTCTTTTTTATCCAGTTCGATATATCTGTTCAGTTCTTCTGTTTCCTCTTCCCCGAATACGAAGATATTTGCCTCGTAATCGTACCTCAGACTGCGGCTGTTAAGGTTGGCTGAACCGATTGTGCAGTACTTACCGTCAATGCACATTACTTTGGAGTGGTTGAAGCCTCCTGTAAACATGTGGATGTCCGCTCCTTTTTTCATGAGCCTGTACCCAGCACGGAGAGCAACACCCGGAACCATCGGTATGTCGCCTTTTTCCGAAAGCACAATAGACACCTTGACCCCATCCTTCAAGGCTTTCTTTATAGCCTTGCTTATAATAGGGGTAGGCATGAAATATGGATTAACCAGGACAATACTGTCTTTTGCCGAGTTTATGGCATTTGCATAGGCTCGTCTCAATTGCTTGGGCAATCTGCCCGGCCAACGGTCAACAATTGCGACCTCACAGCCTTCTGTTCTGTTGTGTTCGGGGTAATACTCCTTGCCGACAATTGTCTCTCCGGTCTCCTTGTGCCACATGTCAAGGAATATCTTCTGAAGTTCATTGACGGCTTCGCCCTCTACCCTCGAATGCATGTCGCGCCACTCCCCGATTCCTTCAAGACCTCTAAGATAATAGTCGGCTACATTTATACCGCCGATATACCCCACTTTGCCGTCTATGACAACAATCTTCCTATGGTCGCGCGATGTGGAATGGTTAATCCATGGAAATGTTATAGGGTCGAACTTTACAATCTCAATACCCTTTGCACGTATTGCTTCAAGATGCTCTTTCTTCAACGGGCGGTCGTTGGACATGTTGCCGAAAGCATCGAACATGGCGCGTACCTCTACCCCTTCTTTAGCCTTTTTCTCAAGCAAGGAGATGACGACCTCGTTTATAGAGTCATTGCGGAAGTTGAAATATTCCAGATGAACGTGATGCTTTGCCTTGCTGATGTCGTCGAGCATACTGGCAAACTTTGCATGTGCCCCGTTCAGAATCTCAACATCGTTATTATAGGTTACAGGGATATTCTCGCTTCTCAAATAATGCAGAAATGCTGAATCGGAACTTGCATGATGGCTCCTCTCTATTACCACAAAACTGCTGCATGACGAGAGCATGACAGCAACAAGGGCAAGAAGTATATGTATTCTATAGTATAATGCTTTCATTGTTCATTGCAGAATCTGCACCAAAGTTATAAAAAAAGGACAAATTCTACAAGGAATCGCATAATTAGAGAGATGCCGCATGTATTTGACGCATCACTGTCTCTTTTGGAGCAGTTGCCTTGCATCTTACATGCCGTTCTTGAGTTCTTCTATCTGTTCCAGAAGAGTTTCTATCCGGCGCAGTGTCTTCATGTGGATTCTTGTACCTATTACACCTCCTATCACAGCTCCCGCAAGGATGCCCGATATAAAACTCATGTACATAGCCTTGTCGGGAATGAGGTATAGAGCCTCGTATGCAAAAAGCGAAACCCACACGATGACGAGGGGAACTGCAATCCACACCCAACTTTTATATCTTCTTTTCAGCTTCAACAGGTCGAATGTCTCTTTCATCAGGTCGAGGCTAAGGTTTCTGTTCCGCATCAGGGCCTTGTGATACATGTAGGTTGCAATTGTGCAGAAAAGGAGCATTACTACGGTAAATGCCGTAAAATAGAGCGAAAAGCCATATATGCAGTTAATATATGTACAATATACAGCTGCAATAGCGCTAAGGAGCATCTTGCGTACAGCATTCCTGTTTAGCTTGCTTATGTTTCCTTTAATGGCATTGCGCAGATGCGTTTCATTGACAATCTTCTGCTTGTCAAGTTTCTCCTTCAACAAAGCCATCTTGGCTTTCATATCATCCAGTTCATCCAGTATCATTCTGTTCTCCATGACAAACATGTTTATTCGTTAGACATCTTTCTTAGTTTCTCGCGTATCCTCACAAGGCGCACCGATATGTTCTTTGCACTCACGCCTACAATATCTCCAATCTCTTCGTAGCTCATGTTTTCGAGCCACAACAACACTATTGCCCTGTCGAAATAACCCAACCGGCTTATCCTTTCCCTGAGAACCCGTATCTGTCTTGTATCGTCGTCGCTGTCCTCAAACAGATTGATTTCCATAGAGAGCGGTTCGGCCTGTACATGCTTTTTCTTCTTGCGCTCGGCCGTAATGCATGTGTTCAGGCTTACGCGCCATATCCATGTCTTTATATCGCTGTCGCCACGGAATTTTGCAAAACCGTTCCACATGTTTATCAGTACGTCCTGGAACAGGTCGGCTACCTCTCCGGCATCATTGGAGAACATATAGCACACTGTATATATCGTGCTTTTATGTCTCTTTACAACCTGTTCGAACTCAAGTTCAAGATTATCCATATAAAGATGCAATTTATCAGTTAGACGCAGAGTGCCATTAAAAACTACAATGCTAAAATACAAAAATCGGCTGAACTTTTAAATTCAGCCGATTTTGCAGTATAGTTAAACAATTACTTTTCGGGAACCATCATCAGTTGTATGAAGTTCTTCTGGTCAACGAGCTTCTTGAGTGTTGCCACGATAGCATCAGATGTTATGGAGTCGGCAGCTTTCTCGTAAGCCTCGTCGTACATCTCTCCGTACTCAATGTTCTTCTGAAGGTTGTTGAGCCAGTAGGCATTGCTTATTCTTGACTGAGGAATGTTCTTCTTGATATTCTTTATTATCATGTCGAGCTTCTCGGCCGGGACACCCTCTGCAAGCAGCTTCTGCATGCCTTCAACAGCCAGCTTTGAAAGCTTCTCGGCACTTTCGGGATTGGTCTCGAATGCAACCTGCATGAGAATTGTCTCCTTTGGCTCGCGAATGCTCATTGAACCAACGCTTGCTCCGTATGTGCCGCCTTCGCTCTCGCGGAGAGTCTCTACATAAACCATGTCGAGATATAGCTTTGCCGCATTGAGCAGAACTTCGTTCTCTATGCTGTAAGGCATTTCGGCTGAATATACCTGAATTACAGTTGTCTTAGGAGTCTCCATAGCAACAGCCAGTTCCTTGATATTCTCGCCTTTTACAATATTCTCGTTGCGGTCGATAACAGATGCTGCGTTGCCGCTTGCCGGAAGAGAAGCGATGTACTTCTCTACGAGAGGCTTAAGTGTCTCGGCATTCACGTTGCCTACTACATATACAACAGCACCTGCTACGTTGGAGAAGAGTCTCTTGCCTACATTCTCCACATCTGCGATATTTGCTTTCTCTACTATTGCACTGCTGATTGCCTGACGACGTTCGTTGTTTCCGTAAAGAACCTTTGCGGCAAATTCCTGAAGCTTAAACTGAGGCTGTTTCTCAAGATTCGGCAGCATGGCCTTCAACTGGCTGATTCCTACTTGGTATTCATCGTTGTCATAACGAGGGTCAACTATGTTCAGATAAAGAAGCTGCATTGCAGTCTCAATGTCCTTTGGAGTTGTAACTGCAGCAACACCATGGCGTGTACCTTCTATCGATACGTTGCAGCTTACGTTCTTTCCTGTAAGCATCTTCTTCAGCTGCACACCGTTGAACTTTGAAATTCCGCGGTTCTGCTGATAAAGCATCCAGATGTTATCGTCGAATGAAGGGAGCTCAGAAGTCTCGATGAGAGAACGTCCGCCTTTCATTACAAGCTTGATGCGTACCTCATCGTTCTTGTGTGTCGTTGGCAAGTAAACGACCTTGACTCCGTTGTCAAGACTCCATACCTTCGAACCATATACACCGTCCTGCTCAGCAGTAACCTTGCCGCCCTTTATTGCCGCAGCATCGAGAAGAGGTTCGTTTGCGCCCTCCTCTACCGGTACGGAAATCTCTGATGCCTTCACCTCATTTATTATGGCAACGAGTTCGTTCTCTGAAGGATGCGCAAGACCTTCGCGCTCCGGAGCATTATATATTACAATAAGGTTCTCGTCTGTTATAGTCTGAGAGAGAATCTGCTGGAATGCAGCAGCCAGCAAGCTGCCGCAAATGGCCTGTGTAAGCTGCAGGTTCATTGACGGGTCCAACAAATACTTGTTCTTGAAGAAATTCGCAAGTATGGGCCAAACAAATTCGGCATTCTTGCGGCTTGAAGCTGCTTCCACTGCCTTTTCGGCACGGCTTATGAGCTCCAGTTTTGCACGCTCGAACTCGCTCACGGTTATTCCGTATCGCTTGATGCGCTCAACCTCGGTATAGAAAGCCTTAAGAGCCTTTTTGCTCTCTCCATCCTTGAATGATACAGATGACTGCACTGCATCTGTGCCTTCACAAAGAGCCCCGATACCCAAAGAACCGTTCATGAAAGGGGCATCGGCCGAAGCGGTGATAGCTTCCATACGCTCGTTGAATACGATGCTTATTACAGCCTTCATGATGTCCAATGCGTATGCAGCATCGGTACATGCCATTTCCTTTCGCATTGCCTGTCCTTTCCATAGCATCTCGATAGAAGAGGATGTTGCCTCTGGGTCTGTCAGGACTGCCACAATAGGTTCTTTATTGTCGGGAATCGGGATTACAGGCTTCACTGTTGGCTCAGCCGGTGCGGGGATAGAACCGAATGTACTCTTTATTTTCTGCTCCATCATGTCAACGTCAAAGTCGCCTACAACGACAACTGCCTGCATGTCGGGGTTATACCATTTGCGGTAGAAGTTGACAAGGCTTTCGGGCTTGAAGGTCTTAAGCTGCTCCTCGCCTCCGATAAGTGTACGGCGTGCCATCTTGGTGTCGCCGAAGTAGAAAGGCAGTGCACGCTCGAAGAGTCTCCAGTTCGCATCGCGGCGTGAACGGCGTTCCTCAAGAATGACACCGCGCTCGGCATCAATCTCCTTCGGGTCGCATGTCACGTAGTGTGAATAGTCGTGCAGTACAAGCAGGCAGGAGTCTATGATGCCTTCACGTACAATAGGAATATTGTTCAGCATATACTGTGTCTGCTCAAAGCCTGTAGAAGCGTTGATATTGCGTCCGAACTCTGCACCGATGCTCTGAAGGTATTCAAGGAGCTTCTTGTCGGGGAAGTTCTTTGTACCGTTGAAACACATGTGCTCAAGGAAGTGTGCAAGACCGTCCTGGTCGTCCTCTTCCTGATATGCACCTACATTTGTCGCAAGATAGAACTCTGCACGCTGTGCAGGCTTGTCGTTGTGACGGATGTAATAGGTCAGTCCGTTCTCCAGCTTGCCTACTCTCACGTTCTGGTCGAGAGGCAGAGGAGTCTGGGCGAATGCGATAATGGCAACGAATGCTGCCGCTATCGAAAAAAAGAATCTTTTCATGATGTTTATAATTAAAGGTTTTGTCTTTTTGTCGATTTATTTATTGTATCGGTTGACATATTTGACGTGCAAATTTATATAAAACTACAAAAAAATAGATTTAAATAAGGATATTTTATATTCAGCAATGTTAAAATATTTCAATTTATATTACATGCAAGATTACAAATAAGCAAAAAGAGCTGAATAAAATGGGACTCGACTGCGCTCCGTTATAAAAATATCATTATCTTCGCAAAAAGATATTGAAACAGACTTAAAATATACACAATTATGGTTTTGAACGAAAGAGACATGCGCCACGAGCATGTAATAGAGTGTGCAAAGCAGATGATGACTGCAGCCAGAACGGCACCCAAAGCTAAGGGCGTAGATATAATAGAGGTGATGATGATAACCGATGATGATATCGTGGCACTTAGCAACGCATTGCATCAGATTGGAGAGAATCTGGGCCGCGGTGGCCTTATGCGTGATGCCGGCAACCTCCTTGAGGCTGATGCCGTAGTGCTTATTGCATCCCGTGAAGAGGCAATGTGCCTGAATTGCGGATATTGCGGTTACCCCACATGCGGCGAACGCCCTGCCGGTGTGCCGTGTGCAATGAACACTATTGATGTAGGCATTGCTGTAGGTTCTGCTGTAGCAACTGCTGCCGACCTCCGTCTCGACACGCGCGTAATGTACTCGGCAGGTTATGCAGCCCTCAAGCTAGGCTGGATGCCCGGATGCAACTACATAATAGGCATTCCTGTTAGCGCAAGCTCAAAGAACCCCTTCTTCGACCGTAAACGCAAGACTCCTGCTCAATAATGGAACAGCAAAAACGACAACTGTTTCTCCCTGCCGAATGGCACAGACAGCAGATGGTGCAGCTTACATGGCCGCATGAGGGAACAGACTGGAACTATATGCTTGCAGAAGTTGAAGCCTGTTTCCTTGAGATAGCAAAAGCCATAAGCAAACGCGAAAGAGTGCTTGTCGTTGCGCCCGACACCGATGCTGTCGGCAAACAGCTCGAAGAGGCCGGTGCAAGAATGCAGAACATCACCCTTTTCCAGTGCGAGACAAATGATACCTGGGCAAGAGACCATGCTTTCATAACACTGCTTGGAGACAACGTCCCTC
Organism: Bacteroidaceae bacterium; assembly: GCA_045591315.1. GTDB lineage: Bacteria > Bacteroidota > Bacteroidia > Bacteroidales > Bacteroidaceae > HGM04593. Next base: position 6,686 of record JAZNSN010000007.1, read on the forward strand.
ATTACGTCGATTTCTGTTTCAACGGATGGGGAAGGAAGTTCGAGGCTTCGCTCGACAATGCAATCAACGGCAAGCTCTACGATGCCGGCATTGTAAAGGGAGAGTATGAAGACTGCACAAGCCTTGTACTCGAAGGCGGCTCAATCGAGAGTGACGGCAAAGGCACCATACTCACTACTAGCCAATGCCTTTTGGCTCCTCACCGTAACCAGCCTATGGAACGCGACGATATAGAAAAGTGTCTGAAACGCATGCTGCATGCCGACCGTGTACTATGGCTCGATTACGGAAATCTCATAGGTGATGATACGGACGGGCATGTCGATACGATAGCACGTCTGGCTCCTAACGACACAATAGTGTATATGCAGTGTACCGACAAGAATGATGCGCAGTACAACGATCTTGCCGGAATGGAAAGGCAGATATCGGAGCTGCGTACAGCCGAAGGGAAACCATACCGCATGCTTGCATTGCCGTCTCCGTCACCAATCCATGATGAGGATGGTGAGCGTTTGCCGGCTACATACGCGAACTTCCTGGTCATAAACGGTGCAGTGCTCTACCCTACATACGCGCAGCCCGAAAATGATGCAAAGGCAGCAGAGGTTCTGAAAGTGGCTTTCCCCTCTCTGGAAATTACAGGCATTGACTGCCGGGCACTGATCAAGCAACACGGCTCGCTGCATTGCGTGACCATGCAGTATCCCGACAATAGAAAATATTGAAATATCCCTGATATGGAAACGATAAAGATAGGAATCATACAGCAAAGCATCGGTCCCGATGTGGAAAGCAACAAGAAGAAGCTTGCGGCATGCATCCGCGAAGCCGCTTCTAAAGGTGCAGAACTTGTAATATTGCAGGAGCTGCACAATTCACTTTACTTCTGCCAGGTGGAATCGACCGAGAATTTCTCATACGCGGAACCGATACCGGGTCCCTCAACGGATTTCTACGGAAAGATTGCAGCAGAATGCAGGATTGTGTTGGTGACATCGCTTTTCGAAGCCCGCGCCAAGGGGCTTTATCACAACACAGCCGTTGTATTTGACAGCGACGGAAGCATTGCCGGCAAGTACCGCAAGATGCATATACCCGATGACCCTGCATACTACGAGAAATTCTACTTCACACCGGGCGACATCGGATTCCGTCCTATAAAGACCTCTGTAGGCACTTTGGGTGTGCAGGTCTGCTGGGACCAGTGGTACCCCGAAGGAGCACGTCTTATGGCACTCCGCGGAGCGGATTTGCTTATCTACCCAACTGCAATAGGCTGGGAAAGTACCGATACCAAAGAAGAGAAGGAACGTCAGCTGGGAGCATGGCAGACAGTACAGCGAGGACATGCCGTAGCGAACGGGATACCCGTAATTGCCGTAAACCGTTGCGGACATGAGCCCGACCCTTCGGGAATGACAAACGGGATACAGTTCTGGGGACATAGCTTTGTAGCCGGTCCTCAGGGTGAGTTTATCTCACACTTGGGCGAGCAGGAGCAATGCGAAGTCGTTGAGGTGAGCATCAAGCGCAGCGAAACGGTGCGCCAATGGTGGCCGTTCCTTCGCGACCGGCGTATTGAGGAGTATGGCGGGATAACAAAACGTTATCTTGACGAAGAATAATAGTTAGAGCGGTCCCAAAAGACCGCTCTAACTATTGATTGAATACACCTCATTGTATTATAACGCAAATGGCCAGTCTGCTTATTCGCACTTCTCCATTTCGTGGACTATCCACTCCACATCACGCAAGCAGTCCTGCAAATCCTGTTCGTGCTTCTCTTCATCGGCCATAATACGCTTTGCAATATCACAGGTGGTATAGTCAAGATTGTTTGTCATTGTAGCAATCTCTTCGTATCTTATAACAGCGCATCTTTCGCCCGAAATGTTCTGCTTCAGCAGATTCACTACATCGCAGTTCAAGGGCACCTGATATTTGCATCGTGCAAGTGCAGCCCATTGCGACGGGTCGAGAACAGGAGCACCTTCGAGTTGTATAATCCTGTCCGAAAGGAGTTTTGCATGGGCGAATTCTTCCATTGCATGCTCTTCGAACTCGCGCTGTACATCGGAACGCATCGCGCCTTCTACAATCTGCGCTCCTATCCAATACTGATAGAATGCAAGCCATTCTTCGCTAAGTGCCGCATTTAGTTGTGAAAGCAGCTCCGGGATATCTATTCTCTGTTTCAATATCAATACACTTTCTCTTGCCATAACTCACATCGTTAATCCGTTAAACAGTACTCTGTAAACGGGAAAAATCCTCTTTTTGTTCTTTATTTTATTCAAATTGTGGCATATATATTTTTTTTATCCTACATTTGTAATAGTGACAGATACAAGGTTAATGGATTAGTATCAACTTGCCGAATAATTATAGGGAATAATTCGATGCCGTTAATATAAAATTTATTAATTTTGCAGACGTAAACCATTCTAAGCCATAACTGCATAGAAATGAAACTTGCTATAGCGACACTGCCGACTTTTTTCGTCGAGGAGGACAAGATTATAACCCGTCTTTTCGATGAGGGGCTGGATTATCTTTTTTTGCATAAAGAGTATCCGCATCCTCAATTCGTAGAAAGACTGCTGAACTTGATTCCAAGGAAATATCATAAACGGATATTCTCATGCAACAGCCGTCATATGCAAGAATACAAACTCGCCGGTTCTCTTTTTACAAATGATTTTGCACAGCCTATAGGTGATGAGAGAGGCAAGGTAGTCGGTTATGCAAAGAATCTTCAGGGATTGAAGGAACTGCGCAAGACATATGATATTGTATGTTTCGGTCCGCTCGGACGTACATTCTACCAGAGCGAAGAGCTGAATGAGATTGGCAAGAAGGTAATAAACAAGAATACATGGGCATTCGGCGATATTGACGAAGCGAACCTCAAAAGACTTACGAGCTACGGTTTCGGAGGCGTGATACTGGATGCCCTTATATGGGAAAATTTCGACTCCTGCCGTTCAACTGATTATACAGACCTCATTGACCGTTTCAAAAGAATAAAGAAGGCCGTTGACAGGCTATGACACGAACAAGAATAAAACTAAATAACAAACTAAATTAATCCAGGTATTATGAACAATACACCTTACATGGTATTTGCGGGTACAAAGTCACGTTACCTTGCCGAAGAGATTTGCAAAGAGTTGGGTTGCGAACTCGGCCAGATGAATACTACACACTTCGCCGACGGTGAGTTTGCCGTTTCATACGAAGAGTCTATTCGCGGAAAGAATGTATTCCTTGTGCAGTCAACATTCCCTAACTCAGACAACCTGATGGAGCTTCTTCTTATGGTTGACGCGGCAAAGCGCGCATCAGCAAATAGCATTGTAGCAGTTATGCCCTATTTCGGTTGGGCACGTCAGGACCGCAAGGACAAGCCACGTGTCTCCATCGGCGCAAAGCTTGTTGCAGACCTTTTGAGCGTTGCCGGTGTAAGCCGCATCATCACAATGGACCTTCATGCTGACCAGATTCAGGGATTCTTCGACATCCCGGTTGACCACCTCTACGCGTCAATGGTGTTCATTCCATACATCAACTCTTTAAAACTCGACAATCTTGTCATAGCAACTCCTGATGTCGGCGGTTCAAAGCGTGCAAGCGCATACTCAAAGTGTCTCGGCGTTCCGCTTGTGCTCTGCCACAAGACACGTGCAAAAGCCAATGTGGTGGATACAATGCAGATAATCGGCGAGGTGAAGGACAAGAACGTGATTCTTGTTGACGATATAGTAGATACAGCTGGTACAATCTCTAAGGCTGCAGACCTTATGATGCAGAATGGAGCGAAATCGGTACGCGCCATAGCATCACACTGCATCATGTCGGGAAATGCGTCGGAGAGAGTACGCGAGTCTTCCATGACTGAAATTGTATTCACGAACAGTATTCCATACGACCGCGGATGTCCAAAGGTAAAACAGCTCTCTGTAGCTCCCGGTTTTGCCGAAGCTATCAAGTGCGTTCTCAATAACCAGTCTATCAGCAAGCAGTATATCTGCTAAAAACAGGCATTGGTTGAATTTTTATAAAACATATTACCGAACCGTTGTGTTTGGTAATATGTTTTTTTATCTTTGAAGTAAACCCCGAAAATAGGCTGTATTCGATGTGAAAATATCCAAGCAGACTTGATATTTCCGCTCGCTTGTTTTTATTTGACATATATAATTAAAATTGTCACATGAGAAGATTCCTGACCTTAGCCTTTGTTTCAACAATACTCCTGGCATGCAACAACAGCGAGAACTACAGGATAAACGGTTATGCCGAAAGTGCCAACGAAGGCGATACGGTAACTCTCGCCTACTCTGTTGATGGCAAACATCTTACAATAACGGATAGAGCTGTTGTCAGGAATCACCGTTTCCGTTTCGAAGGAAAAACCGAAAAAGGCAGGATATTTTACATAGGCCACAAAGAGGAGGGAGAACTGCGCTATACCCTTTTCTTCCTTGAGAAAGGAAATATAAGCGCCAATATAGGCAAGGAAGGATGCCGGATAGGCGGTACGCCTTTGAACGACCTTTACAGTTCGGCAACGGATTCCATAAAACATTATACCGAAGAACTTGACTCGATAAGATATAGAATGAAATGCGATAGCCGGCCTTTCGGCTGTAATATAGAAGAGCATTGTGTGTCAGGCTTCAATGTGCAGAACAGAATGACTGAATATATAAGGAGTGCAATAAACGGGAACATTGATAATGTTTTCGGTCTTTACATGCTTGTAGTATATAACAATATGTTTGATGCCGATGAGTTTTCAAGGATTGCGGGCAATATACCGGAGGAAAATATCGACAGAGAGAACAACTGCCTTTATGATATAATTATGGAAATAAAGAATGACCGGCACTCTCCAGAAAATATCGAAGATGTCATGAATGCTGCAAATGAGGTATATTACTCCCATTGACAATACAACAATAGAGAGGGTGACCCAAAAGTAAGATTGGGTTGCCCTCTTGCTTATTATTAGTTCAGCTCCTACATTTCTGCAGGATGATAAAAATATAGCTATTCCTTTGATAAACATCGGAATAGCTATTGTTTGTTTGGAGAATATTTACT
>JAZNSN010000008.1:0-71576 GCA_045591315.1 Bacteroidaceae bacterium
GGTGCGTGCGAGCAGTGGGCAATGGAAACTCCTCTTGAGCTTGGTGCACGCTACCGTTACATACGTTTTGCTGTGGCTACACAAGAAGCTACAGGCTACTTTAATATGTCCGATTTCAACCTCTATTCAATTTCCGACAAGCAGTTCAGCGACTATTACTCAACAGCCGATGCCGATTTGAACGCTCTGTTGCTTGCTCTCGAGGTTGCCAAAGATGCCCTCAGCCGCCACTATTTGACATCGGCGCAGTACACAGCAATTAAAGAAAAACTGAATAGTGTATATAATAATGTAAATAATGTAATAGCACTCGACTACACAACACGCGATGACCTTACAACCCTTATTACCAATACAGAAACTCTTATAAATAAGGTGGCCACCGTTACCGAGGTTCCCGCAGTTACACTAACCGAGGGTATCCTCTATTGCAACGCCGATAACAAAACAAACAGTAGCGCAGGTGCTGACGATAAACTTGGTGTTGCAGCGTTGCTCGATGGCAAGGTATCGACCCACTTGCACACAACTTACGGTGGCAACGCACAGGATGATGACCTCGACCACTATATCCGCGTAGATTTGGGCGATGCTTCGGTTGTTACAGCCTTTAAGTTCAACTACAAAGGTCGTCAGGCCAATAGCAATAACGCTCCCACCGATATGCTTGTACAGGCTTGCAACACCACAGATGGTGAGTGGGTAACTCTAAAAACTCTCACAGGACTTCCCACAGGCACAGCTCCTGTTTCATACGAATCGGAGCTTATTGAAATGAGCGAGGCTTATCGCTATGTGCGCTTTATGGTTACCGATACATATAATCACGATACAACAACTCCTTCCGGAGGAACGGCTCACAAGTTCTTTGTGATGAGTGAATTCGGTTTTACAGCATATCCAACAGTGGAGGTTGATGAAAATTATCCACGTGTAACAACCGCACTTGTGAGAACTGCTTATAACGAGAAAAATTCTGCCAATAATGTAGCAACAAACTACTATATGACAGAAAGCGATTATAATGCGGCTCTTGCTGCTTTGCAGGCTGATTATGATGCGTTGGTGGCAGCCAGCCAAGTTGACAAAACGGAACTTGAGGAACTTATTGCAGCAACAACCATTCTCAAAAACAGAATGTATGAGATCGAATCGTATACAGCAAACGAAATTACTTTGCAGAATGACACAGAAGGTGCTGCCGGTTATCTCTATTGTAATGCTGCCGGTAGTACAAATAATTATTCCGGTGATAATTTGGGAGTAGATGCTTTGCTTGATAATGATACAAATACATCGAACTTTCTGCATACAACATATTATGGAAATGATAACAAGGATGGTCTCGACCACTACTTGCGAGTAGATTTGGGCGAATCAAAGGAGTATATACGGTTCCGCTATAAAGGTCGTAGTGGCTATGCTGCATTGACTCCTAAGAATGCTGTTGTTCAGGCTACCAATGACCTTAGTGGCGAGTGGACAAATATTGCAACTCTTTACGGCTTGACTCAAACTACAGATGAAGTCTCAACGGCTTGTCTTGGAAATGGTGTGGCATACCGTTATTGGCGCTTTATGGTGACAGCTACTTATGATGGCCGTAAACACGATGGGCACCCCTATTATGCATTGAGTGCATTCAACGTTGATGTTTGTACTGATGTTGTTATTTCAAGCCAGTTGAAGAGTGAATATAATCCTGAGATTTACATCTACACAACAAGTACACTCGTTACCGAAGTTGAGAATGCAATAACTGAGGCTGAAACAGTTGTTGACAATGAAGGGGCATCGCAAACAGATGTCAACAGCGAGGTTGATGCTTTGCAGGCTGTTTACGACAAGCTTGAAGAGGCATTAAAGTATGCCGGAATTCCTGTTGTAATTACTACAGACGAGGAGAACCCCGTGCTCTACAGAATTATAAGTAAGCGCGCCAATGATGATAGCAAGGTGCTGCAGTTCGATGAACCTGCAACCGATAAGGTGGCCATTGTTGCAACAGCCAATAACGCCAGCTATCAGGCTTGGTACTTTATGCAGGGCGAGTATGGTTATTTAATTAAACCTTTTAATGGCTGTGGTAAAGTTTTGAGCGTTGAAAGCACGGGTGATGGTTCTGCCAAAGCCAATATTGCCGAGGAAAGTGAAAACATCTATAGCGAGTGGAACTTCTCACGTTCGGCAGTTGAAGGCTGCACCGATTATTTCTACATCTATGTGAACGGTACAAGCCACGCTTGTTTGAGCCATAATGGCGGTTTCAACGTAACCGATAAATTAGGTATTTGGGCGAGTGGCTGGAACACCGATGACGATGGTTCGTTGTTTAAGTTTGTTGAAGCTGAATTTGACAATGACAATGCCCGCTTCTATCAGTTGAGCGATTTTGAGAATACTCTTGAATACCAGACAGCAAACACCCCTGAGGGTACAACTGTAGGCGCATTTGTCAACGGCGATGTATACAGCACCGCTTACACTGCAGCTGATGCTCTGATTACAGCCGGCAACACAAGCGATGCAACAGCGTGTCGCGAGGCATATACCGCACTGCGCACTGCAAGCGAGAATCTTGAAGAGATTGTAATAGAGGAGGGCAAATACTACAGAATAGACATAACTCCGGGATTGACCGGTGACCGTGCCGGTGCATCGATGCGTATCGATGATAACGGAAAACTCTATTGCGATACATATTCCGAGGCCAATGCTCGTTTCTATTTCTGTTTTGAGTATGACAATGAAGGCAACCTTTATATGAAGAATTTGCATTCAGGTACATATCTTGATGAAGCACTGACTTCTGCAAGCAACAATAATGTGCAGGTAGGTGCCGATGCCGAGACTATTGATACCGCTAAAAAGATTACGATTAATACTCTTGGAAAGAGTAGCGATGCCGTGGTAGTTGGTATTGTACCCGACGGTGGTGATATGCTTAACTGCGCAGGAAAGCCCGGTAATGTGATCGCATACGATAATACAGCTGTCGATAAGGCTTCGGCATGGGTTATTACAGAGGTTGACGAGACTTCTGATGTAATGGAAAATGTTGTACATAGCGTTTCGCTTGGTGCAGACGAGAGCGGTAGCGGCAAGGCTTATTCAACTCTTTATCTTGGCTACAATGCGACGATACCTGAGGGTGTAACAGCTTCTGTTGTGACCGAAATCAACGAAATCGGCCAGCTTGTGATGGAGGAGGTTACCGGGGATATTCACCCTGCTAAAACAGCAGTGGTGTTGAGCGGCGAAAATGCAGGCGGTGCCGAGTTTAAGTACGCTGATGGTGAACCAAGCTTCAGCACCGAGGATAATATCCTCAAAGGAACATCTTATACCAAGCTTGAGAACTGCGGTAATAGCCATAATATTTATATGCTTGGCAAGAAGAGCGGCCGTGTTGCGTTCTATCGTGCATACGAGAACCGCAATGCAAGTGGCGACAAGGTAACAGTAAATGGAACCACAAACCACAACGAAGGCGGTTATGTCCAGTGCAATGCCAACAAGGCTTATTTGATGGTTCCCGAGGAGAATGCTCAGGCTGCTGCTGCGATGTTTGGTTTCCATTTCGGTGGAAATACGACCGATATTGACAGTATAAATGCAGTTGCCGACACGTATGATAATGTTTACGACCTTCAAGGCCGTAAGCTTGAGGAAATTACTTCGCCCGGTATTTATATTGTCAATGGCAAAAAGGTTTTGGTCAAGTAATTGACCAAAAGTTCGAGAATGCCGGCAGCAATAGGTCAAGCGTAGTGCCGCGAAAGTGGCACCGCTTGGGTTGCGGCAAGACGGCATTCTCAAGGTGCTCGTTAAATAAAATATAATTTTGCTCGACAACATAAGCAGTGATAGGTTACCTATGGAATTTAGAACTATGAAAGGAACTATGATGAAAAAGAAAGAATATATACAACCGCTCTCTGAACTCATTGAGATAAGGGTGTTGAATGTGCTTGCATTGAGCACGGATGATGAACAAATGGACAGTGATGACCAGATGAGTAAGGAGAACGACCGTATTGGTGGCGGCTGGGATAATATCTGGGGTAATATGTAAAGAAAAATATCTCTATAAGCAACTCGGCAGGTTATATGTGTTAAGCATATAACCTGCCGAGTTATTTTATAAGTGTTGGCACGATGTGCACTGATACCTTTTCCCCTTATAGCCCGAATGAAATGCTGTCAATGCCTGAATAGACAAAACTGCATACGCCAAGCAGGATTATGCCTGCGACGCATAAGATGAGCTCTATGCGTATGTACGGGTCGCACTTGAATGCCGGTACCGGCTCTTCGTTAGGCATCATGTACATGGCCTTTACTATAAGCAGGTAGTAGTAGAGCGATATGACCGTGTTTATCAATGCAATGAACACCAGTACCCAGAACCCTGCACTGAATGCGCTCATGAAGACGAAGAACTTGCTGAAGAAGCCTGCAAACGGGGGTATGCCGGCAAGCGAGAAGAGGGCAAGCGTCATTACAAGCGTAAGCTTCGGGTTGGTCCTGTAGAGACCATTGCATGTCTCGCAGCGCACGGCTCCGCGTATCTTCCATTCGATGCTCTCGATTACAGCAAACACTGCCATGTTGGCTACCATATACACTACAAGGTAGAACACCATAGCTGTCATGCCGTCGGCCTGTCCGCCGATGACGGCAAGCATTATGTAGCCGGCCTGTGATATGCTGCTGAATGCCATGAAGCGTTTCAGGAATTGCTGCTTGATTGCCATCAGGTTGGCAATGGTTATGCTGGCTACGATAGTGATGTATATCACAGTCTGCCACTCCTCAATCATGGGGGCAAAAACCTTTATAAGGACGATGAAGAGCGTGAAGACTGCTGCTCCTTTAGAGATGACCGAAAGGTAGGCCGTAACGGTCGTGGGCGCGCCCTGGTAGCTGTCGGCGGTCCACAAGTGGAACGGTACGAGCGATATCTTGAAGCCAAGCCCGGCAAAGAACATCACAAAGGCAAAAATCTGCATCGGGGCTCCTGTTATATGCTGTACCATGTCGGTGAAGTAGAGCGAGCCTGTCGTTCCGTAGAGGAATGATATGCCGTAAAGCATCATTGCCGAGGAGAACATCGATGTGAGTATGTATTTTATTCCTGCTTCGGCTGAGTTGTGCCTGTACTTGTCGAATGCTACAAGGCATGCGAGGGGGAGTGATGCAAGCTCTATTCCGATGAAGAGCAGCAGGAAGTGGCGCGCGCTAAGCATGAAGTACATGCCGACAAGGGTGCTGAGCAACAGGATATAGAACTCGCCCTGCTTGTAGAAAGTGTGCTCGCTGCGGAGCCACTTGTGTGCCTGCAGTATGGCCAGGAGGCTGCCGAAGGCAAGTACGGCCTTCATGAATACAATCATTGCGTTGCTCTCGTACATTCCGCCGAAGAGGGTGAAAGTGCTTCTGTCGCTGAGCGTCACGGCAACCATTGCCGTTGCAAGCATGCAGGCAAGAGGGTGGAAGAGGCGACGGTAGCGTCCGGCCGATACGAGGTCGTACATGAACAGTATGAGGTAAACAGCCAGCAGGGCTACCTCAGGTCGCATATCAAAGAATTGTATGTAGTTCATATTGTGTTATAATAGCATTTATTCTATAATGTTTGAAAGCACGTCGCCTACGCCTGTGCCTATAAGGTCGCTCACCCACATGGGGGCTATGCCAAGGGCTGCAACGCAAATCACAAGGCATATCACAGTTAAACGCTCGTCCCATGTCGCATCGGTCAGCTTCTTGTGCTCTTCGTTCTCAGGCTCTCCGTAGAGTATGCGCCCTACAACGTGCAGTATATATACAGCTGTTATCACAATGCTTGTGCAGGCTATTACCGTCACTACTCGGTGGAATGTGTCGTTTACGCTGAATGCGCCTACAAAGACTGTCATCTCGGCAATGAATCCGCTGAATCCCGGCAGCCCCAGATTGGCGAGTCCGGCAATGACATAGCCTACAGCAAGGAACGGCATAATCTTCATGAGTCCGCGCATCTGTCTTATGTCGCGTGTGTGGGTACGGCCGTATATCATTCCTATGAGCGCGAAGAAGAGGGCTGTCATCAGTCCGTGCGAGAGCATCTGCAGTATTGCTCCGGTACATGCTGTCCGGGTCATCATAAGTATGGCAAAGAGCACCAGTCCACAGTGCGATACCGAAGAGTAGGCATTTATGTACTTGAGGTCGGTCTGGCTTATCGCGCTAAGCGCGCCATATACCACGCTGATTGTAGTGAGTATGATGAATATCCATGCAAGGTCGTTGGCAGCCTGTGGTAACAGGTACATGGCTATGCGAAAGCATCCGTACCCTCCCAGCTTCATGAGCACGCCGGCATGCAGCATAGATACCGATGTGGGGGCGCATGCATGGCCGTCGGGGCTCCAGGTGTGGAACGGGAAGAGTGCGCCCAAGACGCCGAACCCGATGAATGTGAGAGGAAAGAATATGTACTGCATCTCTGCAGGAATGTTGTTGAGCGCAGCAATCTCGTTTATGTCCATTGTGGTTGCTCCGCTGCCGAAGTATATTCCCAGTATGCCCATGAGCAGGAATGCTGAACCGCCCATGAGCATGAGCGTAAGCTTCATGGCCGAATACTCCTTGCGTCCGCTTCCCCATACGCCTATAAGAAGGTACATAGGTATGAGGGCTGTCTCGTAGAACATGAACATGGTGAAGAGGTCGGTAGAGATGAAGAATCCATATACGCCGGCCGAGAGCAGGGTGTACCATAGGAAGAACTCCTTGGTCATCGGCTGCAGCCTCCACGATGCGAATGTGCCGGTGAAGACTATTATCGAGGAGAGCAGAAGCATGGCTACTGATATGCCGTCAACTCCTATCGAGAGGCTGATGTTCAATGGCTCATACCAGCTCCATGATGCGGTGTAGAGCATGGGTGCGTTCTCGCCGGCACTGCGCATGGAGATGAAATCGACGGTCAGATATACTGACAGCGCAAGCAGCAGTATTGAACCGGCAACCATCACTGCGCGTGTCTGGCGCAGGTTGCGGCTGCCCCAAAGCGCAAGGAGCATTACTGCCGGAATTATTACAAAAAGAAGCAATATGTTCATGATGTTTCCCTTTCTTATGCCATGTACAACAATACGAGGATTATAATAAGTATGCCGCTTAGGAACCATATACAGTAGGTCTGTATGTTTCCGCTCTGCCATGGGCGAACCAGTGTTCCGGCACTCTGCACTGCCTTGGCAAGCAGGTCGAGCGAGCCGTCAACAACCTTGCGGTCGAACCAGGCTATGGGGCGGCTTATGCAGTTGAAGATTATCTTCTTTGTCACGAAGAGCCATACCTCGTCCATGTAGAATCTGTGGTATGCGGCAACGATAGGTCCGTGCAGGGCCCAGTTCACAATCCGGGTGACACGGCTGCCGCCTCTTATGTACATAATGGTGGCAAGTACGATGCCGGCTACGGCCAGCACTACGCTTGTCGTGGCAACGGTGGTGTCGATATGTATCGTGTATGCCTCTCCGTTGCTGCTCACGAACTTGCCGAACGGTATGAAGCCGGCTGCACATGTCACGGCTGCGAGTATGATGAGCGGCAGTGTCATGCTAAACGGCGCTTCGTGCGGCTTGTGCGGCTCGTGGCTGCACTCTCCGCTGCGGTAGAGGGCCAGCTGCTCCTCGTAGTGGCTCTTGCCCCAGAAGATGAGATAGTAGAGACGGAACATGTAGAATGCGGTGAGAGCCGCTACAAAGCTCATGAACATGCCCATGAGAGGCGAGAAGCTGTAGCATGCCACAAGAATCTCGTCCTTGCTGAAGAATCCGCTGAAAGGCGGTATTCCGGCTATCGCAAGGCATGCGATGAGGAATGTGATGTGTGTAACGGGCATGTATTTGCGTAGTCCGCCCATGTGGCTCTTTTCGTTGCTGTGCACCGCATGTATGATTGCTCCTGCTCCCAGGAAGAGCAGTCCCTTGAACATGGCGTGTGTAAAGAGGTGGAACATTGATGCCATGTAGCCCAGGCCGCCCTCGTGCGGGTCGCTGCCGGTACATACGCCGAGTGATGTCATCATGAATGCAATCTGCGATATGGTAGAGAATGCAAGCACGCGCTTGATGTCGGTCTGTGCACATGCTACAATGGCTGCATACAGTGCAGTGAATGCTCCTGCGTATGCAATGATGTGAAGCACCTCAGGCGCGTATCCTATGAAGAGCGGGAACATGCGCGCTACAAGGTAAACGCCGGCTACCACCATTGTTGCGGCATGGATTAGGGCCGAAACCGGGGTGGGACCTTCCATCGCATCGGGAAGCCATATATGCAACGGGAACATGGCACTCTTTCCTGCACCGCCGATGAACATGAGCAGCAGTGCTGCAGGCAATACGGCACCGGCTGTCATAAGTTCTGTCATAGGCGGAGTGAATGAGTAGGTTCTCATGTAGTAGCCGTATATGAGTATGCCGATGAGGAAGAAGAGGTCGGCGAAACGTGTCACGATGAACGCTTTCTTCGATGCGGCAATGGCTTCGGGCCTGGTGTAGTAGAAGCCTATGAGCAGGTATGACGATACTCCGACAAGCTCCCAGAAGACATACATCTGGAATATGTTTGTTGCAACTACAAGCCCCAGCATGGAGAAGGTGAAGAGAGAGAGGAATGCGTAGTAACGCTGGAAGCCTCTTTCGCCTTTCATGTAGCCCAATGAGTATATGTGTACCATGAGGCTTACTGTGGTGATGACAATGAGCATCATTACAGATATGGGGCTGAGAAGTATTCCCATGTCGATGCTGAGCGTGTCGCCTAACGGGAGCCAGGTCATGTTGTATGGCATGAGCTCGGCAAATGTGCCGTCAGCGGTGCGTCCGGCAAGGAAATATTCTGCAGCAGTCCAGTAGGAGAGTGCTGTGGCCGCAGCTAGTGACAAGGTGCCTAGGGCACCTGCAAGCCGGTGCGGCATCCTGTTGCCCAGGAGCCCCAATAGAAGGAAACTCAACAGTGGCAGAGCAAGTATAAGTATTGTATGTTCCATGCCTTAATGCTTTAGGTTCTTCAGTTTCTTGATGTGTATCGAATGTATGTTGCGATATACATTTATTATTATGGCTATTGCCACTGCGGTCTCGGCTGCTGCTACACCAATGCCGAACAGGGAGAAGATATATCCTTCGAGGTGCTGCGGCTGGCAGTAGGCGTTGAAGACTGCGAAGTTTATGTCAACTGCATTGAGCATCAGCTCGGTGCTGATAAGCAGCGAGACAAGGTTCCGGCGGGTGAAGAATCCGAATACTCCTATGAAAAAGAGTACCGCCGAGAGAATCAACAGGTATTCTGCAGGTATAATCATAACTCTATTTTTTTCGTGCAATCATAATGGCTCCCACCGTGCAGGCAAGCAGCAGTATGCTCATTGCCTCGAATGGCAGTATGTAGTTGAATTTGTCCGTTCCCATAAGGGCTATGCCGAGCTCTTTCATCTCTACGCCGCTTGCAGTGAACTTGTCGCTCGCAAATCCGGTGTTCAGAATAAGATAGATGGTGAGTGCCATGCCGGTGAGGGCTGTAGCCATTCCGGCAAGATAACGGCGTATCGAGGTCTGGGTTACATCGACGCTTCCTTTGCCTATGAGCAGTATGGCGAAGATGAAGAGCACTACGATACCTCCGGCATATACGGTTATCTGTACAGCTCCGAGGAAGTTGTAATGGAGCATAAAGTATAGTCCGGCTGTTCCGAACAGCACGAACAGCAGCAGGGTGGTGGCACGCATAATCTTGCTCGATGTGACGGCAAAGAGTGCCGATACAATCATCACAATCGCCAGGCCTGCGAATATTATCATGTTTATATCCATATCCTTTCCTATTTGTTAAGCTTGATTATAAGTCTGCTCCTGTCGAAGACCGCATTCTCGAACTCGTTGCTGAATTCAATGGCGTTCTTCGGGCATACGTTGACACATAGCTGGCAGAACATGCATGCTCCGAGGTCGTAACGGTATTCGGCAAGCACCTTGCGGCTCTTGCCGCTCTCTTCGTCGGTGACGGTTCTTGTGGTGATGCTTATTGTGCCGTTTGGACATGTCTGCTGGCAGAGTCCGCAAGCAATGCACTTGTTGTTCCCGTTCTCGTCGTGCGGCATGACAAGCCTTGCACGGTGACGCTCCGGGATGTGCAGCGTCTTGCGGTTTTCGGGGTACTGCTCGGTAATCTTCCTGGTAAAGAATTCGCGCAAGGTAACACGCATTCCCGTGAAGAGCGATTTTACCGCAATGGTTATGTTTCCTATGTATGTATTCCTGAATTCCATTCTTTTCATCCTCCTTTTAGAAAGTCCAACCCATTACCACGCAAATTGTCATAATAAGCAGGTTCAGCAAGCCTATGGGTACAAGGTATTTCCACTCAAGCACGAGTACCTGGTCGATTCTCATGCGGGGGAATGTCCAGCGTATCCACATCATGAGCCAGATGACAAAGAATGTCTTTCCGAGGAACCATACGATTCCCGGTATCCAGCACATGGCCTCGTTGAAGCCTTCCAGTCCGGGGATATAAAGCGGTGCCCATCCGCCGAGGAACAGGGTTGATGCAATGCCTGATATTATGAACATGTTCATGAACTCTGCAACATAGAAGAGACCGAATCCCATACCGGAATACTCGGTGTGGAAACCTGCCGTAAGCTCCGATTCGGCTTCGGGAAGGTCGAACGGCGCGCGGTTGGTCTCGGCGTTTCCTGCAATTATATATATAATGAATGCGATAATTGCCGGTATGTGTCCGCGAATGATGAACCAGCCTCTGGTCTGAGTCTCGACAATGTCGCTTATCTGCATTGTTCCGCTAAGGACAACGAGAGTGAGTATGCAGAGTCCCATTGAGAGCTCGTAGCTGATCATCTGTCCTCCGCTTCGCATGGCTCCAATCATCGAGAACTTGTTGCTGCTGCTCCATCCTGCAAGCAGAATGCCGAGGATGCCGAACGATGAGGCTGCCATGATGAAGAATACGCCTATGTTGAAGTCGAGTACCTGCAGGCCTTCGGCAAACGGAAGGCAGCTGAAGGTGATGAGCGAACTCATTATGACAAGGAACGGGGCAAGGTTATAGAGGATGCGGTCGGAGTCCTTAATGTCGATAATCTCCTTTATGAGCATCTTGAATACGTCGGCAAAGACTTGCAGCACTCCCCAGAAACCTACGCGGGTAGGGCCCAGACGGCATTGGAAAGCAGCGCATACCTTGCGCTCCATGAATATCATCACTATTGCAAATACCAGATATGCGGCAATGACGCATACCGCCACCAGAGCACACTCTGCGAGCGTGGCAGCCCAATCCGGCAGTGCCGAATGCAGGAACCGGTCTATTGCTGTTGTTATGGTTGTGAAATCTAACATCTTTCTCTCTTTTTATCGGTCAATGTCGGGGATAACATAGTCGAGCGAGGCTCCTATGGTGATGAGGTCGGCAATCTTGCATCCCTTCATAATCTTCTGCGCCGCGGCTATGAGCGGCAGCCCCATCGGGCGGAACTTCATTCGGTAAGGAGTCTTGTCGCCGTGGCTCTCGATGAATACACCGAACTCACCGCGCGAGCCCTCTACGGCTGCAAAGAAGCGGCCTTCGGGCAACTTTATTATAGGCTTGGTCTTTGTCTTGTAATCGCCTTCGGGAATGTTGTCTATAAGCTGTTCGATGATGCCTATTGACTCGACAATCTCTTCAAGACGCACAAGCAGTCTGCAGTAGCTGTCGCCGCCGGTGTGCAGTATCTCCTTGAAATCTACCTTGCTGTACATTGCATAAGGATGTCGCTTGCGCACGTCGCAGGCCCAGCCCGAAGCACGTCCTGTTCCGCCTGTGGCTCCGAACGATATGGCATCCTTGTATGACAGTACGCCTACTCCTATTGAACGGTTCCTGAATATCACGTTGTTGACAAAAATGTCGTAGTATTCCTTGAGCCTCTTCTTCTGATCGGCGCAGTAGGCCTTTACCTTGCTTGCGAAACCGGGTGTAATGTCGGCCTGTACACCTCCTATTATGTTGTAGTTCTGTATCAGACGGCCTCCGGTCACCTCTTCCATAATGTCGAGCACCTTCTCCCTTTCACGGAATCCGTATATGAACGATGTTATGGCACCCATGTCCATTGCAAGGCAGGAGAACATGAGCAGGTGGGAGTCTATTCGCTGCAGCTCGTCCATTATGGTGCGTATGTACTGCACACGCTCTGTCACCTCAAGGCCCATGGCGTTCTCGATGCACATGCAGAGTGCATGGCGGTTCTGGTGCGCGCTCAGGTAGTCGAGACGGTCGGTGAATGCAAGTGTCTGAGGGTAGGTCTTGCTCTCGCAGAGCTTCTCTATTCCGCGGTGTATGTAACCGCAACGTATATCGACCTTGCGCACCTCTTCGCCTTCGAGCGACAAGCGGAAACGGAGCACTCCGTGTGTGGCGGGGTGCTGAGGGCCTATGTTTATAACATACTGGTCGTAGTGGAGAATCTTCAGTTTCTCTACCATCTCGGCGAGATGCTTGTCCTCTTCAATCTCATATACGCGGTGGGCCTCCTCGTCGGTCTCGCTCTCCAAGCGTATCGGGTTTATCGCTTCACTGGGGTCGTAGTCTTTCCTTAAGGGGTAGCCTACCCAGTCGTTTCTAAGGTAGAGCCTTCTCATGTCGGGGTGTCCGGTGAACTCTATGCCGTAGAAGTCATATACCTCGCGCTCGTACAGCTCTGCAATGTGCCAGATGTCGCTCACTGTCGGAATCTGCGGCTTATCGCGGTTGGCTGTACGCACTGCCAGCTCAACGCACTCGTGTGTGCAGCTGTTCTCTAGTATGTATATGGCTCCGAGCCCCTCTTCGTTCCAGTCCATGCCAATCATCTCTCGCATGAAGTCCATGCCGCTCTCGCGATGTTGCAGCATGGTCCGGCGGAACTCCTTGATGTCTATGAATGTAATCTCCATTATGCTTCCTCCTTCCTGCTGTCAGGCTCTTCTATGGGATTGTTCGTTACGATTATCGGTTCGTCGGGCATGCAGCCACGCTTCTGGTGCTTGTTCTTCGCGCCGAGGAACTTCTCTATCTTTACCTTGCGCTGCAGCTGCATCATGCCGTACAGTATGGCCTCCGGTCTGGGGGGGCAGCCTGGGATATATACATCCACCGGCAGAATCTTGTCAATGCCATTGAGCACATGGTATGAGCCCTTGAACGGGCCGCCGCTTATGGCGCATCCGCCTACTGCAACAACGTACTTAGGTTCGGCCATCTGGTCGTAGAGGCGCTTGAGCACGGGTGCCATCTTGTGGGTTATGGTGCCGGCACACATTATAAGGTCGGCCTGTCGGGGTGAGTTGCGCGTTACCTCGAACCCGAATCGGGCGAAGTCATAACGTGCGGCACCTACCGACATGAATTCTATTCCGCAGCAGCTGGTTGCAAAGGTCAATGACCACAGCGAATTGCTCCGGCCCCAGTTTATGAGGTCGTCGAGTTTGCCGAGCACTACGTTGGTGCGTTCTTTGTTGAGTTCTGCAACAAGGGCTTCGAGTGTCTCGTTGTCCTTGAACTCTTCATAAGGTATCGATTTTATGGCAGGCTTTTTCATTTCCACTCAAGAGCTTTTTTGCGCCATGCGTAGGCAAGGCCTAGTATTAGAAAAAACAGAAAGAACAGCACTCCTACAAGTGCCTTCATTCCAAGTTCCTGGACGATCGTTGCCCAGGGGAAGAGGAATACGGCCTCGATGTCGAACATGAGAAAAAGAATCGCAAAGAGATAATAACCTGCCTTGAAGTGTATCCAGGTCTCTCCTTGCGTCGGTATTCCACATTCGTAGGTCTCTCCTTTCTGACGGTTGAATGTGCGGGGGGAAATCCACCTTGTGAGAATCATTACAATGCCTACAAAGGCAATCGATGCAATGATCATCGTGAAAAGTAGTACTAAATCCATATTACGTCTATAAGCTTTCCTTTTTTCTCCGTTTTTGTCCGGCGGGGTGAGGTTTTGCCCAAGCTCCGTCGTATGTGCGTTGCAAATGTACTCAAAATAGTTTTCGGGGTGAATCGGAAACTGAAAGATTAATTTGAGTTTTTTACTCTTTTTAACATTGGCGATAAAAAGAGTCTTCTACCCCATGAATGCGTCCAGGGACATCATCAGAGCGAATCCGGTGGCAAACCCGATAGTGCCGATGTTGCTGTGCTCTCCGCTCTGCGAAGCCGGAATCAGTTCTTCTACAACAACATATAGCATTGCTCCTGCTGCGAATGAGAGCAGTAGAGGCATGGTGCCGCTGCTGTTTTCTATAAGGAACATAGTCGCAAGCGCGGCTACAGGTTCTACAAGCCCTGACAACGCGCCCCAGGTGAATGCCTCTCTCCGGCTCTTGCCTTCGCTGCGGAGAGGCACCGATATTATTGCTCCTTCGGGGATGTTCTGTATGGCCATTCCCAAGGAGAGCGCGAATGCTCCGGCTGCGGTGAGGCTGGTGTCTCCGTTCAGCACTCCTGCAAAGACGACTCCCACTGCCATTCCTTCGGGTATATTGTGCAGGGCTACTGCAAGAATCATCTTTATTGAACGTGGAAGTTTCGATTTGGGCCCTTCTGCCATCTTCTCGTCTATGTGCTGGTGCGGGATGATGCTGTCGAGAAGCAACAGGAAACAGATTCCTGCCGCGAAACCGGCAAGAACGGGCCATGAGTTAGAGAATCCCTCTCCGCTCTGCTCCAATGCGGGCTGGAGCAAGGACCAGAAACTGGCCGCGACCATTACGCCCGAAGCAAATCCCAGCATGGCTCTGTTGAGCATCCCTGATATCCTGTCGCGGAACATGAATACCATCGCCGCTCCGATTACTGTACCCAGAAAAGGTATTGTAAGTCCTATGATAATTTCCATTTCATCGAATGTTTTTATAAGGTTTGCACTATTCTGCAAAAATAGCCTTTTTTTATAAATATCTTCTTCTTGAAACCCATCTTTAAACAATAATAATGCGCTATTGAAACAAATGTTTACAAAAATATCCTAATCTCGTTTTTTCTCGTTACCTTTGCGTTTAATGCAAGGGTACGCAGTCGCCTTTGCGAATCTGTCCGTACTTGTACGGCTTGTTTTGGAATAACATAAAAACATATAATCTTCGTATGATTTACTTTTTCAGTACCCCCGGCCATACGGTTATAGCAACCCAGGCCAACAATGCGTTGACAGCTGCCGATATTGAGAAGCTCTGCTGGCTCTATGGTGAGGCGACACCTATAGAAAGTGAGGCAATGGAAGGATTCTTCGTGGGTCCGCGTCGTGAAATGATTACTCCGTGGAGTACGAATGCTGTGGAGATAACCCAGAATATGGGTCTTGAAGGCATTGTGCGCATCGAGGAGTATTTCGTGGTGAAGGACGAGAATGCTGAGTATGACCCGATGCTTCAGCGCATGTATCGTGGCCTTGACCAGAAAATCTTTACTGTTGACATAGAGCCTAAGCCGATAGAGTTCATCGAGGACCTTGACAGCTATAACGAGCAGGAGGGCCTTGCGCTTTCAAAGGAGGAAATCGACTATCTGCATCGCGTGGAGGAGGAACTGGGCCGCAAGCTGACCGACAGCGAGGTCTTCGGCTTTGCACAGATAAATTCAGAGCATTGCCGTCACAAGATATTCGGCGGCACATTCATCATCGACGGCGAGGAGATGCCTTCTTCGCTGTTCGCTATGATTAAACGCACTACCAACGAGAACCGCAACAGCATTATATCGGCATACAAGGACAACGTGGCATTCGCGCAGGGTCCTGTCGTGGAGCAGTTCGCTCCGGCCGACCACTCGATACCCGATTACTTCGTGATAAAGGATATCGAGACTGTAATTTCACTCAAGGCAGAAACCCATAACTTCCCTACTACTGTAGAGCCTTTCAACGGTGCTTCTACCGGTACCGGAGGCGAAATCCGCGACCGTATGGGCGGCGGTAAAGGTTCATGGCCTATAGCAGGAACTGCGGTCTATATGACATCCTATCCGCGTACATACAACGACCGCAAGTGGGAAGAGGTGCTCCCTGTACGCAAATGGCTCTACCAGACTCCCGAACAGATTCTGACAAAGGCTTCCAACGGTGCTTCCGACTTCGGAAACAAGTTCGGACAGCCTCTTATCTGCGGCTCTGTGCTTACATTCGAGCATAAGGAGAATGATGAGGTATATGGCTACGACAAGGTAATTATGCTTGCCGGCGGTGTTGGTTACGGTACACGCCGCGACTGTCTCAAGGGTGCTCCCGAAAAGGGCAACAAGGTTATTGTGATGGGCGGTGACAACTACCGCATCGGTCTTGGCGGAGGTTCGGTGTCATCGGTTGATACAGGCCGTTACTCTTCGGGTATCGAGCTCAATGCGGTGCAGCGTGCCAATGCCGAAATGCAGAAGCGTGCATACAATGTGGTACGTGCTCTCTGCGAGGATGATACAAACCCGGTGGTATCTATACACGACCATGGCTCTGCAGGCCACGTGAACTGTCTCTCCGAGCTTGTTGAGGAGTGCGGCGGTCTCATTAACATGGCTAATCTGCCTGTCGGCGACAGCACATTGTCGGCAAAGGAGATTATAGCCAACGAATCGCAGGAGCGTATGGGCTTGCTCATAAAGGAAGATGCAATCGAATATGTACGCAAGGTTGCTGAACGTGAGCGTGCTCCTATGTATGTTGTCGGTGAGACAACAGGCGATGCGCGCTTTGCATTCGAACAGGCCGACGGCAAGCGTCCGTTCGACCTCTCTGTAAGCCAGATGTTCGGCTCTTCTCCAAAGACATATATGGTTGACAAGAGCGTAGAGCGTCACTATAAGGATGCCGAGTACGATGCCGGCAAGATTGAGGAGTACCTGACAGACGTGCTCCGTCTTGAGGCTGTCGCATGCAAGGATTGGCTGACGAACAAGGTTGACCGTTCTGTAACCGGAAAGATTGCACGTCAGCAGTGCCAGGGCGAGATTCAGCTCCCGTTGAGCGACTGCGGTGTGGTAACTCTCGACTATCGTGGCAAGAAGGGTATCGCTACATCTATAGGCCATGCGCCTCAGGCTGGTCTGGCCGACCCGGCAAAGGGCTCGGTGCTTGCAGTCTCAGAGGCTTTGACAAACATTGCTCTTGCGCCTCTCTCCAATGGTATCAGGAGCATTTCGCTCAGCGCGAACTGGATGTGGCCATGCCGCTCTCAGGAGGGCGAGGATGCACGTCTCTATCGTGGCGTTGAGGCTCTCAGCGACTTCTGCTGTGCATTGAAGATAAATGTTCCGACAGGAAAGGATTCGCTTTCAATGACCCAGAAGTACCCCGACGGTACAAAGGTAATAAGTCCGGGTACGGTAATAGTATCGGCAGGCGGTGAGGTTTCCGATGTCCGCAAGGTTGTCTCTCCTGTAATGGTGAACGAGCCTAAGAGCGCATTCTATCATATCGACTTCAGTTTCGACCATCTCCGTCTTGGCGGTTCTGCATTCGCACAGACTCTGAACTGCATCGGCGACGATGTTCCTACAGTTGCCAACCCTGAATATTTCGCGGAGGCATTCGAGGCTGTACAACGTCTTGTGAAAGAGGGTATAGTACTTGCAGGTCATGACATTTCGGCCGGAGGTCTCATAACAGCGCTCCTTGAGATGTGTTTTGCCAATACGACAGGCGGTATGGAAATCGACCTTAACAATATGGCCGAGAATGATATCGTGAAGCTGTTGTTTGCCGAGAACCCGGCTCTTGTTATTCAGGTTGCCGACAAGGACAAGTGCCGTATGCAGGAGATTCTTGATGAGGCCGGAATCTGCTTCGTGAAGATTGGTACACCTTGCGAGAAGCGTCAGATAGCTGTAGCCAAGGACAAGCGTACACGCCTGTTCGACATTGAGCACTACAGGGATGTATGGTTCGACAGTTCATATCTCATGGACCTCAAGCAGAGCTTCAACGGCTGTGCAAGCGAGCGTCTTAAGAACTACAAGAACCAGCCATTGCGCTTCCGTATGCCGGCACGTTTCAACGGTATGCTTTCAAGCTACGGCATGTCGGCCGACCGTCGTGAAAAGTCGGGCGTGCGTGCTGCCATTATCCGTGAGAAGGGTACTAACGGTGAGCGTGAGATGGCATACGCGATGTATCTTGCAGGTTTCGATGTGAAGGACGTTACCATGACCGACCTTATCAGCGGCCGCGAGACTCTCGACGAGGTGAACTTCATTGTGTTCTGCGGCGGCTTCTCTAACTCCGACGTGCTCGGCTCTGCCAAAGGATGGGCCGGAGGCTTCCTCTTCAATCCTAAGGCAAAGGCTGCTCTCGACCGTTTCTACCAGCGTGAGGATACCTTGTCGCTCGGTATATGCAACGGTTGCCAGCTGATGATGGAGCTTAACCTCATCAACCCTGAATATGCAGAGCGCGGACGCATGCTGCATAACGATTCTCACAAGTTCGAGTCTTCGTTCGTGGGTGTGAATATTCCTGAGAACAACAGCGTTCTGTTCGGTTCGCTCTCAAACAGCCGTCTTGGTGTGTGGGTAGCGCACGGTGAAGGCAAGTTCTCTTTGCCTTACGATGCCGAGAAGTACAACATTGTGGCACAGTATGCCTATGAGGGATATCCTGCCAATCCGAACGGTTCGGACTATAATGTTGCTGCACTTGCAAGTGCCGACGGCCGTCATGTGGCAATGATGCCTCACCCTGAGCGTGCAATATTCCCATGGCAGTGTGCCACATATCCGGCAAATCATCTTGCCGATGATGTTACTCCATGGATTGAGATATTCCGCAATGCTTATAACTGGGTAGCAGGTAAAGCTGAAAAGTAAAAACTGAAAACAAATGACAGTCAAGGGGAATTAAGGAGCTTGAATCTGCTTTAGTTCCCCTTGATTCTCTTTATAGAACTTATGTTCCAAAGATAATGACAACATCACTCCTTAAACTGTTCACGACCTTCTTCCGCATAGGGCTCTTTACCTTTGGCGGCGGATATGCCATGGTTCCTCTCATCGAGCGCGATGTGGTGGAAAAGAACGGTTGGGTTGGCAAGGACGATTTTATCGACCTGTTGGCTGTAGCTCAGTCGGCTCCGGGAGTGTTTGCAGTGAATATGGCTGTCTTCATCGGCTATAGGCTGCGAGGAAAGCGCGGTGCGCTTGCTGCGTCATTGGGCTGTGTGCTTCCGTCGGTGGCTATAATCCTTCTTATAGCACTCTTCTTCCGCAGCTTCCGTCATAATGAAGTCGTAAACAATATATTCCTGGGAATAAGGCCAGCTGTTGTGGCCTTGATTGCCGTGCCTGTATTCAATGTTGCAAAATCGGCCAAATTGAGTTGGGCGACGCTGTGGATACCGGTGTTGTCGGCACTGCTTATAGTCCAGTTCGGAGTTTCGCCAATCTATGTGATAATTGTGGCCGGGGTAGCCGGTTTTATATATGGTAGAATAGGGAGGGGCAGAGCATGATTATATTTCTGGAACTTTTCTATACTTTCATAAAAATAGGCCTCTTCTCTTTCGGGGGCGGGTACGGTATGATTTCTGTCATCCAGGCAGAGGTGGTTACCCGTCATGCATGGCTCACAGCGTCGGAGTTTACCGATATCGTTGCGATAAGCCAGATGACGCCGGGCCCGATAGGCATAAACTCGGCAACCTATGTGGGATATACTGCTGTCTTCAATGCTACGGGTTCCGAGATACTAGCCGTCGCAGGCTCGCTTGTGGCCTCTTTCGCTGTTATGCTCCCTTCAATAGTGCTGATGCTTATAGTGAGCCGTTACCTTATGAAATACAGCAAGCATAAGGTCGTGGATTCTCTCTTTTTGCTGTTGCGCCCGGTTGTGGTAGGTCTTATAGCATCTGCTGCGCTCCTCCTCATGACACGGGAGAACTTCGGTTCTTTCAGTGATACGCCTCTGCAGTTCTGGGTCAGCGTGGGGCTGTTCGTGGCTGCGTTTGCAGCGATGAAGTTCTTCAAGGTCAGCCCGATACTCATAATATTGCTTGCCGGTGCCTTCGGCGGAGTATTCTACGGGATAGCAGGAGAATGAGCCTGTAGCTGTGGAGTGTATCCATGCCATACAGGATAATTGGGGGATGACAAGAAAGTTTTGTTATCGACGGGTTTTGCAGTGAATCTTGTATTTAAAGTTTTTCTTTCAGGAACTGTCCTGTGAATGACGCTTCGCACTTGGCTACCTCTTCGGGTGTGCCGCATGCAACAAGATTGCCGCCTTCATCGCCTCCTTCGGGGCCGAGGTCTATTATGTGGTCGGCACATTTCATTACGTCGATGTTGTGTTCTATCACCACAAGGGTGTGTCCGCGTTCAAGCAAACGCTCGAACGACTTCATGAGCTTCTTTATATCGTGGAAGTGCAATCCTGTTGTGGGTTCATCGAAGATGAACATTGTAGGACGGTCGCTCTGCTGGCTTAGATAATAGGCGAGCTTGACACGCTGGTTCTCTCCGCCTGAGAGTGTAGATGACGATTGCCCCATCTTGATGTAGGCAAGGCCTACGTCCTGCAGGGGCTGCAGATTCTCTGCAATACGCTTCTGTCCATGCTCCTGAAAGAAGTTGATGGCATCTCCGATGGTCATCTCCAGAATGTCGTGTATGTTCTTGCCGTGGAACTTGACTTCGAGAACCTCGTTCTTGAACCGTTTGCCGTGGCATGCTTCGCACTCAAGCTTAAGGTCGGCCATGAACTGCATGGAAACGGTAATTGTTCCCTCGCCCTTGCACTCTTCGCATCGTCCGCCGTCGGAGTTGAACGAGAAATATCCAGCACCGAATCCTAGCTGTTTCGCAAGAGGCTGCTGAGCGAAAAGGTGTCTTATGTCGTCATATACCTTCAAGTATGTGACAGGGTTGGAACGTGAAGATTTGCCTATCGGGTTCTGGTCGATGAACTCTACACCGCAGAGCTGTTTCAATGCACCATCGACACCTTCGCACTGTCCGGGTGCATCGCAGGTGTTGCCGAAGTGGCGCATCAATGAACGGTACAGAATATCGCGCACAAGCGTCGATTTTCCCGAACCGCTGACACCGCTGACGACAGTGAACACGTTGAGCGGTATGTTTACGTCGATTCCTTTCAGGTTGTTCTCCCTTGCGCCTTTTATGTTTATGAAATTGTTCGATGTGCGGCGATGCTTAGGTACTTCTATTGTCTCTTCTCCGAGCAGGTATTTCAGAGTGTAGCTGTTGCTGCCCTTCTCTATGCCGTTCATGTCTCCGTGATAGACAATGTTGCCGCCGTATGAGCCGGCCTTAGGGCCTACATCTATTATATAGTCGGCAGCACGTATAATCTCTTCGTCATGTTCTACCACAACAACGGTGTTGCCGAGGTCGCGGAGACGGTAGAGTACATTGATGAGCCTGCCGGTATCGCGGCTGTGGAGTCCGATGCTGGGCTCGTCGAGGATATACAATGAGCCTACAAGGGCACTGCCCAATGAGGTGACAAGGTTTATTCTTTGGCTCTCTCCGCCCGACAAGGTGTTGCTGAGACGGTTTAGTGTAAGGTAGCCCAAGCCTACATCGAGCAGACAGTCTATTCGATTGCGTATCTCTGTAAGGATTCGTTTGGCTATGGCAGAATCGTGCTCGTCAAGTACAAGATTGTCGAAATGGTTCTTCAGCCTTGTTATAGGCATTTCGATGAGTTCGATGATGCTTGCACCTCCTACTTTTACGTAACTGGCCTCCTTCTTGAGGCGTGTGCCGTGGCAGGTAGGGCATATTGGCTTTCCTCTGTAACGGGCAAGCATTACACGGTACTGTATCTTGTACTGGTTGGCCTTGACCATGTTGAAGAAGTTGTCGATGCTGATACCTTCTCCGTACTCCTCTATCCACGGTCCTTTATGCCAAAGGTAGTCTTTCTGTTCCTGAGTAAGGTTGTAATAGGGTTCGAAAATAGGAAAGTTGTCTTGCGGTGCACGACGGCAGAACTCGTTCTTCCATTCGCCCATCTTCTCCCCCCGCCAGCAGAATACTGCACCGTCATATACGCTCAATGTCTTGTTGGGCACTACGAGGTCCTCGTCTATGCCGACAATGCGTCCGAATCCTTCGCAGTCGGGGCATGCTCCTATCGGTGAATTGAACGAGAACATCTGTTCGGTAGGCTCTTCGAACTCCATTCCGTCGGCTTCGAACCGGATACTGAATGTGTGTGGCTTTTCCTCATCCATGAACTGTATCATGCATGTGCCGTTTCCCTCATAGAATGCAGTCTCGGCCGAATCAAGGAGTCTGCTTGCTGTCTCGTTGCTGTCGCTTACGCTTAGCCTGTCGATGAGCAACGAAGGCTTGTCGCCTTTCTTCGGTGCATACTCCTCAATGCGTATTATCTCTTTTCCTAATGCAATGCGGCTGAAACCTTGTTGAAGGTAAATCTGCAACTGGTCGGACAGGTCGCGTCCCTTACGTTTGGGGATTGGAGC
This sequence comes from Bacteroidaceae bacterium, assembly GCA_045591315.1. Lineage (GTDB taxonomy): Bacteria > Bacteroidota > Bacteroidia > Bacteroidales > Bacteroidaceae > HGM04593. The sequence continues at coordinate 22,532 of JAZNSN010000008.1, forward strand.
AAGAAGCATGAATCTCGTTCCTTCCTGGCGTTGCTTCATGCACTCGACAAGGTCCTCTGGGCTGTTCTTCTTTACAAGACTTCCGCTTATGGGGGAGTAGGTCTTTCCTATGCGTGCGTAGAGCAGCTTCAGGTATTCGTATATTTCGGTGCTTGTACCCACTGTTGAACGGGGGTTACGGTTGTTTACCTTCTGCTCAATGGCTATTGCCGGCGGAATGCCTTTGATGAAGTCGCACTCCGGCTTGTTCATCTGCCCCAGGAACTGGCGTGCATAGGATGAGAGTGACTCTACATACCTGCGTTGCCCTTCGGCATACAGAGTGTCAAAAGCCAATGACGATTTGCCGGAACCGGACAATCCGGTCACGACAACAAGCTTGCCGCGTGGAATTTCTACATCGACATTCTTCAGGTTGTTTACCCGTGCACCTTTAATTGCAATATTCCTGTTCTGGCTCATTCTTGCACTCTCTTTGTTTAATTCTGCGAATTTACATAAAAAACAGCCACATTGTATCTCTTTCCATAAAAATAGATGATAAGAGATTGCTTTGATGCCAATTATAACAATAATTTAGTTATCTTCGCAATACTAAATAAAAATCAGAGTGATGCAGTTCAGATATCTATTATTGTTAATGTCGTTTCTGCTTACAGTGTCGTGCAGTACACCTAAGCAGGCTGGTAAGGGTACCGTATCCAAAGATGATTATCCCAAGCGTGAGTTCCGCGGTGCATGGATTCAGGCTGTCAACGGACAGTTCCAGGGGATGAAGGAGAAGCAGATGAAGGATTATCTGGTAGAGATGCTCGATAATCTGCAGAAGGTGAATGTCAATGCAATCCTGTTCCAGGTGCGTGTCGAGGGCGATGCTCTTTATGAATCGCATTACGAGCCTTGGAGCCGCTTCATAACAGGCACGCAAGGAAATTCGCCGGGTTGGGACCCTCTTGCATTTATGGTAGAGGAGTGCCATAAACGCAATATGGAACTTCATGCATGGATAAATCCATATCGTGCACGAACGAAGGGTACCAAGTATGTAGCTCCTAGCCACATGAGCAAGAAACGTCCGGCAAATTTCATTGAGTATGAGGGACAGCTCTATTTCAATCCAGCATTGCAGGCGAACCGCGATCATATATGCGGTATTGTACGTGATATACTGAACCGCTACGATGTGGATGGTCTGCATATCGATGACTACTTCTATCCCTATCCGGCGAAAGGCAAGGAGTTTGCCGATGAGCGTTGGTTCCGTGAGAGCGGAATGGAGAATAAGGGTGAGTGGCGCAGAGAGAATGTCAATCATCTTATATATCAGTTGCACCGTACCGTGCGTGAAGCAAAGCCGTGGGTAAAGTTCGGTGTCTCTCCATTCGGCATATACCGTAATGCCGGCAGTTGGGAAAAGGGCAGCAAGACCAAAGGGCTTCAGTGCTATGATGACTTGAATGCCGATGTACTCAAATGGATAGATGAAGGTTGGGTCGATTACTGTATTCCGCAGGTATATTGGGAGATAGGTCATCCTGCGGCCGACTACGCTGAACTTGTGAAGTGGTGGGCTGAATATGCTTCGGGGCGTCCTCTTTATATCGGTCAGGATGTCAACCGTACAGTAAAGGCTAAGGGCGGTAACCAGATTGATGAGAAATATGCCATGCAACGTGCCGAAACGGGGATACAGGGCTCATGTTTCTGGGACGCTTCTTCTGCTGCCAATAATGTCGATGGCTACCGTGATTATCTTTCCAGCGGCATATACCGTTATCCGTCATTGATGCCTTTGTCACCGTTCATCGATAATAAGGCTCCTTCCAAGGTTGGAGGTATCAAGCTTATGGATGATGAAAAAGGGAAAATATTAGTGTGGCTACAAGGCAAGCAGGATACCGATGAAATGAACAGACCGCATCGTTATGTTGTATATCGGTTCGGCAAGAACGAAAGAATTGATATTAAGAATCCTGCAAATGTTGTAAGCATAACATCCGGTTCATTCTATAGAATACCGTCATCTCTTAAAGGTGAACATGTTTTTGTAGTAACAGTTCTCGACAGGATGCAGAATGAGTCTGCCGGGGTCAAGTGTAAGGTGAAACTATAAATTTTCTTATGAAGCAGGATGTAAGAATCTTTGAACTTGAACATGCTGATGAATGTTACGTAGTTGAAGTGAACAAGTTGCTTAAACAACTATCTTCCGCTCCAGCTCCGTTCGGTATATGTGAACTTGAAGCTATCGTGGCTTCTCCTTCTACTCATCTTTTTATTCTTGAATGCGAGGGCAGTGTATCCGGTATGCTCACTCTGGGAGAGTATCTTGCACCCACGGGGCGCAAGATGTGGATAGAGGATGTTGTGGTGGATAATGCTATGCGTGGCCGTTCTTTAGGGCGTGCTTTGGTTGAACATGCAATAGAGTATGCCGGTGGTTTAGGGTGTGGAACACTTATGCTTACATCTCGTCCGTCACGTGTTGCGGCGAATGCACTTTACCGCTCATGCGGTTTTGCATCTAAGGAGACTAATGTATATCGTATGCCGATTTTGTCTGGTGAGTCCGAAAAAGTCTAAGGTTTACTTTTTGTTCATGTAAAATGTTGGACAGAATCAGCTTTGTGTAATTTTTTTCAGATTCTGGATAAGTGCGAGCAATGCCCTATGTTTTGCTATTGCAATAGTGCTTTGGATTTTCTTCTGGGAGATATTACTGATATCGTTCTTGCTGTTGATGTATTTCCATACATGCGGAGCTGCCTCTATCATGCTTTTCTCATCAATGACAAGCAGTCTTAGTATAATTTGGTCTCGTTCGTTAAGCATATGGAATGCTTCCCATACAGGCGGCATCTCATGTTCCTCTTCTTGGGTGAAATCACCCAATTGTTCTATCAGAATGGTTGAGTCCGGCATAAACTCAATGTCAAGACGTTTCTTTTCTGCAATTTCCTTTTTAGTGAAATGATTTATAGCGCATCTTGCTATATAGCTGTATAAAGAAGCTCCATTTTTATTTTTCCATTGACGCAGAACACTCCAGTTGTCATTTGAAAGAAATTCATACAACTCTCCGACCAAGTGCTTACTGTCGCACTGGTTGTAGAGAGTTGCAGATATGTAGTTAAGGAACTTCTTGCATTTGCTGTAAAAGAAATATTCATGAAGTTCCTTGTTTATTGGAGTTGCAGTAAGTCCTTCAACAAGTTCTTTGTCATCAAGTTTTGCAAAGCTGTTTGTTCTATGCATCAATTATTCTTTGAGAGTGATTGTGTACTCATCGTACACGGGAGATTCAGTATTGCCCTTTACAAGTCTTGAAGATATATCGTATGTGACTTCACCTCTGCTATTCTTCTTTATAAGGCTATATGTGTTGTTTATCTTGAATGCAGTTGCAGTGCCGAAATCAAGTGATTTCTTTATAATTTCCGCTTCCTGCATAATGTATGGTGTTTCTATGCCGAAGTATCCTAAAGCCGCATATATGTTTGGGAATACATTGTTGTCCCTTTCACTTATTATGAATGGGAACATCGAAAGACCTTCGTACGGATACTGGTCTTTGCTGAAAGTATATTTGTATTCATTGGTCTCGTTTTCTCCGTTGTTAAGGTCAGTGAAGTCTTCTGACATCTTATCCAGCTTATATAATGTTCCCCAATTATATTTGCGTGTAACCTTGTAATTGGCGTTTTCATAGCTGAATTCAATGCATTTGGCATCTTCGTATCTGAACTTTTGTGTTGTTATCTCATCGTTATTGCCTTCTGTAGTATATGTTTCGATTTCAGTTATCAGACCGTTCTTGAATTTTACGATTTCAAACAGTTTGGTTTCATCTCCTGCTGAATTTATAATTGTCATATTGGCTGTCATTATGCCTCTTTTGCTATCGAAATTATTTACAGCAAATTTCCTTTTTTCCAGGATAACACCGTCTTTTTCGAAACTGTATTCATAACTGCTTATGTCTCCGTTCTTGTCAATTGTAATGTCAGTCCATTTCTCTTCGCTGTATTGTTCTCCTTTAGCCTTCTTTATTACGATATCCTTTGGGCTGAACTTTTGCTTCTTTATAGGTGTGAGCTGGTCGTCACTGTCGCTGCCGCCACAAGATGTAACAGCGGCGAGAATCATCATCAAAGCTGTAAGCAGTATAGAAGATTTGTTTGTCATGATATATAATATTGGATTAATGTTTGCAAACATACTTAAAAAAAATCTTTTATCACATTTCCTGCGACTAAAAAATGCAAAAACGGTTATCTGTTCGTGTAAAAATCGAGCGCTGCTTCAATGTCGTTCTTCGAACATTCTTTTTCTACGGTGTTTAGTCCTTTGTCAATCATGATGACTTTTTTTAGCGCTTCATCACTAATCTGCCCTACTATCTTGTCATACATTCTGCAGTCAAAATAGAACCTGCTGTAATTCTCATGTATATAATGTACTAATATGTGGAATTTGTCAGTCGGGAATCCTGCCTTTATGGTTGACAGGAACAGGGAGCAGATGTATGCAGCAGCTTTTACTTCATTTTCTTCTCGTTGGTCAAGAGCCTTGAACGCACTGATGAACGGTTCACCGAATTCCGGTGGCGGAAAATCCCTGCAAATTTTTCCGTATGCCAACATAATGTCGTGTCCGGTATTGCTTTTCATTCTGTAAAAGTAACTCAAAAAAACTATTGTTGCCAGTTATAGTGCTTTTTATTGTCGAAAATAGCTATTTTATAGATAAATTAATATTAGATTTAAACTTTTCATTGCAATTGTTGTCAAATCCTTAAATATGCAAAATAGTGATATGAGATTCAGACTGTTCTTTATTATGCTTTTCTGTACAATTCCACTTCTCGCACAGAAGAGCAGTACTATAACGGGTATCATTGTCGATAAGGAGAGCGGTGAGCCATTGCAGAATGCTACATTGCAGCTGTATTCATTGCCAGATTCTGTTTTTAAAGTTGGTGCAGCAAGTGACTATGACGGAAAATTCTCCCTGTCTGCTTCTGCTGCCGACTATTATCTCCGTGTATCATTCGTCGGTTATGTTGCTCAGAACAGTAATCTGAAGGTCGCAAAAGGGAAGAATGTCGATTTGGGCAAGATTGAACTCTCTACCGATGCCGTAGCACTGAAAGCTGCTGTAGTAACGGCTGAGGTGCCGCCGGTTACGGCTGCAGAAGACACGCTCGTATTCAATACAGCTGCATTCCGTGTGCCAGAAGGCTCAATGCTTGAGGAACTCATAAAGAAGTATCCGGGTGTGGATATTGCCGATGACGGTACCATAAAGATAAACGGAAAGACCGTGAACCGTATCCTTATGAAGGGAAAGGATTTCTTCGGTACAGACAAGGATATGGCATTGAAGAATATCTCTGTTGACATTGTTGACAAAGTCAAGTTCTATGATAAGAAAAGTGATTTCTCCCGTGTAACAGGCATTGATGACGGCGAGGAGGAGACTGTTCTTGATCTGCAAATGAAGAAAGGTGTCGTTGACGGTCTATTCTCTAATACCGATGTGGGCTATGGAACTAAGGATAGATACACCTTCAAGAATACGACAGGCTATTATAACGATATGGCTCAATATACTCTTGTCATGTCGGCCAATAATTTGAACAGTCAGGGCTTTTCAGACGGGCGAGGACGTGGTTTCAGAGGCGGTAGCGGAGGTGGTCTTGTTACTCCAAAACAGGCCGGATTCAATTTTGCATATGAATCGGATAAGTTAGAATTAGGAGGTAACGTCAGGGCTAATCACAGAAATACGGATTCCAAGAACTGGAACTCAAGTGAGACATTTATGCCACAGATCGGGCGTAACCAGTTTTCTAATAGCCGCAGTAACAACTTCAGCCGCTCGACCGGTTTCAATGCGGATATGCGTTTGGAGTGGAAACCTGATACAATGACAAATATCATCTTCCGTCCGTCATTTGGCTACTCTGCATCGGACAGCTGGTCACAAAGCATCTCTGCAACATTCAATGAAGACCCGTTCAGTCGGGTGAAAGACTATGACAAGGATTTGTACGGGGATGTTCTTGCAGGAATGGATACAATAGCCGTGAACAGCAACAACAATGAGTCGCAGAGCAACAGCGAGAACCGTAACGTAAGTGCCAATCTGCAGATTAACCGTCGTTTGAACAAGCCTGGGCGTAACCTTACATTCCGAGGACAGTTCTCATACGGCGACAGCGAGAGCAACAGTTACTCTGTAAACCGGGTAAAGTATTACCAATCTGATGCCGGAAGCAACGGCTATGACCGTCAGCGTCATTCTGCAACTCCTTCCAAGAACTGGAGATATAATCTGCGTTTCAGCTATACCGAACCGTTGATGAAGAACCTTTTCCTGCAGTTGAGCTATAGCTACAATTACAGTTACAACAGTAGTGACCGTTCTACTTATGTCTTTGACAGCATACCCGGATATATAATGGAGCTTAGCCATCACTATAACACGCCATTGCTGCCTGACGACTACAGACAGTATATAGACAATGAGCTTAGCCGTCACTCTACATATCGTACTCAGCAGCACGAAGCGCAGCTCATGTTCCGTTATGTGACAGATAAGATGAACCTTAGTGCCGGAGTTACATGGATACCGCAGGAGACAAAAATGGATTATAAGTATCTTGGCATAGACACTGTACTGAGGCGTAATGTCAGCAATGTTACTCCTAATCTGCGTTTCCGCTATAGGTGGTCGAAGCAGACAACCCTTAATATAATGTATAGGGGTTCTACAAGCCACCCTTCAATGACCGACCTGCTTGATATTACGGATGATTCCAATCCGCTGCACATAACAAAGGGTAATCCAGGGCTGAAACCCTCATTTACCAATAGCCTGAATGCGTTTTTTAATACATACAACACCGAGGCCCAGCGTGGATTCAATGTATATACAGGCTTCAGGAATACTATCAACAGCATAAGCCGCAAGGCTACATACATAGAGGAGACCGGTGCTACTATAACTCAGCCCGACAATATTAACGGCAACTGGAGCGTGAACGGCGGTGTCGTGTTCAATTCAGCAATCCCGGCAAACAAGAAGTTTACCTATAGCACGCATACTGATGCCAGCTATGCCAACAGTGTTTCCTATATAAGCGTACAAGGGGCTAAAAGCAGCGTAAAGAACAGAGCCAAGACAATAGGCCTTAGCGAGCGTCTGAATATCAATTACCGTGCCGATAAGTTCGATATATCACTGTCGGGATATGTCCGTTATTCACACTCCTCTTCAAGTGCTCAGCCTGAGGATAAGATGAACATATACGACTTCTCATACGGTCCGAGCATGAACTATACTTTCCCGTGGTATAATATAAAGCTCTCGACCAATCTCTCCATGAGCAGCCGTCGCGGTTACAGCGACCCTAATGCCAATACCAATGAGCTGCTGTGGAATGCCCAGCTGTCGGCTAGCTTCCTCAAGAGAAATGCGCTTACAGTGTCGTTCCAGATATATGACATCCTGCATCAACAGAGCAACATCAGCCGCATTGTTGATGCTCTTTCTCGACGTGATTCCGAAACGAATGCAATATACAGTTACTGTATGTTCAACCTTTCGTATAAGTTCAACAACAATAAAAATGGTGATGACAACAAGAAAGGCAGGGGTGCACGTGAATATGGCATGCCCGGTGGTATGCGAGGCGGCATGCCTCCTGGCGGAATGCGCGGAGGCCGTTTCTAAGAAGGATGCAATCTGTAACACAAAAGCGACCGCATGGTCGCTTTTGTGTTACAGATTGGTATATGCAGAGATATACAGCATCTGCTGAGAGAAATATTCAAGGCTGCATTAGTGTTTCTCATTTGTTTTTGTGAGTATATTCACCTTACGGTGCATATACAAACTGCACTCGCTGTAAAAAAATTGAAGCAAACTTCATATTTCTTGCTCGTTTGTGAGTATATTCGCCTTACGGCGCATATACAAACTGCACTCGCTGTAAAAAAAATTGAAGTAAACTTCATATTTCTTGCTCGTTTGTGAGTATATTTGCCTTACGGTGCATATACAAACTGCACTCGCTGTAAAATATTTTCTATGGTTTGGGATAGTGCAACGATAATGGGAACTCTTTACTGGCTTTATTGTATTCTGGCGGTATTGCTCATGGTAAGGGTCATGCTTAAGAACCGTGATACCGTAAAGACGCTTGCGTGGATGATGGTGCTGCTGTTCTTGCCTGTCCTTGGTCTGATTCTGTACTTCTTCTTCGGACGTGATACGCGTAGGGCTAAACTTATTGGCCGGCGTTTGCTGTCTCAGTTAAAGCAAAGGGATCATCTTTATGGCAATGGCGGAGGCGTTTTCGAAATTCCGTCAGAATATCAGTCGTTGGTGTCCTTTTTCAGGAATTCGGCCTTAGCGCACCCGTTAGGTGCCGATGAGGTTGAAGTCATTGCTGATACAAAGATCTTTGCATCAAGGCTGGTCGGTGAACTGGAGAGAGCAGAGAATCACATACATATACAATTTTATATATTCGAAAATGATGAATTCGGCAGGGAAGTTGCCTCAGTTCTTGCCGAGAAAGCTCGTCAAGGTGTTGAGGTGCGATTGATTTATGACAGTGTGGGGTGTTGGAGCGTAGGTAAGGATTTTTTTGAGAAGATGCGCTGTGCCGGTGTCTATGTAGAATCGTTTCTGAAAGTCCGTTTCCCTCTTTTTACAAACAAGGTGAATTATAGGAATCATCGTAAGGTTGTTGTCATTGATGGCAAAGTCGGTTTTGTCGGTGGGTGCAATATTGCCGACAGGTATGTCAAAGGTGTGGAATGGGGTATATGGCGCGATACGATGCTTCTTGTACGTGGTGCTGCTGTACATGGCTTGCAGGCATCTTTCCTGGTTGACTGGTATTTCGCAAACCGTTCTCTAGTGAGCGGAAAACGTTATTTTCCACACATCGTCGCAGGTGGGTGTGCTGTAATGCAGTCGGTACCGTCAAATCCGGTAGGTGAGATACGTACGATAATGAGCGGAATTATAAAACTGCTGTCTGCAGCAAAGGGCTATGTGTATCTTCAGACTCCCTATTTTATGCCAAATGAACCGTTGCTGTTGGCACTTAAGAGTGCTGCCGTTTCTGGGGTTGATGTAAGGCTTATGATACCTATGCATTCTGATAGCTTTGTTGCCGACCATATATCCATGTCGTATATCGGCAATTTGCTTAATGTGGGCGTGAAAGTTTATTTGTACACAAACGGACAACTTCACTGCAAAACAATTGTATGCGATGACTATGTCTCCTCAGTAGGTTCTGCGAACCTTGATTTCAGGAGCTTCTATTATAATTTCGAGATAAATGCATTCGTGTATGGCAAGGGTATCGCTCAGCAGCTCAAACAGCACTTTCTTGAGGATGTTGAGAAGTGTCATCAGATGTCGTTGAGTGAATACCGTTCACGTTCATTCTTTCACCGTTGCTTTGAATCTGTCGCACGCCTTTTCTCCCCCTTGCTATAGAAATACATCTTATTTCAGGCAGTTCCTATAAAGGCTTTTCTTTGCTGAAGAATGTAAAATTGACACTTCCGTATGCGATGTGTCTCACGAAGTTGGGGTGTTGCTTGAAGTCATAGTCTTTGCCATGCTCGAAGACGAATATGCCATTCGTGTTGAGAAGGTTGCTGTTGAGTACGATATCCGGGATTTCTCCTAATGTCTTGAGTGCATATGGCGGGTCTGCAAAAACTATGTCAAACCGACGGTTACATCTTTTAAGGAAACGGAATACATCATCTCGTACAATGCGCCAGCTATTGTCATTGAGCGTCTGTTGGCATTTCTTTAGGAAACTGAAGTGCAATGAATCCATTTCTACCGACACCACCTCATTGCAACCTCTTGAGAGAAGTTCCAGACTTATGCTGCCGGTACCCGAAAAGAGGTCAAGCGCAGAACGTTCATCGAAATCAATGATGTTGCAGAGTATATTGAACAGGTTCTCCTTTGCAAAATCTGTTGTAGGGCGGGCCTTGAATGTTCTGGGGATGTCAAAATGACGTCCTTTGTATTTGCCGCTGATTATTCGCATAGTATAAGTGTTTGCAGATCAAATGGTATTCCTTCTATCTTGTTAAGCAGGTTCGGCCTAAAAATCTTATTCGGGTTTATGCGCTTGCAGTTTTTAATGAATTTGCCAATCAATGGTATCATTTCTTCAACCCTTTTATCTCCGCATATATATAAGGTGTCGTCAACTTGAGACAGTTCCTGTTCTTTCCACATGCTCAATATGTAAAAGAGCGTATTCTGGCTGTTGTCGTTGCTGAATATGTTTATAAGTTCTGCCTTGCTGTCTTTTATTGAGAGTAACAGGGCATATTTTCCATGCAGGTATGCCAGCATGTATTTATCTCCCTCAAGAGGTGCTTTTGACGCAAATCCGGCCAGGATGCTTGCCGGGGTGAATATGCTTGCCTCTCCTATGGAACATATCTCTTCGTACAGACCTTTCTCTATAGGGAATATAATCGTAAAACCCTGTGCATTCAGTTTGTTGGCAATAATCTCAGTGTTGGTATTTCCGTTCGGGAAACATTGTCTGTAGAACAGCTTGTAGTTCTCCTTGTTGTCAAACTCTATAGGAATGGCTGTAAACTCATTTGTCTCTATGATGTATTTTATCTCATATTCATTGCATTCCTCGATAAAAGGGTTCTCCTCGATGCCGGCCTTGAGATTGGCTGCCATGCTGCGGCTCTTGTCTGTCTTGTAGAAAAAGTAATTCAACGAGTCTGGCTGCGACGGTATATAGTCGCAAAAACAAAATCCATCCGTACTTATACGAATGGATAATGTTCTTTTAAGGTTTTTATCCTTTGTCATCGGGCATTATTCCCAGTTGCCGGCGTTGTTGTTAGGCTCCTTTACGTTACCTACTCTACGGCATGGTATGAGTGTTACGACCTCTTCGTTATTCTCGTCATACTTAGGTTCGCCCTTCTCATCAAGAACAGGCTCACGTCTTACTTGAGTTACATTCTTCTTGATGCCGAGGATGTAGTTGTTGTACTCCTGCTCATTAATGCCTTTGAGATACTGGTCGAAGTCGGCTCTTGCCTCAAAGAGGAACTGCTGTCCGCCGCTCTTTGTCGGAACACTGTCTGCCAAAAGAGTGAACTCCTCGCCATTACCGAACGGTATGTATCTTAGTGAGTCAACCGGGTAGTTCGGGTCGTGATACAAAGTATCTACAAGTGAAACCCACATTGTGTCACGGTGGAAATTATCGCGGATGCTTCCCTCGTTCTTGTTAAGAACGCTGATTTCGTCAATTTCTTTCCAGTTCCCATCTTCCTTAGCCTTTGCGATAAGGTCGAGAATTATCTTGTCTGCCTCGTCAACAGTCAAAGAAACCTCTGCGTCCTCTTTCATTTTGGCTTTCTTTCTCTTGATGTTGGCAACACTTTCCAACTGCATGTCGTTGAGCTCGTATGCCTTCTTTACAACAGGGAGTTTGTAGTTCTTCAAGAAACCGATAAGGGTGTCGAAACTGTTTGTGTATCTTCCATACTGTCCTTTGTACTCAACCTGTGCATTCTTGATGTCAACAAGACGAGCGATTACGGCACTGTCACGGTGTACTCTTACAGCCTCAAACTCAATAGGGCTCAAGATGCTACGCACATTGACAACTATCAATGTTATTGCAATGACGCCCAATAACACTTTTAATAAGTTTTTCATTGTTATATTTTTTTATTTATGTATTTTCGTGTCGCAAAAATAAGATAAAAAAACGAATATCCCTTTTTGTTTACCTTTTTTATTAGGATAAAGTGATAAATAAATATTTAGCCTCGCAAATTAAATCAAATTTTCCTTTCAATCCAACTCCTGAACAGGAAATTTCACTGGAAAATATATCTGCTTTCATTCTTTCTGCCGAAGAACGTAAGGTTTTCCTTCTTTGCGGTTATGCCGGTACGGGAAAGACATCTCTTGTTTCGGCTTTGGTGAGGACTTTGGAACAGCTCTCCCGCAAAACAGTGCTGTTGGCGCCGACCGGTCGTGCTGCAAAGGTGTTCTCTTCCTATTCGGGGAAAAGCGCATATACAATACATAAGTGGATATACCGCCAGAAGTCGATACTTGACAGTTCTGCTTTTGTGCTTATGGAGAATAGGGCTGTCAATACGCTTTTTATTGTAGATGAGGCATCTATGATTCCGAATGCAGGCGGTTCTTCTTTCGGCTCAGGTGCATTGCTTGACGATCTGATAGAGTTCGTCTATTCCGGTACGGGCTGTTCTCTTTTGTTGCTTGGTGATTCGGCGCAGCTTCCGCCAGTTGGAGAAATAGAGTCTCCGGCCCTCTCCTTACACTATCTTAAAGGTCTTTTCCTTCAATGCTATAGCATGGAAATGGTTCAGGTTATGAGGCAACTTGACGGGTCGGGTATTCTGCAGAATGCGACAATGTTGCGTGAGATGATTTCCAGAGGAGAAGAGGGGGTTATTCCTAATATAAGGCTTAAAGGCTTTGCTGATGTATGCCGTGTACAAGGTGACACGCTTATAGAGGCAATTGAAGGGTGTTACAATGATGCCGGGACAGACGAGACGATAATCCTTTGCCGTTCAAACAAAAGGGCGAATGTCTATAACGAGGGTATAAGGCGACGTATCCTTTACCGTGAAGATGAACTCAATCGAGGTGATATGCTTATGGTTGTGAAAAACAACTACTACTGGCGCGAGGTGTTGGGCCGCGAGGATAAGAGCATTCTTGAAAAACTCGATTTCATAGCCAATGGAGATGTAGCCGAGGTGGTCCGTGTCGGAGGCGTTGAGGAGATGTACGGATTCCGTTTTGCCGATGTGACTCTCTCCCTTCTTGATTATGACGCTTGTGAACTCGATGTAAAGATTATGCTTGATACCCTTTCAAGCGACTCTCCATCGCTCACGCGAGAGGAGAATGAACGGCTCTTTTCGGCGGTGTGGAACGATTATCCCGAAATAAAGTCAAAACGCAAACGTATGGAAGCTGTTCGTTCCAATCCTTATTATAATGCATTGCAGGTAAAGTACGGTTATGCCGTTACATGCCACAAGGCTCAAGGCGGTCAGTGGAAAAGGGTTTTTGTCGATCAGGGATATGTGACAGATGATATGATGAATGCTGATTATTACCGCTGGCTATACACGGCTATTACACGTGCAAGCGAGAAGCTCTATCTAGTAAACTGGAGCGAGAAACACTGTGTATAGCAACCTGCAATTCTGTATAACGTGGGGGGTACAGCTGTAATTGGCATATAGCTGTTTTTGTATTTTCAGATTTCAAATGAATTGCTTTTGGGCTAAAGAGTGTCAAGCTGTGACTTTATTCCTAGAAGCTCCTCTCGTATGGCCTTTAAACGGTCTATTACTTCACTGTTGGTCTCTGCATTTTCTTTAGGACCACCGGACTTGAACTGTCTTTTTGCTCCTGAGAGTGTAAGTCCACGCTCCTTTACAAGATGGTATATCGTACGCAAGATCTTTATATCGTCTTTTGTGTAACGGCGTATTCCATTGGCGCCTTTGTATGGCGAAATCTGCGGAAAGACAGTTTCCCAATAACGCAAGGTGGTCTCCGTTACAGAAAGCTCTTTGGCAACCTCCTTTATGGAGTAGTACATCTTTAGATCCTTATTCGTGTTAAGTGCCATATCAGTCATATATTTTTCCATGGTTTTCTGCCATTTGAAGCATCTGGTCATAACCGTCTGCGTCAAGATCCATGAAATAGTAGTTAATGGGGTTTACGTTCCTGCCTTTTACAAGGACTTCGTAATGCAGGTGCGGGCCGGTACTTTTTCCAGAGTTGCCGCTACGTGCTATTTGCTCGCCTCTTACGACTTTCTGGCCAGGCTTTACCATGAACTTCTTGTCTGCAAGGTGGGCATATAAGGTCTTGTGGTCATAACCGTGGTCAAGGACAACGGTATAACCGTATCCCGAACGCCATCCTGCAAATTCTACAACGGCATCAGCAGTGGCATAAACCGGCGTACGCATGTCGCAGGTGAAGTCCATGCCTTTATGAAATCTTGTGACTTTATATACAGGGTCCACACGGTAACCGTATCCCGAAGCAGTACGCGTCAGGTCCCGGTTCGAAATAGGTTGTATTGCCGGTATGTGACGCAGACGGTCCTCAGCCGACTCTTGAAGAGAGGTTATCTCATCAAATGACTTTATTTGAAGATACAACTGCTTTTCAAGCAAGTCAATTTTCTGGGTCGTTTCAATAAGCAGCTCGGCATTGTCCATCTTGAGCAGCTCATCATACCGGTTTGTGCCCGCATAGCCGGCGTTCCTGATACTCTTTGATATGGGCTCTGCATTAAGCATTACCCTGTAAAGGTTATCGTCACGTTGCTGTATGTCCTTAAGGACGGTTGCCGCTTCGTCAAGTCTTTTGGAGAGTATGTGGTATTGTGCAAGCAGTTGTGAATTCTCGTGTTCGAATTCCTTAACGGTCGGTTTGTCAACAAAAAGATAAAAGGCCAGAAATGTCAAGCCTCCGAATGTGATGTACAGCAGAACACTACGCAGAATTGTAAGGAATTTCTGTGTGAACGTCGGGTGGACGCGGTCATATGTTCTTGTGTCGGGGTTGAAAATGTAATAGGCCTTTCGCATTGCAATGTGCTTTACGTTACAAATGTAATAAAACATTATTTTTAATGCAAATTATAAAGGTTAAAGCCTGTAAACATGAAAAAAGAGACGTATGTGACAGAACATTCTGGCAGGTGTAGAGGATTTTTACGCGAATTTGTTGTAACTTTGCGCCTTGCGCAACGAAGGCAAGTGCGTTTCTTTAGGAATCAGGTCAGGAATAACTAAAATATTATTATATGCTCACTTCAAAAGAGATTAGAGATTCTTTCAAGAAATTCTTTGAGCAGAAGGGTCACCTCATTGTCCCGTCTGCTCCAATGGTCGTTAAGGACGACCCGACATTAATGTTCACCAATGCAGGTATGAACCAGTTCAAGGATATCATTCTTGGCAACCGTCCGGCAAAGAGCAAGCGCGTTGCCGACTCTCAGAAGTGCCTCCGTGTAAGCGGAAAGCACAACGACCTTGAAGAGGTAGGCCACGACACTTATCACCATACAATGTTCGAAATGCTCGGAAACTGGTCCTTTGGCGACTATTTCAAGCAAGAGGCAATAGACTGGGCTTGGGAATACTTGACAGATGTCGTGAAACTCGACCCGGACCGTCTGTATGCAACAGTATTCGAAGGTGCAGCAAGCGAAGGGCTTGAGCGTGACAATGAGGCAGCTGCTATATGGGAGAAACATCTTCCTGCCGAGAGAATCCTAAACGGAAATCTCAAGGATAATTTCTGGGAGATGGGAGATACAGGTCCATGCGGTCCATGCAGTGAGATACATATCGATCTCCGCAGCGATGAGGAGCGTGCTGCAATTCCTGGTCGTGACCTGGTTAACGGCTCACACCCTCAGGTCATAGAGATATGGAACCTTGTGTTCATGCAGTACAACCGTATGGCTGACGGTCATCTTGAAGAGCTTCCTGCAAAGGTGATAGATACTGGTATGGGCTTTGAACGTCTATGTATGGCTCTTCAGGGCAAGAAATCCAACTATGATACAGACGTATTCCAGCCTATAATCAAGAGCATCGGTGATGTTTCGGGCAAGAAGTACGGCGAAAATGAGCAAACAGATGTTGCAATGCGTGTAATTGCAGACCACATCCGAACAATATCATTCTCTATAACAGACGGTCAGTTGCCATCCAATGCCAAGGCCGGATATGTTATACGACGCATTCTTCGCCGTGCCGTACGTTACGGATATACCTTTTTGGGACAGAAACAAGCGTTCATGTTCAAGCTTGTCCCGACGCTTATAGAAAATATGGGTGATGCATATCCGGAACTCAAACAGCAACAGGATCTTATAACAAAGGTTATTAAGGAGGAGGAGGATTCATTCCTTCGTACTCTGGAGACCGGCATCGGTATGCTGGACAAGATAATGGCTGCTGCGAAGGAGGCCGGCAAGAGCGAAATCAGCGGAGTTGAGGCATTCACCTTGTACGATACATTCGGTTTTCCGATAGACTTGACACAGCTGATTCTCCGCGAGAATGGTCTCACTGCGAATATGGAACAGTTCGATGAGGAGATGCTCAAGCAGAAGACACGTGCACGCAATGCTGCAGTTGTTGAGAACGGCGATTGGGTAACAGTAAATGAGGGTGAGTGTACTTTTGTCGGATATGACAATACTGAATACAATACGACAATACTGCGTTATCGCCAGACAAAGCAGAAGAACCAGACTCTCTACCAGATTGTGCTCAAGGAGACTCCGTTCTATGCCGAAAGCGGTGGTCAGGTCGGCGATACTGGTCTGCTTATTTGTGGGGACGAGCGCATAGAGGTTATTGACACAAAGAAGGAAAATAACCTTCCGATACACATAACTAAGAAATTACCTGCAGACCCTGCTGCGGTATTCAGTGCAGAGGTAAATACTGCAAAGCGTGCTGCATGTGCTGCGAACCACTCTTGTACACACCTTCTTGACCAGGCTTTGCGTCAGGTTTTGGGCACACATGTAGAGCAGAAGGGTTCGCTGGTTACTCCGGATGCGGTAAGATTCGACTTCTCTCACTTCCAGAAGGTTACAGACGAGGAAATAGAACAGGTTGAGCGTATTGTAAATGCACGTATCCGCGAGAACATTCCTTTGACCGACCACAGAAGCATACCTATTGAGGAAGCCAGGAAACTCGGTGCGATAGCTCTGTTCGGCGAGAAGTACGGTGATCATGTACGTGTTGTCCAGTTCGGTACTTCAATCGAATTCTGCGGAGGTACCCATGTCTCTTCAACCGGTAAGATCGGTATGGTTAAGATCATTGCCGAAAGTTCTGTTGCCGCAGGTGTACGCCGTATCGAAGCAATTACGGGTGAGGCTTTAGAGAATCATCTTTACAAGACACAGACTTTGTTGAGAGAGATACATGCTCTCTTTAATAACGTGCCTAATCTCAAGGCTACTATTGTAAAGTCCATAGCCGAGAATGCCGAACTCAAGAAGGAGATTGAGGAGTATGCAAAGGAGAAAGCTGCCATGATGAAGAATGAACTGCTGAAGGATATAAAGGAGAGAGGCGGTATGCGTTACATCAGCGCAGTGCTTCCTGTTTCGCCTGCGGCAGTGAAGGATATCGTCTTTATGCTTCGTCAGGAGTTGCCGGAGAATATGCTCATTGTTGTCGGCAGTATATATAATGACAAGCCGCAACTTACGATTTCTGTGAGCAACGACCTTGTAGAGAACGGTATCAATGCCGGCAAGGTTGTAGGTCTGGCTGCACGTGAGATGCAAGGCGGAGGAGGTGGTCAGGCACATTTCGCTCAGGCCGGGGGCAAGAATCCTCAAGGCGTGAGGGCTGCCATTGATAAGGTATTCGAGATTATACAGTAATCACAGATCATAGCAAAATAAAAGTGAACCATTTGTGGTTCACTTTTATTTTGTCCGTTTGCTTGCAGGGTATTCTGTAGGTATTGCCGTTAAGATAATTGAATCTGCAATGGGATTATCCAATCCGCGCAATAGTCTTTATGTTCTTGATTTTCTTTAGGTTCTCACATATATTCTTCACATCTTCTACATCATGCACGTTTATCCAGAATGTGCCTTCGAATATACCGTTGTCACTCTCAATGTTCATCTTCTGTATGTTGGCATTCAGTTGCTGGTATATTATACTTGTTATTTCATGCAGTACACCCATGTCGTCGATGCCTTTTATCTTTATAGGTACGACAAAATAGAGTTGCTTGTGAGTTTCCCATTTGGCTGCAAGTATCCTGTCACCGTGGCTGCTCTTCAGCGTGTCTGCTACTGGACAGTTTCTCTTGTGTATGACTATATGCTTGTCCTCATCGTAATAACCGAGTATGTCATCGCCTGGGATCGGGTGGCAACAATCTGCGATAACATAGCTGCTCTTCAGGTTCTCGTCTGTCAGATTTATAGCTTTCCCTCTATCGATGTTATCATGTTGTTCTACAACAGGTGCATTTTCTCTCTTCTTGTCACGGTTGAAAGAGAATAGTGACTGAAAACTGAATTTCTTGTTGCCTAGAAGTGCGTCCTTGTCATCGTTGCCTAGTACGATATTGCCTTTGCCGATTGCTATAAGAAGCTCATCGCGGTCGTTCAGCTTGTGTGTTTTCCATAGTTTCTCGATATTGCCCATGTAGTTGCTCAATCCCTCCTGTTCGAGGAACTGTGCCAGTTTGCTTTCGCCTTCATTAAGCAGCAAACGTTGCTGACGACGTATTGCAGCCTGTATCTTGCTGCGTGCTTTGGCTGTTGTGACAAATGATAGCCAGCTCTCTTCTACGCGTGGGGCGTTGGATGTCAGTATCTCTACCTGATCACCGCTCTGAAGCTGGTGGCTTATAGGTACTAGTTTGTGATTTACTTTGGCTCCGATGCAGTGGTTGCCTAAGAATGTATGTATGCTGTATGCAAGGTCTAGTGCAGTACAGTTCTGGGGCATGGTCTTTATATCCCCTTTCGGCGTGAAAACAAAAATCTCTGTGGCATAAAGATTGAGTTTTATCGTGTCTAGGAAATCGAGGGCGTTAGGCTGAGGGTCATCTAGTATCTCCTTGATTGTGTGCAGCCAGTTGTCAAGCTGGTCATCGTTGTTGCTTTCTCCCAGGCTCTTGTATTTCCAGTGGGCTGCAATACCTCGTTCAGCGACCTCATTCATCTTTTCGCTTCTTATCTGTACCTCAATCCACTCGCCTCTCTGGCTCATGAATGTTGCATGCAAGGCTTTGTAACCGTTTGTCCTAGGCTTGTTTACCCAATCGCGGAGCCGGTCCGGGTGCGCATTGTAAAGCTTGGTAAGAGCTATATATATGTTGAAGCACTCGTTGTTTTCGTCCTTCTCCTCACGTGGCTCAAAGATAATTCGTACAGCAAGGATATCGTATATGTCTTCGAACGCAACATGTTTTTTCTGCATCTTGTTCCAAATGGAGTATGGTGACTTTACGCGTCCGATAATGTGGTATTTGTATCCCATAGAGTCGAGTCGCTCACAAATTGGGCGTGTAAACTCCTCGTAAAGTATTTCTCGCTCCTGCTGGGTCTTTTCAATTTTCTTCTCTATACGGGCATACTCTTCCGGATGCTCGTACTTGAAACTGAGGTTTTCAAGTTCTGTCTTTATACGGCTCAACCCAAGACGGTATGCTATTGGAGCATATATATACAAGGTCTCTCCTGCAATCTTATATTGCTTGTTCACCTGCATGAACTCCAACGTACGCATATTATGAAGACGGTCTGCTATCTTTATGAGAATGACTCTTATGTCTTCACTCATGGTCAACAGCAGTTTCTTGAAGTTCTCTGCCTGTGCCGATGCGTGTGCTCCGAACACACCTCCTGCAATTTTCGTAAGACCGTTTACTATCTCGGCAATCTTTCTTCCAAAGAGGTTTCTTATATCTTCAATGGTATAGTCTGTATCTTCTACGACGTCGTGCAGCAGTGCGGCGCAAATAGAGGTGGAGCCGAGTCCTATCTCCTTGCAAACGATGCGTGCAACTTCAAGCGGATGCATGATATATGGTTCACCGCTATGGCGTCTGACACCCTTGTGTGCCTGACGTGCAAAGTTGAATGCCTTTGTTATCAGTTCTACTTTCTTGCGGTGTTGCGATGCAAGATATATATCCAACAACTCCTGAAATGCCGCATTTATCATGGCATCTTCATGCTGTATTCTTATGTCCTCGTCGCTGTTCATGCCTTACTTGTATATTTTGAGATATTTTCCTGCTCTAATCTTGGTATTACGCATGTTGTTCCATCTCATAATCTGTTTTACAGTAACCCGGTACTTGCGTGCAATACTTCCGAGATTCTCTCCTTGTCTTATCTTGTGCCGTTTGAGTGAACCGCGTCCGTCATCATTGCTTTTAGCCTGCTTGAGCATCTTCTCAATGCTCTCTTTCGGGAAGAATTCTTCTTCTCGATGTTTGTATATGGAATCTTCGCTCTCGATGAATGACGTAATAAGTTCATTCGGCAACCGCAGGACGTAGCGCTCATTCTCGCCTGGAACAATATCCTTTATGTATTGGGGGTTCAATGCACGTATAGCCTCAATATCGGCACCGCATACTTCTGCAATTTGTGTAAAATGCAGGTTTTTGCTGATATGTATCGTATCAGTCGTTACCGGTATCTTTGGTTCCATCGGGCAAATTCCATGCTCCTTGTGATAGGTCATGACATAGTTCGCTGCTATGAATGCCGGCAAATAGCCGCGTGTCTCATAAGGCAGCCAGTCGTAGATTTCCCAAAAGCTCTTCTTTCCCCCGGAACGTACTATTGCCTTCTTTACATTGCCTGGACCGCAATTATATGCCGCAATAGCCAGTTCCCAATTGTTGAAGAACTTGTATAGGTCGCGCAAGTAATGTACGGCAGCTTTTGTCGATTTGATGGGATCGAAACGTTCGTCAATGTAGTTGTTCGACTTTAGTCCATATAGTTTTGCGGTGGGGAATATGAATTGCCATAATCCCTTTGCACTTGCTGGTGAAACAGCTTTAGGATTCAATGCCGATTCAATGACAGGAAGATATCTCAGTTCTTTTGGTATTCCTTGTCTGTCAATCTCCTCTTCAATCATAGGCATGTAGTATTCCGACATGCCGAGCATGAATGAGACAAGCGAACGGTTGCGTGTCAAATAGCGGTCAATACATGCGCGTACCATACTGTTATACGGCATGTCTATGATACTTGGAATGGCTTGAAGGCGTTCGGCATATGTCGTGTCGCTTGTCTTGATGTCTTTCCAGTCTTCATTTTCGCAGTCAAGTGCATTGAGCAGATTGCGTGCCTGCCAGGTATTCAGCAAGCTGTCAATGCTGGCTGCTAGTCCTTCCGGCATTCCGAACGATGATTTCCCTTCACCGATTGTCGGCAATTCCTCTATCGGATCGTCGCTCTTTATCTCCTTGTCGGTTATTGTATTGCTGTCTGTCTGTAAGACTGCTGTGTCTGTAGGTAGGGACATGCCATATATGCCGGCAAAAGCCTGCATACTCATGGCAAATAACATTGTTATTATCGATGTCGTTGTCTTGTGCATGTTCCTCTTTTTCTTGTTAGAATGTTATGTTGCAGTTTAATCCGTAGTATCCGTCTTTCGGTGAGAAGCGGTCTGTCCTGCCTCCTTCGTTCCCGTATCCGCTCATAATCTGCGGCTCTATAGTCAGGTTAATATCCTCTGATATGTCAAAGCTTGCCAATTGGGCATCCACGTATGCATCTACAACCGAAAGGGCATATACGGCGATTGTTGCAAAGATGCTCAGGTCACGCCAACGGCGATAGCGGTCTTTTCTTTTCTTGAACACTCCTTTTACATACTCCTTGTTCTTTTCGAAATCGTATCCTGGTCTGAAGAAATCCTTGTATGAGTTGCTGTTAGGGTCATTGTCCATTATGTCGAGATAAGCCTGACGATAATCCTTGTACATCTGTGAGTTCCAGTTGTAGGCGTATAGACAGCCTACAAATCCGCCATAAACAATCGGCAGTTTCCAGTATTTGCGGTTGTATATCTGTCCACCTCCTGGAATAACTAGGGCCAGCCATAGTGATTTTGTCGGGTTGGGTTTCCATGGCTTAATCTCCTTTCCGCTTGTCCTGTTCCCGCGTTTCAAGGCTACACGGCTACTGTCGGGGCTTATCAGGGTTGCCTCGTTCATGCTTTTGTATAGACTGTCAACAATAAGTGAGTCCGGCATCGATTCTATCAATGATACAGAATCATTTCTTATGGCAGTATCACTGTCAATTGTCTGTGCTGCAGCGATTGTGACATGCAATGTCAATACCAATGCTGTTATAATCATCTTGTTTGTCATTCGGAGGCGTAGCACTTTGTTAATGATTGAGTTTGTCGAATATGGCAATAATACGTTCCAGCTCCTTTTCGTTCTTGAACTTTATGCTGATTTTTCCGCTTCCCTTTTCGGAGCATGTCAGCTGTACAGGCGTCTGGAAGAATTGTGTAAGATGCTTCTTGAGCTGATGATATACGGCATCCTGCTTCTTTACGGCACTCTTGTTCTCCTTTACGGCAGGAGATGCGCCGCCTTCCTTGATGCCCTTTACAATCTCTTCGACTTCGCGTACCGAGTAGCTGTTCTTCTCTATTTCGTGGAAAATGTTTATCTGGTCGGCATGCGAGTCGAGCGAGAGCAGGGCTTTTGCATGTCCCATGTCAATCTTCTTCTCCTTAAGGGCTACCTGTATTGCAGCAGGCAGTTTAAGAAGGCGCAGGAAGTTGGCTATTGTTGCACGTCCTTTGCCGACACGTTTGCTCAGCTGTTCCTGCGAAAGGTTATGCTGCTCGATGAGCTGTTGGTATGCAAGTGCAATTTCCAATGGATTCAGGTCTTCGCGCTGAATGTTCTCCGTGAGTGCCATCTCCATTGTGTTCTCGTCGTCGGCTTTGAGAATATATGCAGGGATTGTGCTTTTCCCTGCAAGCTGAGAAGCACGGAAACGTCTCTCACCTGCGATAATCTGGTATGTGCCGTCATCCATCTTGCGCAGTGTGATAGGCTGTATCACGCCAAGTTCCTTTATGGAGTCGGCCAGCTCCTGGAGAGCCTCTTCGTTGAAATCGCGGCGTGGCTGGTTGGGATTGGCGAGAATCTTGTCAATCTCAATTTCTCCTATAGACGATGACCCGGATGTGCGTACAGCATCTGTGGATATGAGAGCATCAAGGCCTCGTCCTAACGTAAATTTCTGTTTTGCCATTATCGGTTGTTTCTGTTTATTATTTCATTGGCAAGAGCCATGTAGTTCTTTGCTCCGGTCGATTCTGCATCGTACATTATTACCGGAATACCCATGCTGGGTGCCTCGCCTAAGCGGATGTTGCGCTGTATCACTGTATTGAACACCAGTTCGCGGAAGTGTTTCTTTACTTCGTTATATACCTGGTTGCTCAGTCTCAAGCGTGAATTGAACATTGTCAGGAGAAAGCCTTCGATGTCCAGAGCCGGATTGAGGTTCGACTTTATTATCTTTATAGTGTTCAACAGCTTGCTGATGCCTTCAAGAGCAAAATATTCGCATTGTACCGGTATTATGACCGAATCGGCCGCTGTCAGCGAGTTTACTGTAATCAGTCCCAATGACGGCGAGCAGTCGATGAGTATATAGTCGTATTTTTCTCTTATGGGAGCCAAAGCCTCACGCATAATCTTCTCTCTGTTCGGCATGTCGAGCATCTCGATTTCCGCTCCCACAAGGTCTATGTGGGAGGGAATGATGTCCAGTCCCTTCACACATGTGTGATGAATGCCATCTTCAGGTGCCGCTTTGTTTATAAGACACTCATAAATAGAGCAATCTATCTCCCTTATATCAATTCCCAGGCCCGATGAGGCATTTGCCTGAGGGTCGGCATCAATTACAAGCACCTTCTTTTCGAAAGTTGCCAGTGATGCGGCAAGGTTTATGGCAGTGGTTGTCTTGCCGACACCGCCCTTCTGGTTGGCCAAAGCAATTATCTTTCCCATTTTATCAATCTTTTAGCAGTATCCGGCCAAATGGCTTCTGCAAATGGCTAAGATACATATAATTATCGTATTTGCAATGTTTTCTTTTGAAGATTGCACTCCGGTTTCCGTACAGGAAATGTGATGCCAATCTATAAATAGATTGCAAAGTTAACAAATTTAGGCTATGCCTCTTAATGAAAAGACATTTACTTATGAACAATCGGTTAATAAATCATAACAAAGGAGCACCCGATGATTCCTCGGATGCTCCTTCGCTGTATTGATATTTTCTTCTATTCGATTGCAATCTTGTAAGATTCTGCACCATTGCATGTTATCGCTACTGCGATGTACACGCCCTTCTGCAAACCTGCTGCGGATATTACGTTTCCTGTGGATCTCTTCAGTAACCTTCCGTCGGCCGAATATATCTCTATCGATTGCGTGCCTTCCGGTGCTGCAATGCGTCCGTTCGATATAGTTATTCCCTGGTTTTCTTCAATGCTGCCGATAGAGGTCTCATCTCCTTTTCTCACAATGCTTATTGTATAGCTCTCGCTGTGTGCTATGCTCTTTGCCTCCATGCGGTCTCCTGTCACAACCAAGAACTGTGCACCGTTTTTTGCAGCCGACTGGGTCCACATAAGCGACCACTTGTCGCCCATAAGTGTGAGCAGATATGTATTCCAGTCGCCGTAGTACTGGTTCGTGCCGAACATGCCGTACTCGTTCAGGTATCTTCCGTCGGCATTGCTTGCAATCTTATAGCAGTTCTTGTAGCCTGTGTCAACGGTAATCTTCCACTCCTGGGCGGCAGCAGGTTCTTCAATCTCCTTGAATGTGGGGGTTCCGCCGCTGCCCTTCACGTTGTTGTTGGTCAGGTAACGGTTGCCGTCCATTATGTAGTAAACCTCGTCGTCGCTTATGATTTTCTCCTTTGGTTCGCCACCCAACGGAACAAGGTCGAAGATGTACTTGTCGGGCAGTGCATCGCTTGAACTGTTCTGCTGCACAAGGGTGCCGCTTACTGTCCAGAACTTAGTGCCGGCACTGCCTCCGTTCTGTATTGCATACTTCCCGTTGGCAAGAAGAGTAATCTCGTATGTGTGCCATACAGCCTCGTACGGATTGGTCTCGTTGCTTACGGTAAATACTCCGTTTTCGTTCAGGTATCGGCTGTCTTCCACATTGACAATCTTATAACGGTTGGTGCTTGCATCAAGCGAAATTTTCCATTCCTGGCGTTGGGGGCGTATCGTGTCAACTGCACTTTTGAAAATTGGAGCACTGCTTGCCACATTCGGCTGTGTGTTTGTTAAGTATCTTCCATTGTGCATGATGTAGTATGTGCCGTTTTCCAATACCTGTGCCGGGAATATATCCAAGCGGTAGTCGTAACTCTCCTTGTATGCAGCTATAAGCTCGCCTGCGCACTCCTTGATGAATGGCTCTACATAAAGCGAGCCTACAGCAGGGGATGCTATTCTCAGAGAACCGGAAAAGTCGCGTGAACGTATTGCGGCTTGTGCCTCTTCGTTCTCCTTGTACTTCATATAGTTTTCGATGAACTTTTCGGGATTCTCCTCGGCTAGTGCATTGTTCATTTCTACAAGCGCAATACCTCTCAGGCCCATGTGCTTCATGCTCTGTATCCAAGGTTCAATCTCGCTTGTAAGTGCAGCAGCCTCGTCAGTCGTGAGCAGAATCTCTGCCGAACTTGCGAATTTGTTGAACTGCTCTCCTATTGCTGCAAATGCAACAGCTCTGTCTTTGGCAATATTGTCGCGGTAAACCTTCTCTGCCTCAACGAATTCGGGTGATTCATTGGTGCGGCGCAAACCGTGTACGTTGGGGCCAAGGTCGATGTTGTTCTCGCAGAAGAAACGGAATGCCTCATAGTTTTCAGGCATGATGTACTTCATTGCAGCCTCCCATGATGCATCGGCATCATATGCCGGCATGTTCCAGGTGTAGTCACCTATGCTGAACAAGGAAACCTTTGAAGCCTCGGCATACTCCATCGGGTTGGCTACAAAGCCCGACATCATATCTGCAATGTCGAGGTCGTTGCCGTAGGTTGGGCCCATGAGCAGGTGGTCGATACAGTAATCGCTTACCGGGTAATTGAGCCATATATATGCCTTGCGCTTTATCTGTCCGTTAATCCACTCCATGTCGCCCTTGTTTATCATATCTACAACGCTGTTTCCTGTCCACATGACGTTGATGTCGCTGTTCATCATTGAACCGAGTGCCGGCAAGTAAACGGCATTGGCCCAGCCGCGGTTGTATTGCGTGGGGCAGATGACAAGAGGGTTTACATCGGGGTATGCCGCCTCAAGCTCCTGTGCTATGTAGTTCATCAGCTCAGCCTGTTCGTCACCGTGTGAGCCGTCGTCGTTCCAAAGGTCATCCCAAAATACGGCAAAACTCCTCACGCCAAGCTTGCACATTGCCTTGAGCTTGTTTACGATGTTGGTCCTGTCGGTCTCATTCCATTGGATATCCTCTCCGGGGTGAATGGCCCAGACGAAATCGACCTTGTTGGCTTTTGCCGCATTTACATATTCGGTAATCTGTGCGGCTTGTGCTGCAGGGTATTCTTCGCGCCATTTGCTTTTGTGATAGGCATCGTCCTTCGGCCCGTAGATATATACGTTCATCTTCTGGCGTCCGAACATCTCGAAAAGCCCCATACGGTTCTCCTTGCTGTAGGGATTGCCGTAGTATCCTTCTACAAGTCCGCGTTGCGGAACACTCGGATAGTCGGTTACGGTAACATTCATCACTTCGGGCTGCGATGCAATCTGTATGAAAGTCTGTACGCCGTAGAATGTTCCCGAACCGTCGTTTCCTGCTATTACGACCTTGTTCCCGTTTACTGCAAGGTAGTATCCTTCTGCTTTTTCTGGGATGAGGCTTTCATATCCGGCAACGGCCTCGTCACCACGTTCGCCGATTATTACTTCCACGCTGCCATTCTCTGTGCTGAAATTCTTCTTGAACAGGCTTACGGCATCAGTATCGGCAGTTTCGTCTCCGGTGAGTGTGTATGACACATTGTTGCTGAACGCAGTTTCATTGCCCCATGCGATAGTTTGTGGCTTGGGGTAAATGTCAATGCTTTGTGAGTGAACGGATATTGCAGACAGTGCTAATGCTGCTGCAACTGACATGCTTTTTACAAAACCCATTTTGCTTGAATTGATTGTGATTAATAAATATTCTGTAAAGATATGTTATTTGGCCGGATATTCCAAATTTTTCGTATTTTCACTTATTGTGGAGCTGCTTCAAATTATTTTCACTCGTTTGCACGAACTTTCGCCCGTTTATTTGTACCTTCGCACTTGTGAAAAATGAGTTTGCTATGAATGAAAGACCGCTTATCCTGGTTTCCAACGACGACGGATATCAGGCAAAAGGAATAAATTGTCTCGTCGGTGTGTTGCGTGAGTTCGGTGATGTTGTAGTTGTTGCCCCTCATACGGGACGTTCGGGCAAAGGATGCGCCATAACAAGCGAAGTACCCATAAAGGTGACTGAGATATCGTCGGAACCGGGCCTGAAGGTCTATTCGTGCACCGGTACACCGTGCGACTGCGTTAAGGTGGCTTGTCATGCTTTTGTTCCGCGAAGGCCCGACCTGATAGTGGGCGGAATAAACCATGGCGACAACTCTGCAGTCAATGCGCACTATTCGGGAACCATGGGAGTTGTGCTCGAAGGCTGCATGAAAGGGATTCCTTCTGTTGCTTTCTCGCTCTGTTCGCATGACCCTGATGCCGATTTCACTCCAACATACGATGTCATACGTCGTGTCGTCTCTGCAGTTCTTGAACGCGGCTTGCCGGCCGGCAGCTGTCTGAATGTAAATTTTCCTGACACTCCAAAGTATGCCGGGGTGAAGATTTGCCGTCAGGCGATAGGCAGCTGGGTGAATGAATGGGAGGCACACGACCATCCGCGAGGAGGCGAGTGGTGGTGGCTTACAGGCGAGTTCGTTGCAGAAGAGAATGATGCCAGTGCAGATAGAGTCGCACTCGATAACAACTATGTTGCCATAACTCCAACGAGAATCGACTTTACCGATTACACTCTTCTCGAAGAGATGAAGAACTGGGGGCTATAATACCCGGTATTGTCCGGAATCCTTACAAACTGTAAATAAATGCATCATGAAATACTATCTCATTGTCGGTGAGGCTTCGGGTGACCTTCATGCCTCAAACCTCATGAAATCGCTCAAGGCTGTTGACAGCGAAGCGCAGTTCCGTTTTTTTGGCGGTGACCTCATGTCCGCTGTCGGAGGAGAGAGAGTAAAGCATTTCCGCGATACGGCTTTCATGGGTTTTGTTCCTGTGGTCATGAACCTCAGGACAATCCTTTCCAATATGAAGCAGTGCAGGCGGGATATCGTATCGTGGAATCCCGATGCTCTTATTCTTGTTGATTATCCCGGTTTCAATCTCTCAATAGCCAAGTATATCCATAAGAATACGGATATTCCTGTCTATTACTATATCTCACCCAAGATATGGGCGTGGAAAGAGCACCGTATCAAGAATATCAAGCGTGATGTTGACGAACTCTTCTCCATATTGCCTTTCGAGATAGATTTCTTTGAGAAGAAGCATGGCTACAGCATCAATTATGTAGGAAATCCCTGTGTAGATGCTATAGACTCTTTTGTCCGCAACAATGCAAAGTCTCGCGGTGATTTCCTTAAAGCCAACAATATTCCCGACAAGCCTATAGTCGCGCTTCTCGCAGGCAGCCGCAAGCAGGAGATTGAACTCAATTTGCCTCTTATGCTGGAGGCAATGAAGGATTTTCCTGAATACCAGCCGGTGATTGCGGGTGCTCCGGCTATCGACAAGGAGTTCTACGCTCCATATCTGAAGGAGGGAGCATGCATCGTCTTCGGACAGACATACAACATCCTTCATAATTCTCATGCGGCACTTGTGACATCTGGCACCGCAACACTTGAGACAGCGCTCTTCCGCGTGCCTCAGGTAGTGTGCTATGCAACTCCGATGCCCAGGTTCTATTCTTTCCTCAAGAAACATTTCCTTAAGGTGAAATATATATCCCTGGTGAACCTCATAGCCGACAGAGAGGTCGTTCGTGAACTGGTGTCAGTAGATATGACCCTGCAGAACGTGAAGGAGGAACTGGGAAAGATTCTTCCGGCCGGCGGTAAAGAAAGAGCGGCTATGCTGGATGAGTATAGCCGCATGATAGATATTCTTGGAGCTCCGGGCGCGTCGGAACGCGCCGCGGAGAAAATATATTGTCTATTAAAGAATTCCGATAAAGATTAAATAAACGATTACGCAAGGCACTGCAAGCAGCGTGCTGTCGAATCTGTCGAGGAATCCTCCATGTCCGGGGAGCATGCTTCCCGAATCCTTGAGCTGCATCTCACGCTTGATGCACGACTCTACAAGGTCGCCTAACGTTCCTGCTGCAACCGTTACTGCAGCCATGCCAATCCACTCCCATGCGTTCATCTCCGGGAAGAACAGCGACATTATATACCCGGCTGCTATTGCAACAGCCGCGCCTCCGGCAAAGCCTTCCCATGTCTTCTTTGGAGATATCCTCTCGAACATCTTGTGGCGGCCAATTGTGCATCCCACGCAGAACGCGCCGGTGTCGTTGCACCAGATGAATATGAAAATAGAAAGCGGAAGTACAAAGCTGTATGTCTCGCCATACTCTGCACAACCGGTTGAGAGCAGGTTCAACAAGGCGAACGGCAGCGCTGCATATATCTGGCTTAATGTGAAATAGGCAAAGTTGTCAAGCGGCTTGCCCTCCTTGTTGAAGAGCTGGCGTATGAATGCGTAGGCCACTATCGCCATGTATGGAGCAAATAGCGGCAGCGGATTGGCGTAGTTCATGTGGAGCGACAGGAATGATGCGATGAACAGATAGCATCCTCCGAGTACCGCGAGCCATTTGCTGAATGTAGTACCCTTGTAATTCTCTACAATAGTGCAGAACTCATTGACGGTAAGCAATGTTATCACGGTGAAAAGGGCTCCGAAAGAGGCCTGTCCGTAAACTATTGAACCTACCAGTGCCGCTACAAAAAGCGCGCCGGTTACAGTTCTGATGATAAACTTTTTCATATTATAGGTTTTTCCGGTTATACGTTCTCTTCGTTGCTCTTGTTCCCGCTGTCTGCTTCAGCGCTTTCGGGAACCTCAGTGCCGGGCTGGCCGTTGTCGGCAAAAATCTCTTCGCTGCGTGATGTCCAGGGGCGTTTCCCGAATATTTTCTCCACGTCCTCTGCGAAGATGACTTCACGCTCAAGAAGTATCTTTGCAAGTTCGGCATGTCCCTCCTTATGCTCGTTGAGTATTACCTTTGCACGCTCATACTGTCCGTTTATCATCTTGTGGACTTCGGAGTCGATGAGTTCGGCGGTCTTCTCGCTGTAAGGACGGTTGAACGAGTATTCGTTGTTGTTGTAGTAGCATAGGTTCGACAGCTTGTCGCTCATGCCTGCATAGGCAATCATCCCGTAGGCCTGTTTCGTCACACGCTCAAGGTCGTTCATTGCTCCGGTAGATATGTGTCCGATGAAAGTCTCCTCGGCAGCACGTCCGCCCAATGTGGCGCACATCTCGTCAAGCATCTGTTCCTTGGTTGTTATCTGCCTCTCTTCGGGCATGTACCATGCAGCTCCCAAAGCACGGCCACGCGGAACGATTGTTACCTTTATAAGCGGGTTGGCATGCTCCAGAAACCATGATATGGTCGCATGTCCGGCCTCATGTATTGCAATGGCCTCCTTCTCTTTCTGGGTCATTACCTTAGTCTTCTTCTCTAAACCTCCTATAATGCGGTCTATGGCATCAAGGAAGTCCTGCTTGTCAACAGCCTTCTTCTTGTTGCGTGCAGCGATAAGGGCTGCCTCGTTGCAGACATTGGCTATATCGGCTCCGGAGAATCCGGGTGTCTGCCTTGCAAGGGTATCCACATCTACCGACGGGTCGAGCTTTAGCGGGCGAAGGTGTACTCCGAATACATCCTTGCGCTCGTTAAGGTCGGGAAGGTCAACATGTATCTGCCTGTCGAAGCGTCCGGCACGCAACAGGGCCTTGTCGAGTATGTCGGCACGGTTTGTCGCTGCAATGACTATGATGCCGCTGTTTGTGCCGAAACCGTCCATTTCTGTAAGCAACTGGTTCAGGGTGTTCTCGCGCTCGTCGTTGCCGCCCATCGACGGGTTCTTTCCTCTGGCACGGCCAACAGCGTCAATCTCGTCGATGAATATGATGCATGGAGCTTTCTCCTTTGCCTGACGGAAGAGGTCGCGTACGCGAGATGCACCTACGCCTACGAACATCTCCACAAAGTCGGAGCCCGACATTGAGAAGAACGGCACGTTCGCCTCTCCTGCAACAGCCTTTGCCAGAAGCGTCTTTCCTGTTCCCGGAGGGCCTACCAGCAATGCGCCTTTAGGAATCTTTCCTCCGAGTTCGGTATATCTTTGCGGGCTTTTGAGGAAATCGACAATTTCCTGTACCTCCTGTTTTGCACCTTCTTGCCCTGCCACATCCTTGAACGTTATGGACGGAGTGCTGTTCTTGTCGAAGAGCTTGGCCTGCGACTTGCCTACGTTGAATACTCCGCCTTGGCCTCCGGCTCCGCCGCTCATGCGCCTCATGATGAACATCCATACTCCTACAAGGACAATGATCGGCAGTATGTTCCAGAATATGCCGGTCATGTAGTCGGGCCTTTTTTCATAGCGCAGCTTGCCGTTGAAGTTGCCGTTGCCCTTCTGCTCGAATATGAACTTCTCGAAGTTGTCTCTTGAACCGATGTTCGAAAAGACCATGTATCGCTGTGCCCCCTCAACAGGGTTCTTGAATACGTTCTTCGCAGAGTCGTTGTAGAGGAAGGCCTCTATTTCGTCGTTGTCGAAGACTGTTATCTCTTCGATGTATCCTTTTGAGATATATTCGGTAAGTTCAGTATATTCCTTTTCTACTACAGCATTCTTTGTGTTCTCTCCAAAGAGGAAGAACAGCAGCAGTATTCCTCCTACTGCCAGGTAGAACCAGGTGAAGTTGAATTTAGGTTTCTTTATATTTGTTGCCATGTTGCGTTATAAGGTTGTTAGTCAAGGTCGGGCACGACTGTCAGTTTAGCATCGGCCCAAAGGTGTTCAATGTCGTAGAACTTGCGTACATCGGGCAGGAATATGTGTACAAGTATGTCGCCATAGTCCATTGCCACCCACTGTGCATTGCGCAGGCCGTCGATGGCGTATGGCTTCTTGCCGCACTTCTCTCTGACCATGTCGGCAATAGAGTCCGTTATCGCGCTTACCTGTGCAGGGGAGTTGCCCTGGCATATAACAAAATAGTCGCAGATGCTGTTTCCCAGTTCGAGCATATCGACTACAACAATCTCTTTCCCTTTCTTTTCCTGTACTCCTTCAATTATCTGTTCTATAACTTCTTTTGCTGTAACTTGTCTTTTCTGCATATATGTTCTGTTTATCGTTCTTGCCTGCCATGCAGCAAAAAGTGTGCCTTTATCTGTTTTTCTTGAAAAACATGACAGGTCATGACAAAATGTCCTTTTTGTTTTACAACTGCGAAGATACCTCATATTTTGCCGAAATTAAAATAAATAGGGGCTGTTTTTATTGCTCTTGCCATGCAATAGAAACTTTTTTTCGATTTTTTAGGCAAAAAAATGCCCGAAACATTTTTTTTATGGAAAAAAGTTGTACCTTTGCATCGCATTTAGGCATTGGGCTATGGTGTAATGGTAACACTACAGATTCTGGTCCTGTCATTCAAGGTTCGAGTCCTTGTAGCCCAACAAAGAGGTTCCGTTAACGGGATCTCTTCTTTTTTTGCTGCCGGCATTATAAAAGTTTTGCAGGGGTGCAACATGCAACCCTGGAAAACTTTTATGATTTCTGTATTTTTTTCGTTTATTTCAAAAGACTCTCCTTGATAATCTTCTCAAGTCCTTCCTTTGTCATCATGCCGACCTCGGTCTTAGGATCGCCTTGCATAGGAATGAAGAGCAATGTAGGAATGGCACTTATCTTGAATGCCTCTGCAATAGCCTTGTTGTCGTCAATGTTTACCTTATATACATAGAGCTTGCCGTCGTACTCCTTGGCAATCTCTTCCAGTGTAGGAGCAATCATCTTGCAGGGACCGCACCAATCGGCATAGAAATCAACGATTGCTGGCTTGTCGCCGAGATATTTCCATTCAGCCTGGTTGAAGTCGGCAACCTTCTTTATAAACCCGTCGGTGTCAATCTTTATGCAACCGGCCTTGGCCTCGTGGCTATGTCCTTCGCATCCCTCGTGGTTGCCGCTGCATCCCTCATGGTTGCCATCACATCCTTCATGGTTACCGCTGCATCCTTCGTGTTGTTCGGTACATTCGCCATTGTGGCCGGTGCAATTCTCCTTGTTGGCTTTGTTGCCACCGCATGACAGCATTAAAGCTGCACATAGAACGGTAAATAGAATCTTTTTCATATTCATAGGTTTTATTAAGTTGTCTGTATGTCTCTTGCAAATATATGCTTTTTCACAATACCGCAAACATCTTTCCTTTAAAATTAAGATAAAATAAGCAGTAGTGCGTGTTTAGTTAAAAAAGATTGCTTTAAATATTCTGTTTTTGAAAATATGGCAGAATATGTTAATTTTGCAACAGTAAAAATGTAAACAATTATGAGAAAACTGTTTTCCCTGTTTTTCGTTGCCTTGTTGTCATTCTCTTCACTTCAGGCGCAACGTGCCGATTTTGAACTGTCGATAACCCCTGCGGTAGAGGGGGAGATAAAAGTCTTTGTGCAGCCGTTGACTGCCGGTGGCGGTGAAAGGGCTATGCAGTTACGCGAGAAAGACGGCAAGTATGTGGGCAAGGTTTCGGTATCGGCTTCGGGCTTTTATAATGTGGTAGCTATCTGTAATAACAGGCAGCTGATAACGACTGCATACGTTGTCTTGGGAGAAGATAATATCGCCGTACTCCCTTTAAGGATGCAAGGAAATACGCTTTTGCTTGACAATACTGCGGAGAATAGTGCCTTGACGGTGCTGAATACCAGAATGACGGATTTCGACCGTGCCCTGTGGACTGGAACCGGGCTGAGCAGTGACGAATTGAAGGCTATTGTAGGTGGCTACGGAAATGTTCTGGATTCTTTGACAAAAAGTGCAGCAATCTCCGAAGATGTTGCCGGCTATATGAAGATCTGGGCATTTGCACGTGCTTACAATGCTTATGCTTCTATTCCTCGTGCGCAGAACGTCGATTCAATAGGCTTTGGTGTGCATGAGGTACTTCCAGCAATGGAAAAAGCTCTTGACAATGACTACACTCCGCTTTTCCCGATGGCTTGTCAAATGATAGCGAGCACAATCCCCTCCGGCGGCTTGCTTGAGCGTATGGAGGCGTTGCATGCTTCCTATAAGAATGATGTTGTCCGTGAAAAGGTCTCAGCCTCGTTGCTTGCCCTGTTCCTTTCGGAACATGACTATGCGTCCGATTTCGAAGGCGGCATCTCTCTCTTGAAACAGGCGGTAGAGAAGTACGGGCTTTCCGGAAAGTATGTCGAGGAATATATTAGGCGTAAGGCGACTATTGCAGGTTCTCCTTTTCCGTCGGATATTGTCCTTGAAGATGCAAACGGCAATGTTGTCGATTTTTCGACATTCAGGGGCAAATATGTATATATCGACCTTTGGGCAAGCTGGTGCGGTCCTTGCCGCAAGGAGGTGCCTCATCTTCAGGCTTTGGAAGCAGGCCTTGAGAACAGCAATGTGGTTTTCCTCTCTATCTCTACAGATACCGATACCGATGCTTGGAAAAAAAGCATGGCCGAACTCAATATGCATGGCCATCAGCTGCACGATAGGGATAATAGGCTCTGCAATGCTTTGAACATAAAGGGGATTCCCTTCTTCTTGATATATGACAAAGAGGGAAACCTGCATACCTATCGGGCTATGCGTCCGAGCAGGGGCGAACAATTAAAGAGCTTTCTTGAATCCCTCAAGTAACGGAGTACAATACAGTTGTTAAATTGCCGGTTAATTATGCAATTAATCGGCAATTT
The DNA here is from genome assembly GCA_045591315.1 of Bacteroidaceae bacterium. Classification (GTDB taxonomy): domain Bacteria; phylum Bacteroidota; class Bacteroidia; order Bacteroidales; family Bacteroidaceae; genus HGM04593. Next base: position 57,320 of record JAZNSN010000008.1, read on the forward strand.
TCTTTACTGTTTCCGCTAATCTTTGTAATTTTGCCAACCAAATTTTAAAGTGATTATCAATTTATTATAAATTAAAATTCAAGCTTATGAAGAAAAACTACTTTATGCTAGTTTGCCTTGTGCTTCTTATGGCTTTCAACGCCACAGCACAGGCCGTTTCTGTAGCAGACTTGTTCGGTAACTACAAGTTTACAGCAGATGTGGAGTTTGCATCAGAGAATTACAAGAACTCTTACGGAAGTATTCTGTTGGGTGAAAGTGACGTTACTATTGAGGCTGATGCGCAGTACGCCGGAAGAATCGTCGGCTTCGCCGGTTCTCAGCAGAAACTGAACATCCGCGCGATCGATGGCAATACTATCGAGATGACTAACTTCAACAACCCTCAGTTGTGGAATGGCCTTTTTATGGCAAATGAGAAAGCTGAGCACCCGAACGGTGTCTTTGACGGTGGGTGGGTGTCTTATCCTTATAACACTGAATATTATGAGTACAACCCCGATACAAAGGTGATAACAGTACCTGCCTTTACAGTAGTTACTGTTTCGGGAACCAATGTGACTGTTGTCGCAACCTACAAGAATGCAAAATTGACATATGTAGGCGGTGGTGATGAGGGGAATACTGATGCTTCGGCATTCGAGTGGGCCGGTACTCACACGCTTACGGCGGCAAATGTAACAGCATACGATGGCAAAGAGTATCCTAAAGCTTTTGACGTTACAATTGCGAAGAATGCCGCGGGCTATTATGTAACCAATATAATGGGTTATGACGTTACAGCTCTTAACAACGGCGGTATTCCCTTTACCGTTGCAGCAGACGGAAAGTCTGCCCAAATGACAACAGGCACATACTTGTATGGTGCTTATCCCGATTATATAGTAATCCAGGATATGAATGCAAGTTCTGCACCTATAAACCTTGTACTCCAGGAAGACGGTTCAGTCAAGGTTGATAATGTTTATCTCCAAGGGTTGAACTACGATACAAACAAGACAACTCCGCTTGCCTATTACGAAGGCGTTACCATTGCTGCAACCGGTGGCTCAGAACCTGAGGAGTCTGCATTCAACTGGGTGGGCCAGCACACTGTAAAGGTAGGCTCTGTCGAGTCATACAATGGCAAGTCATATCCTACGGAGTTTACAATGACTGTGATTGAGAACGCTGGCGCGTATCTTGTTACAGAGTTCTTCAGCACCGATGTGACAGAACTCAACTATGGCGGTATTGCCTTTACAATTGCTGCAGACGGCAAGAGCGCAGAGATGCTGAGTGCTTCTTTTGTAGGCGGTGCATACCCCGATTATCTTGTAATCTATGATATGAACGCCGGTGAGTCTCCTATCCGTTTTGTGTTGAACAATGACGGTTCTGTTACAATTGACAACTTCTGTATAAAGAGCTATAACTTTGAAAGTTATGAGGAGTCTCTTGCTGCTTTGTTCAAGGATGTGACTATTCCTGCAGCAGGCGGTTCTGAGCCTGATGTTCAGGAACCGTTTGACTGGGCCGGTACATGGGAGGTTAGTGCTGGGAGTGTAACTCCATACGATGGCAAGGAGTATGCAAGCAAGTTCTATATGACGATTGTATTTTATCCTGCCGATGAATACAATCCTGCTGAATATCTTATAACACAGTTCCTGTCCAATGACGTGGCTGGTTTCAATATGGGCGGAATTAAATTGAACGTTGCCGAGGATAACAGCACTGCAGAGATGGAAACCGAAACTTTGGTTGGCGGTGCATATCCCGAATATCTCAAGATATATGATATGAATGCTACAGCTTCTCCTGTAATCTTTACAGCAAACGAAGACGGTACAATGTCAATAGCAGATTTCTTTGTAAAGACACTTGACTATGCGACAAATGCGGAGAGTAATGCTGTGTATTATCAGGGCATTACTGCTACAAAGTGTCCTACCGGCATTGAGAATGTTGCAGTAGAGAACAATGTAGTCGAGGGTATCTTCGATATCCAAGGCCGCAGGATTGAGCAGATTACAGTTCCCGGCCTCTACATTGTCAATGGCAAGAAAGTCCTTGTAAAGTAAATGATATATTTATAAATACTTAAATATATTATTAACATGTAATAAAGCGTTTCCGGTATGTTGTCGGAAACGTTTTTTTTTGTAAGTTTGCAAACATTTCGGTAAATAGACGGAATATGCTGTCTCTTTAGTTGAGTTTGTAAAAAATAGAGTTAAATATAGTACTATAAGAAAATGATTAAAAGTGAATTAAGGATTTCAATGCCTGTCAGGGCGGTTTTGTTGCTGCTGTTGCTCATAACGGTGCCGACACCTTGCCTTTTTGCGGCTGATGGAATACAGAACAGTGCGTCCGATGCAAGGACGCTTGCTTCGGGTCTTGTCATAGACAAGGCTACCGGAGAACCGGTCATTGGTGCGAATATCGCCGTATGGAGCGGGGGGAAACTTCTTACAGGCACATCATCGGGCATTGATGGAGAGTTCAGGATAATATCGCCTGTCAAAGACTTCGAACTACGTGTTTCGTTCCTTGGCTATAAGGAAGTTATCATAACTTCTATTGGAAACGATATGGAGAATCTCCGTATCGAGCTTGTCGAAAGCTCAAATATATTGAGCGATGTTGTGGTGACAGGTTTCGTTTCAAAGAATAAGGCGACGTTTACCGGTTCGGCTACAGAGATGACGGGTGTAGAGCTTCGTCAGGTGTCCGGCACGAATATAATGACTGCCATTGCGGCACTTACGCCCGGCATGGCTATGGTGCAGAACACAAGCCAGGGTTCTAACCCTAACCACACTCCTGAACTGGTGTTGCGCGGTATGAGCTCATTCTCCAATAGCGGCCAGCAGGTGAACCAGCCGACAATAATACTCGACGGGACAGAGATAACAATGCAGGACCTTTACGACCTCGACATGAACGAGATTGAGAAGATTACTGTGCTCAAGGATGCTTCGGCGACCGCTCTTTACGGTTCGAAGGCTGCCAATGGTGTCATTGTCATCACCCGCAAGCCTATCAAGGAGAGTACACTGCATGTCCAGTACAACTTTACAGGAAATCTGCAGTTTCCTATGCTCGACGACTACAACGTTCTAAGTGCAAGCGAGAAACTTGAATATGAGCGTCTTGCAGGCCTTTACGACGCAAAGGGTGCCTTGAATCCTGCAACAGGCTTGCCGTTGCAGTATGAGTATGACGAACTCTACAACCAGCGTTATAAGATGATTGCGGCCGGGCAGAACAGCGACTGGCTATCACAGCCTGCACGCACAGCCCTTTCACACGACCACTCACTGCGTATCTACGGAGGTGCCGCCAATCTGCGTTACGAACTTACCGGCCGTTACGGCGATACGAAAGGTGTCATGAAGGACGACTACCGCAAGCGTCACAGCGTGGGTTTCAAACTCGATTACTTCGTGGGGCCGGTAACAATCTCTAACCGTACCACATACCAGGAAATAGCAGTAAAGAACTCGCCATACGGATCTTTCTCACAATATGTGCGCATGAATCCGTATGACAAGATGTACAACGAGGACGGTACTCCCAATACCAATCTTTCATGGGAAGCCGACAATCCTTTGTATGAGGCTTCGTTAGGAAGCTTTTCTAAAAGCGGTGAGCGTACATTCGCAAACAGTACCGACTTCCGCTGGGATATAAACAAGATGTTCCTGCTTACCGGCCATTTCAATATCTCAAGTGCTACAGGTACCAGCGATATCTTCGTATCGCCCAAGTCCAATACATTCAAGTATATGACAGATCTCAGCAAGAAAGGACAATATACTAAAGGTACGACAAAATCGAACAGTTACAGTGCGAATGTCGTAGGTACTTTCAACAAGTTCTTCAAGGATGAATCGCTTATAAGCATTTCGGCAGGTATGGAGGTCAATCACTCCGAGAGCAATAGCACCATGACTCAGGCTGTCGGATTTTACAACGATGACCTCTCTTTCATAGGCAATGCCGCCGGTTATCCTACCGACAGCAAGCCTTATGGTTCTCAGGCTGAGACTTCCGACGTCGGTTTCTTCACTACCGGCAACTTCTCATGGCGTAACCGCTATTTTGCCGATGTGACATGGCGCACTACCGGTTCTTCGCAGTTCGGCAAGAATAACCGTTTCGGCCATTTCTGGTCGGGCGGTCTTGGCTGGAACATAATGAACGAGCCGTTTATGAAAAAGGTGAAGAAGCATTTCGATATCTTCAAGCTCCGCGGAAGCATTGGCTATACAGGTAAGGTAAGCTTCAGTCCTTTCCAGGCAATGACAATGTACCAGTACCTGAACGACTATGAGTACAAGAACGGTATAGGTGCAATCCCTATTACCATCGGAAATGTCAATCTTACATGGGAGCGTACAATGAACTATAATATCGGCCTTGATATAAGCATGTTCGACCGTCGTCTTAACTTTGTTATCGATGCTTACATACGCAATACGACCGACCTTCTGCTCGACAAGGCAAAAGCTCCTTCTACCGGTGTCACGACAGCTAAGGACAATTTGGGAGAACTGCAGAACAAGGGTATTGAGTATCAGATAGACGGTTATATCTTCCGTACAAAGGATTTTTATTGGCGCCTGGGAACATCAGGTTATATGAACCGCAACAAGATAACGAAGATAAACAAGGCTCTTGAGGAGATAAACAAAGAGAACCAGGAGAATGCCGGTTCGTACCTTACACCTCTTCCGCAGTATGCCGAGGGTGAGAGTGTCACAGCTCTTAAACTTGTGCGTTCGGGCGGTATTGACCCTGCAACAGGAAAGGAGATATATATCAAGCGCAACGGTGAGCGTACATTTAAGTACGATCCTGCCGACAAGGTGCTGATTGGCGATACGGAACCGGAATTTGCAGGTACGTTCAGTACCAACCTCTACTGGAAAGGCTTCAGTCTTTACGCGCTTTTCAACTTCCGGTTGGGCGCATGGATATACAACACGACACGTGCAACCAAGGTCGAGGGTGCCGACCCGCACTACAATGCCGACCAGCGTGTGTTCGATGACCGCTGGAAGAAACCGGGCGACCATGCGCTCTATAAGGATATAGCCGATACCTCACGCCCTGAGCAGACCGACCGTTTCGCCGAAGAGGAGAATACTCTCTCGTTGGGTTCTCTTAATCTAAGCTATGAGTTCAGCGACAAGTTCTGCAAGAGAATCAAGCTCCGCAATCTGCGTGCAGGTATCAACTTTACCGATATCCTGCGTCTCTCTACCGTGAAGATAGAGCGCGGAACAGACTATCTCTACAGTCAGGGATTCGAATTCTATCTGAATGTTACACTCTAATGATATGCCAATTATGAATAACATGAAATATATTCTTTTGCTGTTTTGCACGCTCCTGTTTACTGCAACATCGTGCGACGACTACCTCGATGTAACTCCTGACGGGCAGGTGAAACAGGAGCAGCTCCTTTCGACTCCCTCCGGAATAGAAGATGCCATGTACGGTGTATATTCCCAAATGCGTCAGCCGTCACTATATGGTCAGGAGATGTACTTCTCTACATTGGAAATCCTGTCTCAGACATTGTGGTGCTATGGCAACTCTGCAATCACAGCCATGAGCGGTTATCAATGGACTCACTCCTCGGTAAAGGGCATCTTTGAGGCTATCTGGACAAATATGTACAAGAATATCTCAAATGTCAATGCCGTGCTTAATGCCTCGCTTGTTACAGGTGCAAAGGAGTTCCCATATACAGTTTATCGTGGTGAGGCCTTAGGTATGCGCGCGTTCATGCATTTCGACCTGGTGCGTCTCTTTGCCGAGCAATATACGGTGAACCCAAAAGCCGAAGGTATTCCTTATGCTACTGAATTCTCGCTCAACACTCCCGATTTCGAGCCGCTGGAGAAGAACTATGAGCATATACTTGCCGACCTGCATGAAGCAGAAACCCTTCTTGCCGATGAGGACGAATACGAGGGTGCCGGCAACTTCATGCTTGACAGGCAGATACATTTCAATCTCCGTGCGGTGCAGGCTACTCTTGCACGTGTCTATCTTACAATGGGCAACAAGATTAAGGCTGCCGAGTATGCGCAGAAAGTCATTTCCGACGGCAAATATATGCTGAAGGAGAAGACCGAAGTTGTTAACGACCTTGCCGGAGTCCTTTCGCGCAAGGAGACAATCTTCGGTATCTATTTTCCCGGTTTCTATACGAATGTAAATGGGAAGTTGCAGCAGATGACAACCCGATATTCTCTGGACTTGCGTGATGATTTCATGGAGCTTTATGAGAAGAATATTTCAGGAATTGACTTCCGCACCATGGCATATTTCTCCGAGTCTGGTACGGGTGATGACATGAATTACCGTCTCTGCAAGTTTACCGACATATACGAGCAGAATGGCATGTCTGCAAGTCGTCCTGCTGACCTTATTCAAGGAATCAATCTCATCCGTATCCCCGAAATGTACTACATTGCTGCTGAGGCTTTGCTTGAGAGCGATTACGACAAGGCTCTCGAACTCTTTAACAGCGTGCGTGTGCATCGTGGCCTCGACCCTCTTGAGAGCAGCAAGGTGCTTACGGTAGAGCTTGTCAATGACGAGCGTTACAAGGAGATGATAGGCGAAGGACAGACATACTTCAATATGAAACGCCAGAATATGGATATTGAGGCTGTTGATGGCAAGAGTATCTACAAGCCGGCCGACGGAATCTACTCCGTGCCTGTGCCCGATGTCGAATTTGAGAACCGCAACTGATTAAACTGCTATGGAAATGAAAAGAATATTAGGATATGCCGTAATGGCACTTATGCTTCCTGCTGTTTCTCTTTTTACAGCATGCGAGGATGAGGACTACATGAAGTTCGACCTTTCTAAGTCGGGCATATACTTCACGAAGGATACGCTCAACTATTCATTCAGCGTCACTCCATTGGAAGTCAGGGAATATACATACAATATACCGGTCAAGATTATGGGCGGCGTGAGCAAGGAGAAACGTGCATTCGCCTATGCCATCGTGTCCGACTCGACAACAGCTGTCGAGGGTGTGCATTTCACGATAGGCGAGGCATGCATAATGCCCGATTCGGTTCAGGGTGTAATTCCGGTGACCGTTTACCGCGACAGGCTCGAAGGCACACACCTTACAGGCTATACAAAGTACAGGCTATGTCTGCAGCTTGTCGGGAATGAAAACTTCACTCCCACTCTCGACTCTCGCAGCCAGGTACGCATGTTCCGCTTCGACAACTCTGTAGAGCAGCCCGAATGGTATAACGCATTCGGCGAGAAGGTTTGGCAGAAGAGATATCTTGGTGAGTGGCATCCGCTCAAGTTCATAAAGATGGTAGAATATTACCATGCCGTTGAAGCGATTCTCCCCGAAACGTACAGAAAAATGGTTGACCTCTACGGCGAGAATCTGGAACATATACCTTTCGGCGACCCGTACCAGTTCCGTACCATCTTCGTAAAGTACATATACTCGCCGATGTACCAGTACTTCAGCGACCCAGCAAACAGAGAGAGCATTCTGAGTGAATTCCCCGACTTCATGTTCGATTTCCCCGACCCATATTCGGTTGAGTCGTAACCTGCGTTGTCCGGAACAGTTTCTTAACGATTAAAACTATTTACAGATATGAAGATATTGAAATTGTGCCTTATGTTGGCTGTAGTGTCAATGGTGTCGTCCTGCTTCAAGGATGATACATCCGATGCTACACGTCCTCTGTCGCATATAACAATAGAATCGGGTATAGACAGCGTCTATAATATCGACAAGAACACTACTCTTGTCATAAAGCCTGTAGTGAAGCAGAGCAACGAGGAGAAACCCTTGTCATATACATGGGAGGTCGATCTAAAGCCCTATTCACACGATGAGAACTTTAACTTTCCCGGTACAGCCCTGGGCAAGTACAATTGCCGTCTGATAGTGGAGAATGAGGACGGGAAGAGCTTCTTTCCTTTCGTGGTGTTCGTGAACTCGCAGTACGAAGAGGGCATTACACTGCTAAGCAAGGATGCAGACGGCAATTCAATGCTCTCTTTCATGCAGAAGCCAGACGCCGGTGAGGAGGCTGCTTTCACCGAAGGGGACTGCTTTGCGATAAACAATCCCGACACGCCTTTTGCGGCAGGTGCTGCTGATATCGTGCAGTGCAGCGGAAATCTGATAATTGCATGCCAGGGAGGTGGCGAGCGTGGCGACCTTCCTACAATCTATTATCTCAACGAAAAGACTCTGGTGGTAGAGAACATGTTTACAGTTCCTGAGTATGACGACTTCAAGCCTGTAATACTCGGAGTGCCGGAGACAAGCTATTCGGGAACATCATACCCGATAGTGTGCGAGAACGGCAATGTGTATGAGTTCGCTACAGCCGAATCGGCCATAGCAAAGCCACGAAAGCTTCAATCTACATACGCTCTGAACTGCATCGTCAATAGTGGTAGCGGTTACGATATCCTTCTCTGGGACAAAGAAAAGGGTGCTTTGGCACAAATCTATAACGGCTACGGTCCTTATTATTGCAGCAAGGAGTCGTACCTTAGGTTCGAAGACCCTCTCTTCGAGAGCAAGAACTATTTTACCGGAAGCAATCTGCTGGCAATGACAAAGGTCAGGATGACAGCTTCGCAGAAGATGAATTCCGGAGGCCGTCAGGAGTTCCTTATCCTTACCCAGAAAATCCCTAACTCACGAAGCGAGGTGCTTTATACCGATTTCTGGGGCTACGACTTCGAGAAAGATGAGGTTACTTTCACAACTGCTCATACCACCCAAGGACTGCTTATGAAGAGCCCGCTCCAGGTGAATACGCCATGCGTCGCGAACAAGACCTTCTATTCTCTGCTTTTTGCCGATGGCAACAAGGTACGCCGCTGGAACTATAACACAAATCTATCAGGGCTGGCAAAGGCTGAGACGTTGCTTGCTGTAGGCAGTGGCAATGCAGTTATCACTGCATTTGAAATCAGTGACGACCACCTCAAGACCTATGTCGCTTTCTATGAGCCCGGACAAGAAGGACTGAATGGCAGCGTTTGGGTGTTCGATACCGATAAGGGTACGGTTCTTGAAAAGTATGATAATGTATGTTATAGGCCAATAAAGATGTTCTACAAGAAGAAGTAAAAGGTTTTGATTCTGGGGTAACCGGGATACCGAATACAACTAAGGTAGCTGCTTTTAAAGTTCAACTACCTTAGTTGTATTGGCAAATTAGCTGCTATTTTATTTTTTTTAAGGAACAATTCTTCTTTTTCTTGCATTAAATATCTACTTTCACTAATGCAAATGTATAACCTCTAAAGTTTACAGCTATGATTATCGGTGTTCCAAAAGAGATTAAGAACAATGAGAACCGTGTCGGAATGACACCCTCAGGCGTTCAGGAGATGACCAGATGTGGTCACGTTGTATATGTGCAGGCCTCTGCAGGTGTGAACAGCGGGTTCTGCGACGAAGCATATACCGCAGCAGGAGCAAAGATTCTTCCCTCGATAGAAGAGGTCTATGCCAAGGCTGATATGATTGTGAAGGTAAAGGAACCTATAGAGCGTGAGTACAGCCTTGTCCGTAAGGGTCAGCTGGTATTTACCTATTTTCATTTTGCATCGAGCGAGCCTCTTACAAAAGCAATGATAGAGAGCGGGGCTGTATGCTGTGCCTATGAGACAGTAGAGCGCAAGGACCGTTCATTGCCGCTGCTTGTCCCGATGTCCGAAGTCGCCGGCCGTATGGCAACGCAGGAGGGGTGTTACTTCCTTGAGCGTCCGCGCGGAGGCAAGGGCAAACTTATGGGCGGCGTGCCGGGCGTAAAGCCGGCGAAGGTGTTTGTTATAGGAGGTGGAGTAGTGGGAACTGCTGCAGCGCGTACAGCAGCCGGTATGGGTGCCGACGTGACAATATGCGATGTATCATTGCCTCGTCTTGCCTATCTTGCCGACGTGATGCCTAAGAATGTCAAGACGCTCATGTCATCGGAGTACAACATACGCGAAGAGCTCAAGAGTGCCGACCTTGTAGTGGGCTCGGTGCTCATTCCCGGTGCCAAGGCACCTAAGCTTGTCACGCGCGAGATGCTTGCGCTGATGGAACCGGGCAGCGTGCTTGTAGATGTCGCTATCGATCAGGGAGGCTGTTTTGAGACCTCACATCCTACAACGCACGAATCCCCAGTCTATTATGTCGATGACATTCTTCATTACTGCGTTGCAAATATTCCAGGAGCCGTGCCATATACATCGACGCTGGCACTTACCAATGCGACATTGCCGTATGCACTGCAGCTTGCCAGCAAAGGGTGGCGCAAGGCTTGTGCCGATAATGAGGAGCTTCGCAAGGGCTTGAATGTAGTAGAAGGCAAGGTGGTATATAAAGAGGTTGCCGAGGCATGGGGGCTGCCATTCGAGGAACTGGAGTTATAATGTTGCTGCAAAAATAAACGATAATATAGATGTAGAACCAAAGCTGTCTGTCATCTTGAACCTTGTGTGAGAGATCTCGTTATTTGATGTTTTAGGTCGGCAGCTATATTATTGCCAAAATATAAATACTAACCAATAATATTCTTTACTATGGAACTGCCTTTTGCCGAATCTTGGAAAATCAAGATGGTTGAACCAATCCGCAAGAGTACCCGTGAAGAGAGGGAGCGATGGATGAAGGAGGCCGATTACAATCTGTTCCAACTGAAATCGGAACAGGTATATATCGATTGTCTTACCGATTCCGGTACAGGTGCTATGAGCGACCGCCAGTGGGCCGCTATGATGATGGGCGATGAGAGTTATGCCGGCTCCTCTTCTTTCTTTCAGTTGAAAGATACCATTGAACGTCTCACAGGTTTTGCCTATGTCATCCCGACACATCAGGGACGTGCTGCCGAGAATGTACTCTTCAGTCATCTTGTGTGTGCCGGTGCTGTCGTTCCCGGAAACTCACACTTCGACACAACTAAAGGACACATCGAAAGCCGCAAGGCCGTTGCGTTGGACTGCACTATCGATGAGGCTAAGAATACTCAGCTCGAAATACCTTTCAAGGGCAATGTCGATGCCAAGAAACTGGAAACTGCTCTGCAACAGCATGGCGACAAGATTCCTTTCATTATCGTCACAATTACGAATAACACGGCAGGCGGACAGCCTGTGTCAATGCAGAATCTGCGCGAGGTGCGTGCTTTGGCCGACAAATATGGCAAGCGTGTAATTTATGATTCTGCAAGGTTTGTCGAGAATGCCTATTTCATAAAGACACGTGAAGAGGGGTATGCCGGCAAGAGTATCAAGGAGATTGTCAGAGAGATGTTCTCGCTTGCCGACGGCATGACAATGTCTTCGAAGAAAGACGGTCTTGTGAACATGGGCGGTTTCATAGCTACACGTCACGAGGATTGGTACGAAGGAGCCAAGAAGTTCTGTATTCCTTTTGAGGGATACCTCACCTATGGTGGCATGAACGGTCGCGATATGGCGGCACTGGCTGTAGGCCTTGAAGAGAATACGGAATTCGACAATATCGAGACACGTATCCGTCAGGTGCAGTATCTGGCTGCCCGTTTGGATGAGTTCGGCATTCCTTATCAGCGTCCGGTAGGCGGCCACGCGCTCTTTATTGATGCCGACCGTGTACTCTCGCATGTGCCTAAGGAGGAGTTCCCGGCGCAGACATTGGCTATAGAGCTTTATCTCGAAGCCGGTATTCGCGGCTGCGAAATAGGCTATATCCTCGCCGACCGCGACCCTGTCACTCGCGAGAACCGCTTCGGTGGTCTCGACTTGCTGCGCCTCTGCATCGCACGCCGTGTATATACCAATAACCACATGGATGTTATAGCTGTTGCACTGAAAAATGTTTACGACCGCCGCGACAGCATCAGGCATGGAGTCAGGATTGTCTGGGAGACTGAGCTTATGCGCCACTTCACAGTGAAGCTTGCACGTGTCGAGGAGTAAGCCGCTTGTAAATGCAGTCTGCTAAAAATAACTTAGGATAACTATAAGCTACAATCTATTGGATAGTGCGTAGTTATCTTAAGTTATTTTTAACATAGTTTAACTATTGGGGGGGGTAATTCCTATGGATTTATTATATTTGCGCTATGATTAAGTATAAATCCATAAACAACAATGGCATGAAATAAGTGCATAATTGCATGAATCTAATACTAAATAGCATTTATAGATCTCTAAAATGCTGTTCTTGCAATAGGTGCAACGGCCGAGGAAATTGAAAAGATATTGGTTGAGAGATTGGGTAACTGAATATAGCAAAGAAAAACAACGAGATGACGGCTTCCTGTATAAGAAAAACCTTTTTGGAAATTTAAACAGCTTCTTGTGGTGTCTGTACAACAAACTTCCTTACCAGATGTTTGTATTTCAGTATTTCATTGTAAAAGACTATAATTATGAAGATATCAGAGATTAAAGGGAGAGAAATATTGGATTCGCGTGGAAACCCCACAGTAGAGGCTGAAGTTGTACTGGAAAATGGTGTGATGGGGCGTGCTTCTGTTCCATCGGGAGCATCTACCGGTGAAAATGAGGCACTGGAGTTGCGTGATGAAGATGAACATCGCTATAATGGCAAGGGGGTATCAAAGGCTGTGACAAATATCAACGAACGCATAGCACCGGCATTGCGCGGATGCAGTGTGTATGAGCAACGAGGATTGGACTGCATGATGCTTGAACTTGATGGTACATCCACAAAATGCAATCTTGGTGCCAATGCCATATTGGGCGTGTCACTGGCTATTGCAAAAGCAGCAGCCAAGGCATGCGGCATGCCCTTATATCGTTATATTGGCGGTGTCAATGCGCACGTGTTGCCTATTCCAATGATGAACCTGCTTAATGGAGGACGTCATTCCGATGCTCCTATTGCATTTCAGGAGTTTATGATACGCCCAATAGGTGCGGGTTGCATACGTCAAGCCGTGCAGATGGGTGCCGAGGTCTTCGGTGCATTAAAGAGTGTGCTTAAGAAAAGAGGGTATAGCACCGGTGTAGGCGATGAGGGTGGTTTTGCTCCGGCACTCAATGACACGGAAGAGGCACTGGATATATTGGTTCAAGCGATTAAGACAGCCGGTTATACTCCCGGAACTGACATTACATTAGCTCTTGATTGTGCTGCATCAGAATATCATCGTGACGGAGTGTATGACTATACGCTTTTTGAAGGTCCTAAGGGGCATAAGCTTACATCCCGCGAGCAGGTCGATTATCTTGAACGTCTCATCGAAAGATATCCGATTGACTCAATAGAAGACGGCATGGGTGAGAATGACTGGGAGGGATGGGCTATGCTCACCGAGCGCATCGGCAACCGTTGCCAGCTTGTGGGTGATGACCTTTTTGTAACCAATGTCAAATACCTTGGCAAAGGTATTGAACTGAATTGCGCTAATAGCGTGCTGGTAAAGGTTAACCAGATAGGAACACTTACCGAAACTCTCGATACTATCGAAATGGCACGTCGTAATGGCTATACAACCATAATCAGCCACCGTTCCGGTGAAACTGAAGATACAACAATTGCTGATATTGCCGTGGCTTTAAATGCCGGACAGATAAAGACCGGTTCAATGAGCCGCAGCGACCGCACTGCCAAGTATAATCAATTGATACGCATAGAAGAGGAGTTACGAGGCGCGGCACGCTATGGAGTGTCGTAGTTGAACAGATTTCTAACAGATACAAAATAAGCAAGCAAAACATCATGAAGACACGACTGATTATAACGCTAATTATTGCATTTGTCGCCGTATGCGGTTTTGCGCAGGAGAATTCTTCTGCAGCACGCTTCGAACGCAGAGATTCAATCTTTGAAACATTGGACCTTGACAAAAGAGTATTTTCAATAGCAGGCAATATGTATTTTCCACCTGCCGAATTCTATTGGAACGATACTTTGTATTACATGGACAGGTCACCGCTTGCTTATATAAACGAGAAAGAGTTTTTGGGTATATATGACCTCACCGGCCGCAGGATTGATGAGATAATCGTTCCCGGTATCTACATTCTGGATGGTAAGAAACTCCTTGTCAAGTAACAAAAGGTATTCAACTCCTATATCAGTAGCCAATAAGTGACATGAGGCCGAGTCAAAAGTAATTTTGGCTCGGTCTCTGTTTTTCGGTGATTTTTCCGTTTTTGCCTGCAAATTCGAAAAAATATCATTTTTGTACGCATAAATCCTTCATGCCGCCCGACAACATTCCCAATATGCTCC
>JAZNSN010000009.1:0-34265 GCA_045591315.1 Bacteroidaceae bacterium
TCGTCATTATATTCTTATGCAGTTCTCAACCTTAAACTGTAGGTTGTTACCAAACGAAGAGCATTCTATCATTACTTTTTCTCTCGTGAAAAAGTAATCAAAAAACGCCCGTCACACGTAAAAATTAGTCACAACAGCCTTTTGCTCACAAGTTGCAGGCAACATTCTTCGGCCGGCTGTTGTTTGTCTCAAACAACTTCTCGTTCAAACAGCGGGGAGAGGACAACTCGCTGTTCACGAAGAAACATCATCACGTATATGCACCGCTCAAACAATACCTCTCCTTATCCGATGTTTGAACGGTTGTTTGCTGTAATTTTATCGGTGACGGATATTAAGAAAATTACTTTTGTCGGCCGTATAGCAATGGTTGCGACGACAGGAGCTTTTAAAAAGATTGATGCAAAAGCAACGGAGAGCGGCCCAAAAGTCAAAGGGCCGCTCTCCACATTATTTGTAAAACGTCAAATCCGATTATCAGAGGTTTGGATTAATGCTGCTCCACTCTGAGATTGCAGGAACGATGTTCAATGTAACAAGCTCGTCGCGCATCTTGCAAAGGTGAGCATAGCTTGCATCGAGCTTTGCTATCTCCTCAGGAGTACCTACAGGCATCTTGTATGAACAGCCGTTTGCATCGAGAATAGTGTCCATAGCCATCATGATGTGGTCGTACTTCTCGTTTGAAACGTATGTACCGGCAGGGTAACGGAATGTCTCGCCACCCATAACCGAACGTATCATCTCAACAGAGAGATATGAAGGGCTCTGGAAAGATGAACGGCCACGGAGCTTGATGATAGCTGCACCGCCCTGTGTAACGTCCTTCTTCATCTGCTCCCACTCCTCTTCGGGGAACTCTGCTGTTCCGATGATGTCGGTCAATGGCTTGCCGGCAATCTTCACTGCGCTGCCGAACACTGCCATCTGCTCACCGTGGCCACCGTATGTAGCGCAACCGGTAACCTCATTCATCATAACACCGAACTTCTTTGCAAGAGCATTCTGCAAGCGTGTTGAGTCGAGACCGGCGAGAGTTGTAACCTGACCCGGTTTCAAGCCTGAGTAGAGAAGGGTTACAAGACCGGTGAGGTCGGCCGGGTTGAAGATGATTACAACATGCTTTACATCGGGGCAGTATGTCTTGATATTCTTGCCAAGCTCCTCGGCTATCTTGCAGTTGCCGGCGAGAAGGTCCTCACGTGTCATGCCTTCCTTACGTGGAGCACCGCCTGAAGAGATAATGTATTTTGCATCCTTGAAGGCCTCGGCAACATCGGTTGTTGCTGTTATGTTCACATTGTCGAAACCGCTCTGACGCATCTCCTCGGCAACACCCTCCGGTGAAAACACATCGTACAAGCAGAGATTTGTTGTCAAGCCCATCATGAGAGCCGACTGTGCCATGTTAGAGCCGATCATGCCGGCAGCACCTACAATCACCAATTTTTCATCTGTCAAAAACTGCATAATCTTAGATTTTAAAGGTTTATATTAATCTTATTATTGTTTCTTACTGCAAAAATAGCAGATTCGGATTCCGTTGCAATACAATTAACATTGTTTAATCCGATTCTACAACCCAAGTTCCTTGAAGATTCTAGCCGTTGCACCGGAGTTCTCCGACACATACTCCCCGGCAGCCTTCCCTGCTGCCTCAAGCACAGCTTCGCTGGCCATAAAGGCATCCATCTTCTGCCCGAACTCGAACGTGCTCGAAATCTCAATGCCTCCGCCACAGGCCTTGAGAGCCTGAGCCTCCTGAAACTTCCGGTTATTGGGGCCGAAGAAGACCGGAACACCATAGACTGCAGCCTCAAGCACATTGTGGATGCCGACTCCGAAGCCTCCACCCACGTAAGCGACATCACCGTAACGGTAAATCGAAGAGAGCAGCCCGAAACAGTCGATGATGAGGCAGTCGGCCATACGGACCTCTTCCATTGTCGCCCGTGTATAAAGCACACACTTGCCGGCATACTGCTCGACTATGGCCTTGATACGCTCTTCGTTCACTTCGTGTGACGCTATTATGAGCTTCCACTCCTTGTGATTGTTGAAATAAGGCATGTATATTGCCTCGTCGCCGCCCCATGAACTGCCGGCAATGAATACCTTACGGCTACCCTCGACAAAAGCCTCGACCAATGGCAACTGACGGGCCTGTTCAAGAATCTTTGCAACACGGTCGAAACGGGTGTCTCCCACGACAGAGACGTTCTCCACGTTAAGTGTCTTCAGGAGTTCCCTTGACTTCTCGTTCTGCACGAACAGCCTGTCGAAACAGTGAAGGGCAAGACGGTATCTTCCGCCCCACGGCTTGAAGAATATCTGCTCCTTGCGGAAGATTGACGACACGCTGTAAACAGGTACATTGCGTTTCTTGAGACCTACAAGGTAATTGAGCCAGAACTCATACTTGATGAAGAAAGCCATCTCAGGCTTGAGGATATCGAGAAAACGCCTTGCGTTCCTTTTAGTGTCGAAAGGCAGATAGCATACGATATCGGCCTGCTGGTAGTTCTTTGCCGTGTTGTAGCCCGAAGGGGAGAAGAATGTGAGCACTACCCTGTATTCGGGATGCTCGGCACGCAGTTTCTCTATCATCGGGCGTCCTTGCTCGAACTCGCCGAGCGATGAGGCATGGAACCAGACATAACGGGTACCGGGCAACGCACGCTCCTTAAGGAGTGCGAAGACCTCTTTGTGCCCCTGCAACATCTGCTTTGCCTTCTTATGCCCGAACAGAGCTACAAGCTTTACAAAGAATATATACAGATATATTGCGAATGTGTACATTGCTTATCCTAAGATTGTTATTGCCCTGCGGAGACGCGCAAGAGTCTCCTCTTTGCCTATAAGGCCTGATATATCGAACATTTGAGGGCCCTTTCCCTCGCCTACAAGAGCCAGACGGAAAGCGTTCATTATTTCGCCCATTCCGTAGCCCTTCTGCTCTATCCACTCGTGGACAGCCTTGTCCTGATTTTCGATGGAGAAGTTGTCGAGGCTCTCAAGCAGGTCGGCAAGCTCGGTCATCTTTGCTGCAGAATCCTCTTTCCAGCGTTTTTTGACGGTCTTCTCGTCATACTCTGCCGGAGCCACGAAATAGAAGCTGCTTGCATCCCATAGCTCATGCACGAAGTTGACACGGCCTTTCATAAGTGATACAATCTTCTCTAGATGCTCGATTGTTGTTGCAATGCCGTGCGACTCGACAACGGGCATGAATATTTCGGCAATCTCCCTGTCGGGCTTCCGAAGGATATATTCGTGGTTGAACCAAATCATTTTCTTATAGTCGAAACGCGCACCGGCCTTGCTGCACTTCGCCAGGTCGAACTTCGATATGAGGTCTTCCATAGACATCATCTCGACATCGTCACCGGGATTCCAGCCCAACAGGGCGAGGAAATTGATGACAGCTTCGGGAAGATAGTCGCTCTCACGGAAGCCCGATGAGAGTGCACCGCTCTTTGGGTCGTGCCACTCAAGCGGGAACACCGGGAAGCCGAGACGGTCACCGTCGCGCTTGCTGAGCTTTCCGTTGCCTTCGGGCTTCAGCAACAATGACAAGTGCGCGAAGCGTGGCATGGTATCCTCCCAGCCGAAAGCACGGTAGAGAAGTACATGCAGGGGAGCCGAAGGAAGCCACTCTTCACCGCGGATAACATGCGACACCTCCATGAGGTGGTCGTCAACGATGTTCGCGAGGTGATAGGTAGGGAGTTCGTCGGCCGACTTGTAGAGCACCTTGTCATCGAGAATCGAAGAGTCTATCGTTACTTCGCCGCGGATAATGTCGTTCACAACGACTTTTTCGCCCGGCTCTACCTTGAAACGTACCACATACTGGCGGCCGCTTGCTATAAGGGCTTCGACCTCTTCGGCCGGCATTGCCAGAGAGTTGCGCATGGACAAGCGTGTCGATGCGTCGTACTGGAAATTTTCAACCTCAGCGCGCTTGCTCTCAAGTTCCTCCGGTGTGTCGAATGCGATATATGCCTTGCCGCTGTCGAGAAGAACCTGAACATACTTCTTGTATATGTCGCGACGCTCCGACTGCCTGTAAGGGCCCTTGTCGCCTCCGAAACTTACGCCTTCGTCGAACTTGATTCCCAACCAGCGGAACGATTCGAGGATATACTCCTCGGCACCAGGCACAAAACGGTTCGAATCGGTATCTTCGATACGGAAGATAAGGTCACCGCCATGCTGCTTGGCGAAAAGATAATTATATAGCGCTGTCCTTACACCGCCAATATGAAGCGGGCCTGTAGGACTCGGTGCAAAACGTACTCTTACTCTTCTTTCACTCATATCTTTGATTTTTAAACTGCCATACCGGACACAAAGACCCAATATGGCATCTTAACTGCTACACAAAAGTAGTACAAGTTGAGTTTTTAACAAAATAAATCACTCTATTTTTCACTTATCTGCAAAACAGACGCTTCAAAGGCTCTGCAAACAGATTATACATTGAAAGAAAAGAAGATGAAAGCCAAGAAATGGCATTTTGCCATTGTTATTTGTTATTTTTTAGTACATTTGCGGAATAGCTGCACGGCCCTTGCAAAGAATTATCCAGACATCAAGAGAGCCAAACAGCCCGCAGACAAGAATAATCAATATTCAGGATTGCTAAATTGAACATTACGCTATGACCGGACAGAAGAACAGTTTTTTCGGAAAGCATACACGAATAATAACTCAAGTGAGCCTTGTAGTGATATGCATTGGCATAATCGTCTTCTTCATGCCAAGAGACAAGTTCACAAGTTACAGTTTCGACTGCAATACCCCCTGGAACCATGAGCAGATTATTGCAGAGTTCGATTTCATTGTTAAAAAGAGCGACAGCCAGATTGCAAAGGAAAGGGACAGCATAAAAGCAGACCACTTGCCGGTTTTCATCTACGACAACAAGGTGCGTGAGGAGAAACTGAGGGAGTTCCGCAACAGATTCAATATCCCGTACTTTCCATACACCTTGAAAGAGTATGAAAAATGCCTGGAAAACCTCTACAAGGACGGCATTGTATCTGATGAAGACGTCCAAAGAATCAGAGCACACAGAAACAGCAATATAAACGTCCTGCATAACGGGAAGCAGGTACAGACTAATGCTGAAAGATTCGCAAGCATATCAGAAGCCTACGATATTCTGTTGAAAGCAGATACATTGCCCGAAGAGACTGTATCGGAACTGGGACTGAAAGAGCTGATTGCTCCAAACTATACATGCGACACCGCACAAACGAACTATGGGCTCAGAGAGAAGCTAGCAAGGCACGAAACGCGCATCGGCACAATCCTTAAAGGACAAAGAATTATAAACAAGGGGGATATCGTTGATTCAACGGCATACCGCACGATAGAGACATATCTTCATAAATTGCAGGAGGCGGAAAGCTCCATGGCAAGCGGCAACAAATTCAACATATTCATAGGACAAGTGCTGTTCGTCATAATAGGAATGTTCCTGTTGCTGGCATATATATATACCTACCGCAGCAATATTGCAGCGAGCATGAACAAGTTCACGTTCACTATACTGTCCGCAACGCTATTCCCGGTTCTTGTAGGATTGGTTCTTGACCACGGAGGAATAAGCGTATTCGTGCTTCCGTTTGCGATTGTCCCGATGATGCTATGCCTCTTCATCGACAACAACACGGCTTTTCTTACGCATGCTATCACTATAATGATATGCTCTATTATGATCGGCTCACCGTACGAGTTCGTCATGCTGCAGCTTTTTGGCGGCATGAGCGCCATACTTAGCCTCAGAGAGCTCTCGTCACGCTCACAGATGTTCCGTTGCGTGCTCATTACGTTCATTACGTATGCCATAGTATATATGTGCTATGAGCTTATTATCGAGGCCGACTTCTCGAAGATGAAATACAACATGTACATATACTTCACTGTAAGCGCAATACTGATGCTTTTTGTATATCCCATGATGTTCTTAGTAGAAAAGACTTTCGGTTTCATATCAAACGTGACACTCATAGAACTTTCAAACCTTAACAGCAAGCTTCTCCAACGCATGTCACAGGAAGCACCCGGAACATTCCAGCATTCAATGCAGGTGGGTAACCTTGCGGCCGAGGCGGCCAGGGCAATCGGAGCAAACAGCCTAGAGGTGCGTACAGGAGCATTCTATCACGACCTTGGGAAGATGGAGAACCCTATCTACTTCACCGAAAACCAGAGCGGAGGAATAAATCCGCACGACTCGCTTGGTCCGTTGGAAAGCACCGCCATAATCAAGAAGCACGTAACAGACGGACTTGCCATTGCCGAACATGAGCATTTGCCAAAGAAGATAAGGGAGTTCATAACAACACACCACGGAGAGTCAAAGACCGGTTACTTCTACGCCAAATACAAGGAAGCGCACCCCAACGAGGAGATTGACGAATCGCTGTTCACATACCCAGGCCCGAAGCCGCATACAAAGGAACAGGCAATACTTATGCTTGCCGATTGCGTCGAGGCGGCATCGCACAGCCTCAAGGAATATACAGCTGAGAAAATCGAGGAGATGGTCAACAACATCGTTGACAGCAAGCTAAATAGCAATGAACTAAGCAACAGCCCTATAACTTTCCAGGATATAAGTACTGTCAAAGAGATATTCAAGAAAAGGCTTGAAGCAATATACCATACAAGAATAAGCTACCCCAGCGAAAACAAAAAACAGGAAACTTAAAGGAGACAGTCCTGAAAAATTGTTAAAACAAAATGGTAAACCTTGCCGATGCATGATGCATTCATAGGTTTGCCATTTTATTTTGCAGCTGAAAAACTACACAAACAATGACAGGAGTAATTCACTATTTATGGCAACACAAGCTTCTGAACGGAAAAGAGCTTTGCACGACCAACGGAAAAAGAACCGAAATCATCGGCTACGGTTCGTGGGACGAGGAGTTCCGGATTGTAAGGAATGCCAAAGTAAGGATTGGCGATGATATACTGACAGGGGACGTTCTGCTACAATGCAACAAGGAGAGCCGGAAAGGAGAGAAGACGGAAGAGAAAGAACACAACATCATATTGCAGGTAACACTGAACGGGGACAAAGACACAGGATATGGGCAAAACAGTGAAAACAGAATTGAACTTAAATGTGATAACAGTCTGATTGAGGAGTACGATGCTATGGAAAAACAGGAACGCCGGCTTTATTGCTACGAAGTAATGACAGAACTTGAAGATGTTGTTCTTCACAGTCTGATGTCGAGGCTTTTGATGGAACGTATCGAAGAAAAAGCCGCAAACATCGAAAAGGTGTTCAAGGCCAGTGACTGCAAATGGGATGACACGCTGTTCAGGACTATAACAAGAAGCTTCGGATTCGGAATACAGGGCAACATCTTTGAGGAGTGGGCAAGCATGCTCGACATGAAGGCACTGGCCAAGCACCGCGACAATGAGATACAGGTAGAAGCCATAATGTTCGGGCAAGCCGGATTGCTGCACGAAGAGAGTATCCCCTACTACTACCGTAGAAATGCAATTTGCAGCACATACTTCAGAAATCTGCAGCGGGAATACCGATTCCTTTCACGCAAGTTCGGCCTCAAGGAGATGGATTACAGAAAGTGGGGAACATCGAATGCCACACCGCATGTGCGGATAGCCAGACTGGCAACACTCTACTTCGGTCAAAAGGCAAGCATGAGCAGCATTGCCGCATGCAACACGACTGCCGAGCTCTACCGGATACTGGAGGCACCGCTACATGGTTATTGGCACAACCATACATGCTTCGGAGGTACGGAGACAAGCGGCAATGGAGTTATGAGACCACGCCATTGCGACATAATAATAATCAATGCGGTTGTTCCGATACTGTTCATATATGGCAAGAGACATAGAGACCTTGCTCTCTGCAGCAAGGCTGAGGACCTCCTGCACTTCATGAGAAGCGAAGAGAACGGCATTGTAAGACGCTGGAAGGAGAAAGGAATAGAGATTGACTGTGCTGCCGATTCACAGGCTCTTCTGCAACTGAACAAGAAGTACTGCTCGGCATGCAACTGCAAGAACTGCCATTTTGCATACCATTACATAAAAAAGAGAATTACAAAATAGAACAGACAACATGATTATATATAAGACAAAGGGATACCATTCGGCATCCCTTTGTCTTATATATGAACCGCAGTATATTACTTCTTGCGGCCGATGATGCTGTATGCAATCGGTGCTGCAACGAACAATGATGATAGTGTACCGAATACTACACCGAGAATCATTGCGAATGAGAAGCTGCGGATACTGTCGCCACCAAGCACGAAGATACAGAGCAATACGATGAGAGTACTCAATGATGTATTGATTGTACGTGCAAGAGTTGTGTTCAATGAGTTGTTGAACAGCTCGTACTTGTCATGCTTAGGATAGAGATATGTAAACTCGCGTACACGGTCGAAGATAACCACCTTGTCATTGATAGAATAACCGATAGCGGTAAGGATTGCACCGATGAATGTCTGGTCAATCTCCAATGACATTGGCAGAACACCGTAGAACAGTGAGTAGCAACCTATAATCATAAGCACGTCAAGAGCCAATGCTGCAATAGAGCCGATACTGTAAGCAACATTGCGGAAACGCACGAGAATATAGATGAAGATCGCTATAAGTGCAAGAATCACTGAAACAATTGCACCGTCGCGGATATCGTCAGCAATGCTTGGACCAACCTTCTGCGACTGTATGATTGAGCCACCTTCACGGTTCTCATAGTCGCGGAATGTATCCAATGTAAGGCCTTTGCTCAACAATCCGCCCTCCATGAATGCCTCATAAAGGAATATCTCGATTCTCTCATCGGCAACCTTAGCTGTATCGTTGATCATGTAGTTCGTAGATACACGGATTGTTCTGCCGTCGGTACCCAATGCTATTGCTTGTACATTATCCTCTGTAATCTTTGTCTTCAAAAGCTCACGAACTGTCTCAGGCTCAACCTTCTGCTCGAACTGGACTACGAAGTTACGTCCGCCGGTGAAGTCGATGCTCTGGCTGAGACCGCGAACAGCGAATGAACCAATCATAACCAAACCTGCAACAGCAAAGATTATGCCCGCCTTCTTAGAAGACTTGAGGATGTTGTATTTAGGCTCTCTCATGAGGTTCTCGGACAGTTTTGTGGTGAATGTGAGGTTCAGCCACTTGCCCTTGTTCATGAAGTGCTCATAGATTACACGTGTAACGAACACTGCTGTAAAGAACGAGCAGAGAAGACCGATAATCAATGTTGTAGCAAAGCCCTTGATTGGACCTGTACCGAAGTTGAACAGAATGATACCTGTTATGATTGATGTGAAGTTTGAGTCGAAGATAGCTGAGAATGCATTCTTGTAACCGTCTGAAAGCGCGAGACGTACATTCTTGCCTGCACGGAGCTCTTCCTTGGCACGCTCATAGATAAGCACATTGGCATCGACCGCCATACCCAGCGTCAACACGATACCTGCGATACCGGACATAGTCAGGGCTGCCTGGAACGATGCAAGGATACCCATTGTAAAGAACAGGTTCAGTATAAGAGCAAGGTTTGCAACAGCACCAGGAATGAAACCGTATATCGCGCACATGTATATCATAAGGAGGACAAATGCCACGATGAACGAAATGATACCCTGATTGATTGAAGCCTGACCGAGTGACGGACCTACAACCTCTTCCTGTACAATACGTGAAGGAGCAGCCATCTTACCGGAACGAAGCACATTCGCCAAGTCCTGAGTAGCCTCGATTGTAAAGTTTCCTGAAATCTGAGAACGTCCGTTAGGAATCTCGTTCTGTACAGTAGGCGCACTGTAAACATATCCGTCGAGGACAATAGCAACAGCCTTTTGGACATTCTTTCTGGTCAAAGCAGCCCACTTTCTTGCACCCTCTGCATTCATCTGCATGTCAACGCAAGGACGGTTGTAGCTGTCATACCCTGCAGATGCATCAGCAACGACATCACCCTCAAGCGCAGCATTGCCGTCACGGCCAGAACTGCGGAGAGCATTGAGTTCAAAGTGAGTGCGTGTAGAGTCGTTGTCATGAGCCTCTACGCTCCACTTAAGACGAAGGTCGCGCGGAAGAAGTCTCTTTGCCTCATCGGTAGCAAGCATCGCATTGATAGCTGCAGTATCCTTGTAGTGTGCCAAGGCAACAACGCTCAGTGACGCACCTGAATAGCCGTTCTTGTCCTTGAACTGGTGAACGCTCTTGAGGCTTGCAAGCATATGGTTGATTGAATCGCTTGACAATGTTGCACCAAGGTCAACTAGCGAAGGAAGCACAGTGCTGTTTATCTCCTCTGCTGTATATGTCTCCCAGAACTCAAGATTTGCAGAGCCCTCAAGCAACTTGCGGACACGGTCAGGCTCCTTAACGCCCGGAAGCTCAATCATAATACGGCCTACACCGCCTTCGAGCGCCTGGATGTTAGGCTGTACCACACCGAAACGGTCGATACGTGAACGCAACACATTGAATGAGTTGTCAACAGCGCTCTTGATTTCACCTCTAAGCACGTCTTCTACTTCCTTATCTGTAGAGTTCGGCTTGATCTTATCCTTAAGATTGTGAGTTGCGAAGATGGAAGCTAGGCCACGGCCAGTAGTATCGGCTTCGGCAAAAGCCTTTACAAACTCCGAAACCACATCACCGCCTGTCATTGAAGCCGCACGGGCACTCTCAATAGCAGAGTTGAATGCATAGTCGTTCTTGTTGCCCGACAAAGACTTGATGATATCGGGTACAGAAACCTCCATAATCACATTCATACCGCCCTTGAGATCAAGACCAAGACCGATTTCCAACTCACGGCACTGCTCAAATGTATAAACACCAAGCCAAACCTTCTTATTCTTGATTGAATCGAGGTAGTGCTGGCTGCCCTGAGGACAAGCCTCAGCCTTGTTGGTGTGATAGCTTGTAACCGCGGTGAATGACAAATATATCAGACACACGACAGTAAGCAGCAGTGCAAATAACTTTACGAATCCTTTGTTCTGCATTTTTATTAAATTTTATTACGATTTATTTATTCCTAGCTTAAAAATCGCGCAAATATAGCGCTTTTTTCTTAAACAAAGCGACATTTCCCTATTTTTCTTTATTTTAAAGGTGTAAAAGAGTGGAATTTCGTTTATTCGGCAGCAAAAGGGGAACAGACACCTACGGGATACAGGCATCAATGGAGGAGATTCGGGAGATACAGAATAACTATTTCGATGATGCTTCAAAGAGCCGCCTCTTCTCTTCCTCGCTCAATGAAGAATAGCCGCCTTTCTTGATTTTTTCAAGAATCCGGTCGATTTCGGCCTCAGACGCCTTCTTGCGGGCATTATAAATGTGGTCGTCCGAATGCTTTGCCGAAGATGCCGAATAGGTAAACTTGCCTTTCCTGCGTCGCCCGGACCGTTTTTTCGTGAAAAAGGAGACAAAAGAGTCTATCGGCTTGTTTATCAGCGATGTAACATCAACCCCTTTGTTAAGCATGAACGCTATAAGCCAACCGGAGAAGGCTCCGCCCAGATGCGCAAAGTTCCCTCCGGCGTTGTCACCGGACAGCATCAGAAAAGAGACGGCCACCGTGACCCAGGCAAGCGTAGAAAGCTTTACAGTACCGAAAAGAAGGAGATTCACCCGGTAGCCCGGAGCACGCACTGCCGAAGCCACGACAACTGCGAGTACCGAAGCCGATGCACCTACAAGATATGAGCTGTCGGCAAAAGGTGCAAAATAAGGGAAGATATTGTAGGAGAGAACAAAAACAATTCCGCCAACAAAACCGCCCAAAAGATATGTACCTACAAAGTGACGAAGAGAGAAAAAGTCCAGAAATATACGGCCGAACATATACAACGCCAACATGTTCCATAGGATATGAGCAAGATGCTCATGCAGGAACATGTATGTGAACAGAGTCCAGGGCTTGGCTGCAAGCCGGACAAAAGATGATGGGAGCTCAATGAGACGTACTACATAAGAGGCCAATTCCGGAACATTGAAAAGTACCGAAAAAACTCCGATGGAAACGACGATTATATATATTGCGGCATTGACATATATGAACCGCATGAGAACACTGGAGTCCTTGAATTTACGGAACATTTGACTAAACATACGGCCCCCCTATCTTGCCATTTTTGCGCCAGTACAATATGAGCAGGAAACCGAACAGCATGCCTCCAAGATGAGCAAAATGAGCAACACCGTCACGTGTCCCGGTCGTGCCGAGATAAAGTTCAATGATCGCATACCCGATAACAAAATATTTTGCCTTGATTGGAAACGGAAGAGGGAATATGAACATGCGTTCGTTGGGGAACGACATTCCGAAACCCAGCAGGATAGCATATACAGCACCTGACGCACCCACCGTAGGAACATTGAGCACAAGATTCAAATCCGCCATTCTTGAATCAACGAAATTCATATGCCTCTGTAATGCTGCTGCACCTTCATTCAACACTATAGATATGCTTTCGGAAGACATACCGTCTGCGATGGAGCTATAACGCAGGAAACCGACCGCTTCTTGCAGAAGGCCCGCACCGATACCTGCCACGATATAGAATATGAGAAAACGTTTTGGTCCCCATACATGCTCAAGTACACGCCCGAACATGTAAAGCGCGAACATGTTGAAGAATATATGCGTAAGGCTTGCATGCATGAACATGTATGTAACAAGCTGGAACGGGTAGAACTCGCTTGAAGCGAACAGATGAAGTCCAAGCAGATCATTGAGGTCTATACCCCACCTCTCCGCAGCAAACAGAGCCAGGAACATGACGATATTTATCGCCAGAAGGTTTTTGGTAACTACAGGTATCTTGTCCATAGAACATCATTCTTTGCCGGGCCGGCACAAAAGCCAGCAAGCGCATTTCGGGAACAAAGATAATACAAACCGTTGACTTAATCTTTCACGAATTGCCATTAAAGAGTTTTATTTAAATTTCTATAACGGTTTTTACGATATTTAGGTGCAAGAAAGCAAATGAAACCGTATCTCTGAAGAAAAACCTCGAAAATACACTGCACTTGCTGCAAAATGCCAAAGCAAGCTTTGTCTATTTCGCTCGTTTGTTTATATCTTTGAGGGAAAAACCTCGAAAATACACTGCACTCGCTGCAAAATGCCAAAGCAAGCTTTGTCTATTTCGCTCGTTTGTTTGTATCTTTGCAAAAGATTAACAAGTAAAGAAACAATAAAACTATTATAACAGATGAGTATTGAAGCAACATTGGCAAAAAGTACTGTAGAAGCAATCAAGAGCCTGTACGGTGCAGAATTCAACGAAGAGAAGATACAGTTACAGAAGACACGCAAGGAGTTTGAGGGCGATTTTACATTAGTCGTCTTTCCATTCCTTCAACTGTCGAAGAAGCGTCCCGAGGAGACAGCTCAGGAGATTGGAGAGTACCTGAAGGCCAACCAGCCTGTAATCTCTTCATTCAACGTCGTGAAAGGCTTCCTTAACATAGCTATCTCACCTTCGTACTGGATTGAGTTGCTCAAGAAAATTGATTCTACCGAGAAATGGGGCACTACAGCCGTAATTGAAGAATCTCCGCTGGTTATGGTAGAGTACTCGTCACCTAACACCAACAAGCCTCTGCACCTTGGACACATAAGGAACAACCTGCTTGGATATGCCCTGTCGAACATCATTGCAGCAAACGGCAACAAGGTTGTAAAGACAAACATTGTCAATGACCGAGGAATACATATATGCAAATCTATGCTTGCATGGCAGAAATGGGGCGAGGGCGAGACTCCTGCAAGCAGCGGCAAGAAGGGCGACCACCTCATAGGTGACTATTATGTGGCATTCGACAAGCACTACAAGGCGGAATTGAATGAATTGATGGAGAAGGGAATGACAAAAGAGGAAGCCGAAGCGGCATCTCCTCTCATGGCCGAAGCACGCGAGATGCTTGTCAAGTGGGAGGCCGGAGACAAGGAGGTACGTGCACTCTGGGAAAAGATGAACAACTGGGTTTACGAAGGATTCGACGAGACATACAAGCGTCTTGGCGTCGATTTCGACAAGATATACTACGAGAGCGACACATACCTTGTTGGCAAGGAGACCGTGCTTGGAGGACTTGAAGAGGGCAAGTTCTATCGCAGAGAAGACGGTTCTGTATGGGCCGATCTCACACAGAACGGGCTCGACGAGAAGTTGTTGCTCAGGAGTGACGGCACATCGGTATATATGACACAGGATATCGGTACAGCACAGCTTCGCTTCCGCGACTATCCGATAGACAAGATGGTTTATGTTGTAGGAAATGAGCAGAACTACCATTTCCAGGTATTGTCACTGCTTCTCGACAGGTTGGGCTTCTCATGGGGCAAAGGACTGGTACACTTCTCATACGGTATGGTTGAACTGCCCGAAGGAAAGATGAAGAGCCGAGAGGGAACTGTCGTGGATGCCGATGACCTCATGGACGAGATGATAAATACAGCACGCGAGACATCGGAGGAACTGGGCGGCAAGCTCAATGACCTTACTTCGGAGGAGAAAGCCGAGATAAACCGCATTATAGGTCTTGGTGCACTCAAGTACTTCATGCTAAAGGTCGATGCACGCAAGAACATGCTCTTCAACCCTAAGGAATCAATCGACTTCAACGGCAACACCGGCCCGTTCATCCAATACACATACGCTCGCACACGTTCCATTGAGCGCAAGGCTGCAGAGG
This sequence comes from Bacteroidaceae bacterium, assembly GCA_045591315.1. Lineage (GTDB taxonomy): Bacteria > Bacteroidota > Bacteroidia > Bacteroidales > Bacteroidaceae > HGM04593. The sequence goes on from JAZNSN010000009.1 coordinate 14,749, forward strand.
CCGGAGTGAATATAGAAAATGCAAATGTTCCTGAAAGCATAAGCGAAAAGGAGTGCTCTATCATCCGCTTCATGAACGAATTCCCGGCAGTAGTGAAGCAGGCCGGAACAGACTACTCGCCGTCTGGCATCGCTAACTATGCCTATGAACTTGCTAAGGAGTATAACCAGTTCTACCACGACTTCAGCATTCTGCGCGAAGAGAACGAGGAGACGAAAGCATTCCGTGTATTGCTGACACGCAATGTAGGAAAGGTTATAAAGACTGCTATGAACCTTTTGGGCATAGAGGTTCCTGAGAGAATGTAATCGGGCACGGCAAGCAATACATATAATAACCGTCTATGGGCAAGAAGCGATTCTATGTTGTGTGGAACGGCCTTGAGCCAGGCATATACAACACCTGGGATGAGTGCCAGGCACAGATTAAAGGTGTAAAGCAGGCACTCTACAAGGCTTTCGACACGCTGGAGGAAGCCGAAAGGGCCTACAACTCCACGCCACAGCAGTATTTTGGCAATTCTGCAAAAGAGAAGAGCAACAGGAAACCCGACGGATTGCCGGCCGAAGTAATGCCAAATGCCCTTGCCGTAGATGCCGCATGCAGCGGCAATCCGGGAAAGATGGAGTACAGAGGTGTATTTGTCGGTACTGGAGAAGAGGTTTTCCACTTCGGGCCCATGTACGGAACCAACAATATCGGAGAGTTCCTTGCCATTGTACACGGCTTGGCACTGCTGAAGCAGAAAGGTATAGAGCTTCCGATATATTCCGACAGCCGTAACGCTCTTCTTTGGGTGAAACAGAAACAGTGCAAGACAAAGCTTCCGCGCAACAGCAAGAGCGAAGAACTGTTCGGTTATATCGAAAGGGCTGAAAAATGGCTCAAAGAGAACACCTACACGACAACCCTCCTCAAATGGGAGACAGACAGATGGGGTGAGATACCTGCCGACTTCGGCAGGAAGTAAATGTAAATCGGAAAGACAAATGTCTTTCCGATTTACATTTACTTATCACCTTTATATTCACGATAAGGAGTATCCAAATCCAAATGATAGAAATTATGTTGCCTTTGATGCTCTACAGGAGGAAGCTTCATATAATCCCCGTACATCTGAGTCAGCAAAGTATCATAATCCGCCACACCCAACAATTCACGTCCTTCGAATGTGTATGGGCTTGGAGTACCGTAAACCTCTCTGTCAACAATGCTCTTGATGCCATCGTCAAAACAAAGAACCTTCTTGCATTTATAGAAATCATATTTTGTCAATAGCCGGCGGATTCTCTTCTGCAACCCTTCGACAGTATATAGTTTCCTGCAAAGAAGAGGTATCCATGAACTTGGCCCATGACCATGCCTGTATGGGTCGCGGTATGTAAAATAGAGCAGTTTGCAAAGATGCTTGTACTTGAAATAGTGCCAACGCTGTGCCCATTTCCCGTCCGGCATGCCGTCAAGAGGAAAGACATCTATATATGCTCCGCCTAAATACCTCAAGTGAGCATGTTCGATTATAGTTGTATGAGAATCCTGTATCTTTGCAAAAGGCTGCGGATAATTCTTGTCATTCTCTGCACAAATGAGTTCATAGCGTTCCGGGAGCCACTCCTTGCTATGCGCTATAAGCTTGTCATAATCACTATGGGGCATACATATATCGGCATCGTCATCCCAAGGTATAAAACCCTTATGACGCACAGCCCCCAACATGGTGCCGGCTATAAGATAATAACGCAGATTATACTTGCGGCAAGTCTCGTCAATAGCCGAAAGTATATCAAGCATCTTGGAATGCAATGCCTTCAAATCATACAATGGTTTTGCCCTGTTTTCTGCCATATAACCGCTTTATCAAAGATACTTTACTATATTTTCCTCGGCGTATCTCAAGTCTTGTTCATCATCAATCTCATACCATTTGGCAACACTTGAGTTAAGCACATATACAGGTATCTTGTTCTGCGACATCTCAAGAAGCATATACTCATAGCCGAGCTTAGGTTTCTCGTCAACGACACGGGCATATTCATCACACATCTCACGATAGAACAACGAGGATATCCGATGTATTCCTACAAGCTCACCTTGCGCACTCAACGCATTCTTATCAGTAGAGCATGCAACAAGCACACCTGCATCGTCATGCATTACATAATACTGATCCTGGAACTTCATTACAGGTGTTATCAGCATTATATTCTCATGAACATCAGAAAGCATCTCCTTGACGGCATCGGCATTGAACACGATATCTGACTCCAGAAGAAGAAAATCACTATCACCTATTGCTTCACGGCAATTGTACAGTGTGTACATACTGTTTGTCTCGGCATATCGCGGGGAATACACACATTCTATTTGGGGATACTCGCAACACAAGGCCTCATAGCACTCTTTCTTGTATCCGGTTCCTATTACTATGCGCTCTATTCCGCATGAAAGCAGAGTTTCTATGGAACGCCTTATCATTGAGATTCCGCCTACCTCTATGAAGCCCTTGGGTTGTGTCTCGGTCATCTTGCCGAAACGGGTGCCGAGACCGGCTGCCATTATTACTGCAGTCTTAATCATTTCTTGAAGTTTTTATGCCATACACATCAAGAGCCTCTTCCAATACTACAAAGAAATTCTCTATATCCTTCGGGAATATCTTGCCCAACGAACATAACCTGAAAGTATTCGTAGTGCTTATCTTGCCCGGATAAATTGTAAAGCCTCTTTCATAACAGTAGTCGTGTACCTTCTCGAAATCCCAGTTCGGGTCATCGGGATACTTTACAGAGACTACCAGACCCGATTCGATATTACGGTCAATGGCTGTTTCAAGGCCAAGCCTGTCAAGGCCGTCATGAATCGCTTCATAAACAGCTCTATGACGAGCAAACTTAGCGTTTTCACCCTCTTCGAAATACTCCTTCAACGCCTGTATTGTTGCATATATTGTCTGCACAGGAGGAGTAAAATGCATCTCGCCGGTCTTTTCAAAATACTCATACTGCAAATACAGATTGCAATAATATGAACGTGTAGGGTAATTCTTTGAAGCCTTTATAATATCGGTCTTTCCGATAATGAAAGATAGGCCAGACATTGCCATAAGTCCTTTCTGAGCCGAGGCCATACAGAAATCGACATTGTCGTCAACTACGTTCAACGGTATCATTCCGAGAGTCGATGTCGTATCGCTGACAAAGATTGCCCCATGCTCATGTGCCATCGCACCGATTTCCCTTATAGGATTCAAGATACCAGTACCAGTCTCGTGATGACAGCAATAGACAACAGCAACATCGGGATTAGCATCAAGAGCAGCCTTTACAGCATCAAGGTCGGGACGTTCATACACACTGAACTGAAGATTTATATGCGGAAGACGGTACATCTCGCAAACCTCCACGGCACGTGAATTATACGCTCCGTTATTTACAACAAGAATCTTCTTGCCTTCGGGCAATAAAGAATTGATACAGACATCGATATTTATTGTTCCGGAACCGCAGAACAAGACCGATGTATATTCGCTCTCAGGGGCATGCACCAGCTTAAGAAGATCGGAGCGAAGATTTTTCATAAGCCCCGCAAACTCCTTCTCACGAGGACATATATCCGGCACGACCTGAGCCAGCTTTACAGTATCGGTCGTCGTAGCCGGACCCGGATTCAAAAGAACATTTCTCTTTATATTCATAATCTATTGTTTTTCAAGAAATTTCATCAAGGCCTCTTTATTCTGCACCGGGGTAGTAGTCGGTCTTCCAAGATCTTTTCTATTTCCTTTCCTCACCTTTATTTCGAGCAGAACCGGCCCCCCACCTCCCTTAATGGTAGAGAGAGCCTCTTCAAGAGTTCTCCGGTCATCGACGCTCAATACATTCTTATAGCCTACAGCCTTAGCTATCAACGGGAAATCTATCTTCAATCCAACTGTGGGCTGCCCGCCTACGGAGTCGTGCGCTCCGTTATTGAATATTACATGCACATAATTATCAGGTGTCTTGCCCGATACTATAGCCATTGAGCCCATATGCATAATACTTGCTCCATCCCCGTCGAAACACCAGACCTTGCGTTCCGGTTTCATCAAGGCGATGCCTAATGCTATCTGCGATGCATGCCCCATAGCACCGACTGTAAGGAAATCGCGCTCGTGCCCTTCACCTGCACCTTCGCGATACTCAAACAGTTCTCGGCTTATCATTCCTGTAGTGCCTACAGCAACGTCGCATGAACCCATTGATGATGCAACCAGACCTATAGCCTCTTCACGCGTCATTGCAAAATCGTTCTTTTCGACATTCTGCAAAACATGTGTGTCAAAAGTATCCTTCTCTATAACCAATGCATAAACCTCGTTTGTCTCATTCATCACCTCAACAGCTTTCTCTATCTGTTTTGCTGCCTTGTCCTCTTCCTTGCTCAAGACATCAAAATTAATGCCTAATGTATTCAAAAGGCCCGTAGTTATCTTGCCTTGCTTTACATGTTGAGGCTCATCGTGCACTCCAGGACGACCTCTCCAGCCTATAAGCAAGAGAACCGGGATATTATATACCTCCTTGTCGGTCAAGGATGCTAGAGGATTTATCGCATTACCCTCTCCGGAGTTCTGCATATATACGCAACCTATACGGCCTGTTGCAAGGTGATAGCCGGCAGCAAGGCCTACGGCACCGCCTTCATTCGCTGCAATTATATTGTGACTTGAATCGATATTATCCGATATGTATGCACATATATTCTTAAGCAAACTATCCGGTACACCTGCAAAGAAGTCTATGCCAAGTGAACCCAGTTTATCAACGAAAAACTTTGGACTAATCATAACCGTTTTCTATTTCTTCGTTCCGGGTATAAGATTCAGAATCTGCTTTATAGGCATACAGTATCTTTCAGCAGCCTCAAGGCTCCTGCTGTTGGCAAGAATTGTCTCAGCACATTTCACCATTGCAGGATATGCAGAACGTAGCATGTGGTTTGCATATATCACTATGTTTATACCCCATTCTGCCAGTTCCTCTTCTGTAAACTGGTTATACGTGGTAGGCACTGCCACAATAGGAGTGTGCAGATCCTTCTCTCTGAAGCGCAAACAGAACTCTTTTACATCATCTCCGCTCTTGTCCTTTGAATGTATCATTATTCCGTCAGCACCAGCATCAACATAGGCATGACAGCGTTCAAGTGCATCTTCTACCGGTTTCCCCGCAATAAGCGACTCGCAACGCGATATTATCATGAAATCACGGGTTATCTGAGCCTCTTTGCCTGCCTTTATCTTTGTACAGAAACCCTCTATTGTGTCCTGCGTCTGCACCGCATCCGTTCCGAAAAGGGAGTTCTGCTTAAGGCCTACCTTATCTTCTATTATCACAGCCGAAATACCCAATCTCTCAAGCGTACGTACAGTAAAGCCAAAATGCTCAACTTTGCCGCCTGTATCGCCATCGAAGATAATTGGCTTGGTTGTTACCTCAAGGGTATCATTCAGGTCGTGCAAACGCGTTGTAAGGTCAACGGCTTCAATGTCAGGCTTGCCTTTGCTTGTAGAATCGGTCAACGACGAAGACCACATTCCGTCAAACTCCCTATGCTGGCCATTGACCTCAACACTTGTATGTTCTGCTATAAGGCCTGTCAAGCCATTATGCGATTCCAGAATGCGCACAATAGGCTTTGCGGATATCAAACGACGTAAAGATGAGAGACGCGCCTGAGGTGTCGTACCGAGAGATGCCAGTTCATTTGCCAGACCTGAGGATGTAATACCCTGTGTATAAGGAATCTCTATCACCTCACCGCCAATCTTTTTCATTATCTTGAAAACCTCGTCACGAATATACTTGTCAGGCCCCTGCACCCAATCATCACCATGTATTATATAGTCGGGCTTATACTTCAACAGATTTGGAACATAGCTCCATTCATCCTGAGGTACAATTTCACTTACACCTTTTATATTTTTAAGAACCTCTTTACGCTGTTCATAACTCAGGTAAGGCAAACGCTTATGGGTTGCTATTGCCTTATCTGTAAATAGACCTATGACAACATCGCCATACTTGGCACCTTCGTTAATAATATTGGTAAGACCCGGATGCATTATATCAGCAATCATACCAAGATATACTTTCTTGCCCATATTTTGAACTGTTTGGATTTACTTCTTTATTTTATTCATTAATCTCTTTAGAATCGAGCGCCTATATTCACGCCTTACCTTAGGAAGGAGTTCCAAATAACTATGCTCTGTGTCAAAAACCACTTTTCCATGCATACTCGGCTGCATTACCGGCGTCATATAATCAGGCCCGAAACTTTCTCTCAAGAATGCATCGTACTCTTTGGGAGCCGGCACCATGAGGTGCTCAAACGGCAAATAGACCGTTTCATCGAAAATGCTCTTATCCCATACAATCTTATCACCGATAAAGGTCAATTCTGCAACCTTTGAATGAGGCATCTTGCCCAATTCTCTCATATACTCTTCCGATTTTGCATAAATACTGCCCCATCCATTCTTCCAGACACAATACTTTGCTTTCATTTTACGGAAAAACAAAGAAAAACGGCCTGAAGCAAGCAAGTTACAATTCTTCGATTTCAAAAGACTAAGAATCCCTAAATTGAGCTTACGATATTTACGTACAAGCTTCCTGTCATCGGGAACAGCATCAAGCGGGAATATATCTATGAATATGCCCTGATTGAACTTTGCGTATGAATCGGAAGGTCTGATTCCTGTTGTATCACTACGGCGGAACTGAGCATGGCCTCTATGATAGTCAACGTCACTGTATGCTGTTTGCAGGAAATATGGATATTCCAGACCTTCATTGCCTATCTTGCACATACGGTCATAATCCTCGCGAAGCATCATCAGGTCAACATCATCGTCCCATGGGATAAATCCTTTATGCCTTACGGCACCGAGCAAAGTACCGCCTTCGGCCCAGCACCTTAGTTTATTTTTCTCGCAATAGGCAAGGAACTTCTCCAGCAAATCAAGTTCAACGGCCCAGACCTTCTTCATATCTGCAGAGACCTTATACCCATCACGTATTTCATCATTCAAATTAAAACCCATAATAAGAATCTTTAATTCCTATATAATTATCTATCTCACAGGAGCGTACATCGTCCGAAACCACTAGCCACAAGACTTCGGGACAAACCTAATGAGATTCCTTTCCTCTATTATTGTATTCTCCAGAATTATTTCCCGAACATTTTCTTTCTTGCCCGTCTAATCAGAGAGCGCTTATATTCTTTCCTTACCTTAGGCAACAGTTCAACATAACTGCGTTCGGTATCAAACACAACGAACCCATGTACCGTAGGAGCCTTGACTGGAGTCATATAGTTTGCACCGTATTTCTTCTTCAAAAAGGCATCATACTCTTTTGGAGCCGGCACCATAAGGTGCTCAAACGGCAAATAGACAGTTTCATCAAAGATACTCTTGTCCCATACGACCTTGTCGGCAGAAAAGGTAAGTTCAGCGACCTTAGTATGAGGCATACGGCCCAATTCCCTCATCTTATCTTCTGCTTTGGCATAAATATTGGCCCAGCCATATCTGAGGACACGATACTTCGCCCTTATCTTGCGGAACAGCAAGGAAAGACGTCCTGAAACCAGAAGACTGCAGTTCTTGGCTTTCAAAAGGCGCATAGTACGCCGGAATATCCTGCAATAATCATGTACCAGTTTCCTGTCGTCAGGCACGGCATCCAGCGGAAATATGTCTATGAATATACCCTGATTGAATTTTTCGTATGAATCGGGAGGGCGTATTCCCGTTGTATCGCTACGACGGAACTGGGCATGTCCTCTATGATAGTCAACGTCACTGTATGCTGTTTGCAAGAAGTATGGTTTTTCCAGCCCCTCGTTGCCTATCTTGCACATACGGTCATAGTCTTCACGAAGCATCATCAGGTCAATATCATCGTCCCATGGGATATATCCCTTATGCCTTACGGCACCGAGAAGCGTTCCTGCATGTACCCAACACTTCAGATTGTGTTCCTTACAATAAGAAAGGAACTTCTCAAGCAGATCCAGCTCTACTGCCCAGACCTTTTTCATGTCAGCTGTAACCAAATGGCCTTCACGAACCTCTTCATTCAAATTTAAATTCATAGCATAGAGATTATATATTCATTTTCAATACTTTTTCAATAATAGGAGCCATATCATAATATTTGTATTCAGCAAGACGGCCACCGAAGACAACACGGTCTTCTCTGTCTGCCAGCTCTTTGTATTTAGCATACAAGGCATTGTTCTTTTCGTCGTTCACCGGATAGTACGGCTCCATACCGGGCTTATATTCTGTTGAAAACTCACGCGACACAACACTCTTCGGCGTATCATAGATCTGTTGACCGAACATTTCAAAGTGCTTGTGTTCAATTACTCGTGTATAAGGAACCGCAGAATCGGGATAATTAACGACCGCATTTCCTTGAAAATTCGGTTTATCGACAATCTCCTCTTCAAAACGCACAGTCCTGTACTCCAGTTCGCCGAAACGATACTCATAGAATTCATCAATTCTGCCAGAGAAGACTATCTTATCAAACCTCTCTCCTAACAGTTCATAACGCGAACAGCCGGGCTTGCCTATTTCCTCAAAATAATCTATGCCGGTACGGCACTCAATACCGTCCAACATCGCATTGACAAGGCAATTATACCCACCTACCGGGATACCTTGGTACGAGTCGTTGAAGAAATTATTGTCATAAGTAAAACGCACCGGCAAACGTTTGATTATGAACGGGGGAAGATCTGTACATTTACGTCCCCACTGCTTTTCGGTATAATTCCTTATCAATTTTTCATATATATCACGCCCGACAAGCATCAAGGCCTGTTCTTCGAGATTACGCGGCTCAGCGACACCTTGTTCGCGCATGCTTTTCACGACCTCGCTTTTCTGCTCCTCAATCTTCATCTGCGCCTCTTCGGGCGTCCTTACGCCCCACATCTGGCTGAACGTATTCATATTGAACGGCAAATTATAGACTCTGCCGTCATTTATCGCTATCGGAGAATTCGTATAACGGTTGAACTCTACAAAAGAGTTCACAAAATCCCAGACCTCCTTGTTTGATGTATGAAAGATATGCGCACCGTACTTATGGACATTAATGCCTTCGATATTCTCGCAATAGACATTGCCTCCAAGATGACAGCGTTTGTCTATGACAAGACACTTCTTGCCTCGTTTGTTTGCCCGATAGGCAAATGTCGCGCCAAAAAGGCCTGAACCAACTATCAGATAATCATAATTAACATCCATAACTGCATACTTAAGATTATGACAATATTAAAACAACTCAACATCAATTCTGGGTCAACACGTGGCTACAACTTGCCTGTCATGCTACATACTTGCTAATAACAGTACTCCATTTGAAATTTGCCAGTTCTATACAAAGACCCACACCCATATTTTTACAAATATACAAAAAATATTATTCTAGATACTTTTTTAGAGAAATATTGTCATTCCGTTTCTTTATAAGTGACACCGGAATTCAACTTACGGCAAAAAAGGACTCACTTTTTGCAATATTCAGCAAACATTCATATATTTGCATTTAAATGGTATTTTATCAACTCAAGAACACTATCAATTACAAACATTGAACATATGGAAAAAGTATTGTCTATAATAATCCCGACATACAACATGGAAGAACTCCTTGACTCTTGCCTTTCATCGTTGTTGATAAAAGGACTGGAAAGAATTGAGGTTATTGTTGTCAATGACGGAAGTACTGACAGCTCATTGAAAATCGCACAGTCATATGTTGAAAAATACCCAGGATCGTTCTTGACAATAGACAAGGAAAACGGCAACTATGGTTCTTGCATAAACCACGGGCTATACAAGGCAACCGGCAAATACATCAAGGTGCTGGATGCAGACGACTCTTTCTATACCGACAATTTTGAAGAGATGGTTGACTTGCTTGAGAAAACCGATGTCGATTTATTATTCAGCGACAAGATGAACATATATGCCGATGAGGAAGTATATATCAAGCTGCCATTCCCTGAAGACAGTATCAATGACTTTGAGGAATACTTTACCCAAAACTATCATCAGTTTGACAGGATTTGGATGCACCATGTCACCTATAAGCGAGAGATACTCACATCGATAAACTACAGACAGACAGAAGGAATATTCTACACCGACAACGAATGGATATACCGTCCAATGGCCAACGTAAAGACCTGGTACTACATGGGCAAGCCTGTTTACAGATATCTCTTGGCACGTGAAGGACAGACCATGAGTGCAGAAGTCGGCAAAAAACATATTTACGACAGAATCGTGGTAACCTTCAAGATGCTCAACTACTACAAGGAGATGATTTCAATACGTCCTGAACTTAAGGAGGTATTCCACTACAGGATATATCGCAGAATCAGAATGATGTACAGGACTGTCATTGTCAAGTGGAAAGCTTATGACAATGTCGAGATGGCACAACTGGACCAATTGCTAAAAATCGAGCACCCTGAGCTGTACAAGGAGGTAGAAGACCTGAACCTTAACAAGCACATGCTACCATTCAAATATGTAAAAATCTGGCGCAGGAACCATACTGGCAGATATATAAGATTCGTTGTATGGCTATACCATTTCAAAAGAGGAAAACGAGCCTGAACCGAAAAGCTTTATACAACAAACAGCTCCCCTAAAATTAAAAGACTATATTTCTTTATCAAGAGGCAAGCCATATTCCGTAACAACCCTACGCAATTTCTTGGTCTCTCTCCGGATTTCCATATTCCGTTTAAGAGCTTCTGCATTAATGTATGGGCGCTTGTGATCCAGATGAAGTACAATGGCTGAATACCGTATTTGCTTCGAACGTATGCCATTATTGAACATACGCTCACCCATCTCCCGATCTTCACCGCCATATTGCATACGTTCATCAAAGCCTCTGACGGACAATATATCCTTCCGCCAACCACTTGAATTCATTCCATTCCATGTAGCTTTTGTAGGAGTAATGAAATTCATAAAGGCTGTGAACCATCTGTTTCCAATAAGTTTTGTGCATTTGAAGTTCTTCTTCATTCCCTTTCCGAAAAGCCAATCAAGGGAGAAGGCGCGCGCGCTTTTAATGTCCTCCTTAGCAAGCGACTCGCTTATATCCATAGGAAGCTTGAAATATCCGCCAGATAATATATATCCAGGACGTGCAAAACGCCTATGCGTCTCCACAAAATCGGGACGTGCTACGCAATCCTGATCTGTAAATATCAGATAATCTGCGGTCGCCTCTCTCAAGGCTTCATTGAGAATCTTAGTCTTACGAAAGCCATTATCTTCATGCCAGACATGCTTTATCGGCAAGGAATTAGCAAAACTTTCTATAAGTATTCTTGTATCTTCACCAGAGCCATCATCTGCTATTATAATTTCATCAGGAATGACGGTCTGTGCTTCATAACTCCACAAAGTCTTTTCCAACCATCGCGGATTATTGTAGGTAGAGATAATTACTCCTATCGTTGCAGGCTTTTTCATATTACAAACATACAAAAACATCTGGAATTCCGGCAATATTTATAAAATAATATGATTATTTCTATTGAGACCACCTATTCTATACTCCATAATAATAACAGCTACCAGAAAACACATTATTTTACAGTTTCAAGCAACTTTCGTTTCTTTATTGTATCTTTGCCGCAGACAACAGAAGCTGCTCAACTCGACACATAATATCTGAACAAGCCTAATATATTGTCCGTTTGTATTAAGAAATAGTCTATAACATATTGCCTTATGCCGACAATCATTTATCCTTCTCCAATATTCGGGCCTGTGAAAAGCCGGAGACTCGGTATCTCACTAGGCATTAACCTGTTGCCCAATGACGGCAAAGTGTGCACATTCGACTGCCTCTACTGCGAATGTGGCTTTAATGCTGACAGGAGAGCAAAGTCACCGCTGCCGACACGGGAAGAGGTTGCCGATGCGCTTGAGAAGAAACTGAAAGAGATGATTAGCGAGGATACGCAGCCCGACGTCCTTACATTTGCAGGCAACGGCGAGCCCACGGTTCACCCACAGTTCAACGATATAATAGACGACACCATAGCACTGCGAAACAGATACTGTCCGAAAGCCAAGGTGAGTGTGCTGACAAATGCTACATTAATAACTAAGGAGAAAGTTTTCGAAGCACTATGCAAGGTCGATAACAATATCCTGAAACTTGATACCGTTGATGCCGATTACATCAGAACGCTTGACCGCCCCACAGGAAACTACGAACTTGGCACGATCATCGGAAGAATGAAGGCTTTTAACAAAAAAGCTGTCATACAGACAATGTTCCTCAAAGGTTTTTATGACGGCAAGGAACTTGACAACACGACAGACGAGTACGTACTGCCATGGATTGAAGCTGTAAAAGAGATCGCACCCCGTGAAGTCATGATTTATACAATAGACAGAGAGACACCGGCAACGGGATTGCAAAAAGCCGGAAAAGAAGAACTTGACAGAATTGCATCTCTCCTGGCTAGTGCCGGCATAAAAGCGTCAGTATCATACTGAGTTCCCGTTGTAGAAAACATCAAAACTCAAATAAGGCCGAAAGGCCTGTGTACGACACTGTTATGAATGCATAACGGATAAGTTTGCCCGCAGCCATAACAGCTATCACCTTGTATCTGTCAACTCTCATTACACCCAAAGTTACCAATAGAGCTTCTCCAAATATCGGAACGAATGATATTCCTGCGGTCCAGTATCCATATTTCTGGATTAGCTTATCGGCACGTCTCATCTTCTTGTCCGAAATCTTAAAGAACTTCTGAGCCCTCTCCTTTGTCGTTAAATAGCCTATAAGGAAACAGGTTATACCTCCTAAGGTGTTGCCTAATGTCGCTACAAGAGTTATACCTACTGCATTAAGCCCTAAGTTAAGAAAGAAAACCAACAGCACCTCGCTGGTTATTGGGACAATAGTTCCAGAGAGGAATGACAGGATTCCCATTCCTAAATATCCGTAATCCTTGAAAAATTCTAATATAATCCCATCCATAGACTATACAATGCTATAGTAACCCAAATTATATGTACAAATATAAAATAGATATTTGACAGTTTTGTAATTTTAAGCACAAATATATACGACAAGAGAACTGCGTTGCCAGGCAAGCGACAGGCGTAAAGGAGTTCGCTCTGAAGAGGCATAATAAACGACAACAATATCAGAAAGGAATTCAGAAGTATCAGAAAGAACAGCCTTCTCCTAAGCATCGGTTTCCCCGGAGACGAAGAGCTGAAAAAAAGTATTGAAGACGGAAGAAGGACCATCAGCTCTGCAGCCATTGAAAACATGATATTGGAAGGAGGCAAGAATACAAGAAATCCATTGCATGCAAAGAAATCTTTTATTACAGCCAGTATTTTCCATGCCGGTTCATAAACATAACAAAGGCCGAAAACAATCCAGAAAGGAGCAGCCGTTCCTAGAAGCATCGCAAAGAACCTTTTTATTGTCAAGATATTCGAAAAAAAAGAGAATGCAACAAGAAACGGCAACACAAGAAGCATGACCGGAGACAGCAAGGAGACTGAAGCTATAATTGCAAAGGACGTAAAAAGGCGTCTTTCCTGGTCAACAAGCAATTGGCAGGAAAACAGAATCGAAAATGATGCTGCCAAAGCAAGTACAGAGACCGCTGTTTCTAACCGGAACTGGATACTGGTTGACAGTACTGTAAGCCATAGGAACAATGAAATCAGCCAATTGACCCTTACCTCAAACAAATGCAGAGAGTTCAGTATCAAAGCAACGCCAATATAACAGAGCAGAGCCATTAACCTTGTGACTGGGGTACAATTAATATCCAAAGCAGACAAGGAGGAATCATTCAGTTCACCGTACACTGAAAGAAAAAGCCACAATGCCAGAGCGCATGAAAGCAGCACCGGCATTGTAAACATCCCTGAGACAAAGCGTCCTTGTAAAGACTTGTTATAGATCAAAGCCTATATCTCCTCTAAAGTATTTCTTCTCAAAATTTATTTCGTTCGCAGCCTTGAATGACTTTTCCAGAGCCTCGGCACGTGTTGAGCCATACGACACAGCTGCTATTACACGACCACCGGCAGTAACCACCTTGCCTTCCTTCTCAACAGTTCCTGCATGGAAAAGAATACTATCCTTGACATTCTCAAAACCAGTCATCTCGAATCCTTTGTCATAATGCTCAGGGTATCCTCCCGATACAAGCATCACACACACTGCATTACGTTCATCGAACTCGACGGAAGTACCGGCCAATGTTCCGGCTGCAACCTTCTCGAAAAGTTCTACTATATCACTCTTGAGGCGAAGCATGACTGATTCTGTCTCAGGGTCACCCATACGCACATTGTATTCGATAACCATCGGCTCGCCCTCAACATTTATCAGGCCGAAGAAGATAAATCCCTTATACAGCAGATTATCCTTGACAAGCCCATCGACAGTAGGACGTATTATCCTGTCTTCAACCTTCTTCATCCACTCCTCTGTTGCGAAAGGAACAGGAGAGATGGAGCCCATGCCTCCGGTGTTCAGGCCGGTATTTCCCTCGCCTATACGCTTATAATCTTTAGCTTCGGGCAGAATTACATAATCCTTTCCATCTGTGAGAACGAACACTGAACACTCTATACCGTCAAGGAACTCCTCAATGACAACAGTTGCAGAGGAATCACCGAACATGCCGTCAAACATCTCGTTGAGGCTATTCTTAGCATCTTCAAGTGTCGGCAAAATAAGCACGCCTTTTCCTGCACAAAGACCATCGGCCTTAAGTACATACGGAGCCTTAAGCCCATCCAGGAAACGATATGCTTCCTCTTTCTCTGCGGCTGTAAAGGCCTTGTATGCAGCTGTAGGAATTGAATGACGCTGCATGAAATCCTTTGCGAAGCTCTTGCTTCCCTCCAGCTCTGCAGCTGCCTTAGTTGGTCCAATGACAGCAATACCCTTAAGAGCCTCGCTACCCTGAAAATAGTCATATATGCCTTTTACCAGCGGGTCTTCCGGACCGACGACCACCATATCAACACCTTTTTCCAGCACGAAAGCAGCAATAGAATCAAAGTCGGTAACCTTGATGCTGACATTCTCACCCACTTCTTTTGTTCCAGCATTACCTGGAGCAATAAACAGTTTCTCCACCTTTGGACTCTGAGCTATCTTCCATGCAAGAGCATGTTCACGGCCTCCACTTCCTAAAAGCAATATCTTCATACTATATGTTCCTTATATTGAAATGACTATTTTCTTTTATTGTCCCTCTTTCCTCCACGCAAAGGCTTGAAATCGCTGTTGCTACGAGCCGTCTGACGCTTGCCGGCTCCGTCATGACGCTCATAACGACCTTTCGGTACACCGCTTCGCTCTCTGTTGCCGTATCCGCTACGACCCTCACGCCTTTCGTCGCCACGATTCTCTTTGCGATTGTCATAACGGTTCTCCTTTCTATCATCGTAACGGCCATTTTTGCGGTCTTCGCGTTGCGGGCGCTCCTTGCCATACTCCTTACGTTCACGTCCGGCAACAATGCGCTTGGCGTTCATAGTTCCGAAATAAGATTCCAACTCTCTGCGACGACGCATTGAGTCACCGTCTATATCAGCCGAGAAACTGTCTTCTTCGCGTTCCCTACGTGACGGGCGCAGCTCTCCGTCAAGACCTGTCAGACGGGACTTGCGCTTAAGTGGAGCAAACTCCTTCTTAAGCTCATTGCCCTCGTCTCTGAAACCTTTATACTTGCCCTGGAATAGCTCATATTTGCGGAATTCACAGTCAAGGTCACCGTTATATAGCGGTATGCGTGCCGAAGCCTTGAGACCTACCTGATCGAAACAATCGTAGCTGCTGCTTATTATCCATGCCTCATTGCCTTGGAAAGCATGCTTGAGACGCGAACCGAGCTTCTTATACACATTCAACAGATTATCGAGCACAAGACGTTCTCCATAAGGAGGATTGACTACCATAAGAGCACGCTCCTCCGGCTCTACGAAATCCTTTATATCGCGGCATTCGATTTCGATTATATCGCCCATCATGGCCGACTTGACATTCTTGCGGGCACATGCCACCATGCGGCCGTCAACATCGTAGCCGTATATCTTATGATTAAACTCACGTTCACCTGAATCATCGTCATATATCGACCTGAAAAGTTCGCTGTCAAAATCCTTCCACTTCTCAAAAGCATATCCTTGGCGATATACACCGGGGGCTATGTTACGGGCAATGAGGGCTGCTTCGATAGGAATTGTTCCCGAACCGCACATGGGGTCTATGAAGTCACATTCGCCGTTCCAGCCTGTAAGCATAATCATTCCTGCAGCCAAAACCTCGTTTATCGGCGCAGCTCCGGTCTCAACACGGTAACCGCGACGATGCAAGGATTCACCGGAACTGTCGAATGCCAGAGTGCACTCTTCTCCTGCAATATGTATATGGAATATCAGATCGGGATTATTCAAGCGGACAGAAGGACGCTCTCCGAACTTGTCATTGAAATAATCGGCAATGGCATCCTTTACACGATATGCCACAAACTTGGAATGGCGGAAGACATCACTGTAAACCACCGAATCTACAGAAAAAGTAGAACGGCTATCCAGATACTGTTCCCATTCTACCGATTTGATAACATTATAGACCTCGTCGGCATCAGCTGCCTTGAAGTGCATAATAGGCTTAAGGATGCGGACTGCAGTCCTCAAATGGAAATTAGCCTTATACATCAACGCCTTGTCACCGGTAAAAGATACCATTCGGCGTCCCAACTGCACATTATTCGCACCTAGAGCAACCAGCTCCTTTGCCAAGACCTCTTCCAAACCCTGAAAGGTCTTTGCTATCATTTCAAATTCACCCATAAATGTCAAAAAGAAATAGAGAAATCCCCCTTAATCTTTTGCAAAGGAACAAAAAAAAGCGATGCAAATCAACAAAAGAGACTTGTTATTTGAAAAGGAATGAACTACATTTGCACTCCTATCGGGCATCGGTTGCCAAAACCGATAAAAGGCCTTAGGAATTAGTGACTTAATACAAACAATAAAACAGTGAAGACAAAAACAGCAACTACAATACTTTCTATACTTGCAATAATCGGCATAATCTCCATACTATCCAGTGCATCAAACATGCATAACGCTGATACAGAAGAGAAAGATAGCCGCAAGCCGAGCATAGCGCTCTCACCGGAAGTGCCAGATTGCATTACATTTGCCGGAGAAAACATCATGCTCACGACCCAGGACAGGCGCGAACGTATGGACAGAGAAATTCTGGCATTCACATATTCACATATAAACACTATCCTGCAGATAAAACGTGCTAACCGGCTATTTCCTTTAGTAGAGCCCATATTGAAAGATTGCGGCATACCTGATGACCTGAAATACCTTATGATTATTGAAAGCAATGGTGACATCGAAGCTCTTTCACCAGCTAAAGCCGGAGGACTATGGCAATTCCTGGAGGGCACCGGACGAGACTATGGTCTAGAGGTAAACAAGGAGGTGGATGAAAGATACCATATAGAAAAGGCAACACGCGCAGCATGTGAATACCTGAAAGAGTCATACCGCATATACAATGATTGGCTGACTGTTGCTGCAAGCTATAACACCGGACGCGGAAACATTGCGAAACGCATTGAAAGACAGAAAGAAAAGGAGGCAATAAACATGAAGCTTTTACCAGAGACTTCGCGCTATATTTTCCGTCTTCTAGCCGTAAAGACAATCTTCTCAAATCCTCAAGCATACGGTTTTCACCTGAGAAGCAGTGACCTTTACCCGCTTATAGAACACAAAAAAGTCATATCTGTAGATTCCGCAGTCAACAACTGGGGCACATTCGCCAAAGAGCACGGAATAACATACCTGCAACTGCGCGAAGCGAATCCTTGGATAAGAGGGACATCCCTCACAAACAAGAATTTGAAAGAGTACTCGGTAAAGATCCCTGATACAAAGACTCTTGAATATGACCCGCAACAGACCAAAGCACACGACAGCAGATGGGTCGTTGAATGACATAAATGATTGACGGAATGGACAAGAGTCCATTCCGTCAATCATTTATACACTTATGCCATCTTTTCTCCAAGTTTCATCTTTGCCTCATTAAGGAATTTCCTTATATCCCGTTCATTACCTTTCTTGCATATCATCAGGATATCGTCCGTATCCACAACAACCAATTCATCAACTCCCTGCATTACTACAAGCTTGTCTTTAGGAAGGACAACCATATTGTTATGGCTCGCGTACTTTAGCGTTTTGCAGCCTATAAAGACATTGCCATCACTATCTTTAGGCAAAGTTCCATAAAGCGTGTCCCATGTTCCGATGTCGGCCCAGCCAAACTCACCGGCCATGACATAAACATTATCAGCACGTTCCATGACACTCATATCAACCGACGCGTTCGGAAAAGACGTGTATATCTCATATCCCTTGCGGCGACGTTGCGCACGGTCGGGGATGTCACGATATATATTCTCAAGCATTGCCATCATATCAGGCAGATACATTGATATTGTATCAATTATTGTCTGCACATTCCAGATATAAATACCGGAGTTCCAATAGAACTCACCGCTCTCCATAAAAATCCTTGCAAACTCAAGCTCCGGCTTCTCGGTAAACGTCCTTACCTTAAAAAAGTTCCCGGCTTCGGCAGTACCCTCGGCCTGGATATACCCATAACGCGTCTCCGGACATGTCGGCTTGATACCAACAACAACAAGTTTGTTTCTCTCTGCAACAAAATCAAGTCCTTTGCTTATGACATCTGCAAACTTGCTTTCATCAAGTATCAGCTGGTCGCTCTGGGCCACTACTATATTTGCATTGGGATTAAGCGTACGTATATGACACGCCAGATTTGCTATACTCGGAGCTGTTCCGCGAAATGCCGGTTCGTGTATCACTTGAGATTCGGGAAGTTCAGGAAGCTGTTCACGGACAATCTCGGTATAATCGACATGAGTCGCCACAATTATATTCTCGCGCGGCACCACGCGACAGTAGCGGTCGTAAGTCTGCTGAAGCAATGTCCTGCCGCAGCCTAGAAGATCGAGGAACTGTTTTGGCAGAGCCTTTCGGCTCATTGGCCATAAACGTGTGCCTTGACCACCTGCCATTATCACGCAATAACGATTGCAATCCATATATCGGTATCTTATATTCTTTATTTATAACGCGAGTATAATATTTTTATTGCAGAATCAAAAGCCATTTAAGAAATATTCGGAGTCACATGAAGACATTTCTACATGACACCATAAACAAAGAGGCTGAGTCAAAAGTAATTTTGGCTCGGTCTCTGTTTTTCGGTGATTTTTCCGTTTTTGCCTGCAAATTCGAAAAAATATCATTTTTGTACGCATAAATCCTTCATGCCGCCCGACAACATTCCCAATATGCTCCA
>JAZNSN010000010.1:0-16301 GCA_045591315.1 Bacteroidaceae bacterium
AGAATGCCCTTGAACTTCTCTACCGCTTCCTTCATCTGAGCATCAGACAAAACGGGAGTTAAAATGAAAACGGTTTCGTATTGATTCATTTTTAATTAATAAATAGGTTAAACATTCGTTTATCTAAACGCGGGTGCAAAGATATGTATAATTTTCCAAATACCAAAGTTTTGCAGACACCTTTTTACACAAACCGGGATATAACATGATAGAGAAGCGGCAAAGAAGCAAAGTTTTATTACCACAGAAATATTTTTATTAAAAAAATTTCGTTCTCTAAATTATTATATGTTTCTTTGCATTTGGAATATAATCAAAATCAACATATAACTATGGCAAATAAACTGAAAACATTAGGATTTGCTCTCATCATCGTAGGAGCAATCATAATTATCCTCAGCCACTTCTTGGGTTGGAACAACTACAACTCTGTTAACTTGGGCTCAGTTGCTTTGATGATTGCAGGCTTGGTTACATATATCAAGGCAAGCAAGAAGGTGCGCGAACAGGATAACAACTAAAAGGATTAACGCCGGTTTTAGCCGGCGTTTTTCTTATCAACAAAAACAGCCCGGAACTGAAGTGAACCCCAAAGTTTTTTGTCCAAACTTTGGGGTTCACTTCACTGTTTTATTATACGTTGTTACGCTTCCACTTCTGGAGCAATAAGTTTGTACCCCTTGCCGTGGATGTTGATAATTTCAATTGAATCATCGGCTTTAAGGTGCTTGCGGAGCTTTGTGATATACACATCCATACTGCGGGCATTGAAATAATTGTCGTCGGTCCACACCGTCTTCAGTGCAAAATCGCGTTGCAGAATCTCGTTCTGGTGAGCACATAAAAGGCTCAGAAGCTCAGACTCCTTAGTTGTCAGCTTGGTCTGCTGTTCATCGATAGTAAGAAGCTGTTTCTGAGTGTCGAACTGGAAACGGCCAATCTTATAAAGGGTATTCTCTTTATTCTTCTTTCCACATACACGACGCAATATAGTCTCTATTCTCACTACGAGAACCTCCATGCTGAACGGCTTTGTAATATAATCATCAGCACCTATCTTGAAGCCTTCAAGAATATCCTCATTCAGCGATTTGGCAGTCAAGAATATTATAGGAATCTCTGAATTCACGGCACGTATCTCCTGAGCGAGCGTAAAACCATCCTTGATAGGCATCATGACATCGAGCACGCATATATCGAATTTTCCTTTCAAGAATGTCTTGTAACCGGCATCGCCATCGGGACAAAGTTCTGCATAATAGCCTTTTGCCTGCAAATACTCACGCAAAAGCATACCCAGGTTCTCATCATCCTCACACAATAGAATTCTCTGTTTCTCTTCCATAATCTTTTATTTTAAAGGTAATACAATTATAAATGTTGTTCCTGCACCCAGCTCACTTTCAGCACGTATCGTACCTCTATGCGCCTGTACAATCTGCTTGACATAGGCCAAGCCCAGACCAAATCCTTTCACATCGTGCACATTTCCGGTATGCACCCTGTAGAACTTATCGAATATCTTTTTCAGATTTTCCTTGCTTATTCCTATACCATTATCCTTTATTGATAGCATAAACTTGCCGTTTGCATTCCAAGTCCTTATCTCAAGCGACATGGGCACATCCTGACGCTTGTACTTCATTGCGTTGTCCATGAGATTGAACACCACGTTGGTAAAATGCATCTCATCGACATATATAAAGGGGTCATCAGCTTCAAGTTCCGATGTTATGGCGCCACCGTTCTGCTCAACCTTGACGGCAAAGGTATTTATTATACCAAGAACAAGCTCATTGGCATCAAGTTCCTTCATCTTCAAGGCAGCAGTATTCTTGTCATCGAACATAGACATCTGCAACACCTTATCGACCTGAAAACGCAGTCTCTTCGTCTCACTCGCTATTGCACCCGACAGTTTCTTGAACATTTCAGGCGACTTCGCTACCGACTGGTCCTGCAACATCTGTGCAGCCAAAGATATTGTCGATATCGGTGTCTTGAATTCATGAGTCATATTATTTATGAAATCGTTCTTCATTTCCGTAATCTTCTTATGCCTTACAGCCATATACAATGTTATCATGAATGTTATTAACAAAACAAACGTGAATAACAGAGAAGGAAGCATAAATTTAACCGAACCGTAAATATATTTGTTCAGGAACAATGTCGGGAAATTTATCTCAAGCGTTGCAGCTCTCATAGGCGGGTCGTTCTTGAAAAGCATCTCGGAATAGACCTTGCCGCTTTCATGCTTCTCATAGTCGGGACAACGATAGACCTCACGACCGTTGCTGGCAAGCACCCTGAAATGATAGGGCAAGTCAATACCGTTATTGGCAAGCTCGTTCTTGAGAGTATTGTCAAGGCTTCGGAAGTTTATGCGGCTCTTAAGCGGCTTCTCGCTTGCCTGATACAGCATATTATATACTACTTCATCAAGCACTGCACGCTGATACTTGTACCTCATTCTCAAGACATCGAGCGACAAGCGTTGCGCCTCCTCGACAGAGAGGTTCTTTCTGCCGCTATGAGTCTTAAGAGTGCTCTCGAAATGAGGAGGATTGGAAACAATTGTCTTGAATTCAAAAGTCGAAACCACATCACCGCTTTCGGATGAGGTGACATAGCTATGTTCAAGCTTTATACCGGAATCGTTCAACTGGCCGCTCAATATATCGCGCTGAATATCCTTTGAAAGATACTGCCGCATCTCATCCATCTCCAAAGAATATGAAGCCTGGTAAAGACTACGGCGCACGCCCTCTTCAAAATGCTGCCTGCGCATTTCAATCATAGTATCTATGTACGACACCTGCAGATAAAGGAGGGCCACACAACAGATACCCATTACAAGGCCGACAATCCAAATCGTATTCTTTTTCATACAACAAATATAAACAGAAGAACCATAGAGTGTACAACACAAGAGAGTCTTTTATCTTATTTTTTCTTTTTATTAACAAAAATGAATACATTAATTGCGATTTAAGCAAGTTAAATCCAACAAAAAGCAACTATTCTGCAAAACAAGAAATCAATTTAACTAAAAAAGGGTAGCCATACGGCTACCCTTTTTAATAAAATCAGTTAACTGGTCATTATTCTTCGTCCTTAACAGCCAGTTCCTCAACAAGCTTGTTCTGAACATCGCCAGGAACCAGTTCGTATGTAGAAGGCGACATAATGAACGATGCGCGTCCGCCAGTGAGAGAACTCAATGTTGTAGAGTAAGAAGCCATCTCTTTCAAAGGAACCTTTGCAGAGAGTTTCTCATATCCGTTCTCGCTCTCCATACCCATAATCATACCGCGACGGCCCTGGATATCACTCATCACATCACCCATCTTGTCGGACGGAACGAAAACCTCTACATCATATACAGGTTCAAGAATCTTTGGACCTGCCTCACGGAACGCAGCACTGAAGGCATTGCGTCCTGCAAGCATGAATGAAAGCTCGTTTGAATCAACCGGGTGCATCTTTCCGTCGTAAACGATTACACGCACATCACGTGCATAAGAGCCAGTAAGAGGGCCACGCTCCATACGCTCCATTACACCCTTGAGGATTGCCGGCATGAAACGTGCATCGATACTACCGCCCACAATGCTGTTAACGAATACAAGCTTACCGCCCCAATCAAGTGTAACCTCTTCGGTACCCTTTGCATTTATCTTGAACTCCTGACCGCCGAAACGATAGACCTCCTGCAATGGCTTGCCGTCCTCGTATGGTTCAACAATCATGTGAACCTCACCGAACTGACCTGCACCACCCGACTGCTTCTTGTGACGGTAATCGGCACGTGCAGCCTTTGTAATTGTCTCGCGATAAGGAATCTTAGGCTCCTCGTACTTGACCTGAATCTTCTCTACATTCTCAAGACGCCATTTGAGAGTACGCAAGTGGAATTCACCCTGACCGTAAACGATTGTCTGGCGCAACTCTTTAGACTGTTCGATACGCCATGTAGGATCCTCTTCGTGCATACGGTTGAGAATCTGCATCATCTTCTCGATTTCGGACTCGTTTACAGGCTTGATAGCACGTGAATACTTAGAAGCCGGATACTTGACAAGAGAGAATCTGTTGCTTGAATCCTTGGCATTCAGAGTATTTCCAATCTTGACATCCTTAAGCTTTACTGTACAGCCGAGGTCACCTGCCTTGAGTTCATCAACAGCCACACGGTTCGCACCGGCACTGCAATAGAGCTGGGCAATGCGCTCCTTTGAGCCACGGTCGGCATTCAGGAGATCGTCACCGGCCTTGAGAGTTCCGCTCATTACCTTGAAGTAGTTGACCTCACCGATATGCGGCTCAACCGATGTCTTGTAGAAGAAGATAGATGTAGGAGCCTCACTGTTATAAGGAACAGTCTCGCCCTCTGCATTAACAGGCTGAGGCATGTCTGTAATCTCCGGAGCAACATTTGCAAGGAACTCAAGCAGACGGCTTACAGCAACGTCTGTTGACGCAGAACAGCAAAGCACCGGATAAACGCTGTCTGTAGAAAGACCCATACGTGCACCCATACGGATTTCGTCAGTTGTCAACTCTTCAGACTCGAAGAACTTATCCATAAGACCCTCTTCATTCTCTGCAGCCTTCTCTACAAGTTCCATGTGAAGAGCCTTGGCCTTCTCCAGCTCACCAGCCGGGATATCCTCCACGATAGGAGCCTGACCTTCGCCTGTAAATGTAAGCTTCTTCATCAACAGCACGTCAATGATTGTACTGAAGCCAGGACCGGCATTCAACGGATACTGCACCGGAACAACCTTTGAACCATAGATAGACTGCAACTGCTCAACGATTGTATCATAGTCGCACTTCTCGTTATCGACCTGGTTGACAACGAACATCATAGGCTTCTTCATTTTCTTGATGTAGCGGTAGCAGTTCTGTGTACCTACCTCAACACCATACTGGCCATTGATGACCATCATTGCCAAATCGGCAACAGTCATGGCACTTACCATACTTCCAGCGAAGTCGTCGGAACCCGGACAGTCGATAAGGTTCAGTTTCTTGCCGGCCTGTTCAATCTGGAATACAGTTGAAAACACCGAATAGCCATACTCCTGCTCAACAGGGAAGTAGTCACTAACGGTGTTCTTTGCCTCAATTGTACCTCTGCGCTTGATAATGCCACCCTCAAAGAGCATAGACTCCGTGAGAGTGGTTTTTCCAGAGCCGGAACATCCTACGATCGCAATGTTTTTGATTTCGTTGGTTTGATAAGTTTTCATACTATTTTTGTTTTAAGCAGGAAAAGGTGCATCAGCTACAAAATAAATAATCATCATCCTTTGCGGCAGTTTTTATCAATCCTATGCCAGCACCCGTTCCAATCGGTTAGTTAGTTAAAGTTTCAAATGAGTTGGCAATGTAGGAATTTTTCGAAACAAAAGCAAATAGAAAGCAAGGCTTTTTATCTCAAGAAATAAAAAAAGTTATCTTTGCAGCGAAAAAGAGTACAAAAAGTGGCAGGAATATATATACATATACCATTTTGCAAGCAGAGGTGCAATTACTGCGCATTCTATTCATCTACCTTATATAATATACAGGAGAAGTATGTCGATGCACTATGCCGTGAAATTGTCGAGAGAAAGGAATACCTGAATGAGGAGACCATTGAGACAATATACTTTGGCGGAGGGACTCCTTCGACGCTCACCATCGCGCAGCTGCAGAAGATATGCAGCACCGTCTATGCCACATACCGGATATCCGAGAATCCGGAAGTAACAATAGAGTGCAACCCCGATGACCTTACCGAGGAGTTCCTTTCCGTTTTGCGCACGATGCCGTTCAACAGGATAAGCATGGGAGTCCAGAGTTTCAACGATGAACAGCTGAAACGTCTTGGACGCAGACATAACGCCGAAAAAGCACGTCAAGCCGTGAAGAATGCACGGGAAGCAGGATTTTCAAATATAAGCATCGACCTGATGTTCGCACTTCCCGGCTCTACTGCAGAAGAGTGGCAGAACGACCTTGAAAGTGCTATAGAGCTTAAGCCCGACCACATTTCGGCATACAATCTCATGTACGAGGAAGGGACACCGCTCTACCGTGCTCTGCAAAGAGGAGATTTCCGGGAGTTGAGCGAAGAGGAGAATGTAAAGCAGTTCGAAATGCTTATAGAAAACATAAAGAAAGCAGGATACCGGCACTATGAGATATCCAACTTCGCAATGCCAGGCAAGGAGAGCCGCCACAACAGCAGCTACTGGAACGGCACACCGTATCTTGGCTGCGGAGCTGCTGCACACTCATACAACGGAACATCACGCCAATGGAATATTGCCGACATTAAGGAATATATAAAAGGTATAGAGAACGGCGAGCATAACTGCGAAATAGAGCACTTGAGCGAAGAGGAACGCTACAACGATACGATACTGACACGCTTGCGCACTGCTGACGGCATACCGTTGGAATGGATGAAAGAGAGATTCAGTGCCAGGCTTAACGCCTACATGCTGCGCGCCGCAAGGAAAGAAATAGCACTTGGCAATCTCAAGGAAGAGAACGGTCACCTGTCGCTGACCCCAAAAGGAATATTCATAAGCGACGCGATAATCAGGGAACTGATATATGTATAGCAACAGAGCAACCCTTGCCCACAAAAAGGAAGGGTTGCACATATTTATATCTTATCTCCCAAATAACTCCTCAATGCCGAAATATACTCCTCAAAAGCAGAAATACCTTCCGGTGTTATTAAGCACGTAGTACGGGGCATTTTACCTTTAAATCCCTTTTCCAGCTTAATATAACCGGCTTTCTGCAATTTATCCAACTGTACGCTCAAGTTGCCGGCTGTTGCTTTTGTAAGCTCCTTAATATAGACAAAATCAGCATTCTCCACACTTATCAGCAGGGAAACGACTGCAAGACGCAGTTCGGAGTGCAACAAAGGATTCAGCTCTTTAAACATCTTTTCTTGTAATTGAGTATGTGCCCCGAAACGATAAGCAACAGGAACATTATCACTGCAAAGATAATACATTCTACCAAATAGCGTTCTCTTCCGGCAAACTGTTCAAGGGTAAACAAGCGCGAAAGCAACAGTCTTACAAAAGGAAACAGCAGCGAGGAGAATATCGCGGCATAGCCGATACGCTTCACTATCTTGTCCTTTACAACAGCTGCAGTAGTTGCTGTGCCAACTCCTATGAGCATTATCACACTGGGGAACACAAAGACTCCCATGAAAGGCAAAATAAAAGCAGCCACACCAATTGCACACCACAAGGCATTTATGCAGCGGTCAATGTAATTTGTTACCGTTTTTTCCTGCTTATTGAACAGGAGCATCAGCAACCACCCCACTACAGGAATTGCAAACCACCCCCACAGATATGGATAAAATTCCTCTACACAAGCAACAATAACCGCCTGACATATTGAAACGGCAACAGTCGTATATCCCCAGATAAGGAAAGGCGTCCCGAGATTCTTTGTCATTCGCGCACGCGAATCATTAATCATTGAAGTTATGAGTTCCAGGCTCTCAGCCTTATTCATTCTTTTTTCTTCCATAATAAGATATTTTTAAAGTTTGAAACACGGATATCCGCTACAAATATAAAGTAGTTTATTTTATAAACCAAAAAAACGGATTATAATTTCATACTTAGCTATCAATTCTATATAAGGAGGCAAAAAAAATCAGAGCACCCTTTACGAGTGCTCTGATAGTATAATCATGACTTAAATTACATCAAGCTGTTTGCAAGTGCAAGAATCTCCTCACCTATTGCATCGGCAGCCTCCTGTGTGGGGCCCTCTGAATAGATACGGATAATCGGTTCTGTATTGCTCTTGCGCAAGTGTACCCAAGTTTCGGGGAAATCGAGCTTTACACCGTCAACAGTATTGATTTCAGCCTTGCCTGCATATGTTGCCTTGATTTTCTCAAGGATAGCATCTACATCACAACCGGGCTTCAGGTCGATACGGTTCTTGCCCATGAAGTATGCAGGATATGTAGCACGAAGCTCACTTACAGTCTTCTTCTCGTGAGCAAGATGACTAAGGAACAAGCAGATACCTACCAAAGCGTCACGGCCGGCATGACAAGCTGGATAGATGACACCGCCATTGCCTTCACCTCCGATGATAGCGTTTGTCTCACGCATTTTTGTAACGACATTCACCTCGCCTACTGCCGATGCAGTATATGTACAGCCATGAGCATTTGTAACATCACGCAAAGCACGTGTTGAACTCAGGTTGGATACTGTATTTCCAGGTGTATGTTTCAATACATAGTCGGCAACTGTCACGAGTGTATATTCCTCACCGTACATCTCGCCGTTCTCGCAGATGATAGCCAACCGGTCAACATCCGGGTCAACAACGAAAGCTACGTCATTGCCGCCCTTTGCCATAAGGCCCATGATATCGCCGAGGTTCTTTGCGAGAGGCTCCGGATTATGCTGGAAATCACCGGTAGGCTCGCAGTAGAGCTTGTCAACCTTTGTGATACCAAGTTTCTCGAACAGTTTAGGAAGAATTACACCGCCAACAGAGTTGACGCAGTCAATAGCAACTTTAAAACCGGCTGCCTTGATAGCCTCTACGTCAACGAGAGGCAATGCAAGAACTGCATCAATATGCTTGTCATCGTATGTCTCGTCAAGACGGTACTTGCCCAATGTCTCAACATCGGCATAGTCGAACTCCTCAGCAGCAGCAATACGGAGAACCTCCTGACCCTCTGCAGCGTTCAAGAACTCACCTTTCTCGTTAAGAAGTTTAAGTGCATTCCACTGACGCGGATTATGGCTTGCAGTGAGGATTATACCGCCACATGCATTTTCCATAGTAACCGCAACCTCTGTTGTAGGAGTCGAAGCCAGACCTATGTCAACAACATCGAATCCCATACCCATGAGAGTACCGCATACGATTTTGTTTACCATTGAGCCTGAAAGACGTGCATCACGGCCCACAACAATCTTGTTGCTTGTCTTGGTGGTTGTCTTACGTATCAGCGCTGCATAGGCCGAAGTAAGCTTAACTACATCCAGAGGAGTCAAACCCTCATCGGCTCTACCGCCGATTGTTCCTCTAATACCGGAAATTGACTTGATCAGTGTCATATAAGTTTTTATTTAGTGGTTGTTATTCGTCGTAATCGAACATTCTTTCTCCCTGGAATGAAATCTCATACAAACAAGGATATACATAAGTAGCAGCATTCATTGTACCCTTAGTATGCGGCACGATAAGCTTAACCTTCGCAAGATTGCCTTGTTTGAAAGTAAAGTACAGATAATTGAGTGGGGTAAGCCAGCCCGTAGGGACGAAATTGCCATATATGCTTGCCATTATTCCGCTTGTAAACGTTGCCGTATATACTCCACTCTCATTGGTGACACGCATTTCGTCCGGTTCGCTTTCATATTTGTTTATGGACACCGTGTCACCTTCAAGGATATTGTACTCGTAATAACGTATCAGGAGAGTACGTGTCTCACCATCACCGATCTTACGCGCACCTGGCGTTTCCTTAGGATTGTTCACAATCTGCATATATACACCGTCAATCTCAACGAATTCATTCTTTGACGGATCGGTTACCGTATCATTCTTTATGAACTTTTCGTAGGAAATTACATTTATGTTTTTTTCCTTGATGAACTTCTTTACAGCATCCCGTTCCTTATTCTTCATGTCGGAATATGTAACATCATCGTCGCAAGAGATGAGCGACAATACCAGCATCGGAAGAAAGAAGAAAAGACCAAACTTATTTCTAGTCATATAAAACATCTTTTTACGGAGACTCAACAAGAGTTGCCAAAACTATAATTTTTGCGAAGATACAAAAAACTGTGCACAAAATTATAAATTGAAATACCAAATAATTATAAATTATCAATTTTATCGAGAATATCCGGTACTCAGCGAACCAGCATCTCCTTATATTTTTGCAATACAGCAGCAAAAATCACGGTAGCCTCATCCATACTACATTGAAGTTCGCCGCCCGAAGCATTCTTATGGCCTCCGCCATTGAAGAACTCTTCTGCTACAGAATTGCAGGGGAAGTCATCGACACTGCGGAGAGAGACATTTATCTTGCCCGGCTGCTCCTCACGAAAAAAACAAGAGAAGCGCACACCCTTTATCTGCAGAGGCTGATTAACCAGTCCTTCCGTATCACCTTTCTGGGCATAGAACCGTTGCAGTTCCTCATAGGAAAGAGTAATCAATGCTGCATTGTACTTATTGTAGTGCTTCAGTTTCTTGTACATCACATATCCGAAAAGTTTCATTCGGGAAAAAGTACTGTTATAAAAAACCTTGCGGTAGATAAGATCCTTATCGATTCCGGTTGAGAGAAGAGCCGCGATTATGAGGTATATGTCCTTGCGTGCCGAAGCATAGGCAAACGAGCCCGTGTCGGTCATCATGCCCGTATAGATACACTGCGCCATTTCATTGGAAAGCACCTCATCGCCCGAAACGGCAACAATCATTCTATAGACGAGTTCAGATGTTGAACATGCTTCTGGGTAAGACACAAGAATCCGGAATTCATCCGATGGCTGCAGGTGATGGTCTATTAGCACTTTCGTAGCATCAGATTGCTTGACACGCTCCCCTAACTCACCGATTCTGGAGAGAGTATTGAAATCGAGGCAGAAAAAAGCCTCTGCAACAGCCAATGCCTCTGCAATACGTTCCTGCTCCTTTTCATAAAGCAGCACACTGCCTGCCGCCGGCAACCAGGAAAGAAAACCTGGAAACCTATTAGGCAACACTACAGTCGCTTTCTTGCCACGGGCACGCAGATAGAGATACAATGCAAGAGAAGAACCGAGCGCGTCACCGTCCGGGTTCTTGTGCGAAAGTATCACAAAGTTTGTTCTGCTGTCGATGACAGCCGCTATTTCATCAATCGAATCCCTATTTATTATTTCTTCAATCATAAATATCACTCAAATCTGCACTAAGATACAAAAGCAATCGGAAAGATTCGTAAAAAACCGGAATTATTTGTTCCTCATCGGGCAAACAGTAAAGGAATCCCCTGAAGCCACAATCTTTACAGCCCCGTTTTCCGAGATGTCAACGGCATCTATACCGGCCTTGCGGCACTCGCGTAAAATCCTCTCCCTGCTCCGGCTATAAAGCGAAGCATCAAGAACGAGACAACTTGCAGGATAATATTCGAGAACCTTATCGATTTTTCCAAGAAACCCTCGACAAAGAAGCAGGACATCTACAGGCTCAACATATTCATTATCCTCCCAATTGCCATGGTTGAGCATCATCACATTAAGGCCTGCAAACGATAGCAAGCCGTTATCAGCACATAGGAGCGAATCGGCATATTGAAAAGAAGCCCATACAGGAGCCGACAAGCCTTCACGCTCCACGTACGGCGATGACACATATTCATATTCCGCATCTGATTCAGGAACTGTAGAAACGAGATAGTTTGTTCCGTTCTCAGCGACCGCATGAACAAGAGGGCTCTTGCGATTATTGTATATCAACAGATAATTGCTATTATCTTTATCGGATGGAATGCAACAGCATACCACTGCGTATATAGCAAATGACACAAGCACAAATGCCAGCAGACGTTTCCTTCCCGCATATGCAGCAACCATTGCAAGCAACAGTATTACACCGATCACAACGGCTCCGCCGACATCTGCAGGCGGAAGCCGATACGATGAAGCCGGAAGCTCGGACACTGCTGAAACAACAGCATTCATTGCCTCCGCAACATAGCCAAGCAGCCAAAGGAGAGGTGCCTGGACAAATGGCACGACAGACAGAAGCCAAACCACGACAGCAAACAGCATCACGACAAAGGCCATAGGCACCACAAAAATATTTGTAAGAAGGAAATATATAGGAAAGACACCGAAATAGTACCATATAAACGGCATAGTGCCTAGCTGCGCTGCAAATGACAGAATAAGCAGATTCGCCACATAACCATATACAGCACCATGCTTTTCTACGTTCAGCGCACGTTGCATCGGAGGTGCAAGCAGCAGAATCGAGAGAACAGCCGAAAAAGAGAGCTGGAAACTCACATCAAACACGAGGTGCGGTTCAAAAAGCAACATCAGCAACGCAGCGAAGGCAAGCGAATTCAGCGATGAGCTGTCACGTCTTAGACACCGTCCCAGCGACATTATGGAAAAAAGGATGGCTGCACGCACAACCGAAGGTGAAAGACCGGCAACAAATGCAAAGCCCCACAGCAGGAACAGGACCAGCAGTTCTCTCAGAAACAGCAGATAACGGTTCTGTCCATTGTATGGCATTATGAACAGAAGCAGCATATAGAATATTCCCAAATGCAGACCCGACAATGCAAGCACATGGCTTGCACCGGCCTTGGAATAACTCTCCTTCAGTTCTTGAGGGAAATCACGTTTCTCACCGATTGTGAGTGCCGAAAGCAATGCCTGAGCAGCATCGCTTATCACAGAAGAAGAGTAAATACCGACAACTCTTTCACGCAAGGAAAGAGCATTCATCTGCAGGGTTTTGTTGCACTCCCCTATTTTCTGCCACGAGCCTTCATGAAGGAACAGAGTACCCGAAATGCCTTTGACATAGCAATGATGTTCAATATCGAACTCAGCAGGATTGCCGGCATTACGTACCGGGTTCATTTCGGACCTGAAAGAGATTATATCACCGACAGCCAGAGTATCGGAAGCTATGCCGCGCGAGAAATAGAGATAAGCCATCCCCTCTTTACGTACTCCCGAAGGCAACAAGGTATCAACAGCCTCGACGTGAGCCAGCACCTTAACGCTTGTTCCACGGAAAAGAGGCACCTCGGAAAGAGTTGCACGATAGGCAAGCTTTTCACTGCTCCACTGCGGAGCTTTCTCTTTGCTTTGCATGCACTCCACATAAGCACCGCATGAAAAAAGGAAACATAAGACACCCGCTCCAAAGAAGCATCTGTGCAGGATATTCATAAAACCCGACAACAGCGCCAGTATAGAGACGAAGAAGAAGACCAGCAGCAACTGCATGTCAACTCCAACATGCCATGAGAAAACAATGCCTGTCATGAACGACATGGCCAGGCAAAGCATAGGGTTATTCTTGAGTATCTTGTTTGGAGCCACGATACTACAATGCGCGCAATGCAGAGATGACAGCATGCGGGTCGGCATCCTTGAATACCGCATTTCCTGCAACGAGTGCATCGGAACCGGCTTCAGCAAGCAACGCACCGGTTACAGCGTTAACACCTCCATCGACCTCGATTAGAGCCTTTGAGCCGGTAGAATCTATCAATTCGCGAAGCTCACGGACCTTATTAACTGTATGCGGAATAAACTTCTGCCCGCCGAAGCCAGGGTTGACACTCATAAGAAGCACAAGATCAAGTTCTTCGATTATATCCTTGAGCAAGCATACCGGAGTGGAAGGATTGAGCGTTACACCAGCCATCATTCCGGCATCCTTTATCTGAGTGACCGCACGATGGAGATGAGTACATGCCTCATAGTGGATATTCATTATACGGGCATTCAAATCCTTGACAGCCTGAAGATAATTCATTGGATTCACCACCATAAGATGCACATCAAGCGGTTTCTCGCACAGTTCTGCGACATACTTCAATACAGGAGGACCGAACGAGAGATTAGGTACGAACACACCGTCCATAATATCTATATGCAACCAGTCGGCCGCACTGCTGTTTATCATTTTCAAATCCTCCTGAAGGTTGCCGAAATTCGCCGACAACAACGATGGTGATACTATCTGTGCCATATTAAAGGTTTTTCTACCGCGAAGATAGCACAAAGATGAGTGAAATGCAAACAGCGCATAAACAGTTTGGGGAAATCTTGAAATAATACTTTATTTTAATTTAATTTGCATAAGAATAAACTAATACCGCAAAATATGAATTCTATCAAGAGACTGGCATTAACGCTACTGTATGCAGCTGCAACTGCAACAATGGCATTCACACAAGAGAGTACCCTGTTTTCCGCATCACCGGCCAAAGGTACACCGGTGCAGATAAGCAACAACCGGGACAAAAGCTACGTCATAAAATCCAATGGAGGCCCAAGAACTGCAGAGATGCCCGTTGCAAGCGGCATGGCTTCATATACTGCAGATGAAGTATGGTACCTGGTAGGCGATGCCGACGGATTCAAGCTCTACAACCACGAATCCGGGAGCAAGCTTGCCCTTAAGCTGGAAAATGCGTCAAGCGGAGCAGAGGCAACAATGGTTGCTGCAAAGGAAGCCACCACGCTTGTACTCAACAAACAGGAAGACGGCAGTTTCACCATATCCCCGAAGGAGAACCCGGAACTAAGTTTCAACATGTTCGGCGGCGCAGGAAGAGATATCAAGCTATATTCCAGCCAGGACAACGGCGGACATTGGAACATAAGGCCGATTGACATGAGCAAGCCTCTTAAAATAAAATTCAACGCGCAGCTTGAAGGAGGTTTTGACACCAATACCAGAATTGGAGAGATTGCCATGACTGTCGAAGGTACAAGGAGCAATACCATGCTCAGCAAGGAAGAGGCTATGGAAGCTTCGGTATGCTATCTGCCAAAAGATGCAAAGTTCAGCATCGCCACAGGACTTGTTTGCCATGGCTGGAAGATGGACATAAACGGCGAAAAGGAGATTGCCGAGCAGACATTGCCGGATAAAGGCATGGAAGTTACCGTCAACATTGACGTTGACAAGAAGAACAGATACCAGTACCTGTTCTATTCACCCGACGAGAATGGAGTACCGTACAGAATACCGGCTATAGTCACTACTGCAAACGGGTATGTATTTGCAATAAACGACTACCGTCCATGCGGAAACGATATCGGATTCGGCGAGGTTGACCTCGTAATGCGGCATAGCACCAAAGGCGGTAAGGAGTGGGACGGTCACAGCTGGAGCGAACCGGTAAAGATTGCCGACGGCTTGGGCAATGATGCCCCAGAGATATGGCAGACCGGATTCGGAGACCCGGCTGTTGTAGCCGACCGCGAGCGCAACGAGATTCTTGTAATGAGCGTATGCGGCAACCGGTTATGCTGGAACGGCAACTACGGTGCAGGTACTGCCGATAACCCGGAAAACCCGAACCGCATGGCGCGCCTGCGTATCAAATTCAACGAAGCAACGCAAGAGTGGGAGACAAGCAAGCCAGAGGAGATTACATACGAAATGTACCCACTGTTCAAGGACAAGGAGGGAAAAGCCCATGTAGGCTCTATGTTTATCGGTGCCGGCCGCATGGCACAGAGCAGCATGATTAAGGTCGGCGACTATTACCGTATATATTGCGCCGTATGGGCCGTAGAGACCGGCAGCTACCGTCACCATAACTATGTGCTCTACTCCGATGACTTCGGCGACACATGGAACCTGCTCGGAGAGCTTGGCAAGGACTTCAACGACAGCCCTGCACCATACGGCAACGAGCCTAAATGCGAGGAGCTGCCCGACGGAAGCGTACTCTTGAGCAGCCGCAAGGGATACGGACGCTACTTCAACGTATTCCACTACAGCAATTTCGAAAGAGCCGAAGGCTACTGGGACGGAGCTGTTGCAACAGACAAGGTAGAAGGGAGTTTCCTGGCAGACAAGAGCACCGACGAGAAATTCAAGATACAGAGCCTGAAGTTCGGCAGCAACGACACCAACGGTGAAGTACTCAGGATAGGACATATGCTTTTCCAGTCGGTACCTACAGGTGACAAGCGCAGCGATGTTGCGATATTCTACAGAGAACTCAGCACTGACCCTGCCACATATACCCCCACAGAGCTTTCAAGAGGTTGGAGAAAGCTGAGGATTTCGGACAGAGGCTCGGCCTACTCGTCCATGTGCGTTCTGCCCAACGGCGATATTGGAATATACTACGAAGAAGAGCCCGGCGGATATTCAATGGTATATGTTCCCATAAATGTTTACAGTATAGTTGGCCCGATTGTATATACCAGCAAGCTGGTTGACAAATGCCCTACCTGTAAAAGAGGAAAATACGAAGGGATTGTAACTGTAGAATAAATGCAGAATAATGGGCTGGCATTTCAGCAATGATTCAAGCCAGCCCGTATTTGCAAGCAGCCGCATTGGCCGGATAGCCGCAGCAGAGCAAGCATAAAAAAGAGGCCGAGTCAAAAGTAATTTTGGCTCGGTCTCTGTTTTTCGGTGATTTTTCCGTTTTTGCCTGCAAATTCGAAAAAATATCATTTTTGTACGCATAAATCCTTCATGCCGCCCGACAACATTCCCAATATGCTCCA
>JAZNSN010000011.1:0-5740 GCA_045591315.1 Bacteroidaceae bacterium
TGATAAATTTTTAATAAAGTCCTCCAAACTCTCCCCTATTGGGGGAGACGGAGGGGGCCACAATAATATGAAGAAGACTTATGTATCACCTCTTATGGTAGAGGTAAACGTAGAGGCAGAGCAGATGCTTGCTGCTTCTATAGGAATGGGTAATGAAACTGTTGACCCGGGTCAGTCGTGGAGCAATGAACGTCGAGGTACTTGGGGAAACCTTTGGCAGTAAAAAACAATTTCATTTGTTTAATAAACTTTAGGTTTCGGGAGCAGGCGCCTTATGTGCCTGCTCCTTTTTCTTTTTCCATTAGCCCAATAAAAGTGCTTTAGTCCATTGCTACATAAAATAATATTAATATTTTTACAAAAAATATATATATTGGCCTTTTTGTGCGGCTTTAGTAATTGATTAATTAATCCAATAACTATATTTATGAAACTGAAATCTATTCTCCTTTCGGCATTGTCGGCAATGTTCATCAGCGCCGGCGCTTATGCCCAGAGCGACTACTATGTAGTCCACGGCTCGAACGAGAACGTGACCCACGCGACACACTATCCAATTGCGGTGGGTATCGTGGGTACACACAGTGCACAGCAGCTGGTGAACAACATTGCTTCGGCACCGCGTTGTGCTGCATACTTCGACAAGACAGCCAATGTCTTTGAGGTAAAGCGTGGCGAGACGGTTACACCGCTCATCACAATCAACGGCAACTGGATGCATGGCTATGTCTATGTCGATTGGAATGACAACAAGCAGTTCGATGTAAACCTGCAGGGCGAGGGCCCATACACAAAGGGCGAGGGCAACGAGCTTATGTGCTGGTCGCTCTATGGCAAGAATACCAACGGCGATACAGGCTGGAACAGTGCCGGTATCTACCAGTCAAGCGGTGATGTTCTTGCTCCGGGCTCATTCAACGTGCCAACTGATGTCGAGGACGGAGCGGTGTTCCGTATGCGTTATGCAGTGCAGTGGAATAGCATTGACCCCACAGGTTCATACGCTAACTTCATAAGCGACGGCGGCTCAATAATCGACGTTATGCTCAAGGTGAGCGGCGAGGCCGGTGATGTGGTTGTTACATATCCCATCGACGACTATACCGAGCCACGCGTGGGAACAACTCCCGATGCCACCGCATGGGGTGCTATTGCCGATGGCCTCAATGCAACCTGGGCTTCACGCGATGTACACTACAAACTGCACGAGGTGCCGGAGGTGGCGCAGAAGAACTCTGCCGAAATCTATGCTTGGAAGGGCGAACGTGCCAGCATCCAGGCTGTTCTCTACAGCAAGAGCGACCAGGGGATGATGACGGTACGTATGACCGAGTGGAAGAAGAACGGAGCCGCAACAGGCATCAATGGTGGCGATGCGCGTTTTGTGAACTATGTGATTACCGACGATTATGTATCTTGCGGCAACCACCCGATGACACTGCCGCAGTGGCTTGTTGCCGATGTCATTGACCAGGACAAGCCTCACGCTGTCCCTGCAATGGAGACACGCCCTGTGTGGTGTACGATAGAGGTTCCACGCGACATAGAGGCCGGTGAATACACAACAGCCCTTGAGGTCGTGGACGAAGATGGCGAGGTTGTGAAGACTCTCCCCTTGACTGTGAATGTGAACAGCCGTTCATTGCCCACTGTGGCAAACCAGAAATTCCACCTCGACTTGTGGCAGCAGCCCTATTCGGTAAGCCGTTACTACCAGGTCGAGCGTTGGAGCGATGAGCACTTCGAGGCTCTGCGTCCTTATCTTGCTGCTCTTGGCCGTGCCGGTCAGCGCAGTGTTACAGCAATCCTTTTCTACGAGCCATGGGGTGAACAGACACACGACCTATTCGACCCGATGGTGCAGACTACAAAGAAATCCAACGGCTCTTGGGAGTATGACTACACGGTATTCGACAAATATGTGGAGCTTTGCGCCGAGTATGGCATCGACAAGCAAATAAACTGCTTCAGTATGGTGCCTTGGGATATGAGCTTCCGCTACTACGATGAGGCTACAAGCAGTTACAAGAGCATAAATACAACAACGGGTACATCGCAGTATAGTGAACTATGGACGAGTTTCCTCACAGCATTCAAGGCTCACTTGCAGGAGAAGGGCTGGTTTGAAAAGACAAACATCGCAATGGACGAGCGTGCCGAGAGCGACCTTAACAATGCATATGCTATTGCCAATGGCCTCGGCTTTAACTGCGCCCTTGCCGGTAACTATCACAGCTCGCTCTGCGGCACATACCGCGACCTCTGCGCACAGCTTGGCCAGGAGCATCTGTTTACTGCCGAGCAGCTTGCAAGCCGCAAGGCAAATGGTTGGGTGACAACATTCTACACAAGCTGCGCCAACAGCGAGCCCAATATCTATACCAACTCCTATCCTGCCGAGGCTGCATACCTCCCAATTTATGCGGCGCAGATGAACCTCGACGGTTACCTGCACTGGTCGTGGATAAACTGGGACGAGCATCCGCTCACCGACAGCCGTTTCCGCAAGTTCGGCTCGGGCGACACATACTGCTACTATCCCGGCAACCGCTCAAGCGTGCGTTTCGAGCGTCTTATCGAGGGTATACACCAGTTTGAGAAGATACATATCCTGCGCGAGGAGTACAAGAATGACAGCGAGAAACTTGCAACCCTCAACGCGCTTCTGGGTCGCTTTACGGGCTCTGTAGCAGGTGAGGAGTGTGCGGCAATTGTCAATGACCTCGAGGATTTCCTTAACGGCAAGGAGGTTGAAGTACCGGTGGCAAAGGATGTTACAACAGGTTATTATCACTTGGTGAGCAAGGCTACAGCACGCACTGAGCACCTTTATAACGATGCATTCCACAGTGGCAATAGCCTTAAGTTTACTTTGCAGTCGAACTCTATGGTGAATACCAACAATGGTATATGGCACATTGAGGTAAAGGATAACAACAAACTGGGCATCGTGAACGGTGACGGTAACCCCATTGTCGCAGGAGCTTCCTATGGAGGTTCAATTGTCGGTTCATATACAGAACTCACTGTGGGGTCTACAAAGGATGTTGGCGAATATCGCTACTACTATTTCACCGAGGCGCTTAACTGTACCAACGGAGGTGCAAACTTCAAGGTAGGCGGTGCCGATTACGTCACTACTTGGGCTCAAGGCGGTGCCGGTGCCGATGATAACCAGTGGCGTTTTGAGCCTGTCGATATGGACGGTATGAATGTGTATGATGTTGTTGTTGAAGGCAATTCCGATGTCTATGTGACATACAATACAACAGGCGAGAAGGCTTTTGATGGCGGTTTCTTCATCACCGCGAATACCATCACAAGCGATAAAATATCGGTTGCGATGGTTGGCAACGTTCTCAATAGTGCCGATGTTGCAGTCGAGGGTAACACTATCAAGGTTACAAATATAAAGGCTGCAGCAGCTCCGGTGAAGCAAGACCTCTTCAACACCAGCAAGGGCGACGGTACAGTGCCTCCTTACCGCATTCCTGGTATCACAACAGCAAGCAACGGCCGTCTGATAACAGCCGCTGCACGTCTTGTTTGCGGAACCGACCCGGGCTATGGGCAGGTAGATGTCGTTTGCCGTACAAGCGACGACCACGGTGAAACATGGAGCGACATGATTGATGTTGCGGTAGGAACGGGCGTGACTTCTGCAACAGAGAACTATTTCGATACAGCATTCGGTGACCCTGCAATCGTTGCCGACCGCACAAGCAACGAGGTGCTTATCATCGCTGTAGCCGGCTGTACAGTATATGGCAACGGCAACACCACACGCCAGAACCCTAACCTCATTGCAACAATCCACAGCGAGGACAACGGCAATACATGGAAGGCTCCGGTGAATGTCACCGAACAAATCTACAGCCTCTTCGATGCCGGCAATCCAATCCAGGCAGCCTTTGTAGGCGGAGGTAAAATCTTCCAGAGCCGTATAGTAAAGAAGGACAAGTACTACCGCCTGTATGCAGCCATGTGTGCGCGTCCCAACGGTAACCGCGTAATCTATTCCGATGACTTCGGCCGTACATGGGAGGCACTCGGCGGTGCATCGGCTCTTCCTGCTCCAAGCGGCGACGAACCTAAGTGCGAGGAGATGCCCGACGGCCGCGTAATCCTTTCAAGCCGTGTAGGCGGTGGCCGTTACTACAACATATACACCTATAGCAATACCTTGACAGGCGAGGGTAGCTGGAGCAATTCGGTCAAGAGCACCTTTGCCGGCTCCGGTCTTACCCCGGGCGGCAACTCTACAAACGGTGAAATACTTGTTGTCCCTGTTCAGCGCAACAGCGACAATAAGGAGATGTACCTTGCACTGCAGTCACTGCCTACAGGCAGCGGCCGTACAAACGTGGGTATCTACTACAAGGAACTTACCGACCTTAGCGACCTCAACACTGTTGCCAACTTTGCAACAGACTGGAACGGCTTCTATCAGGTGAGCAACACAGCATCGGCATACAGTTCAATGGATTTGCAGGCCGATGACAGAATCGGTTTCATCTACGAGGAGACGCTGACAAGCTTCGGCAAACGCAACAACCCTGTTTCAACAAGCTTCCCCACAGGAGCAGGACAGCATAATTTCGACGGTTTCGACAATCTTTATGTAGCATACGACCTTGAGTATATCACCGGCGGCGCATACAGCGTTAAGCGTGATGTTAACCGTGGCGCATTCGTCAAGGAGTACTTTAAAGCGTTGGCGGCTGATGCCGAAATCGAAAATGCAGATCTCAATGCTGCTATCGAGGCTCTTGGCGAGAACCCCACGACTGCCGAGATTGATGCAATCTATGCTTTGCTTGCAGGCACAGCTCCTGCCGACAAATGGGACGGCAAGACACTCACATTTACCAACGTGCAGCAGAACGGCACGGAGTATGTGCTTTATGTCGATGACAGCAATGTGCTAAGCATTGCCACGGCATCTGCCGATGCTGTAGGCAAGGCTGCTCAGTTTACTTGCAAGAAGGAGGCAAGCGGCAAGTACAGTTTTTTTAACGAGAAGGCACAGCGATATATGATATGGCGTGCCGGTGGCAATTATGGCTATAACAACAATGCCGGAACTCTCGATACCTACAACGCGACATACTGCGACTGGAGCATCAATCCCGGCAGCAATGTCGATGACACCTATTATATTGTCAGCAAACGCAATGACGGTACAACAGACGGTGCAATAATCCTTCTGGCTGCCGGAACATTCGACGGCTGGGGCAACAGCGAAGGCTATAGCGGTAACTACAGTAACCTCTTCCGCATTGGGGTAGTAGATGTCGAAACAGGCATTGGCGAGATAACAGATAACAGAGTACAGAGTACAGGTGTTTATGACCTGCAAGGCCGCAAGGTTGAGAACCTTGCAAAGGGTATATATATCATTGACGGTAAAAAGGTGTTGGTCAAGTAATTGACCAATAGCTCGACGATGCCGCCAGCAATTAGTCACGCGTAGAACCCCTCAGTCCTTACGGACAGCTCCCCTAAAACAGGGGAGCAATATAAGCTAGTGCCGCGTGGGATGCGAGTAGGCGGCATTGTCAAGGTTTAGCGAAGTAAATTTTATTTGACCAATCAATAGAAAGAGGGTGACTAAAAAGCAAATTTCTACGTTACGTTTGGCTTCAAAATCCTCATTTACGCTTAGTAAATTAACCCACTAAGTGGCTTTTCCTCCTCGTAGCTCGGCATAGAATACAAGCATTCTCTGCTCTCGCATTAC
>JAZNSN010000012.1:0-3316 GCA_045591315.1 Bacteroidaceae bacterium
AAATGGCAATACAGCACAAACAATGGTGTGCGTACTGCATCAAGTGTAAGCGCTGTTGTTCCGTGCAACGGCGATTACATATTCCGTTTGAGTCACGAGGATTACGACACCTTATATTACCCTGTTGAAGTAAAGGTTGCCAAACAGGCCAAGTATCTCCGTTTGGGTGAAACTGCATATATGCGTAAGGTAAGCACCGTCAATCTTGATGAAATTACTGTCAAGGCAACAAAGATAAAGATGGTTGTGCGTGGCGATACTGTAGTCTACAACGCCGATGCCTTTCAGATGTCCAACGGCTCTATGCTCGATGCACTCATAGAGCAGCTGCCGGGAGTTGAACTCAAGGATAATGGTGTTATAATGTATAATGGCAAGCAGATAGCCTCGTTGCTTGTCAACGGAAAGGACTTTTTCAAGGGCGACCCTCGTGTAGCACTTGACAACCTGCCAGCATATATGGTAAACGAGGTAAAGGTATATGAACGTGAGACTGATTTTGAGAAACTAACCGGGCAACAACTTGATGAACGTCCATTGGATATGGATGTGAGGCTCAAAAAAGAGTATTCCATAGGTTGGATAGCCAATGCAGAGGCTGCATACGGTACAGACAACAAGTATATTGGCAGGGTGTTTGCGTTGCGTTTTACCGACTGTTCGCGCCTTGCCCTCTTTGGGAACGTTAACAATAACAACGATACCCGTCGCCCGGGACGACAAGGCGATTGGACACCGTCGAGCCAACCTACAGGTATACAGACAAGCCAAACAGCAGGAATTGAGTATCTCTATGAGAACCGTCGCAAGACATTCGAGTGGGTGAGCAATGCCGATTTCACACATACCTCCAATGATGTGGATATAAGAACCAACAGGACAAGTTTCCTCTCCACTGGTAATACCTATGCAAGGAATGAAAATATCAGCACTGGTAAGAATATGCAAATAAACACGAAGCACTCTTTTAAGAGCAATACAAACAATATATTGCAGAATGGAAACATTACATTCAATTTGCGGAATAGTGACAATGAAACCTCCTTGCGTGAGGTTTCATGTTTTAACAATCCTTTTGATGTAGTTACTGGGGCAGCTTTGCTTGACAGTGCATTCTCTGCAACAGATAATACATTGCGTCGCATTGTCATCAACCGTTGGAAGCAGACAATGATGAGTGAGAGCAATCATTGGAATATCTCTATACCTTATAATTTCAGGATGTCACCGTCGCGCAGTCGTGGAATATCCGACTACCTTACACTGTCCGCCTTGTTCAATGTTGATGAGACACGAAACAAAAGTTTTGACAGGTATTCGCTTGAATATCTTACAGAGGGTAGCAATGATTATCGTAACAGATATACCAATAGTCCAAACAAAGGATATGATTATGATTTATCCGCGAGGTATCTATATCCTATCATAAAGGACATGAATATCTCCCTTGAATACTCCTACAATCAGAGATACCGTTCACAGAATATGGCACTCTATCGCCTTGACGAACTTGAAGGTTGGGGAGCAGGCTGCGAGTATGCATTGGGTGAATTGCCCTCGGTTCTGCCGACACCGGATATCAACAGCGGAAATATGGATTCCTGGAACAAGATGCATACCGTTACACCTCGTTTCTTTTTTCGCATACGAAACGCCGAGGGAAAGAATGTCTTTGACTTTGATTTGAATGTACCTGTGGCTATGGTAAACGAG
Organism: Bacteroidaceae bacterium; assembly: GCA_045591315.1. Classification (GTDB taxonomy): domain Bacteria; phylum Bacteroidota; class Bacteroidia; order Bacteroidales; family Bacteroidaceae; genus HGM04593. The sequence goes on from JAZNSN010000012.1 coordinate 1,714, forward strand.
AGGCTGCGTTTTGAACGCCAGGATATCCTATTTGATGAACGCCGTAGCGCAGTACTCGTTTCACCGCGTTTGTCATTGCAGCCTGTGATATACCACAAGAACGGTGCTTTTACAAACATAAAGTTGAACTATGACTTTTCAATAATACAGCCCTCGATGCGACATCTTGTAGAGGTTGTCAGTGATGCCAATCCGTTGAATGTACAGATGGGTAATAAGACACTTGAGAATAGCAACCGCCATAATGTACGCCTCTCAATGAGTTCCCGAAGCGGAAAGACAAGGCGACAACTTTATAACCTTGAGCTTAATTATACCGCCTCGAACAACGATGTCGGCATACAGCGTAGTTATAACCCCACGACAGGTGTTTACACCACGCGTCCTGTTAATATTAGCGGTAATTGGCTTGCAGGCGGTACATTCAACATCAATCGCATTTTCGGCAAGAATCAGAATTTTACATTCAACTCAAACAGCTCACTCAATTATCATAACAGCGTGGATGCAGCCGAGGTCACGACTGCAAATGACGATGCGTGGCAAAATGTGGTAGAAAGCACGGTCTATAACTTTAATGTAGGGGAGACATTGCGATTGAACTGGTCGCGTAACGGTTGGCATCTTGGTGCAAAGCTGCAAGGCAACTACACTCGTGCAACAAGTAGCAGAGAGAATTTCAATGTCATAAATGCAGTAAACCATTCATACAGCGCATCGGCAAGGATACCTCTTCCCTGGGAGTTTCATTTTGCAACCGACCTTACTTTATACTGCCGTGACGGTTATAACGATGAACAGCTGAATACTAATGAACTTGTGTGGAACGCACGCCTTGAACGCAGTATCCTGAACGGCAACCTTACCTTTATTCTTGACGGCTTTGACATACTTGGCAACCTATCCAATGTCCGCAACAGTATAAATGCACAGGGTATAACCGAAACATATTACAATGTTGTTCCTGCATACGGAATGCTTCACATTGTATATAAGTTGAATATAGAACCGAAGAAGAGAAAATAAGTCAGTGCTCATTGTAACAAAATACATTTTTATTCGTCTAATAAAAAAATGACAACAATTGCAATCATATTTTTAACACTTATTAACAGGGGCTATTTGCATATTTTCTTTTGCACTAAATAAATTTGTTGGATTGTATAATTGCAAGAAAAACTGTTTATCTTTGAAAATCACTTGAAAACATCACATCAAATAATTATGAATAAGTTAAGTATTATTGCATTATTGACAATCTTCTCCATGTCGTGTCTGAATTCATCGGCACAGTTTGACACCAAGGATTGGGATAAACAGATAAAACTGACCGAAGTCCGCAACAGGCATAAACCTCAAGGTGTCAGTAGGGGCTTTAGGAGACTGTATAAAAAGGAATATGGCTTGAGTAAGGCAAAATTGCCTTTCAACTCTTTTACAAGCATTTATCCAGGGTATGAATCTATTCTACTGCACAGAAATGACTACATAGGAACTTGGAGTAACCAGATTGTTCTGACCTCATCGGACGGTGATTGTATAGTCTATATTCCGGTCATTAGCCGGTATGCCGATGCTTGGTTGAATAATAATATTTCAGACG
>JAZNSN010000013.1:0-19846 GCA_045591315.1 Bacteroidaceae bacterium
GTAAATATTCTCCAAACAAACAATAGCTATTCCGATGTTTATCAAAGGAATAGCTATATTTTTATCATCCTGCAGAAATGTAGGAGCTGAACTAATAATAAGCAAGAGGGCAACCCAATCTTACTTTTGGGTCACCCTCATATATAGTGGATGTTATTTCTTGATAACCTGCTTCCACTCGCCCTCAACCTGCTCGAAACGGAACTTCTCTACTTTCTTCTTGCCGTTGCCGTATTCAATCTCAGCCTTTACAGTAGCCTTCAAACCATCTTCGCTTATCTCTTCGCTTACAATCTGATATGCTACGATACCTTTCTGCTTTTCGATAGCTTCTTTACCTTTAGCCTCAAGGAGCTGCTGGAACTGTGCTTTCTGCTCGTCGTTTACGTTCAGTGTCTCAACGAATGCCTTATAGTCACCGTTCTTCATGTATTCAATGCAATCCTGAGCAATGGATGATGGAGTCGGTTTAGAACCGCCACAACTTGCCATGCAAACAATCATTGCAATGGCTGCCAATGAGATAAAAAATAACTTTTTCATAGCTTAAATAATTAAATTTGACAAAATTTGTATTTCGTTTGCAATTTTAGTGATTTATTTCAATAAACAAAATAAATATCTAACTTTTTATTCTTCAATATATCACTTGGGAAAATAATTTCATCAGGGAAACCGAATATTCCGGCTTTTGTCCTGCGTCCTTCTGTTATATCGGTGTTAATTTTTTTATACAGTTTGTATATGAGCTCGGTGCAGTACAGTTCACTGCTGTCATCAAGATTGAAACTGTCGTCGAAACGTATGCTGTCCTTGACATATTGAATTGCCTGATTCGACATGGCGTTTGCCGTGCTGTCGTCTATGAAACTATGTGCAATTGCTCCTGCCGAGGCCCTTTCACCGGAGAAGAATCTCTCAATAGGGTCAATCTTAACCCTGTCGAAATCGCCTTCGAAGTCGTATTCTTCATTTACGGCATGGATGACATGCCAGCTGCTGTCCTCCTGCATGTGCAGCATACCTATGTGGCTGTAGTTGTAACTGTCCTTGGCTATAATTATATTGCTTGTCATGTTTCGGCCTCGCCTGAATACAAGGTCGCCTTCACGTAGTTGGTCATACGGCAGTTCAATATTTCCGATACCGGTAGTGCAACCGCCTGTTATTGCCAATAATAGATAGAAAAATATGTATGTTGTTCTTTTCATCATTTTCGGGAACTATCCCATATTATGTGTGTGGTAATTTGTTTCATGTTTGCAGTCTCTTCTCAATTTCATGACGAACGAAATGGGATTTTGTTACATGCAAACCGAAAAAATGATTCTTAAGCGAAATCCATGCGGTAAAGCTGTTTTCTGTTCTGTTTGGCGCAAATATAGCAAATGATGCTTATCTATAATACTTATGCTGTTTGTTTTTGCAAATTTTCTTATCTTAGCACTCATGGAAAACAATAGAATAACAATCAGGGAGGCTTTGCCGGAGGATGCGGCACTCCTGGGGCGGGTTGTGCTAATGGCATTGCATACCGATGATTCACATCCGTTGTCCGGAATATTCAAGGAGCTTGCTGCGCGCGACGATTCGCAGTACAGCTACAAGAATGCAATTGTGGCGGAATTTGACGGTAAGCCAGCCGGTGCCATTATCGGTTATGACGGAGCAAGGCTGCATGAACTGCGCAGACCGTTGTTCGAACTTATGGAAAAACGTACCGGGCGTACTGTTGAGATAGAGGACGAGACTTCGGCCGGCGAGTTCTATGCCGACTCGCTTGCCGTATTGCCTGAGTACCGCGGTCGTGGAGTGGGGCGTGCTCTTTTAGCCGATGTATGCAGGAGGGCTTTTGAAAATGGATTTTGCAAGGTCGGTCTGCTTGTTGATGTTACTAATCCTAAGGCTGAGGCCATGTATGCATCATTGGGCTTCAGACGTGTGAATCCTACTACATTCTTAGGACTGGATATGTGGCACATGCAAAAAGAAAATGAACACGGGGAATGATAGAACACTATTTATATCCACTTGTTTGCGAGCGTTTCAAGAATGATGCGCGTTACCGTGAAGGGCATCTCCGTGTCATCAATGCGTTGCCTGAGCGTAAGGTTTTAGGGCTTCATACGCCCGAAATGAAGCGGGTTGCGAAAGAGATTTCTCTGAATGGCGTAGCAGTAAGGTTGCCTGGTGACAAAGAGCTTGCCTGTTGCTCAGGACAGGAGGTAATACGTTGTTTTGAACAGATGCCAAGTGAGTCGCTCTTCTATGAAGAGACTGTTATATGGGGATTGCTCGTGAACTATGGAAAATACACCGTAGATGAAAGGTTGGAGATGCTGAGCCGCTATGTACCCATAATGGATAATTGGGCAGTGTGTGATGCCTATTGTGCTAATGCCAAATGGATGTTGAAGGTTGATAAGGAGTTTCTGTGGCGTTTCCTGCAACCCTGGTTCGCATCGCACCGGGAGTTCGAGGCGCGTTTTGCTATAGTCGCTTCAATGTGCTGCTTTCTGCAGGAAGAGTGGCTTGATAGGGTGTTTGAAAGAATCGATATGCTCTCTTTCAATGATATTGTTTCGGAATACAGGACAATAAAAGGGAAACCTTTAAAAGTACAGGAGGGATGCGTGCAGGGCGTTTCACCTTATTATGTACGTATGGGAGTTGCGTGGCTGTTGGCAACGGCTCTTGCGAAGTTTCCGGAACGGACGCGCTTGTTTGTGCGGAGTTCACGGCTGCCTGCCGATGTTGTAAGGCTCTATGTCCGCAAGGCGCGGGAATCGTTCCGTACACGTACGGTAACAGCACTTTAATACATCAGTCCGGGTTTCGATATGGAAACCGGGACTGATGTATTAAAGTATCCCAAGTCATTTGCAGAAGTTCTCAACCTTGAGGTTGCTTACCTTGCTCTTGAACATGCCTGTCTTTGCAAGAGGGAATACAAGTGTGCGTACATAGTACATCTTGTCCTTGCCGCCCTCGTTGTGATAGAGTGTCTGCTTGTCGAGTGTCTCTACCAGCTTGCCGTTTACATAGAGCTTTGTCTCTCTCTGGTTGCCGCTGATTGTGATATTGGCCTTTTCACCAGGGTAGAACTTGAAGTTGAATGTGTTGAGGTAGCCGTCGCGTAAGAAACCGAGCTTGCCTTCAGCCGGGTCGGCAAGATAGAAGACTGCGTCGCGTGACCTGAACAGTGTTGCTCCATTACGCTCATTGTTGTATTCGATGTCAAAAGATACGTTGTATTCATAACCGATTTCTCTGATACCGCTTGTCTCAACAAGATTTGTTCTTGGCTTAACTTCTGCAAGCTCAAGGATTGTTCTCTTCTCGCCGCTGAAACGTCCTGCGATGTTCACGCCCGGTGCATCGCTGAGGGCGAGACGTGCCTTGTCGAACTCTTCAAAGGGAACGGTGGGCTTTGCACCTGTCCACATCTTCACTGCCATTGTCTGCATAGCCGGGAATACGCGGTAGTGAATGTCCTTGCAGCTGATACCGTTTCCTGCATGGTCGTTCCATACTGCGAAAGAACCGCCCTTTATCTGCGGGTGCTTCTCCTCGAATGTCTGGTTGCCTATGATAGCCGGTGTCCATTCGTTGTAGAGTTTATTGCAGTTGAGGTAGTCGTAATAGTAGCCGGCTGCAGGTACAATGTATGTAAGGCCGTCGGGAATGCTGATGACATCATAACCGAGCTTTATCATCTCAGTGGGGTCGGCATATCCGTTGTACCATTCGTACATGAGCACGTTGTCAACCTTTACCGGTGTGTTGCCTTTTGCATGAGTGAGCGCGCCCCATACGCAAGCCTGCTTGCCGTATTTCTCTGCCTCGCGTATGCAGTGGTCGGTGAAGTAACGGAACTTCTCAACGACAGCTGTGTCGCGGTTTGAGTATTCGTCAGTACCAACGTGGAAGCGTGGGCCGCGGAATACCGGCTCATCGCCGCCAAGGTACTCCATGAAGAGTGAATCCACAAAGCTGTATGTAGCGGGGTTGAAGAGGTCGAGGTGGTCAAGGCCGTAATCCTTGCTGCCGAGTTCCGGACGGAACTTTGAAAATGCAAGCGAGTGAGCTGGAACGTCTATTTCCGGGATGATTTCTACACCTACTTTCTCGGCATGCTTCTGAAGTTCGATGAACTCTTCCTTCGTGTAGTAGCCGTCACGTGATGCAAGGCCTGGGAAGAAGTCGCTCTCCATGCGGAATCCCGAAGGTGTCTTGTTCCAGTCGTGGTTGAAGTACTGCTTGAAAGCGTTGTCGTTGAGGTGGATGTGGAATGTGTTCATCTTGTAGTATGCCATGAAGTCAACATACTCATGCAGGAAACTGATGGGGATGAACTTGCGTCCGCAGTCGAGCATGAAACTGCGCATTTCGTAGTCGGGGTAGTCGGTAATAACGCCCTTTGGCAAGTTCTTGCCCTCGTTCTGCTCTGCAATCTGCAGGAGCGTACGTGTTGCCCAGATGGCACCGCGTACGGTGGTGGCATCAATCTTTACGTTAGCAGCAATGTTGATGGTGTAACCCTCGTTGCCGACTTTTTTGTTGTTCTTGATTCCGATAACGATATCGCCCTTTGCTGCCTTGCCTTCTGCAACCGGCAATTCAATGCCGAACATCTTTTTGTAGTCTTCGCTCAGAAGCTTTGCTACATCGGCAAGTTCTGTATTCTTGTTTGAATAGACAATTCTTGTCGATTCAGTGATTGTAAACTCGCCTGCAGCTCCTTTCCATTCGCGTATTTCGGGAATGACGAAAGGCTTGGCATTCTTTTTTTCAGCAGCAAACAAGTTTGCCGACATGGACAGCATAAGAACTGTCACTAAGAATAGGAATCCTTTTTTCATTTAAATTATAATTAGTTTATTATATTTATATTTGTGCAAATGTAGTGAAAATGTCTTGTTTTACCATATTTTTATTATGAAATATGTAGCAGTTGTCATTTTTTACGCAGTTCCCAGAAGGCAATGGCCGCAGCTGCTGCAACATTGAGCGAATCTACATTGTGCGACATGGGAATACGTACTGTATAATCGACTTTTGATATTGTCTCTTCGGGGAGCCCGTCTCCTTCTGTTCCCATGATTATCGCAAGACGCCGGGCTTCGGCAAGTACCGGGCTGTCGATTCCTATGGAGTTGTCGGATAGTGCCATGGCTGCTGTTGTGAACCCCAGCTCCTTTAGCTTTTCCATGCCGCCGTCGAGCCAGGTCCAGGGTACAAGGAATACCGAGCCCATAGAGACTCTTACTGCTCTGCGGTTCAGAGGATCGCATGAATTCCGGGTGAGGAGTACTGCGTCGATTCCCAATGCTGCAGCACAGCGGAATATGGCACCGGTGTTGGTGGTATCAACGACTCCGTCGATTACAACAATACGTTGTGCGTTACGGCAGATTTCTTCTATGGCCGGCTCGGTGGGGCGTTTCATTGCACATAGGACGCCGCGAGTAAGAGTGTAGCCGGTTAGGCTTGCGAGCAGGCTGCGTTCTCCTGTATAAACAGGAATATCTCCGCAACGTGCAATGATTCCTGCTGCATCGCCCTCTATATGCTTTTTCTCGCATAGCAGTGCAACCGGTTCGTGTCCAGTATCAAGGGCTACGTTTATGACTTTAGGGCTCTCGGCAATGAATATTCCTTGCTCCTTCTCATGTTCCTTGCGCAGCTGGGCTTCGGTGAGTGTGCTGAATATCTCGATGCCTGGGCTGGAGAGTGACTTTATCTCGATTATTGGCATGTCGGCTGTTATATTGATTGTGTATGCTATGTTGCAAAAATAGCCTAATGGCGGTGCTGATGCAAATTTTATGTTGCAGTAATTATGTTAATTCAAACAACTTCTTGAACGGATTCTATGTTTGTTCCGGAATTTTCGTATCTTTACCTTACGGTGCAGCTAACTTCTGCGCTCGTTTTGAAAAATATTCAGGCAAGCTTGGTGTTTCTCACTCGTTTATTCGTATATTCGCACTGTTGATATATGGATTATCGGGCGGTATCCGCCTTCAGAAAATTGTGATGATGAACTATAAGGAGATATTGGAGAATATCTATAAAGATATACAGCCATATTCTAAAACTGGCGAGCAGGCAGGGTATATACCGGCTTTGTCAAAAGTGAATCCAGACCAGTTCGGTATGTGTCTTTGTACTATTGATGGCTGTGACTATGCGATAGAGGGGGCTGATGTGCGTTTCTCTATCCAGAGTATTTCAAAGGTTTTTGCCCTCGCGATGTCGCTGTCTGTAATGGGTGAGGATTTGTGGAGCCGTGTCGGCAAGGAGCCGTCGGGTACGGCCTTCAATTCTTTGGTGCAGCTTGAAGCCGAGAACGGCATTCCGCGCAATCCTTTTATGAATGCCGGTGCATTGGTCGTGACCGACATATTGCTGTCGGTGCTTGAAAATCCGGAGGATGATTTCCTTGCATTTGTGCGTGCGGTGTCCGGTTCCGATGATATCGGATATAATGTTGAGGTCGCATCCTCGGAGCGTGAAACAGGTTATCTTAATGCCGCTATTGCCAATCTGTTGAAGTATCACGGTTCCATAAAGGGCGATGTGGAACAGGTATTGCACTTCTACTTCCTGATGTGCTCAGTCGAGATGAGCTGCCGTGAACTTGCAAAGGCGTTCCTGGCTTTTGCTGACCATAATAACCGCTTCTGCTATTCGGGAGTCTCTTTAACTTCCTCGCAGGTGAAGCGAATGAATGCAGTCATGCAGACATGCGGATTCTATGACGAGGCGGGTGAATTTTCATATCTTGTAGGTCTTCCCGGAAAGAGCGGTGTAGGCGGAGGCATTGTCGCCATTTACCCATTGCGTTATTCGGTTGCTGTGTGGAGCCCCAGACTCAATGCAAAAGGCAACTCGGTAATGGGTATGAAAGCTCTTGAACTCCTGACGACAGAAACTAAAGAATCAATATTCTAACTATGATAAAACCACAAGTCATATTGATTACGGGTGCATCGTCCGGCTTCGGCAAGGCGATTGCTGAAGAGCTTGTAAAAGGAGGATACACAGTCTATGGCACAAGCCGAAAGGGATGCGATTCCGGCAATGGGGTGAGGATGTTGTCCATGGATGTTGCAGACAGGCCATCGGTTTCGGCTGCGGTAAATTATGTCATGGAGGAGTGTGGACGTATTGATGTGTTGATAAACAATGCCGGAGTAGGAATAAGCGGCGCACTTGAACTTGCGACAGATGATGAAATCGAGTGGCAGATGAATACTAATTTCATGGGAATGGTGAATGTTTGCAAGGCTGTCATTCCAGGAATGAGAGTGAGACGTCAAGGGCGAATAATAAACATTAGTTCAATAGCTGGGGTGATGGCTGTTCCTTTCCAGGGCTTCTACTCTGCGTCAAAGTTTGCGATAGAGGGGTACAGCGAGGCTCTCTCTATGGAACTATACCCATTCGGTGTAAAGGTGTGTGTGGTTGAACCGGGTGACTTCCGGACTAATTTTACTGCGAATAGGGCTGTCTCTGAGGCGACTCTGAACAGTGAATATGGCAGTTGTTTCAAACGTACAATGGCTATAATCGAAAAGGAAGAGAATGGAGGCTCGAAGCCGGAAAAACTTGCCAAAGCAGTACGACGTCTTGTAGAAAGGAAGAATCCTCCTTTCAGGACAAAGGTGGGGCCGTGGTTTCAGGTGGCTTTGGCTAAAGTGTGCCATGCAGTTCCGTACTGTTTGCTTGCGAAAGGGTTGAGATGGTTCTACAAGATAAAGTGAGTGCCAAGAACAAATATGTTCTCATGCATGTTTTTTGAGTGATATAAAGTATAACAATAAACCATAACGATTATGAATTTCCTTAAAAGATTTTCTCTACTCTCTGTCATTATGCTGTTTGCTGTGGCAGTGGCGGCACAAGAGTTGCCGAAAGTGTATATTCTTGCTACCGGAGGTACAATTGCCGGTGCCGGAGGTTCTGCTACCAAGACTCAGTACTCGGCCGGTCAGGTTGCGATAGGCACTTTGCTTGATGCGGTGCCTGCAATAAAGGATGTTGCAGATGTAGAGGGCGAACAGGTTGTCAATATCGGTTCTCAGGATATGAGTGACGATGTGTGGCTGGTGCTTGCTAAACGTGTTGAAGAGCTGCTTTCACGCGGTGATGTGAATGGCGTGGTAATCACTCACGGAACGGATACTATGGAGGAAACAGCCTTTTTCCTTAGCCTCACCGTGAAGAGCGACAAGCCGGTAGTGCTTGTGGGAGCAATGCGCCCTTCGACTGCTATCAGTGCCGATGGTCCCGCCAATCTTTACAATGCTGTTGTAACTGCTGCGTCACCTGCATCAAAGAATCGTGGCGTGCTTGTCTGCATGAACGGCAAGGTTTATGGTGCTGCAGATGTGACAAAGACCAATACGACAAGTGTCGAGACTTTCCAGTCGCCTAATTCGGGTGCCTTGGGATATATCCATAACGGTGAAGTGTTCTACTATCACGCTCCGTCTTGCGGCAACGACTGTACCGACTATGTTCATAAGGGCTCTCTTTCCAATGAATCTAGAACCCCGTATTTCAATGTGGAAGGTCTCTATTCATTGCCGAAGGTCGGTATAGCATACGGTTACTCTAATGTGCAGGGCGACGTGGTGGAGATGATGATTGAGAAAGGCTATAAAGGTATCGTGTATGCCGGTGTGGGAAACGGCAATATACATAAGAATGTGTTTCCTTTGCTTGAGAAGGCACGTAAGGATGGCATTGTAGTGGTACGTTCAAGCCGAGTGCCCACAGGAGCGACTACTCTTGATGCCGAAGTGGATGACAACAAATACCAATTTGTCGCATCATGGGGGCTTAATCCGCAGAAGGCGCGTATTCTGCTGATGCTTGCCTTGACAAAGACGGATGATTGGAAAACAATTCAGAAATATTTCAATAACTATTAAATCGGATACTATGAAAGCAAGAAACATTGCAGCTGTCCTGTTGGCACTTGCCGTTACTTCGGTACATGCCCAAGTGGAGTCACGTAATGCGGCAGCTCCTTCGGAGGAGTCTATTTTTGAGCGTGTTACCAAAATAGAGAAAAAGAATGACTGGTTGAATCTTTATCTTAATATGAACGGTTCTTTCACTGCTGCATTTAACCAGAACGGCAAGAACGGTTTGGATGAAGGTGCGTTCAAGATGAACCAATTGCGAATTGAAGCCAAGGGCAAGGTTACAGACTGGCTTTCTTATCGCTGGAGACAGAGACTGAACAGAAGCAATGACGGACGTTACGACATTGACAATCTCTCCCAGTCTATCGATTATGCTGCCATAGGAATAAAACTTGGCGAGAAGTTCTCTCTTATGGCAGGTAAGCAGGCGGCTGCATATGGTGGTATCGAATATGATTTGAATCCTATCGAGATATACCAGTATAGCGAGATGATAAACAACATGAGCAACTTTATGACAGGTGTGACGTTTATCTATGATTTCAATCCAAACCAGCAGTTGCAGTTCCAGGTACTCAACAGCCGAAACAGTTCTCAAGAGGAGACCTACGGTGTGAACCTCGGCGAGAACCGTATGCCTCTTGTATATACCTTGAACTGGAATGCAAACCTTTTCAACAAGAAGTGGCAGACAAGATGGTCGGTATCGCTTATGGATGAGGTCAAAGGCAAATACATGTATTATGTGGCTTTGGGTAACCAGTTCAACTTCTCTAAAAAATGGGATATGTATTTCGATATCATGAGCTCATTCGAGGATGTTGACCGTAAAGGAATCATGACGAATATGCTCGGTGGAAGGGCTGCCTTTGACGGGCACAATGCTTTCAATACAATGTACAATTCATTGGTTACGAAGATTAATTACCGCTTCAAGCCGCGTTGGAACGCTTTCGTTAAAGGTATGCTTGAGAGTGCTGCAATGCTCAAGGAAGACGGTGCGGTTACAAAAGGAAACTATCGTACATCATTGGGCTATCTTGCAGGTGTGGAGTTCTACCCGATGGAAAATTCAAACCTGCATTTCTATTGCACTTTCATAGGCCAGACGAACTTTTTTACAAAGAGGGCAAAGGCTTTCGGCAACGAGAACTACAGTACACAAAGAGTGGCTGTCGGCTTCATATATCAGTTGCCGATGTTCTAATTGATTGAATCATGCTCATTCAACTATTGTTTGTACTTGCGTTCATCATTATCGGTGCACGTTTAGGGGGTATAGGTTTAGGTGTTATGGGTGGTGTAGGCGTGTCGGTCCTTACATTCGTGTTCGGCCTGCAGCCTACGGCACCGCCTGTGGACGTCATGCTGATGATTGCTGCTGTAATATCGGCTGCTGCATGCATGCAGGCGGCAGGAGGGCTCGACTATCTTGTGAAAATTGCTGAGAGACTCTTGCGAAGCCATCCTCAATACATCACTCTTCTTGCTCCTCTTGTGACCTATCTGTTTACATTCCTTGCCGGTACGGGGCATGTCGCATATTCTGTACTGCCGGTCATTGCAGAGGTTGCAACGGAAACCAGAATCAGGCCCGAACGCCCGCTGGGCATTGCTGTAATAGCCTCACAACAGGCCATTACGGCATCTCCTATCTCTGCGGCTACTGTTGCTCTGCTGGGCTTGCTGGCCGGCTATGACATAACACTTATCGATATTTTGAAAATCTGTATCCCTGCAACAATCGCCGGTGTCATAGCCGGTTCTTTGGTGTCGATGCGTGTCGGCAAGGAGCTTGTGGATGATCCGGAATTCCAACGTCGTCTCAAGGCAGGTGAGATAGAGACCAAACACTACGAACTAAGCGATATTGCAAACAAGGGCAAGGCTCGTGCATCGGTTCTGTTGTTTGTCGGAGCTACGGTGCTGATAGTCTTTTTCGGCTCTATACCTTCATTGCGTCCTTCGTTCGACGGAGTGCCGTTGGGAATGCCGTCGTTGATTGAGATGCTTATGCTCTCGACTGCTGCGATAATATTGCTGCTGACAGGAACCGACGGAATGAAAGCTGTAAAGGGCAGTGTTTTTTCTGCCGGCATGCAGGCGGTGGTGGCAATTTTCGGTATTGCTTGGATGGGGGATACTTTCATCAATGGTAATATTACAACCCTTATAGGCTCTATTGAACATGTTGTCAATGATATGCCGTGGCTATTCGGCCTCGCGCTGTTCGCAATGTCTATTCTGCTTTACAGCCAGGCTGCGACAGTACGTGCGATAATGCCTTTGGGAATAGCTTTGGGATTGCATCCGATGCTGCTGATTGCTCTTTTCCCTACAGTCAATGGATATTTCTTCATTCCTAATTATCCTACGATAGTTGCTGCTATTAATTTTGACCGTACAGGCACTACCAGAATCGGCAAATGGGTGTTGAATCACTCCTTTATGATTCCAGGCATTGTGGCGACGGCTGTCGCGATATGTGTTGGGTTGATGCTCATTCAGCTGTAGCTTAATGGACATGCGGGAGGCCAATAACCTCCCGCTTTCTGTATTTTAGGCTGTATGATGCCTAAACTTCTGTACATGTTTCAAATTCCGGCCTGTTTTATTAATTTTGCAGATGAAAATTGCATGCAATACTGTTATAAGCAGCTATGCAGCAGCGATTGTTGTTAATTCAAGATGATGATATGACTTTCTTTACTTCGGAAAACGTGATATTCATGGGGTCGATACTCATATTCAGCAGTACCCTCATTACAAAAGCCGGCGGACGTTTCGGCATGCCAACCTTGCTGCTCTTTCTTGTCGCGGGAATGCTGTTCGGATGTGATGGGCTCGGAATACATTTCGACAATGTAAGGCAGGCCCAGTTTGTCGGTATGGTGGCTCTTTGTGTCATTCTGTTTACAGGCGGATTGGAAACGAAAATCTCCGATATTAGACCGGTGCTGGGGCCGGGACTGACTCTCTCGACGTTAGGAGTGCTTCTCACGACGGCATTGACCGGATTTTTTATATATGCAATGTCTGTTTGGGATACTATTCCTTTTGAACTTCCGCTTGTGACCTGTTTCCTGTTGGCGGCAACCATGTCGTCAACCGATTCGGCAACGGTTTTCAATATCCTTCGTGGAAAGAGCATTAACCTTAAAGGAAATCTGCAGCCGATGCTTGAACTGGAGAGCGGAAGCAATGATCCGATGGCATATATACTGACAATCGTTCTAATACAGCTGGCCTTGACTGTCGGCGGTGGAGGTTCTGTCGTAGTAGAGCCAAGTGTCCTTGTTGTTGATTCGCTGAAGATTCTCGTACAGCAGTTCGCTGCAGGTGCCATGATTGGTGCATGTGCCGGATATGCTACCGTTTGGGTGATGAAAAAGGTGAACCTGAACAATATTCCTCTTTATTCGATAATGCTGATGAGTATTGTCTTCTTTACTTTTTCGGTGACCGATATGCTTGACGGCAACGGATATCTTGCTGTGTATATTGCGGGTATTATTGTCGGAAACAACAAAATAAAGGACCGCCGTCAGGTTGTGGCTTTCTTCGATGGCATGACATGGATTGTGCAGATAGGAATGTTCCTTCTGCTTGGCTTGCTTGTCGATCCGAGCGAGATGTGGAAGACGGCATTTGCCGCACTCTTGATAGGAATCTTCATGATGATTGTCGCACGTCCGCTAAGCGTAATGCTTTCGCTTCTTCCTTTCGGCAATATTCCTGTACGTGCGAAGTTGCTTGTCTCCTGGGTGGGTCTGAGAGGTGCAGTGCCTATAATCTTTGCAATATATCCGGTGGTGGAGCATGTCCCCGGCAGTGATGCTATATTCAATATTGTATTCTTTATAACATTGCTCTCTCTTGTCTTGCAGGGCGGCACAATAGTCAAGGCTGCAAATGTACTTGGCCTTCTTTTGCCGGCAACGGAGAAGAAACATTTCGATGTTGAGCTTCCCGAAGAGGCCGGAGAACAGAAAGAGGTGGAGGTGACAAAGGAGTTGCTTGAAGAGAAAGGGAACACCATTGCTTCGTTGTCATTGCCTCACGGAGTTCTTGTCGTGTTTGTAAAAAGAGGCGACAAATATCTTGTTCCTAATGGGGCAATGGAGCTTCTGGAAGGTGATTTCCTGCTCACGATTGCAAGTTCTGAGATTAATGAACAATAAAGAATAAGGGCTGCGCATGAGCGCAGCCCTTTGTGTAACAGCCATTCTATAAGCCGGGTTCTGTAGCCCTTGCGGGTGTCTGTCATTCATCTATGCACAATGTCACCAAGGTGCTAAAGCGTTCTACCCTCCGGCACGGGCGAGCAACCCTTATAAGCCGGTTTACATGAACTTGCAGCCTCCAAGATGCACAGCCCGTACATCGCTGTACGGCTGGTGAGCTCTTGCCTCACCTTCTCACCCTTACCTCTGTAGAGGCGGTTGTTTTCTTCTGCATTACTCTGCCTTTGCAGACAGCTTTCTGTTAGGAAGTGGAGTGCTCTGCGCTGCCCGGACTTTCCTCTTTTGCCTTGCGGCAACAGCGACAGACCGAACGGCTGTATTCTTGTTTTGTGCAAATGTACAAAAATGTATTTGTCCATATTATTACAACCTGGTTTTTGTTAACATTGTTTAACAATTAAAAATGTTGTATTTTTCGAACATGCGACTCTATATATGTGTATTAAGAATTTGTGTAGTTGTGCCGATTTTGTATCTTCTGTTCTTTAATGCTGCAAAACCGGGTGTCCAGGGTGTTTTCTGCTTTTTACCTCGTCCTGGCGCTTTAGGCAACAAGTTTTGCATTGATGGTCCTTTCTACTTTTCCCGCCAATGCGATTAGCTTCCGGCAGCGGCTGTGGCTCTTGTAGTCTAGGTTTTCTCATTAAAGGTGAAAACAGTTGTGCAAAATCGGCCTTTTATAGTTTTTTGTGTAACTTTTGCTCCTTAAAATTGTAATTCTAAATAGATAATAGTATATTTGCAAATTGAAATTGTACCAGGAAACACAATGAGACAATTAAAGATTACAAAAAGTATCACAAACCGCGAAAGCGCATCGCTCGACAAGTACTTGCAGGAAATTGGCCGTGAGGAGCTCATCACTGTAGAAGAAGAGGTGGAACTTGCCCAAAAGATCAGGAAAGGTGACCGTAGAGCGTTGGAAAAGTTGACAAGAGCCAATTTGCGTTTTGTCGTTTCTGTAGCAAAGCAGTATCAGAATCAAGGACTCAGTCTGCCCGACCTTATCAATGAGGGTAATCTTGGTTTGATAAAGGCTGCGGAAAAATTTGACGAGACACGTGGTTTCAAGTTTATCAGTTATGCTGTGTGGTGGATCAGACAATCAATTCTTCAGGCTCTTGCAGAGCAAGCGAGAATCGTTCGCCTTCCGTTGAACCAGGTAGGTTCGCTCAATAAGATCAGTAAGGCATTCTCAAAATTTGAGCAAGAAAATGAGCGTCGTCCTTCGGCAGAGGAACTTGCAGACCAGTTGGATCTTCCTGTTGACAAGGTTGTTGATTCTCTGAAGGTTTCGGGAAGGCATATATCAGTTGATGCACCTTTTGTTGACGGTGAGGATAACAGTCTTCTTGACGTTCTCGTGAATGACGATTCTCCAATGGCGGATAACCTTCTTGTGAATGAGTCGTTGTCGCGTGAGATAGACCGCGCTCTATCAACATTGACCGATAGGGAGAAGGATATAATACAGATGTTCTTTGGAATCGGTCAACAGGAAATGACTCTTGAGGAAATCGGTGACCGTTTCGGTCTGACACGTGAGCGTGTAAGGCAAATAAAGGAGAAGGCTATTCGCCGTTTGAAGCAAGATCAACGGAGTAAACTTCTAAAACCATATCTTGGGTAGGATATTTAAAATTACGGGCTATGCAGTGGCGTAGCCCGTTGCTTTAGTTTAATTTCTTAAAAGTTGCAATATACTTTATTGCGAATTTAATTTTTTCTATCTTTGCGATGACTTGCGAGAATAGATACGGTGGCAAGAATGCATCTTTGTCGAGTTGAATGTTGTTGCAAAGGCGAAATCTTTCTTGAAAATGAAGTTTGGCTTAACTCTCTTAGGGTGTAGCACTTCGATTCCGCTGTTGCAAAGAAGGTTCTCTGGCAATGTTTAAATGATGCTTAATCGCATGGTTGCTGTGGATGCCAAGGCTAGTTTTGTCTGTTTTGCCAGTTTGTCTCTTTTTGCAGTTAGTAGTCATCATGTAATTTAATGTAATGTAATTATGAAAAATGGAATTTTGACATTTCTTCTCTTTCTTGCTGTATTCGCTGGGTCTGCACAGGCTAAGGGTGACAAGGATGTAGTATATATATTCGGAGCTTCTATGTCGGTGACGGATTCTACTGTGTATTTTACAGAGATTCAGGAACTTGAAGGTGTCAAGCTGGATAAGAAGAAACTTCCTCATCGTCAGTATTATGCCTATGAACTCAAGGACTATATGAGCTTTAAGGAGAATCTCTCCGGGAGAACATCTGTGATATACTTTTCCAAGAGACGTTCCGAACTTGAAAAGAAGGAGATGAAGATAAAGGAAAGACTGATTGAACGCGAAGGAAAGAATGTTGTCTATTTGGGTGACAAGTTTAAATTCGTGAAGCCTTGATAAAGATGTTTTTGGACAAGGTTCGGCATATTGTCCTGTTTCTGTTTGTTGTGCTATTGTTTTCTTGTGGCGACAGCGGTTCTGAGAATATTGTCCCTCCTGCTATTGTCGCTAAAGGTGAAAAAGCCGACAAGACATTGCTTGTATATATGATGGCAGAGAATAGTCTCTGCGGTTTTGCAAGCGATGATATAGTAGAGATACGTAAGGCTGTAGCCAGAATCCCGAATGATTGCCGCTTGTTTGTCTATGTTGATGACAAGGCAGCTCCAGTGCTCTCCCAATACTTCGGCTTGTCGGACGGCAGTGTAGGCAAAGAGGATTATCATCCCTTTTCTGCAGATGTCTGTTCGAGTGATACGGCTTCGTTGGGAAAAGTGCTTGACTTTATATTGAATGATTACCCGACCGAGTCTCTTGATTTGGTGCTATGGTCTCATGGAGACGGTTGGCTGCGAGGTCCGTTGAAGACAGCCTCGCAACGGTCGATTGGAATTGACAATGGCAAGAATACAGCAGATGATAATGTAACAGAAACGATAGAAATTGAAGAATTGGCATCTTTGCTTGAACGTTTGCCTCTCAAGGTTAACCGTTTGCTGTTTGATGCTTGTTTCATGCAGTGTGCCGAGAATTCGTATGCATTGCGTAATGTAGTGGAGTGGATTATTGCCTCTCCAGCTGAGATTCCCGGTACAGGAGCACCGTATGACACTGTTGTTCCTGAGTTCTTTATTTCAGATAAGCCAGAAGGTATAATTGATGCATACATCGTCGGGTATGAGAACCGGAGGGTCGGGGCGGTGCTTTCTGCTGTTCGTGCAAGTGAAATGCAGCGTCTTGCAGATGCGACCTATGCCAATGTAATCAAATATTTCAACGTTGACAGGAAGCGTGACTATGACGGTGTCTTTTCGTACCTTCCTGGCGGAAAATACAATGACAGTAAGGCTTATCCTTCATATTTTGATATGAATGCAGTAATGCAGAGGTTTCTTTCTCAGGACGATTATCTTCGATGGCATGAAGTTTATGAAAGCGCAGTTTCTTATATCTTGTCTTCACCAGAATGGTATTCTGAGTTATGTGGCCGTTCGATTGAATATGATGATGTCAAAGGTGGGGGAATGTCTGTTTATATGCCTCAGAACTCTAGCTATAATGAGAAATTCAATTCCGATTTTGTAACAACTGAATGGTACTCAGCGGCAGGTTGGCGTGAAGCTGGCTGGTAATTATGAATGTAAGGAATAAAAAAATGACAGAATCTATTCTGTCATTTTTTTATTCCTATATTATTCTAGAATTGTATATGAAATTGAATTCTGATACCCCATTTGTCTATTCCAGGTACGTCGCGGTATGTAAGTCGTCTCACATAGTCAACTCTAAGGAAACGGAAGATATTCTCGATTCCGAATGCTACTTCCATATAAGGTGTTGATGTCATGTGATGGTATTGTGTATCCTTGTACGGAAAGTTGAAAAGGTTGCCTGTGTTCATAGGGTTTGGCCTGTTCTTCTCGCTCAGCTTCCCGAACATGCCTCGGAAAGATATTACTTCTCGCCAGTTAAGCTTGCGTATAAGAGGCAAACGGTTGAAGATAAGCCCGTTCATGAAATATGTCAGGTCCCATGAAGCATATTCGTCATTGAAGAATTCCATGGCATTCATCAGTGCATATGACTCGTCCTGTATTGTATATGACAGATTGGCGTTCGGCAGTATAAGGAGCGGGAAAGGGACCTGGTTCCATACCTTTCCTGCTTTTATTATGCAATCGGTATAGCCGAATGCCGAGAACCAGAATCTTTTCTGAAAACTGACTTCGGTGTGGTGGTAGTTGTATTTGCTGCCGAGAATCCCTTTGAAACCAACAGTGTGTTTCAATGTATATACCGGGTGTTCTGGAAGCAGTGAATGTCTGTTCCACTTCGATTGTGTGAACTTCTCGTTCGGTGCGTATCTTAGGCACACTTCAATCTCCGATTGCTTTAGGTCTTTTATCCATTTGCTTTCAATCTTGTTGTTTATGGTTCTTGTCTGAATGAACGGTACAAGGTATGTTCCAACGTCAATCCTGTTGCGTAGCTTTACATAGTATGAGAAGTGATTGTACATTTCGTGGGTATATGTGAACTCGCCTTTCTTTACATAACCTATCTTGTTGTCGTCCATGCGCTTGATGCTGAGGAACATGTTGTCCTTGTTGGTGTGCAGGTATGTCTGTCCGTATTGGAATATGTCGTTTTCGTAGCTCAGACGCAATGAGTGTATGGGAAACTCGTTCGGGTGCTCCTTCTTTTTCTTGAATGAGTATTCGACTTCGCCCTTGTATTTCCATTTCTTGTCTTTTGTGCCGTATGCTACAAAGAAGTTTCCGAACAGATGAGGGTTAAGGTAAGCCGATGTCATCGCTCCTGTCCTGAAGCGGGCTCCCTCAAGCTCGTTTTTGCTGAACGTCGTGTTTACCGGCCCGTAGAAGATTGGAGGGTCAACATCCCTTACAGGGATCCAGCCGGTGAACATAAAGGCGACTCCTTTCTCTAACCAGTAGTAGAGTGGGGTTGAGCGTAGCTGCTTCATCATGCGCCCGACGGATTTCTCTTTCTCTGTTACCTCACTCAAGCGATTATCCTCCCAGAAAGCCTCGTCCCGACGCATGGAATTGTCGTCTTCTACAATCGGAGATGGACTGTTGAAAATGGATTCTGCATTTTTTTTGTTTTCAAATGAGTAATTGTCGTAAGTTACTTGTCTATGAGCGTAGAAACCGTTTACTGCACTTACAATCTTGAATTCGCATACCAGCAGCTCGTTCTCAAGAATACGTGTATTGTCAGGCAGACGACTGAAATTCTGTCTGATGTTCATGTATTCGATGAAGTTCATGTTTATGTCATGAGGAACGTTCATCTGGAGCGTTTTTATGAAAAATGTCGAGTCGGCTGTGACAAACATGTGTCCAGTGAAGCCGAAAGATTCGGTATTGAACGGCGCAAATGCCAAGTCAATGCATTTTTCTCCATCTACATCTACGGTGTCCATTATGTAGTATTTGTAGAATGCAGGTCCTAATTTTGAAAGTGGACTGACAAACTTGCTTCCGAACAGAGAAACATTATCCTGGAAAATATCAACATCTTTAAAGGTTTCTTCGTATAATGCTTCTATTTCCCCGGTAGAGAACATGTCGTCAATACCGTTTCGTTTGCGAGCCTTTACATGCTGTCTTTCTACATGCGGTTCCTTGCTGTAGTAGTCTGTGGCAATAAGCTCTCTTGCCGATATGTAGAGGATGGGTTTTCCCGAAATTAGCGAGGTGTCGATGTATTCACCAAGGAATTTGAATTTCTTTCCGAAGTGGTTGTCCTTTTCTGTGCTGAAATTGTTTAGTGCGACATTGAGCTTTTCATGTCTGTCGCGGCTATAGAACTCTTTGTTTTTAGGAGAATTGTCGTCACGTCTTTTAATTATGTTCCTTACCAAAATTACGGCGGGATTCTCCTTCTTGCGGTATTTCTCCTTTTTGGGTTTGATGGTGACCTCGGAAAGGCTGTAGTCTGTTGGCTTCAGTTCAATCTTGAGCGGCATGCGTGTTCTTTGGGAAAGCGGTATGCGCGCCTCGGAATAGCCTACACTTGATACAATTAGCGTATCTCGCATTCTGGTTACGAAAAAGGAGAAATTTCCGTTATTGTCACTGCTGCAACCGTTTGATGTATTTCTTATTCTGACAGATGTATAAGGCAATGCCTCTTTTGTCGAAGCATCGGTTATTTTCCCATATATACGTATCCTGTCCGTTGCATTCTGGGAAAATATGGCAGTAACCGAGAATAATGATAATAATATATATAAATAGGTGTGTCTCATTTTTTGCTTTCTGTGAAAAGTATCTGCAAAAGTACTAAATTTCATCCATTTATCATTCAGTTTACTATTCTTTTGAACAATAATCCGTGATTTTGTATCCCCTTGCGACCAATTTGTACTCCTTGTTTATTCAGAGGCGTTACTAAACCATGTTTTTCTACTGCTTTTGCTGTTGTATTTTGTCTAGATTTTTTTTTGTTTGTGTAACCTGCTGAATATTAGTGTGGTGTAAAATTTGATTAAAAAAAGTTTAAAAATATCCTTGAAATATTTTTGTAGTCCGGAAATTTGCCTTACCTTTGTATTCGCTTTCGGCAAACAACGAAGGTTGCGTGCCGTTCAAGCAGATGATCCTTGAAAACATTCCATACAGACAAGCAGTACAACACCGGT
>JAZNSN010000014.1:0-8621 GCA_045591315.1 Bacteroidaceae bacterium
TAGTCACTTCGTAGCAATAGACAATTGTGGAATTGTCATTGCCGCCGCCGTCACCGCCCTGCATTCCTAAATCCAGGAAATACTTTTCCACCATGCGAGCTGTTCTAATGTTATCGGCTGGGCAATGTATCCACAAGTTGAGTTTCTCGTCCACGTTATGAAATCCAAACAAACGTCTGTTGATGTCACTGGTTATACCAATGTAAAGCTTATTGGGATTAGTTATATTATGTTTTTTCCAATACTCTTCAATAGCTTTTATAATTTGATAGCAATTCATTATTTTATTTTTTTGACAAAGTTAAGATTGTATGAAAAGAATAGGTTGTTGAATTGCCATTTTGTAGGAACTCCATCCTATTAAATGGCAAAATATTCTTTTAGCTCTGCTAGCAATAGCCTTCTACCTCCCTTCGTATTTGCACGACCGCATATCTGTGCGTTGCAGGAGTGCCAATGTCGGCAAGAGTGACTGGAACACACGTCGGCTTGCGCCCTTACTTCCCTAGGGCGCAAGCCTCTGAAAGTTCCTAATTCATCACATTTGCTGAAAGCACACCCTTATGTGATATTGATATATGCAAGTACCCCCCACACACATACTTATTGCCAGCACAGCCAGTTCCCCACCCCAAGCCCCAATGGTGCATAAGGCATAATCCACCCGGAGCGAAGGCTGCTGCACTTACGCTATAGGATTGCAGCCCTTGTCAAAGCTGTTCATTATACCTACAAACAAGGCTTTTCGCAGTACCTTGCTCAAGCCACATTTGTTGCCTACAACACCGGTATAGAGAATAGCGACAAAGGCAAATCCCTCGCTCCTTGCGGCAACCTTCTCCCACCCACGCACTGCCTCACGCAGCATTGCCAATAACACCGCACATTCTGCGGTAGAGAGGTGTTCCCGTTACGTTTGAATTGACCTCGCCACCCAATTCAAGCCTCACGGAAGCGATTTTACCGTACATATTAGCTTCGCTGAAATGTGCTCCGCTCGACAAAGTGAAAATACATTTTCCCTTTGTATGCTCACTTACCGCACATATAGCGATACGGGAAAGGGCGGTTTTCGGTTGGGCGATGCAGGGCGGTCGGGGGGTCTTTTCAGACAGAAGAAAGGGAAAAATCCCTTTTCAAACCCTTAAAACGCTTATAATAAACGTGTTTTGTTTTTTAGTCCTTAACTTTTCGCGGAAAGTGAAAATACGCCTGATTTCCTACTTGTTTGTGTCTTCTACAGGGTGCTGTCGGAGTCCGATTATTTGGATTGCAGTGACAGCTTGTGCTCAAAAAAAAACAACTGCAACATTCCGTTCAGTGAATGTTGCAGTTGTTGAAAGGGATATTCTACAAGGTTAAATGATAGCCTTTGAAAGGTTGCTCGCGTGTCGGGCGACCGTATCTTTCAATATTTTTGCGTAAAGTTGTGTGGTCTTGATGTCCTTGTGGCCGAGCATACGGGCGAGTTTCTCTATGGGGATGTCGTGCGAGAGAGCCACAGTAGCAAACGAGTGTCGGGCAACGTGAAAGGTTATCGGCTTATTAATGCAGAGCCTACTTTCTATGTTGTGAAGATAGTCATTTGCTTTTTGGTTGCTTATCTTCGGCAGTTTGTAGTTATACCTCTTAAGCACATCCATTGCTGGTGGCAATATCGGGGTGAAGAAGTTTGAGCCGGTCTTTAGGCGAGAACCGTCTATGTAGTACAAATCACCCATTAGCTCTGTCATCATCTTGAAGTTGAACTCTTGAACATCGCAGTAAGCCAATCCCGTATAGGCTGCAAAGATGAAGAGGTCGCGGACACGGGACTCTTTGGGTGGAAGCTCTGCCTCTCTAATCTTCTTCAACTCAATTTCGGACAGAGGTCTGCGTTCTTTACACTTGCCACGTGGGAATTTCACAAGGTCATAAGGGTCTTTTTCTATAAGCCCTTCTTGATATGCCTTGCGGGTCTGAATATGCAAATTCTTGTGATAGTTGTGTACGCTCACATCACTGCGTGTACCGTCTGCGTGTAGCCACTCGTTGAATGCACGCAAATTCTTTGGAGTGAGGTCGGCAAAAGTCTGTATCTTGCCAAAATCCAAAAGAGCATTGTATGTTACCAACTTCTGCTTTCGGGTTGTTTCTCGCATCTTGGCTGTCGCGATGTTGTCTCGCATAAAGTCAAGGAAACTTATCTCCTCTTCCTGCTTCTCCTCTTTCTTTTTCTTTTCGCCTTTCCAACGACTATCGTTTCCCTCGATGCCTATATGGGCATTGAAATTTACAACCGTCATCTCCTCGCCAAAGACTTCCATTGCATCAACTATTTTCTGGTAACGCGCAATCTCGGCAGCGATGTAGGGCTTGCTTTTTTCCTTTGCCCATTCTCGCTCCGTCATCGTTGCAAATAGAATGTTCTTTTTGGCTGTTCGGGAGAGGCGAATTACAAATTCAACTTTACCCACTCCCGTTTCATTGACTTGTTTAAGTCTGTCAAACACGACTGTTACAGCTTTTCGTTTCATTGTTGTTAAACTGTTTTTTGCAACGTCAAATCTTAAAAAAAACTTAAAACTTACATTTTTACTACCCGAGTACCAAGTTTGGTCGCAATTATGCGTACTTGATTTTTGGGATGCGTACTTGATAACGTTGTCAAGTACGCATAATGTGTTGTTTTCTGTTTTTCTGTGTTGTTCTCTGTTGCGTTGTTAGTAACTCAACAACTTCACATCGAAAAACCATAAATGATTGATATTCCCTGTATAACGCTTATTTTAAGCAAAATAGGGAAAAGTCTTTTGAACTTTCCCCTTTTTATTTCGTGATTCGCCTGGACTCACAATGTGACTCGCTTGGGGCTCGAACCCAAGACCCCATCCTTAAAAGGGATGTGCTCTACCTGCTGAGCTAGCGAGTCAACCTAATTGCCGTTAAGCGAGTGCAAAGATAGGCATAAATTCCGTAATGACAAATATTTTTGCCTAATTTTATTTACATACAGGAGATATACACTATTTATCTTCCGGCTCTTCATCAATTTCTTCAGCACGTTTCTCCATAACATTGGCACTGTCGATTGCCTCCTTTATCGCATGTCCGTCGGAATATCCGATGCTTTCGGCAATCTCATGATAACGGCGCAGATAAGCCAAAATGAGCGTTGTCAGAGGAAGGGCTACAATCATGCCCAGCACCCCCAGAAGATGCCCCCAAATCGATAGCGAGAGAAGTATTGCAGCCGGGTGCAGATTCATTCTCTTTCCCATAATGCGCGGAACAAGGAAGAGGTCCTGTATCAGCTGCACTACAACAAGCACAGCAAAAGCAGAGAGCAATATTAGCCAGAAATCTCCTCCAGTGCTTTCGGCCTTTAGCATTGAGAGAATCACAATCGGAGCCAAAGCTATCAGCTGCAGATACGGGACAAGATTCAACGCACCGATGAAGAGACCGAAGACTATTGCCATAGGGAAATCCACTATAAGAAAACCTATTGCGAACAGGACGCCCACGCACAGAGCAACCAGTGCCTGTCCACGGAAATATTGGTTCATTCCGGCTACAAGGTCGTTCCATAGCTTAGCTACCACACCACGCCATTTCTTCGGAATATAAGGCTTCCACCCCTCGGACATGCGCTCGAAATCGAGAAGTATGAAGAAGAGATAAAGAAGCACTATGAACACAGTAAACAACTGGCTTACAATATTGAGAGTACCAAGCATGAGCATCTTCAGCCTATCGACACACAAAGAGAAGAGGTCGCTCTCGCCTGCACTCTGCAGGAAAGCCGTTATGCCCTCCTTGTCCGAAAGTTCCTTGAAGAACTCCATCACCGGTTCCGGAATGGAACTGTTCCTGATGTTCTTACTGAGGAACTCGACCGTGACGCTCTTGAAAGCCTGCACCTCATCGTGCATAGACGGCACGACTACGACAAGAATGCCATAGAGAAGCAGCACTATGAACAACAGTGAAGCAAAGATTGAGAGAGCGCGGTATCTGAAGCGCATCCTGTACTGCACAAAGTTCACCATCGGGTGCAACAGATAAGCAAGCAGCCACGCAAGAGCAAACGGCAGAAGGACACCGCTCAGGCTATTGAGCACAAAGTATAAAGCAACAACTGCAAGTATCGCCACCACAAAACGCAAGAAGCGCCCCAACGTCATTTCATTCTGTTTCATAACCACTGTCATTAATCTTTTTCGGAATCGCAGCCACGGCGCGGCTCCTCAACACCTCCTACAAGCAGAACAAACTCCCCACGCGGTTCGTTCTTCGTGAAGTGTGCTACAAGTTCAGCGAGTGTACCGCGCACACACTCCTCGTGCACCTTTGATATTTCACGCACCGCAGCACCCTGGCGTTCCGGACCGAACACCTCAGCAAACTGCATAAGGGTCTTAAGCACCCTATACGGCGACTCGTAGAAAATCATTGTGCGCTGTTCACTCTTCAGGAAATTCAAGCGTGTCTGACGCCCTTTCTTCTGAGGCAAGAACCCTTCGAAGACGAACCTCTCCGACGGCAATGCCGAACTTACAAGAGCTGGGACAAAAGCCGTTGCTCCCGGCAGACACTGCACCTCGACACCGTTCCTTACCGACTCACGTACAAGCAGGAAACCAGGGTCAGAGATTGCCGGTGTACCGGCATCGGAGATAAGAGCGACATGATTCACGCTATTGCGTATGCGCTCGACCATAGAGCCCACCGTCTTGTGTTCATTGAACTTGTGGTGCGAATACATAGGCACCTGTATATCAAGATGCTTCATCAGCTTTGCCGAAGTACGTGTATCCTCGGCCAAGATAAAATCAGCCTCCTTGAGCAGACGCACGGCACGCAATGTAATATCTTCAAGATTACCTACTGGAGTAGGCACAACATAAAGCATTCCCATTTCAAAACATTTCTTTAATTATGCAAATTAAGCACAAATATGCTACTTAATGAAGAAACAAAACTTTTTTTTACTTATAAATATGTTAATAACTTGTATGTAATAATAATTTTATTTCTTCACCATTTAATTATCTTTGCGATAAATAAAAACAGATACACCAATGAACAGATTTTCGGAATTCAACCAGATGGAGACCTCGCGCAGAGGCCGTATAGAAGTTATCTGCGGCTCAATGTTCTCAGGCAAGACCGAGGAACTCATACGCCGCTTGAAGAGAGCGAAGTTCGCACGTCAGAAGGTAGAGATATTCAAGCCTGCACTCGACACCCGCTACTCCGATGTAGAGGTTGTGTCACACGACAGCAACCATATCATATCAACCCCAATCGAATCATCGGCAAGCATACTTCTGCTCACTTCGGATGTTGATGTCGTAGGCATTGACGAGGCACAGTTCTTCGACAACGATTTGGTTGAAGTCTGCAACGAGCTTGCGCGTCGCGGAATACGCGTGATAATTGCCGGGCTTGACATGGATTTCCGTTGTCAGCCTTTCGGTCCGATGCCGGCACTTATGGCGATAGCAGATGAGGTGACCAAAGTTCATGCAATATGTGTAAAGTGCGGCAATCTGGCATACGTTTCGCACCGCCTTGTAAGCGGAGACAAGCAAGTGCTCCTAGGTGAGAAGATGGAGTATGAGCCATTATGCCGCGAATGCTATTACGAAGCAAAGCGAGAAGCTGAAAAGAGACAAGCCGAACAAGGCCAAACAATTTAAGATACAAGAAGATGAAAAAGACAATAATGCTTTCACTGCTTGCAGCAGTGACTGTTTTGAGCGGATGTAACGGTAACTCAAAAGCGAGTCAGGAACTGAAGGAGAAGAACGATTCTTTAATGATAGCTATAGAACAGCGTGATGCGTCAATCGACGAAATGCTGGAATGCATACGTATTGTAGAAGAAGGATTCAGCAAGATAAACGAAGCGCAAGGCCGTATTTCCGTAACAGGAGAGAACGATATAAACCGCAAGGCAAAGCTTCAGGAGGATGTACAGTACATCATCGGACAGCTTGAAAAGAACAACAGCTATATAGCAAAGCTCAAGAAGATGGTTGCAGGCAACGAAAAGGCATCCAAAGAGCTGAAAGGAGTGATTGCCAGCCTCGAAAAACAGCTCGAAGCAAAAAACAGTGAGCTCACAGCACTGGCAGAACAGCTAAAGCAGAAAGACATACAAATAACAGAACTGAACAATATAATAAGCGACCTTACTCAGCAGAACACTGCTCAGGAACTCCGCATTATAGAAAAAGAGAAGGAACTGAACAAGGTATGGTATGTCATCGGCACCAAGAAGGAACTGAAGAATGAAAAGATACTTATAGGAGGAGACGTTCTGCTCGGTAAAGGCGCAAACATGGCCTACTTCACTGCAACCGACAAGAATACCTTAAGCGAGATTGCAACACACTCCAAAAAAGCCAAGCTGTTGTCATCACACCCCGAAGGAAGCTACACCATTGCCGAAGACGAAAAAGGTATGGACATCCTAAAGATAACGGACAAGAACGCATTCTGGAGCATAACACGATATCTTGTAATACAAGTAAGATAAGAGCACAGCAGCAACTACCATGCAAAGATACAAGAGCCTCTTCATCGACCTGGACGACACTGTATATGACTTCTCGGCAGCCTCGGAAGAGTCGTTCCGCGAGACCTACGAACTATTGCAGTACGACCGATTCTTCGACTCCTTCGAGCACTATCTTTCGATATACAAGCCCTACAACCTTGAACTGTGGCACATATATGGCGAAGGGAAGATAACCAAGGAGGAGCTGAACAGAAGGCGTTACAGCTACCCGCTTGAGTGCGTAGGGATACACGACCAGGAGCTGGCAGACACCTTCTGCCGTGAGGCACTCAGCCGCATACCCACAAAGGGTCCTCTGATGTCAGGAGCGATAGAACTGCTTGAATACCTGCGGCCCAAATACCGTATGTTCATCCTTTCAAACGGATTCAAGGAACTGCAGTCACGCAAGATGCATGCAGCCGGCATAGACAAATACTTCGACGAACTTATACTGTCAGAAGATATCGGAGTGAACAAACCTAACCGTGAGCTGTACGACTATGCACTGCATAAGACCGGTTCGATACTCGAAGAGAGCCTTATGATAGGCGACATGTTCGAGACCGACATTACCGGAGCAGCCAACATAGGCATGGAGCAGATATACTACAACCCGAAAGGCAAGCAAGGGCACCCCTTCGTTCCAACATACGAAGTGAAGCACTTGTTAGAAATTAAGGAAATACTATAAAGACGTAATATTATGAGCAGGACAGGACACTCATCTATACTTATGATATACACTGGCGGCACTATCGGAATGATACACAATGCCGAGACCGGAGCATTGGAGAGTTTCAACTTCAGCCACCTGCTCAATCATGTGCCGGAGATAAAGCAACTGAACATAAATATAGATGCCATTGCATTTGATCCTCCGATAGACTCCTCTGACATGGAGCCAGAGCTATGGAGCCGCATAGTAACAATCATCGAAGAGAACTACGAACGTTACGACGGATTCGTCATACTACACGGAACAGACACCATGTCGTTCACTGCATCTGCACTCAGTTTCATGCTAGAAGACCTCATGAAACCCATCGTACTCACAGGCAGCCAGTTGCCTATAGGCGCACTGCGTACTGACGGCAAAGAAAACCTCATAACAGCCATAGAAATTGCAGCAGCCAAGAATGCCGAAGGCAACCCAATGGTACCCGAAGTATGTGTCTTCTTCCATGAGAAACTCATGCGCGGCAACCGTACCACAAAAGTCAACTCCGAAAGCTTCGGAGCATTCGGTTCCAACAACTACCCGTTGCTTGCAATGGCAGGAACAGACATACAATTCTACACAAGAAACATAAGGAAATATATTCCAGGTCTAAAGCTCAAGGCACACCACGAATACAACAGCAACATAGTTATCTTCTCGCTCTTCCCTGGCATACAACAGGAAGTTGTCGAGAAGCTGCTGAGTGCAAAAGAACTTAAAGGAATAATCTTCCGCACATACGGAGCAGGTAATGCCCCGCAGAAAAAGTGGCTTATCGATGCACTGTCCAAAGCCACAGCCGAGGGCAAGATAATCATCAATATCACACAATGTGCCGGCGGAAGCGTACACATGGAGCGCTATGAGACCGGCTTGCAACTGCTAGAAGCCGGAGTAATCAGCGGCAAGGACTCCACAGTAGAAGCAGCCACAACAAAGCTCATGTATCTGCTGGGCAAGAATCTTCCAGTAGAAGAAGTACGTCGCCGCATGGGCAAGAGCTTCGCAGGAGAAATCTCGGTATAATATAATAGCCCTTAATTAAAAAAGAGCAACTTAAAGACTACTAAAGAACATTAAGGGAAACTAATGCAGCGGGCTGACACCCGAAACAAAAGGCAATAAAGCAAGCAAACGCCCAAAAGGGCTAAAAAGCCTTTAGAGCCCTTAAAGCCTTTGTTGCCCTTGCCGCCCTTTTAGGGCTTTCAAAACAAAAAAGACGAGTCCTTTTGGAACTCGTCTTTTCATAAAAAGTGGCGATGGCAGTGCGATACCGCAGCACTGCTTGCGACGACGGGAGCTTTAGCTCCCCAAAGGAGTGCCTTTAGGCTACTACTCTCCCACAAGGCTGCA
>JAZNSN010000015.1:0-5050 GCA_045591315.1 Bacteroidaceae bacterium
CTTTGCACCCGCGTTTAGATAAACGAATGTTTAACCTATTTATTAATTAAAAATGAATCAATACGAAACCGTTTTCATTTTAACTCCCGTTTTGTCTGATGCTCAGATGAAGGAAGCGGTAGAGAAGTTCAAGGGCATTCTCACTGCTGAAGGTGCTGAGATTGTCAATGAGGAGAATTGGGGTCTCAAGAAGCTTGCTTACCCCATCCAGAAGAAATCTACAGGCTTTTATGTGATGTTCGAGTTCAATGCTGAGCCTAAGGTGATTTCTAAGTTGGAGTTGCAGTATCGTCGTGACGAGCGCGTTATCCGCTCTTTGGTTGTTAAGTTGGACAAGTATGCTGCTGAGTATGCTGCCAAGAGAAGAAATTTAAAAAATAAGGAGGACTAATTATGGCACAGACACCTTCAGAAATCAGATATTTGACACCTCCTACAGTTGATGTCAAGAAGAAGAAATATTGCCGTTTCAAGAAGAACGGTATCAAGTATATCGATTACAAGGATCCTGAATTCTTGAAGAAATTCTTGAATGAGCAGGGTAAGCTTTTGCCACGTCGCATCACAGGTACTTCTTTGAAGTTCCAGCGTCGTATCGCTCAGGCCGTTAAACGTGCACGCCACTTGGCTTTGCTGCCTTTTGTTACTGACATGATGAAATAATAGGAGGAATAATTATGGAGCTAATTTTGAAAGAAGATGTAATCAACTTGGGTTACAAAGACGATATCGTTAAGGTAAAGGACGGTTATGGCCGTAATTATTTGATTCCTACAGGTAAAGCTGTCATCGCTACAGAGTCAGCAAAGAAGGTTCTTGCTGAGAACTTGAAGCAGCGCGCTCATAAGTTGGCGAAGATTAAGGCTGATGCCGAGGAGCTTGCTAAGAAACTTGAGGCTGTATCTTTGACAATTGCTACAAAGGTAAGCGCTACTGGTGCTATCTACGGTTCAGTAGGTGCAATACAGATTGCAGAGGAACTTGCTAAGCTCGGTTTCGAGATAGATC
This sequence comes from Bacteroidaceae bacterium, assembly GCA_045591315.1. Classification (GTDB taxonomy): domain Bacteria; phylum Bacteroidota; class Bacteroidia; order Bacteroidales; family Bacteroidaceae; genus HGM04593. The sequence continues at coordinate 1,009 of JAZNSN010000015.1, forward strand.
GCAAGATTATCGCTGTGGCTGCAGTTAAGGAGGTTGGTTCTTATACAGCTACTGTAAAGCTCCACAAGGAGGTTGCAGTAAGCGTTCCTTTCACAGTAGTGGCAGAGGCTGAATCAGCTGAATAATAAGTGAATACACACTATATGTCAGAACGGTGCAATTGCACCGTTCTTTTTTTATATATATACTGGTTGTGTTCTGCTTTTGTTGTGAAAATGTTTCGATGTTTGTTTTGCATTAAAAGGAATATTTATATATTTGCATCGGATATGGTGTAGCCGTTGCTTGCGGTAACGGCTAGTAAAAGGGAATCCGGTCCAATTCCGGAGCTATGCCCGTAGCTGTAGGTTCCATGAAAACTCAGGTATTCTATTGCCACTGCCCGGCAGGGTGGGAAGGCACTTGAGGGGAACAAGCCAGAAAACCTGCCTTATCCAATTGTTTTATACAAACTCCGGGTAAGGGTTTTATAGGCTACGGTTATGTTTCAAAGAATTGCAGTTTTTCTGTACACGCTAGGCGTGTTGTTGTTTGTTCCGGGCATTGCTATGTCCCAGGAGTCCGATTCGTTGAGTTATCAGCTTGATGATGTTGTTGCCATAGGAAAGAAGAGTGTTTCGGAAGAAACCTCAAGTACACCTTTTCAGAATGTTGACAGGACGGAGATTGACCGTTTGGGATTTAGAGAACTGTCTGATGCGGTAAAGAGGATGTCTGGAGTTGATGTGCATGATTATGGTGGTGTCGGGGGGCTTAAAACTGTTTCTGTGAGGGGGATGGGTGCGAAGCATACTGCAGTCAGCTATGATGGTGTTGTGGTTTCTGATGCTCAGAGCGGAATGGTAGATCTGGGCCGCTTTTCCTTGGATAATGTTTCCGCGGTATCGCTGACGATAGGGCAGGGCGATGATATTTCGTTGCGTACAGCCCGTGATTATTCTCTGGCTTCAATGCTTTCTGTCAAGAGCAATGCTATTCCTGCAGGCTATAGCTCATATGTGAAAATGCAAGGCGGTTCTTTCGGTTTTGCAAACTTCGTGGCTTATGGAGGGTATTCTAATAATGACAGGACGTTTGCAGCCTCTTTGTGTGGAAATTATCTTAGAAGCGACGGAGCTTATCCTTTTGACCTGGTTAACGGCAATGTTGTCACTAAAGAGAAACGTAGTGACAGTGATGTGGAGTCCATGATGTTTGAGGGAAATGTCAAGGCAGCTCTTTTTAACGGGCATCTTTCTGCTAAATTGCATTATTACGGTTCGGAAAGAGGTTTGCCTGGTGCGGTTAACTTATATAATAAGGAGAATCGCGAGCGTCTTTGGAATAGGAATTTCTTTGCTCAGACTGTATATGATTTTACTTTGTCTGAGGCTGCTGATATGCGTGTCGTTGCTAAGTACGACCATGGCTATTCCCGTTATAAAGAGATAAACAAGAACTATGCAGCAGGGGAGCAGGTTGATGTGAATCGCCAGAATGAATTCTATCTGTCGCTGGCTATGGCTAATTCCCGTCATGGTAAATTTAATTATTCCGTGGCTGCTGATGTTGCTTATGCTTCGTTGGAGAATAATTTCGAGAACAGCAGCTCTCCTCGCCGTTTTTCTTCATACACGGTTCTTGCAATGCAATATTCGTTCCGGCGTGCATCGTTGACAGCTTCGTTGCTTGCAACTTATATAAATGATGATGTCCGTTCCTCAGCTTCTCCGGCTCCTTACAGAAGGTTGTCTCCGGCATTGGCATTCTCGCTTAAGCCTTTTGAGGGCTCTTCTTTGCGATTGCGTGCTTCGGTGAAGGATTCTTATCGTGTCCCGACGTTTGCCGACCTTTATTATCTTCGTCATGGAAATACTGCGCTCAAGCCCGAAAGAGCGACCCTGTACAATGTGGGCGTTATGTGGAGCGAATCTTATCGTGGCTTTTTGAAGAGTGTAGGCATTACGGTTGATGCATATTACAATAGTGTGCGTGACAAGATTGTAGCTCTCCCGACAATGTATATATGGCGAATGATGAATTTCGGAAAGGCGGATATATACGGTGTTGATGTCAATCTGTCTGCCAGAATCGGGATTTCCAGGCGCGTTGCTCTCCTTGCCGATGCCAACTATTCGTGGCAGCGTGCAATGGATGTAACCGACTCTTCTGCCAAGAATTACCGCGACCAGCTGCCATATACTCCTGAACATTCAGGCAATCTCTCGTTTACAGTGGAGAATCCGATTCTGAATGTCTCTTATATGCTTTCGGCGGTAGGGGAGCGTTATATGCTGCCTCAGAATACGGTATATAACCGTATGGCTGGCTATTTCGAGCACTCTTTCTCTTTGTACAAAGAACTTGCTCTCGGCTCTGCAAGGCTTCGTCTGCAAGGCGAACTGCTTAATGTTGCTGATAATAGATATGAGATTATAAGATACTATCCGATGCCGGGTTTCCAATGGCGTGTATCTGCTCGTCTGTCTTTCTGAATTCTTAACCCTAAATATTTATATTATGAAACTTTTTTATAGAATTTTGCTGCATTCCTTTGTGTTTGCCTCTATTGTGGCATGTTCTGATGACGGTGTTGATGATGCTTCTCCGTCGGGAAATGATTCTAAAAGCGTGTGTTATATTCTGAATTCCGGTGATTGGAAGAGCAATAATTCCTCCTTGACTATGTACGACGTATCGACAGGCAATGCTGTCCAGTACTATTTTGCTTTGCAGAATGGTGGCAGAGGATTGGGAAATACGGCGAATGATATGATTGTCTATGGGTCAAAGATGTATATAGCGGTTGCCGGAGAATCTACTATTGAGGTTGCCGGCTTGGATGCAAAATCAATCAAGCAGATATCATGCGGTGCGCAGCCTCGTTATCTTGCAGCTCATGAAGGGAAAGTTTATGCAACATACTATGATGGTTATGTCGCAAGGATTGATACTCTTTCGCTTGAGGTTGAGGCAAAGGTAAAGGTCGGCCGTAATCCGGAACAGCTAGCGGTATATAAAGGCAGGATTTATGTCGCAAATTCAGGAGGTATGGACTATAATACCGCTTTGGGGTATGACAATACTGTTTCTGTGATAGATATAGCTTCTTTCGAAGAGGTCCGGAAAATTGACGTTGTTGTCAATCCAGCATCTGTCATTGCTGCTGATGGTGGAGTTTTTGTTGCTTCGTACGGCAACTATGCCGATGTGCCGAGTACCCTTCAGTTTATTTCTGAAGATGGTGGAGTGAATGTTGTCGAGCAATGTCGCAATATGACTGAGATATGTTGGAGTGAAGGTGTGCTTTATGGATATTTTTCTCAGTACGATGCTGATTGGAATGCAACAATAACATATATGTCATATAATCCTTCTGCTAAGACCGTTGATTCTCCTTGGATTAAGGAAGATTTTTTGCCGACACCATATAAAGTCTGTGCAGCAGGTGAATATGTATGTGTTACATCTTCCGATTATATAAATGACGGTGATGTGTACGTATATGACCGGGATGGAATGTTGTGTTACAAAGTGCCGGCGGGGTTGAATCCGGTAAAGGTGGTCCGTATTGAATAAGGAATACTTGAAATTATCCAAGAATTTCAAACACTTGTAAGTTGCTATATATAATAAGGAATGGCGGTCTTCTTTCTATGACCGCCATGCTTTTTGCGGAATGATTAAGAAAATATTGAAAAAAAATCCATAATATTTTTGTTTTATATAAATAATATGTACTTTAGCCGAGCAATGCGGGTGTGAGGAGTTTATTTTTCGAGATTTTGCATATAAAGCGTAGTCCTGAAAAATCTTTCATGCAGCTTGATGTTTTTGTAGTTTTTGATATAAAGTTTGAAAAATTGCGTATTGAAAAATGCGTAATTAATTTTTTCTCGACTTTTTTTCAAAAAAAACTCCAAATAATTTGTCAGCTCAAAAAAAAGCTCTACCTTTGCACTCGCTTTCGGGAACGAACGCCACGGCGCAGTTCCTGGTCAAGCAGATGATCCTTGAAAACATTCCATACAGACAAGCAGTACAACACCGGTGACTGATTTTT
>JAZNSN010000016.1:0-14628 GCA_045591315.1 Bacteroidaceae bacterium
CGCTCACTGAGCTTGATGATTTGCTCGAGAGTCTGAATCTTTCGTTTGGAACAGATATTTCAAAATATAAATTAGACAAAGAATAATTATGAGACATAAGAAATCTTTCAACCATTTGGGTCGTACTGCATCTCACAGAAAGGCCATGCTTTCAAACATGGCAGTTTCTTTGATCATGCACAAAAGAATCACTACGACTCTTGCAAAGGCTAAGGAACTCAAGAAGTTCGTAGAGCCGCTTATCACAAAGTCTAAGGACGATACAACAAATTCTCGTCGTGTTGTTTTCAGCTACCTTCAGAGCAAGGAGGCTGTGACAGAACTGTTCAAGGAGATCTCAGTAAAGGTAGCTGGGCGTCCGGGCGGTTACACACGTATCATCAAGTTGGGTACACGTCTTGGTGACGCAGCTCAGATGTGTTTCATCGAGCTTGTTGACTACAACGAGAACATGGCTAAGACTCAGGCTAAGAAGACACGCCGTCGTCGTTCTGCAAAGAAGGCTGATGCTCCTGTAGTAGAGGAGACAGCTGTTGCAACAGAAGAATCTACACCAACAGTAGCTGAATAATAGAATTACTTACTTAATAGATGTGAGAGGGTGCCGTGAGGTACCCTCTCATTTTTTTGCGTGCCTGCTCACAGGCAAGTTCTCCTGACCGCCACCGGCGTACAGCCTTTCTGCTCCTTTCCCTCTTAGTCTTTTCGTCCTTCTTCGCCCTTTTTTCCTTTCCGGCAAAAAGATTAAAATAAATTAAATCAACTGCTTAATAATACGGAAATTTTTCTTTAAATTTGCGTTGGATAATGTACTAAAGTAACTCAATTTATATGCACAGAGTCGTAAAAATTTCTAAGGGATTGAATATCAATCTTAAAGGTGCTCCGGTTGCTGAAATGACATCGGTTGAGACAGCGAAGCAGTATGCTTTGATGCCGGCCGATTTTACACGCGTTACTCCTAAGGTCGTAGTCAAGCCTGAGGATACCGTGAAGGCAGGTGACCCTTTGTTCGTTGACAAGTCTATTCCCGAATTGCAATTTGTTTCGCCGGTGAGCGGAAAAGTTGTTGCGGTTAACCGCGGTGAGAGAAGACGCGTTCTAAGCGTAGTAGTAGAGTCAGACGGCAAGTTTGAGTCTGTAGAGTACAAGGCAAAGGATGTACTTTCGCTCTCGTCCGATGAAATCAAGGCCGACCTCCTCAAGGCAGGTCTGTTCGCATTCATGCGTCAGAGACCTTATGATGTCATCGCCGACCCGAAGGATGCACCTCGTGCCATTTATGTATCTGCGTTCGACTCAAAGCCATTGGCAGTAAGTTTCGAGGTTGCACTCAAAGGCAATGAAGAGGACTTCCAGACAGGTCTTGATGCGTTGTCACGCATAGCTCCTGTTCACTTGGGTATTTGCGCCTGCCAGAAGTCAACAGCTCTGCTCGTTGCAAAGAACGTAGTGACAACAATCTTCAAGGGTCCGCACCCTGCAGGCAACGTAGGCGTGCAGATAAACAAGACCGCACCGGTCAACAAGGGCGAGATTGTATGGACTATCGGTGCCGAAGAGGTAATCTTCATCGGCCGTCTCTTCAACAAGGGCAAGGTCGATTTCACACGTACCGTTGCGCTTGCCGGCAGTGAGGTAAAGAACCCTTCATACAGCAAGGTGGTTCTCGGCGCACAGCTGACAAGCCTGCTCAAGGGCCGTCTTGAAGAGAAGCACGAGCTCCGTATTATCGACGGTAACGTGTTGACCGGCAAGAAGACAACAGCCGACGGTTTCCTCGGTGCATTCTCAACCGAAGTCACAGTCATTCCCGAAATTATGGGCGGTGACGAGCTGCTCGGCTGGGCAATGCCACGTTTCTCAATGTACAGCACAAGCCACAGCTACTTCAGCTGGCTTTTCCCAAAACGCAAATATACCATCGATGCCCGCATCAAGGGCGGTGAGCGTCACATGATTATGTCCAACGAGTACGACAAGGTATTCCCTATGGATATCTATCCCGAATACCTCATCAAGGCTATCATAACAGGCAACATCGACAAGATGGAGCAGTTGGGTATCTACGAGGTTGCTCCTGAGGACTTCGCACTCTGCGAGTTCGTTGACTCATCCAAGCTCGAACTGCAGCGTATCGTGCGCGAGGGCCTGGACAAGCTGCGTGCCGAAATGTGCTGATGTACGAATCTTGATTTTAATGCAAAATAAAATATAATCGTATGAAATTCTTGAGAAATTATCTAAATAAGATTAAGCCTAACTTCGAAGAGGGCGGCAAGCTCCATGCTTTCCGTTCCGTGTTCGACGGTTTCGAGACATTCCTGTTCGTGCCTAACGACACTTCGAAGAGCGGTGTGAATATCCACGATGCTATCGACAGCAAGCGCATCATGTCGCTCGTTGTAATAGCACTTGTTCCGGCACTGCTGGTCGGTATGTACAATATCGGTTTGCAAAATGCCATTGCAGCAGGTACAGCTGCAACAACAGGCTGGTTCGAAATGTTTGTCTTCGGTCTTCTTGTGATGCTTCCGAAGATTGTTGTTTCTTACGTTGTCGGCCTCGGCATCGAGTTCGTCGTTGCACAGTGGAAGAACGAAGAGATACACGAAGGATTCCTTGTTTCGGGAATTCTCATTCCAATGGTAGTTCCTGCAGGCTGTCCATTGTGGGTTCTTGCAGTCGCTACGGCATTTGCCGTAATCTTTGCCAAGGAGGTGTTCGGCGGTACAGGCATGAACATCGTGAACGTAGCCCTTGTAGCGCGTGCCTTCATCTTCTTCGCCTATCCGGCTGTAATCTCAGGCGATTCAGTATGGGTAGCTACAGAGGAAATCCTCGGATTCGGTGCTACTGTTGACGGTTACACATGTGCTACAGCTCTCCAGCAAGCAGCTAACGGCTTAGCAATCACAGGTGCCGACCCGTCAGCAACCCTTTCGGTATGCGACATGCTCTTTGGCTTCATGCCGGGCTCAATAGGTGAGACAAGCGTCGTGGCAATCGCTATCGGTGCCGTAATCCTCCTTTGGACAGGCGTCGCAAGCTGGAAGACAATGTTCAGCGTGTTCGCGGGCGGTGTCCTCATGTCGCTGCTGTTCCAGAACACATTGCCCGATAACCCCATGGCTCAGCTCCCATGCTGGCAGCATCTTATCCTTGGCGGTTTCTGCTTCGGTGCAGTGTTCATGGCAACCGACCCTGTTACATCGGCTCGTACCGAGGTGGGCAAGTACATCTACGGCTTCGGTATCGGTGCAATGGCAATACTTATCCGTGTGCTCAACCCAGGTTATCCCGAAGGTATGATGCTCGCGATACTGCTTATGAATGTGACAGCTCCATTTATCGATTATTGCGTTGTGCAGTCGAACATCACTGCCCGTGCAAAACGTCTAACCAAAAAGAACTGATAGGATATGGCAGCAAAGAAATATGTTTGCAAGGTGTGCGGATACGTGCACGAAGGCAATGACGCTCCTGGCGTTTGCCCTCTTTGTAAGGCCGGTGCTTCGGAATTCGAGGCTGTAAAGGCTCCCAAGAAGGGTTTGGATACAAATAGCGATATCTATGCTATCCTCTACTCTGTAGTAGTTGTAGTTATTGTTGCGTTCCTGTTGGCAGGTGTCTCTTCGGCCCTCAAGCCAAAGCAGGATGCCAATGTGGAACTTGACAAGAAAAAGCAGATACTCGCATCTCTCAATGAGAGGAATCTCCCCGATGCGGCTGCAACATACGATGCCCTTATCGTGGCTGACCCTATTGTTGATGCTCAAGGCAATACCGTTGCCGAGAATGGCGGTTTTAAGGTTGCCAATGATGCTGTAAGCGAGAGCAATCTTCCGCTTTACGTTGCCAAGTTGGCCGACGGTTCAAAAAAATATATCATCCCTATGACCGGTAACGGCCTTTGGGGCGGTATCTGGGGCTATCTCGCTCTCAACGACGACTGCAACACCATCTACGGTGTATATTTCTCTCACGCCAGTGAGACACCCGGTCTCGGTGCCGAAATCGCATCCGACAAGTTCCAGTCTCGTTTCCCCGGCCGCGAGGTATATCGCGACGGCAATGTCGCACTCACCATCGTAAAGAAGGTAACCGACGAAACAGTCGAGGTCAATGCCATTTCAGGTGCTACAATCACATGTAATGGTGTGAACGATATGCTTCAGCGCAAGCTGGCTCCTTACAAGGCCTACCTCTCTGCCAACGCTCCAGTCGTTGAACCGGTAGCTGTCGAGCCCGCTGCTATTGTTGAACCTGCAACTGCCGAGGCAGAAGCACAAGAAAAAGTGGAGGAATAACTATGGGACTTTTTTCAAAGAAAAATAAAGAGGCTTTGAATACGCCTCTCTTCAAGGAGAACCCTGTAACCATCCAGGTGCTCGGTATCTGTTCGGCATTGGCCGTAACCAGCAAGCTGGAGCCGGCAATCGTAATGGGTCTCTCTGTGACCATCATCGTTGCCATGGCCAACGTGATCATCTCGCTCATCCGTAACACAATCCCTAACCGCATCCGTATCATCATACAGCTTGTGGTAGTAGCGGCCCTTGTTACTCTTGTGAGTGAGGTTCTCAAGGCTTTTGCCTACGACGTAAGCGTTCAGCTCTCAGTGTATATCGGCCTTATCATCACCAACTGTATCCTCATGGGACGTCTTGAGGCTTTTGCAATGCAGAACAAGCCTTGGCCATCGTTCCTCGACGGTATTGGCAATGGCGTAGGCTACGCTATGATTCTTGTTATCGTGGCATTCTTCCGTGAGCTTTTCGGTTCGGGAACATTGCTCAACTATCCTCTGTTTGAAAAGCTCGGCTTGTACGAACTCGGTTATCTTAACAACGGTCTTATGCTCATGACGCCTGCGGCATTTATTCTCATTGCATGCATCGTATGGTATCAGAGAGCAAAGGACAAGAGTTTACAGGAATAATAACATAGATACAGTATAATTGAATTATGGAACATTTTATTAGTTTGCTTGTCCGTTCGGTTTTCGTGGACAATATGGTATTTGCCTTCTTCTTGGGTATGTGCTCATACCTGGCTGTATCTAAGAGTGTAAAGACCGCTATCGGTCTGGGTATTGCAGTTATCTTCGTTCAGGTCATCACGCTCCCCGTGAACTACCTGTTGCAGACAACCGTGCTTGCCAACGGTGCGATTATCGAAGGCGTCGATCTCACATTCCTTGCATTCATCCTGTTCATTGCAGTCATAGCAGGTATCGTGCAGCTGGTAGAGATGATTGTCGAGCGTTTTGCTCCGGCCCTCTACAACCAGTTGGGTATCTTCCTCCCTCTTATTGCCGTTAACTGTGCAATCATGGGCGGTTCGCTCTTCATGCAGCAGAGAATAGGCCTGCCGGCCGACAGCAGCCAGGCCATAACATGCTTTGCCGATTCTGTAGCGTTCGCTATCGGTTCGGGCTTTGGCTGGATGGTCGCTATCGTGCTCTTTGCGGCAATACGTGAAAAAATGGAATACTGCAATGTGCCTAAGCCTCTCCGTGGCCTTGGTATTGCCTTCGTCACAGTAGGTCTCATGGCAATGGCATTTATGTGTTTCTCTGGTATTAAAATGTAATAATGTAGGGATATGAATACGAATTTGATTTTAGCAAGTATAGGAGTTTTCCTCGTAATCATTCTTATATTGGTAGTTATTCTTCTGGTGGCAAAGCGTTTTCTGTTGCCGGGCGGTAACATCAAGGTCAAGATAAACGGAGAGAACGAGGTTGAGGTTGCTGCCGGAGGCGCATTGCTCGGTACGCTTGCCGAGAACGGCATTTTCCTTCCCTCGGCTTGTGGCGGTAAGGGCTCATGCGGCCAGTGCAAGCTTCAGGTAATAGAGGGCGGTGGCGAAATCCTTCCTTCAGAGACAAGCCACTTCACACGTAAGGAGCAGCAGGCACATTGGCGTCTTGGCTGTCAGGTGAAGTGCAAGAACGATATGGAAATCAAGGTGCCCGAATCTGTTATGGGTGTCAAGGAGTGGGAGTGCGAGGTTATCTCCAACAAGAACGTTGCAACCTTCATCAAGGAGTTTATTGTGGCATTGCCTCCGGGCGAGCACATGGACTTCGTTCCCGGTTCCTATGCACAGATTAAGATTCCTGCATACGACATGACATACGACAAGGATATCGACAAGAGCCTTATCGGTGAAGAGTACTTGCCGGCATGGGAGAAGTTCGGTCTTCTCGGCCTCAAGTGCAAGAACACAGATGAGACAATCCGTGCATACTCAATGGCCAACTATCCGGCAGAAGGCGACCGCATCATGTTGACAGTACGTATCGCTACACCTCCGTTCAAGGCCGACCGTTCGGGCTTCATGGATGTGCCATGCGGTATTGCATCTTCATACATCTTCACCCTCAAACCGGGTGACAAGGTAATCATGAGCGGTCCTTACGGAGACTTCCACCCGATATTCGACTCTAAGAAGGAGATGATGTGGGTAGGCGGCGGTGCCGGTATGGCTCCTCTCCGTGCGCAGATTATGCACATGACAAAGACGCTCAAGACAACCGACCGTGTAATGACCTATTTCTACGGTGCGCGTGCCTTGAACGAGGTATTCTACTTGGAGGATTTTCTCCAGTTGGAGAAGGAGTTCCCGAACTTCACGTTCCACCTCGCTCTCGACCGCCCCGACCCTGCAGCCGACGCGGCAGGCGTGAAATATACAGCAGGTTTCGTACACCAGGTAATCTACGAGACATACCTCAAGGATCATGAGGCTCCTGAGGATATCGAGTACTACATGTGTGGTCCCGGCCCTATGTCAAAGGCCGTTGTCAGCATGCTTACCGACCTGGGTGTCGAAGAGAAGTCTATTATGTACGATAACTTCGGAGGATAATTATTCCGATACTGATAAACCGCCTCGCAGAACTCTCTGCGAGGCGGTTCTCTTTTTGCCGTGGCACTTGCAGTATAAATGCATCCTATGTTGTCGAAGTTTCCCGCTACTATTGTGCTGTATATTCTAAATTAATTTCTACATTTGCACATTAACATAACATTAATATTCAGCCTATGATTTAATAGCGTTTCAAGACATATTATAAAGCGTTTTGATTGTTGTCGTTTCTAACCAAAGTTTGGCCGCGTTGTTAAAGAAACACGATACGATTGGAATGCCTGCGTTTGGCGCGGGCTTTTTGTCGTTGTCTGTTTCTTGGGTATGCCAACACCTGGTTAGAGGATAATGCAGAAAGTTCCGCGCTTTTCTTGTATCCGAACAAAACATCCATGTTGATTGTTACAGATAAAATACCGCTATTGTATTCGGTAGTTAAGCTTCTATATTTATCCTAAACCAAATTACTATGATTGCAAAAAAATCTTTTGAGCTGTTGCTTATGCTGTTTGTGATGTATCTGTTCCCGGCGTGTAACGAAACCGAGAACGAGTGGCCACCTTATGCCGGCTACGAGTGGCATGCACCGTACAATGGCGATTCCCTTTGTCTGAAGCTGGAAACCAACGAAATAGTCACTCTCTCTTTGGCATCGGAGCATCGGCCCTTGTCAACAAGAAACTACAGGACACATCGTGGCAAGTTCCTGTTCGACAGTCTGGAGGTTGAATTAGGTGAAATCTCATATAGATTGGAATACGCGCTTTTTACTCCAACTTTTGAAATGGTGGTCTATGGCGATTCGTTCAATGCCGTGTGCGATACTGCACTTATGGAGTGGAGCTTGCCTTTCACGCTTGTTACAGAAGCATTGCCCCGCTGAATATTCTGCCCGATTCTATGCCTAGCCGGCGTGCCGAAAAGAACCTCTCATGCTCCTTGTATGTGCATACGGCAGCAATATGTATGTTCTTGTCGCCTATCCCGCACGATAGCAGTTGCTGCCTGTTGGCTTCCCAGAGGTCTATATGCCATTTCTCGCCGCCATCGGCAGTAGGGTAGCGTTTGGCAATCCCCTCCATGCCAAAACCGTTTTTTTTGAATCTTTCATAGACCTCATCGCCCACCTCAAAGGAATCAAGCGAGATTCCGGGCCCGATAATGGCTTTAATCTCTTCGGGACGGCAGCCGTAGCTGCCGGTCATCGTTGCGACTGTCTTTTCTGCAATCCGGGCAACGGTTCCTCGCCACCCTGCGTGTGCTGCTGCAACAACACCTCTTCTATTGTCGTACATCAAAATGGGAATGCAGTCGGCTGTGGAAACGCCTATACACGTTCTCTTCAGTTCTGTAACCACTGCGTCAATGCCATGCAGCAGCTTGCTTTGCTCCTCGGCCGGCTTTTGCATGAACAGCTCGTCTATCACCAGCACTTTGTCGCCGTGAGTCTGCCTGGGCAACAGCAGCCGGTGGTCCTCTATGCCCAGTTTTTTACATAGCTGTTTGCGACATTCCGCCACATGAGCCGGGCAGTCTCCGCAATAACCGGTGATGTTGAATCCGCCATAATTGCCAGAGCCTTCCCCACGCATTGTGGAAAAGGCTCTGGTTCCTGTTCCAATATTGTATTCAAGCAATTCCAATCTCATAAGTGCAATGCTGACAGCATTATTTGAATAGTTCGGAATGAGTACCTAAACGTACCAGTTTTATTATGTTCTTTTCAGGGTCTAGCCATATCAGCAACAAATCATTCTCAATATGGCATTCCATAAAGCCTGCATAGTCGCCAACTAATTTATGCGGTTTGTATTTTTCAGGCAACATTCCCTCTTCCTCCAACAGCTGAAGTACCTCTTTAAGATGTATTATTTTGTCTGGTTTGTTCTGTATTCGCTTCAAGTCCTTTTTGAACTGGCTTGTGATTTTGAGTGTAAACATCCTATAAAGAGCTAATCAAGGTTTCAAGATTATCAGCAGCCAATGTTTCAAGTTCACGTTTCTCTCTTGCTTCGCGCATAGCTTTAATGGTGAGCTTGTTGGGATTGTTATATACAACTTCCATCAGTACACTCTCCACGTAGTTGTTCAAGCTACGGTTCTCTCTTGCCGCAGCCTCTTTCAGTTTTGCAAGCAACTCAGTGCTTAAACGAAATGCCGTCTGTTTTCGGTCCAATACTGCATCCATAATCAATTTATTATATAACTGTTATATTATTTAATGCAAATATATAACACTTGTATAACATAAACAAGGAAAAATAAAAAGAGTTGATGTTTTTTAAGTTTTTAAGGAACCCACCATAATTGCAGCAGCCTTTCCCACGTATTGTGGAAAAGGCTGCTATGCTATATCCTGTTTTGTATTCTAATAACTTCATATTATCCGCAACCCGCAGGGCACAGCGACAAAAGCCGCAGGTTTAGATAATGCTGGTAGTAATTGGTCACGCGAAGCACAGACGAAGTTTGTGCCGCGTGGGTTACGGCAAGGCAGCATTATCAATGAATCTCAAAATATCGCGAAATAAGAGATTTCTCACATCTGTTCGAAATGACAAGTACGCGATTATCTTTGCTTTCTTCTCTCTCCTTTCTCCTTTCTTCTCTCTCCTTTCTCCTTTCTCCTTTCTTCTCTCTCCTTTCTCCTTTCTCCTTTCTTCTTTCTCCTTTCTCCTTTCTCCTCTCTCCTTTCTCCTCTCTCCTTTCTCCTTTGACAACCTTTGCTGTTCGCAACCCGCGCGGTGCAACTTGCAGCTGCACTACGCGCGACCTGTTGCTGCAAAGGCTGTCGAAGCTTTCAGCTTTCTCTTTTCTCTCCCCTCACCTTCCTGGGCGGAATGTCATGCTCATTCTGTACTGGCGCTCCTTGCCGTTCTTGATCTCCTTTGCAGCGTTCCACTTAGGCATCAGCCCGGCAACACGCATAGCCTCGTTGTCCATGTACTTGTTGCCGCTGCTTGTGGCAACTGCAATGTTGCTGACAGTGCCGTCGGGCGCGATAGTCATCTCTATTATAACTTTGCCGTGTGCACGTACAGCCTTGCACTCTTCGGGATAACGCTTGTTTTTACGTATGAAATCCCTTACAGCTCTCTCGCCGCCGGGGAACTTCGCAATGTCGTTGTTGTCGGAGAAATCAAGCCTGGTCTTGTTCCCGCTCTCATTCTCCGGCACCTCATCTACAGCGGTAGTGTCATTCTTCTCTTGTGCGATTTTTCTAACCTCTTGTGGGTTTTTTTTTGGTGCAGGGTTCTCCTTCTTGTTGGTCTTTATTTGCTCTCTCTCATTGCTTTTTGCGGTATTCATGGCATTGCCGTCCATTCTCTTTAGTCCTGTCGGCTTGTTTATCGAGTCGGCCGGAACTATGGCAGATTGCCGCATGCCGTTACCGGCATTGGCGTTCAATGTCAAGAGCATAAATAATATAATGTATGCAACTTTCATGATGCTTCTTCTGCTGAGAGGTTTAAATCGACTGCAATGCCTGTTCAATGTCAGCAATGATATCCTCGGCATCTTCAATTCCCACCGACAAGCGAATGAGGTCGGGGTCGATGCCTGCTGCCAGCAGCTGCTCGTTGCTCAACTGGCGGTGTGTGTGGCTTGCCGGGTTAAGCACACATGAGCGGGCATCGGCAACGTGTGTTACTATCGCAATGAACTTAAGGCTGTCCATGAAGCGTATCGCATCTTCCTTATCGCCTTCTACAGCGAAGGCCATGACACCGCATCCGCCGTTAGGCACATACTTCTGCGCGAGCTCATAATATTTGCTGCTTTCAAGGCCGCAGTAGTTTACCCATTTTACTTTTGGGTGCTTCTCAAGGTACTCGGCAACCTTTTGTGCATTCTCGCAGTGGCGTGGCATACGCAGGTGCAGTGTTTCAAGTCCCAGGTTCAACAGGAACGCATTTTCAGGTGCCATCATCGCTCCCAGGTCGCGCATCACCTGCGAAATCATCTTAGTTATGTAGGCAGCTCTGCCGAAGTTCTTTGTATAGACAAGGCCGTGGTAGCTCTCGTCGGGCTCGGTGAGGCATGTGAACTTCTCGTGCTGTGCCTCCCAGTCGAAGTTGCCGCTATCGACGACGCAGCCGCCTACAGCTACTGCATGGCCGTCCATGTACTTTGTGGTGGAGTGTGTGACAATGTCGGCTCCCCATTCGATAGGACGGCAGTTCACCGGTGTGGCAAAGGTGTTGTCAATGATGAGGGGTACTCCGTTGCGGTGCGCAATTCCGGCGAACTTCTCAATGTCGAGCACATTCACGCTTGGGTTCGAGATTGTCTCGCCGAACAGGGCCTTTGTGTTTGGGCGGAACGCCTTTTCTATATCCTCGGCCGGAGCGTCGGCATCGACGAATGTGACCTCAATGCCCATCTTCTTCATGGTCACGGCGAACAGATTGTATGTACCGCCGTAGATTGTGGTAGCCGACACGAAGTGGTCGCCGGCCTGACAGATGTTGAGTATGGCGTAGAAGTTCGCGGCTTGTCCCGAAGAGGTCATCACTGCGCCCACACCGCCCTCAAGGGCTGTAATCTTTGCGCCTACTGCATCAACTGTAGGGTTCTGCAAGCGGCTGTAGAAGTAACCGCTGTCCTCAAGATCGAACAGGCGTGCCATCTGCTCGCTTGTCTCATACTTGAATGTTGTGCTCTGGTATATCGGTAGCACGCGTGACTCGCCTTTCTTCGGCTGCCAGCCGCCCTGCACGCATAATGTTCCTGTGCTTAGTTTCTTTGTCATAATATTAGAGGTTTTTTTGTTTATTCTTTAATTAAGGCTGGTTCGATATAATCTCAAAATATCACGAAATAAGAGATCCCTCACACAAGGTTGCCTTTGGCCCCTTTGGGCGGCGAACTCCGTTTCGGGATGACAAACACGCGATATTTCAATATCGGGCTCATGCTAATTATGTTGCGAAGATAGCAATAATAGTTGAAAAATGTTTTTACGCATGCCGTTTATTAACGGTAATTAAGAAGCTGCTTTATAAAAATTGTTATATAGAGACTAAATGCCGGTATTCTTTAAAGAATGGAGATGTTTCGTGTTAAGTTTATTCCTTTATTTTTTAGTTGGCCATTTGCTTGCAGCCGGTTCCGAATCGCCTTTTTTTTTGAACAATTAAGCATTTTTATTGTTCTTGTTTTAAATATAAGACTTTTGTGTTAAAAAAGACGGCTTCTGTAGTTTTTTGGGGAAACGTCCTTGAAAAAATGGTTTATTTTTTTGATAATATATTGATTTTGACTAAATTTGCACCGCTTGAAATACCCGGAATGGGGACGCTTGTTTTGAATTTTCTTAACTACTTAATTATTAATAACAAATGAAAAGATTTACTTTAATTCTTTCGTTGCTGGTAGCAATGGTTACCACAGCGATGGCGGGTGACATCGTTGCTTCTACAAACGAGGCTTCACCTGAGAACGTCTTCACAATGGTGAACGGTAATGGTGTTTCTGTTGGTGCAGATGCAGCTCCTGGTGACGGCCGTTTCGCATTCTTTGCAGTAGACGGCGTTGAGAATGCTTACTACATCTACAGCGTGGATAACGGCAAGTGGTTCAGCTATGCAAAGGCTGATAGCTATAACGTTGGTACGAATTTTGTAACTTTGTCAGACGCAAAGGAAAACTATTTTTACTTTGAGAAATGTACAAATAAAGGTGGAGTTGAAGGTTACTATCAGATTCTTCCATACAACAACAGCGGTGTTGCTGCCAAGTATTTGAACTACTATGGTGGTGCAAGCGATGGTGTAAAACTCGGCCTTTGGACCGATAGCGGTAGCAACGACAATGGTAGCTGTTACATGATTGAGGAGTATGAGGAGGTTATTACAGTTAACACACTTGAAGGTTTCAATCCAAACAAGTGCTATACAATTACAACAAGTAACCGTGGAGGTTGGACTGTTACTGACGATTTGACAGCGTTCCAAACAACTGGTTATGCAGGCCAGGCTGTAGACAAGACAAATACAAAGCAACATTTTGCCGTTCTTTCTGCAGATGGAGAAAACTACTACCTTTTCAATGTTGCTGCAAACAAGTTTGTTAAGCAGGATCGTAGCCTGGTAGCAGGTGGCGCTGACGCTATAGTTCTTCACGACGCTTCAACGCTGGGCGCAGGCCGTGTTATGATACAGTTTAAGGGTATGGACAATGGTTATGTTAACATTGGCGGCAATGGCGACCCTGCAATCAATTATTGGGGTGCTGCAGCAAATCAACTCGATGCCGGCAACGCAGTTCTCTTCACCGAAGTTGGTGACTTTGACCCAACAGAGGCTCTTGCAATGTTGTCAAATGTCGCTGAGGTTACTTACAACTTCGTATGCAACAGTGTTACACTTGCAACACAGACAAGCACTGTTGCTAAGGGCGAGGAGTTCCCTGCATTCAATGTAACTCTTCCTTTGGGTTATCGCATTGCAGAGGAGAAGCCTGCAGGTAATGTAACTGCAACTGTTAGCGAGGATATTACAGTTGTTGTTGACAACTCATTGCTTCCATTCGAGGCTGTTGCAGAAGGCACTCCAACAACTTGGTACTATGCTCAGATGCACTATTATGCAGTTGGTGATTATCATTATCGTTGGTTCATCGCTCCTGCCGAGGATGGGTTAAGCGTAAGAACTCAGGATCACGAGTTTGCAGCTAACGAGGTAGATGCTCACCTTTGGGGCTTCGTTGGTACTGTTGAGGGTGGTTTCAAGATGGTAAACAAGGCTACCGGCAAGGCTATCAAGTCTGAGAACAGCGGTGTAGCTGCTATGGCAAGTGTTGCTGATGCTACAGCGTTTATTGCAATGGGTAGCCAGGCAGGTGGTCAGTGGTTCTGTATGAAGAATCCTGCTGGTAACTACTTGAACTCACAGGGTAGTGTCGCAAACGCAAACGACTGCAACTTCGTTATCAATCATTGGAGCGACAATGACGGTGGTTCTTCATTCTTCTTGACGGAGTATGTTGATGAGGATGTTACTGTTAACGTTTCTGAGGCTGGTTGGGCTACAATGTACCTCGGCGAGGCAGTACACGTTCCTGCCGGTGTTAATGCATACATCGTTACAGGTGTTGAGGATGGTTGGGTAACTAAAGAGCAGATTGCCGAGGGCGAGGTTATCCCAGCAAATACAGGTATTCTTCTTGAGAACGCAGGTGAGCACAACTTCGCAAAGACTGTTTCATACAACTATACTCTTGCCGGTAACTTGATGAACGGTTCTGTAGAGAATACATACGTTGAGGGTACTGCATATGTGCTTGCTAACCACTCAGAGGCTGGTATCGGTTTCTACAAGGCTGAGCTTAACAAGAATGCAACAGGTGGTGAGGGTGATACACACTTCCTTAACAATGCCGGTAAGGCTTACTTGGTACTCCCTGCTGCAAGCGAGACTGTTGCATTCTATGGTCTTGACTGGGATGGTACAACCGGTATTGAGAATGTAGAAGTTGAGAATGCAGATGCAGTGAAGGGTATCTACGACCTCACAGGTCGCAGAATTGAGGCTATCACAGTTCCTGGCATCTATGTCGTTAACGGCAAAAAGGTTTTGGTCAAGTAATTTTAGACATAAGTACATAAGGACATAAGCCCTATGGCGCGAAACCTATAATAAAACAAATTTAGTGAACTGCACGCAAGCAGTTTGTGTGCAGTTTCATTAAATCTGTTTTATAAAAATGCACAGTGTGCATTGCAACGGCACCGTTGCCCGGTTTCACGAG
>JAZNSN010000017.1:0-39721 GCA_045591315.1 Bacteroidaceae bacterium
AGAGGTAATAAAGAGTTTGATGCAAAAGATTATATATCAGCAGAGGTGGATTATCGTAAGGCCCTTGAGGCTTCTCCATCATCAGTTACTGCAAATTTTAATTTGGGAGATGCTTTATATAAACAAGAAAAATATGCCGATGCAGCGGAAGAATTTAAAAAAGTTGCAGTTTCTGAGTCTGATCCAAAGAAGGCTTCAGAGGCATGGTATAATCTTGGCAATTCATATTTAATGGATAAGAAAGTTGCAGAAAGTATTGAGGCTTATAAAAATGCGTTACGCCAAAATCCAAAAGATGAAGATGCTCGATATAACCTGAGAATGGCTCAATTAATGTTGCAACAACAGCAACAACAAGAACAACAGCAGCAGAACCAGGAACAGCAACAGAACCAGCAGAACCAGGAGCAAAAAGAGAAAGAACAAGAGCAACAGCAGCAACAGCAGGCTCAGGCTTCTGAAAGCAAGGAGGATATGTCAAAAGAGAATGCCGAACGTTTGCTCGAAGCTGCAATGCAGGACGAAAAGGGCGTTCTTGAAAAGGTAAAGCGCGAAAAGAACAAATCGGGCAAGCAGAAGCTGCAGAAAAACTGGTAATCACAAACATATTTTTGACATTCAAGACATTAGACAACATTGTTAAGGTAGTAGATTAAATGAAAAGGTTATTTCTAACAACGGTACTGTTAATTGCAACAATAGGGTCGGTAATGGCCGATGAGATATCATTTGTTACATCGGCACCTCGCTCAGTTGTTGTAAACCAGCATTTCAAGATATCGTATAAAGTTAACCGCGTAAAGGTCGCAGAACCGACAATACCGGAAATTGACGGATTCAGGATATTGACAGGTCCTCACCGTTCAACACAGCGAAGCATGCAGATGATAAACGGTGAAACGACCGTATCAGAGTCTGTAACATTCTCATATACAATAATTGCAGAAAAAGAGGGAGAGTTCACAATTCCGGCTGCAACGATTGTTGTTGATGGAGAAAGAATCACATCGAATGAAACCAAGATAAGGGTTCTTCCAGAAGACCAGAGAAGCCAGGCTTCGTCACAAAATACAGACAACGGCAGAAGTGTTCAGCGAAGCAGCAACTCAACAAACATCTCTAACGACGACCTTTTCATAAGAGCCACTCTCAGCAAGACTAAGGTTTACGAACAGGAAGCTGTACTTCTTACATACAAGGTGTATTCTGCCGTAAATCTTATAAACCTCGATTTTCCGACACCCGACCTGAAAGGTTTCCATATTCAGGAAGTGGAACTGCCAAAAGAAAAGCAGTTTGAACTTGACCGTTATAATGGCAGGAACTACCAGTCGCTTGTATGGCGTCAGTTCGTGCTTTTCCCTCAGCAAAGCGGAAAGATCGAGATTCCTGCACTGGACTTCGAAGGTGTCGTTGCAGTGCAGACACGCCGAAGCATGGACCCGTTCGAAATGATGTTCAATGGCGGTCCTTCATACGTTGAGGTAAAGAAGAACCTTAGAGCGAATGCACTCTCCCTTAATGTAGAACAGCTGCCGGCCGGCAAGCCGTCAGGCTTTTCCGGTGGAGTAGGAAAGTTCTCCGTAAGCAGTTCTTTAAGTACCGCAAAGCTCAAAACCAATGAGGAAGCCACACTTAAGATTGTTGTGAAAGGCGTAGGAAACATGAAGCTTCTCGGCAATCCACAGGTAGAGTTCCCAAGCGAATTTGAGGTATATGACCCAATCATAAACAACAATTTCTCTCTTCGCACAAGCGGTTTCTCCGGTGAAAAAGTATATGAGTATGTAATTACTCCACGCTCCAGCGGAACATTCACTATTCCGGCAGCCAAGTTCTCATATTTCGATACTTCGTCAAACAGTTACAAAACCATTGAGAGCGAGAGCTATACTATAGATGTCGAAAAGGGCAAGGACGTCCCCGCAACAAATGCAAGCGTGTTTATCGGCAAGGAAAAAGGCAAAGTCCTTGCAACAGATATCCGCCATATAAAACTAGATGAAGATGAGCCTCAGAAAGAACACTCGACACTGTTCGGTTCTACAGCACACATCATGTCGTACCTGATACCGCTGATACTATTTGTCATATACATTATTGTTTACCGCAGGAAGATGGCCGAGAATGCAAACTACACGCTTGTGCGTACAAAGAAAGCAAACAAAGTTGCCGTAAAGCGCCTGAAGATTGCAAGCCGTTTCCTCAAGGAGAACAAGAAGAATGAGTTCTATGACGAAATACTGAAAACTTTATGGGGATATATGAGCGACAAGCTGAGCATACCGGTTTCACAGCTCTCAAAAGAGAACATTGCTGCTGAACTCTCGAAGAAAGGCGTTGATGAAACACTGACCAACGAGATGCAGGAGCTCCTCAATGACGGAGAATTCGCACGATATGCACCGGGCGATGCAGGAGCCACAATGGACAAGGTCTATTACAAGGCGATAGATGTTATAAGCAAAATGGAGAACTCTATAAAAAGATAAGATACACCATGAAAAAGACTATATATTTATTTCTTTTGCTTCTAATGCCTCTTTCAGCAGCAGCACAGGAGGAAATCCCGGCAAATGACATAACATTGACAGCAGGGAATTACACAAAGGCATTAGGTGACAGCGCATATTCAAACGGTGAATACGAGAAAGCCATTGATATCTATGAAAAGATAATTTCAGAAAAAGGCAGTTCGGTACAGTTGTTCTATAATTTAGGCAATGCCTACTTCCGCAACAACATGTTAGGAAAAGCTATACTCAATTACGAAAGGGCATTGCTTATAGACCCAACTGATGAAGATGCAAAGGCAAACCTTGAGTTAGCACAAAGCAGAACCAAGGATGAACTTTCGGAGCAGTATGAGATATTCTTCATCTCATGGTTCAAGGAATTCACTGCGCTACTGAATGTTACAGTCTGGACAGTAATCGGAATCGTAATGTTCGTGCTCCTTCTTCTCTCACTGCTTCTGCTATTGTTCAGCAAAAATACCGGCATACGTAAAATTTCCATGGCATTTGCAGTCATTTCCCTTATTGTGACTATATTTGCAAACATATCGGCATACAGCCTTGACAGCTACATGAGCGACAGAAGCCATGCGATAGTCATGAAAGAGGAGGCCTCACTCAAAAGCACACCCAACAATTCGGGCACAGTGCTTATCAAGGTCCATGAAGGCCGCAAGGTAAAGATTGCCGATGACACAATGAGCGACTGGAAAGAGATAGAACTAGAGGACGGCACAGTAGGGTGGGTTCCCTCTTCAGTTATAGAGCGTATTTGAACACGATGCTGTAGCGGTACAGCAAAGGAATAGAAACACAGGATGGATTTCAGTTCTTTGATTGACATAGACAAGTACATGCTGCTGTCGATGAACGGAAGCGACTCCCTCTTTTGGGACGGATGCATGTCATTATACACGACAACCATAATATGGATGCCGTTGTTGCTTGTGCTGATATATGTGTTGATAAAGAACAACAATATCAAGGACTTCTTCTTCCTTATTGCTATGCTGGCAATTGTTTTTCTGACGACCGACTTCCTTTCCTCTGGTATTTGCAAACCATTGTTTGCCCGCTTGCGACCGGCGTACGACCCGGAACTGATGTATATTGTAGATGTTGTAAATGAAATGCGCAGCTACGATTACTCATTCACTTCGAGCCATGCAGCCAACTCTTTCGGCATTGCAACCTTTGTAATGCTGTTGATGAAGAACAGGGCCTTGTCGTTCTCACTGATGCTATGGGCCGCCATGAATGCATACACACGCATATACCTAGGAGTACATTACCCGGCAGACATTATTGCAGGCACACTTATAGGAGCTGTTACCGGATTCCTTTTGTACAGGCTGTATGTATATATAAAGAATATGAAACAAAGGAGCATACACCGCGACTGGATATCGTCACACTATACAAGAAGCGGATATCAAGTATCCGACATATACCTTTTGCTCATGACTTTGTATGCAACATTTGCACTTATACCGATAATATCATTCATTACGTTCGAGTATTAAGAAACCTGAAAAGTTTTTCAATACATCTCAATGAATTCGTAACCGTTTCCTGAGCCCTCAAGATACTTCATGAACATCTCCTGCGAAATGACAACCGTTGCATGGTTGTCATTAGGATGAAAACTCAGCATTTTCTCATTCTTCAGATTTTCGTCAAGGAATAGATGGACATGGTTCTCCGTATCGTTTATAAGGCCGAACGGTGATACCGAACCGGGAGTAAGTCCAAGATATCTCTCCATTCTCTGCGGAGAGGCAAAGGAAAGTTTCCCTTGATGCAAACGTTTCTCAAGGTCGTGTATATCCAGGTCACGCTCACAATCAAGGACAACAAGATAGTGACGGTTCCCCTTATGGTTGCGAAAGAAGAGATTCTTGCAATGCTTTGAACCGTCCTGCTTCCAGTATTGCCGTGCAATCTCTATGGTTGGTGCTTCGGGGTGGGTGTACCATGTATATTCAAGGCCACGGGAACCGAGATATTTAAGCACCTTATCTATTCTGTCGTTTTCCATTCTCACTTCAATTAAAGCAACTCCTCAATATCACGGCATAGCGCATCGACATTCTCGCTCTTCGTTGCCCAGCTTGTACAGAAACGGACAACATCGCGACACTCGTCGTATGTACCCCAGAATTCAGGCACATATTTCGATGAAAGCACCTTCTGCTGTTCCTTTGTCAGTATCGGGAACTGCATGTTGGTCCTTGACGGAATCCACATCGGAATGCCTTTCTTCTCAAAAGCCTCACGTATTCTGGCAGCCTGTTCATTGGCATGACGTGCCAGCCTGAAATAGAGACACTCATCGCCCCCCTGCAAAAGTTCTGCAAACTGTATCCCCAACAACCTTCCTTTGGCAAGCATTCCGCCATGCTGCTTGATAGCATATCGGAAGCTGCGGTGCATCTCTTCATCCTTGAACACCACGGCCTCACCGAACAGCGCACCAACCTTCGTTCCGCCAATATAGAAGACATCGCACAAACGTGCAAGGTCGGCAAGGGTAAAGTCACACTCATCGCTCATCAGTCCATAACCCAAACGGGCACCGTCAACGAACAGGTATAACCCATGAGCATGACAGAACTCCGATATAGCAGCAAGTTCAGCCTTTGTATATATGAGACCGTTCTCAGCCGGGCAGGAGAGATATACCATGCCGGGCTGGACCGTGTGTTCGTGCGAATGGTCATTCCAGTGGCTATGGTAACATTCTGCAATCTGCTCAACGGTAAGGCGTCCATCCTTTGAAGGCAATGCGATGACTTTGTGTCCGGTGGCTTCTGGTGCACCGGTCTCATGCACGTTTATATGCCCGCTGTCAGCCGATATTACTCCCTGATAGCTCCTGAGGAACGCGTCTATCACTGTAACGTTTGCCTGTGTGCCCCCTACAAGGAACTGCACACCTAAAGAAGCATCCTTGCAATGTTCCCTTATGATATCACGTGCGCGGTCGCAATAGCTGTCGCAACCGTAACCTGCATGCTGCTCATAATTGCTCTTCTGCAGAGCTTCAAGAATCGATGGATGTGCTCCTTCAATATAGTCGGAATCGAATCGTATCATATTATTTTCTTTTGTTGATGCTAAGATAATGATAAAAAGGCTACCGGTAAAGGATATCGGAATATCTTTTCTATTCTAAGCAATGTTCATAAGAGAAGAAAATATATTTTAGAAATTTAAACAGTTTCTAAGAGTTATAAGCACATTCAATTAGTCAATAGGATATTTTTTGATTAAATTTGCACAATTGTTCAGAATATACTCAAACATCAATTATAATTATGAAAACAAAATTCAATTCATTGCTGCTGCTGATGCTTGCAATGCTGTTTGCATTGCCTTCTGCAGCACAACAGAAAGGAGAACAGCTCCCTGTCGATCCTTCAATTACGATAGGCAAGCTAAAAAACGGAATAACATATTATATCCGTCATAACGAAAAGCCCGACAACCTTGTAAATTTCTACATTGCACAGAAGGTCGGTTCAATACAGGAAGAGGAGAGCCAGAGAGGTCTTGCACACTTCCTTGAGCACATGTGCTTCAATGGAACAGAGCATTTTCCGGGCAAGTCGCTTATAAATTATCTTGAGGGAATAGGCGTTAAGTTCGGAGCCGACCTCAACGCATACACCTCAATCGACGAGACCGTGTATAACATCAACAACGTTCCCGTAGGCACTCCCGGAGCTATTGACTCATGTCTCTGGATTCTCCGCGACTGGGCCGACGGACTTACTCTTGCTGCTGAAGAGATTGACAAGGAGCGCGGTGTGATACACGAAGAGTGGAGAGGACGCAACACTGCGATGATGCGTATGCAGGAGCGTATGCTTGCCGACATCTTCCCCGACAGCAGATACGGCAAACGTCTTCCGATAGGTATAATGGAGGTTGTTGACAATTTCCCTTATCAGGCATTGCGCGACTATTACGAGAAGTGGTATCGTCCCGACCTTCAGGGTATCGTTGTCGTAGGTGATATCGACGTAAAGGAGGTAGAGAAGAAAATCAAGAAAATCTTCGGAAAGATAAAGAAAGCCAAGAATCCTGCAGAGCGCGTTTATTACCCGGTTGATGACAACAAGGAGATGATATTCTCCCAGCAGATTGACAAGGAGCAGCAAAACTACATGCTCCAGCTCATGTACAAGCACGATGTTCCTTCACGCGACCAGCGCAACACAAAGGAGTATATTGTCGAGAATACAAAAAGGTCATTTGCCATCGGAATGCTCAATAGCCGTTTCGGCGAGATTATGAGCAAGGAGAACCCGCCATACATGCGTGCCGGTGTAGGTTACAGTGATTTTGGTGTTGCCCAGACAAAGAAAGCGTTTACAGTAATGGTGCAGTGCAAGCCCGAACAGATTATGGAAGCAATCCCTATGGTATTCACAGAGGTTGAGCGTGCACGTCGTTTCGGCTTTACCGAGCCAGAGTTCAAGCGCGTGAAGGAGAGCATGATAGCAGGAATGGATTCATGGTATGCCGAACGCGACAAGCGCACCAGCGAATACTATATACAGAATTGTGTACGTCACTTCCTTGACGAGATAGATATGATGGCACCAGAAGATGAGTACAAGCTATCGATAGAGATTATCAACTCGCTTACATTAGAAGAGATCAACAAGGTTATCCCTTCGCTGCACCGCGAAGACAACCGCGTAGCAGTATCTTTCGCTCCGGAACGCGAGGGCATGACATATCCCGGCAAGAACGACATCGAGCAGTTGCTAAGCATGGTAGGCAACGCCAGGATAGCTCCTTATGAAGACAACGCTGTCGATGCTCCTTTGCTTGAAAACATACCCGAGGGCGGAAAGGTTGTGAAGAGCGAAGAGGGCAAATGGGGCTCGACAATCTGGACCCTTTCCAATGGTATCAAGGTTATATTGAAGCCGACAGACTTCCAGGCCGACAAGCTCTCTGTTGCAGGTTACAAGGTAGGCGGAACAAACCGCTATCCCGACAGCGAGAAGGTGAACATCGGCATGCTTTCGGCACTCTCAAGCATTGGCGGATACGGAGCCTTTGATGCGACACAGTTGGGCAAGAAGCTTTCAGGCAGCACCGCTTCGGCAAATGTAAGCAGCGGCCCTTACTACGATGTGATAAGCGCAGGATGCTCTCCTAAGGATGCCGAAGAGATGTTCCAGCTGATGTACTTGAAATATACATCACCACGCAAGGACGAGAAGGCGTATGAGTCATACACGACACGTATGCGCAACAGTCTCAAGGACAGGAACCTCAACCCTAACACAGCACTCAACGACACAATGGTTGTAGCCATGTACGGCAACCACCCGCGCGTGCAGCCGTTCGTTGCAGCAGATGTTGACAAAGTCAACTACGACAGAGTGCTTGAACTCTACAAGGACCGCACAAGCGATGCCACAGGATACATGTTCTTCATAGTAGGAAACATCGACCTTGATGCAATCAAGCCTCTCGTGGAGCGTTACATCGGTGCATTGCCATGCAACGGCAGGGTAGAGAAGATAGAGAAGACTACAGTAGAGACACGCAAGGGCATATACCGCAACAACTTCAAGAACAAGATGGAGAACCCGACCGGAACCGAGAACATCATCTACACCGGAAAGATTGAACCTTCATTGAAGAACAGAGTTGTAATGAGTTTCCTTAACCAGGTACTGAACATTGTATATACCGAGGAGGTTCGTGAGAAAGAGGGCGGAACATACGGTGTAGGCGTACGCGGTTCCATATCAAAGTTGCCAGAGGGCGAATTTACGCTTATGGTAAACTTCAAGATGGCACCCGAACGCCGTGAGGAGCTCGCAGCAATCGTAACACGCGAGTTCGAGAAGCTGGCAGCCGAAGGCCCTGTTGCAGAACAGGTAGAGAAGGTACGCAGCTATATGCTCAAGTCTTTCGAGGAGAGCCAGAAGAAAAACGCAGCATGGATGAACTGGCTGTACAACAACTACTTCGAGAATGAAGACAGCCACACCGGTTACGAAGAACTTGTAAAGAGCATTACAACCGAAGACATACGCTTGCTTGCGAAGTATATTCTTGACCAAGGCAACTTCATCGAAGTGAGCATGACTCCGGCAGAATAAAAGCCATGTCATACAACAATATAATAAGGACCGCAATTATCAAGAATTGCGGTCCTTATTATATATGTAACCGGAATACATCAGAATGCAATACCGATTCTTATACCCAAATTGTTAAGCGTACTTTGTTTGTATGACATAACGTTGCATTTGTTGGTTGCAAAACTGTAGTAGATCGCAGCATGAAATCCTACACTATTTGCCCAGGGATACCAGTTGAAGCCTACCTCAGGTGACATGTAGAATCCCCAGCGCTTCTGTTCTGTCTGGTATATGTAATAGTAGTTGCTGAATTCTGAATAGCATACACCAATCTTCATACCGACATAAGGCTGAAAGTCATCCTGGATAAAGCGGTATCTGACCAATGCTCCGAAAGGAAGAGTGAACATCTGATGCTGTTGGTCTGTACTCATAGACAATGTACCTGAAAGCGGAAGAGTACGGCGGGAGAAATATTCATTGTTTGTATGGAAATTCAAGAATCCGCCTACTGCGATGTTATCCGTAACATAATATCCGCCTTCAATATTCATACCCCAACCGCTTATATTGCTGGCGAAATTGTTGCCTAGCGGTATATTCACCTGCCAGTCAATATTGTAGTAACTGTTAAGTGACAACTGCGCCTTGCTGCTGAAAGGCAGTGACAACAGCACTGCTGCAAAAAAGACATATAATGAATTACGTATCCGTTTCATACTATATAAATATTTATGGTTTTACTTCTTATGCAAGTATGGTGACTGCTTAAAGGCTTGTGAAATAGCCTCCATCGTGCGGGAGAGACTCAAGTTATTTCCATTCAAGAGTCCGCAGATATATGTATTCCATACAACTTTAAGTTTGTCATTATGTGGAGAAGGAGCGTCCGTATTGACCAGTTCTCCTATGATTGAACCGGTGCTGTAGCTATAGGTAAACGTATAAGGATAGTACCATCCCCAACCTCCCCAGTTCCAGTAGCCGGGATAACTGTTCCACCATGGACCATTGTCATATGAACTGAAGTAATATGTCTCGCTTATGTAGCTCAACTGCAGCACTAGATCGGCATCATCAGTATTATCGGCAAGCGCATAGCCTTCAGCCTCAAGATGACCGCTGAAAGCATCAACGATTTTCTGCGAGTTTGCATTGTTCCAATAAGCAGTCTTGTCATCATTGCCTATTATCAGAATACTGTCAATGACATGACAAGTGCTGAACTTCTTGAAATCGGTATTCGCATCATAGTTCGTATAGACAAGGTAATCATTGTCCAGTTTGTCCATATCCGGGTCTTTCTGGCATGATGCGAACAGTAGGGAGACAATCGATGTCAATAATAATACTCTTTTCATACTCTTATAAATTAAAGGTTGCTTACTTCTTTATGTTGAGTTTATGAGAAGGGTCCTTGCTTACAGGAGCACCGTTCTTGTTTACACGAACCAGCGAGCTGTCACTGTTCATCCTGAAGTTCACTGTTGGCATGTTATTGGCCGAAACAAGCTCTATTATGGTTACTGTACTGTCATTTCCGCTTCCTGTCATAATAATAGCCTCGCCATTGTCGGTCTGAGTTGCTATACCTTCATCGATGTAATCGGTAGTAATGGTATATGTACCGTCGTCGTTGAGACTGATTGTCCGGAATGCAAGGACGACCTCAGCCGGAGCATTGTTGCCCATCGGAGAAAGGCCCTCAAAGACAAAAGTCTGTACATCCACTATGGTAGAGTCATCGGGCATATATATGCTGTCAGTCTCTATTTCCATGACCATCGCATTTCTATCGTTGCCATTGCATGAGTTGCAGGCACTAAGCAGTAAAACCAATGATACCGCTGCAAATAAAACAATCTTTTTCATTCCACAAGTTTTAAGGTTATTCAGTGGAAATAACATTTTCAAAGAGCCTTGGGTTTTGTATTTTTTGTTTTTAAAATAAAAAAAAGGTTATAAGAAAAGACGGCATGCAGAACATATAGTCCTGCATGCCGTCCGCTTCTGTTTTAAGTCCTTTTGTAATTGCTTATTCAGGCAACATTCCGTTTACTATAAGGTGGAATACATTGAACAATATCCGTTCCTGTTCACTGCCAAGCTCATGTATTCTCAATGGATTTGTCAGTTCGTTCACAGCACATGCAGGTACGATACCTGCAGATGGCAACTCTTTTCCTTCGGCATTCTGCATGACTGATACAGCAGGGTTTATAGTAAATCCGAACGGTGATGCAACAGGCTTTGTCATCATTCCGCCGCCAGCAGTTGCTGTACCTATGGTAATTACCTTAGAAGTGCCCAGAGTCGTCGTGACAGAACTTGTCAGAAGCTCAGCAACGCCATGTGTACCTTTACCTAGAATAATATAAAAATTCTTGTCACTGAGGTTTGTCGTCTGTTCCGAATAGTTGTAAACAGTGTCGCTGGCCTCTCCTGCACCGATAAGTTTGCAGAAAGGTGTATTGTATGCCGATGTCGGCACTATTGTACTGGCAAGTGAAAGAGCATTTGTCAGAGTTCCTCCTTTGCAATAACGTAAATCGAATATTATATCGCTCGTCTGTGCATTTGCGAAATCGAGCATAATCCGTTGTGCCTGCTCTGCAAAAATGTCACCATCCATATTGTTGAATACAACATATCCGACTTTTCTGTCACGCAAATTATATACAGAGTCCAATGGTATTGAGTATTCCTGATAGTCCGTTGCAGGCAAGACAGATATGGTATCACCCATTTCCCACATATAGCATGTATCCTCATCGCTATAATCGATGTATTCAGTCACAACTTCCATACCCTGTCCTGTTGTAAGCGTATTATTGCTGGAGGTAGAAAGAGCCATTCCGTTTACGGCAGATATCCATACACCGCGTTTCAAGCCGCACTCCCATGCCGGTGAGCCTTTTGCAACATCGAGAACCAAAGCATACACTTTTCCAGGACGTATCGAGAGCGGGTCACGCATAAGCGCAAAAGTAAGTCCATAGTCGCCGACGGCAACCGCTTCTTCGAAGAAAGAGACCTTGTCGTCCTTGTATAGCAATGAAGAGAAGAACTTCGATGTAGTTGCAAAGAACTGGCTACGTTCCAACGACGGTATACGGTCAG
This sequence comes from Bacteroidaceae bacterium, assembly GCA_045591315.1. GTDB lineage: Bacteria > Bacteroidota > Bacteroidia > Bacteroidales > Bacteroidaceae > HGM04593. The sequence goes on from JAZNSN010000017.1 coordinate 11,750, forward strand.
CCCACAGATAATGTTCCTGCATTGCAGAATATATCCATTGGTTCTCCTTTGTCAAGTCGTAGTACTCGCCTGAGCGGTCGTCACCGCATGAAGAAAACATAGCTGCCAACAGCAAGCATACACAAGAGAGCTTAAGTATATTTTTCATTATTATCCTATTTTGTCACAACCCATTCGGGCATAATGCAAAAATACTCCATTTTGCAATAAAAGCAAAGTGTTGCATAGCTAAAAAATGCAACACTCTGGCACATGACAGGATTTGGATTTATATTTGTACATAAATAGCCCGATATCCATGAAACACATCACACTCGACACACCTATCGGTCGGCTTCTTGTCGGCATCGAAGAGAGCAAGGTGATTTCTATCGCAATGGCGGATGAGAACCACCCATGCCCGACAATGCCAAGCACTGATTTCGAAAAGCAGATTGTTCAAGAATTGGAAGAGTACTTCAATGGGGAAAGAAGGGATTTTTCTTTCCCTATCAAGCCGAAAGGGAGCCCGTTCCAAATGGCCGTATGGAAAGAACTGCAACAGATTCCTTACGGAAGCACTGCCACCTATGGCGAGATTGCAGCCCGCATAGTAAACCCTAAGGCTTCACGGGCAGTAGGAATGGCATGCAACAGAAATCCTATTCTTATTGTTGTTCCATGCCACAGGGTAGTGGGTAGCAACGGAAAACTTACAGGCTTTGCAGCAGGAATAGACAAGAAGAAGATATTGCTTAAGTTGGAGAATAGCAAATTCTAAAAAAACAGTTTCTTAATGCTTTATCAAAAAATAAAAGAGGTCGCACTAGTGCAACCTCTTATCCTGAGCATTACTGCAAAGAGTTCCTTATGCCTCAGCCGGAGTTTCAACAGCCTCCTCTGCAGGAGCCTCTGTTGCTTCAGCAGCAGCTGCTGCCTCAGCCTCAGCCTTTGCAAGAGCCTCGGCAGCCTTCTTGTCTGCTACCTTCTTTGCAATAGCTGCATTTACCTCTTTCTCTGCCTCCAAACGTGCCTTCTTAGCGTCACGCTTAGCCTGCTCTTCAGTGCTCTTGATACCGTTGAGAGCATTAACCTTAGCTGTCTTCCAAGCCTCGAACTTAGCCTGAGCAGCAGCCTCGTCAAATGCACCCTTCTTTACGCCACCCTGGAGGTGCTTCATCAAATAAACGCCCTCGCGTGAAAGGATGTTACGTACAGTGTCGGTAGGAATCGCACCGTTGTTTACCCACCACAAAGCACGCTCGAAGTTGAGTTCAACTGAAGCAGGGTTTGTGTTAGGATTGTAAGTACCGATCTTCTCGGTGAACTTTCCATCACGTGGAGCTCTCGAATCTGCAATCACGATAGAGTAGAAGGCATAGTGCTTGTGTCCTCTTCTCTGAAGTCTGATTTTTGTTGCCATTCTTTAATTGTTTTTAATGGATTAATGATTTGAGTTATCCTATAACTCGTATAGGCGGTGCAAAGGTAATGCTTTTTTGCGTAAAACGTTCTTTTTTCTGCAATTATTTTCCATTCCGGATAAAAAACGCATAAAGACGGCATGCAATAGTCAAACAGTTCAGAATTTGATACGACTAATTTTAAAATCCCAAACAAGTCTTTGCTCAAAAAGCTCATCCCTTACTATTTTTTTGGATTGACAGCAGTATTCCATAACGCGCTTGTAACGATAGACCATGCTGGTAGTAACTGTATAATAATCGATTGTAACGAGATTGCCTTCAATACATATTATAGGAGAGAAAATACCAAAAGGATCTTTGCCCATCCTCTTGCATATAGCGAATTCATTAAGATACCAGAAAGCACTCCTCACATCCTTTATATCAAACACTATATTTCCATGTAATCCATATGGGAACCGCTCTTTATATCCTATTAACAAATCGCTTAGCAAAAGAAGAATATAGTCCCAGACCGATTCAGGCGTTAAGCCGTCGAGTGTTATTATCCTGAACGGGTCTTCACCGGTATATATTCCGACTTTTTTAGCCATCTCTTTAAAATCAGGACTCAACAGATCCTTCCTGTAAGATATATTTCCATAAGCTTTCTCAAGTTTCTTGAACTCTTTTTCACTAGGATGTGGAACATCGCGCTTACGGGCATACAGACACAGCGCGCTGTTGTATGTATCTTTAGGACGGAAGTCATCCAATACATATTCTTCGGGCAATTTTATTTTATCAAGGAAACGAAGCAGGTCGTTCCAGTCACCGACACTCCCTGTATCGGCACTCAGCAACTGAAGGTATTGAAGATAATTCTGATACCTCTGCAAGAAATAATCGCCTGTAAAAAACTCCTTACTGTCAAAACTGTAGCTCTTCATAGTGCCGATATTTATTTATAAAAAGGAGCCGGCAGAAACACGCATTCGCGTGCCTGGTCGATTAAGTACCGGAAACAGGAGGCAACCATACTCTGCCAACTCCTTTATGTTAACAAATATAGGTTAAGAAAGGTTCAATGCAAGTGGAATACACCTCTGCAAGGCTTGCAGAGGACATAATTGCAAAACATAAATTAATGATTATCATATAGTAATCGAACAACATGTTACAACATTATAGAAAAAACACCTCTTAATACTTGACAACGGGGTATCCGCTTTAGTATCTTTGTTTGCAACAATCACCGATATCATGCACCAGGACAGCTACAGGAAAGAGAGAGTCCCATGCCGGCTTCTTAAGGAAAAAGATGCCGGATACCGTAACATCATCAGGCCCTATGACGAGGAAGAATCATTCGAAAAAGTGCGCTATGACAAAGAATACATAAAGGCAGAAGAGAAGATATTCGAGGGCATAAAGAAGCTGCACGACATTGGGCTGGGAAGCCTTATAATCCAAAGCATATCAGGGGAAGTGAACAACATAAGCCCTCTTTGTATAGACAAGGAATACAACATAACATTGCCAGGATATGGCAATGCTGTAATCGAAATGGCACCGATGACCAAAGCCGTATATCTGCTTTTCCTATGCCACGAAGAGGGTATCATATTCAAGCACTTGCCCGACTACCGCGATGAACTGGCATCGCTCTACAGTGAGATGACAAATAGCAATGACGAGAAAAGCGTGACATCAACAATAGAACGTGTCACCGACCCGTTAAACAACGCAATAAATGAACACTGCTCGCGAATAAAGGCCGCATTTGCACAAAAGCTGAACAGCATGCAGGCTGCAATCTACTGCATCGAAGGAAAGCGGGGCGAAGCCAAAAGGATACAGTTGCCCCGAAAACTTGTCAAGTGGAATCAATAAAACTTCCGATAAAACAAACCACTCCCAATTATTACCGTATTTTATTTTGCTGTTGGATAAATTGTATTAAATTTGCAGATACGCACAACTGATGCATTTTATTGAACTCTTAATATATACAGAAAAATGAAAATCCTACTTACTGGCGGTGCTGGCTTTATTGGCAGCCACACCTTGATTGAACTCACCGAAGCCGGTCACGAGGCTGTAGTTGTTGACAACTTGGACAACTCATCTCCTATTTCACTTAAGCGTGTTGCCAAAATCATTGGCAAGGAGGTTCCATTCTACAAGGTAGATATCCGTGACCGTGAGGGCTTGCAGAAGGTATTCAACGAGCACAAGTTCGATGCTTGTATCCATTTTGCAGGTCTAAAGGCTGTTGGCGAGAGCTGTGCTAAGCCATTGGAGTATTATGAGAACAACATGAACGGCACATTCGTGCTTGTTGACGTCATGCGCAAGAACGGCTGCAAGAACATGATTTTCTCATCAAGTGCTACCGTATATGGCGACCCTGCCATAATTCCTATTACAGAGGAGTGTCCGAAGGGTCACTGCACAAATCCTTACGGCCAGACCAAGTCTATGCTTGAGGAGGTACTTATGGATATCCAGAAGGCCGACAACGAGTGGAACATAGTTCTTCTCCGTTACTTCAACCCAATCGGTGCTCACAAGAGCGGCACAATCGGCGAGAATCCTAACGGAATTCCAAACAACCTGATGCCATACATCACCCAGACAGCAGTAGGAAAGCGCGCAGAGCTAGGTGTTTTCGGAAACGACTACGACACACACGACGGTACAGGCGTACGCGACTACATCCACGTGGTTGACCTTGCACGTGCTCACGTTGCTGCATTGAAGGCTATCGTAGCGAAAAAGGGCATTGCAATCTACAATATCGGTACAGGCCACGGCTACTCAGTATTGGATGTAGTAAAGGCATTCGAGAAGGCTAACGGTGTTCCTGTTCCATATGCTATCAAGCCACGCCGTCCGGGTGACATCGCAACATGTTACTGCAACCCGGCAAAGGCTGAAGCTGAATTGGGCTGGAAGGCTGAGTTCGGTATCGAAGATATGTGCCGCGACAGCTGGAACTGGCAGAAGAACAATCCTAACGGATTCGAGGAATAACTCATAACCTCAATGATTATACATTAAAGAGCGCACCTCGGTGCGCTCTTTAATGTATAATCTGGTACAAATTCCCTTTGCAGGGTCCATAACAGTCTTATTGCTTGAGCATCGAATCAATCTTCTCTACAAGAGCCTTGAATTCGGCATCCTCGAACTTGCGTGTGAGCATCACAATCTTTCCGTCACGATCAATGAGGACGTTGCGTGTAATGCCGGAGTTCCTCAGGGCATAGCTAGCAAAGACATCGGCATTTGTATCCATTGCGATAGGGTAGGTAGTGCCCACTTTCTCTAGGAAAGGCAATATCTCATCCTTGGTCTCTTCACGGTCAATGCCGAGAAGCACAAAGTTGCTGTTGTCCTTATGGCGTTGCCATATATCGCTCTCGATGAACGGCATCTCCTTACGGCATATACCGCACCATCCGGCAGTGAACTGCAGCATTACAACCTTGCCACGGTTCTCCGAAAGGGTGAACTTAGTGCCGTCTATAAGCTCTAAGGTAAAGTCGGGAGCAACATCACCTACCTTAACAATATAATCGTGCTCATATACAGTAACAGAATCGGTCTTAACCTCTGAAGCGACCGGTGCAGCCTCTTCTGCCGGCTTTGCATTATTGCCGGTGCCCTTACAAGAGATGCAGAATGCTCCAATAAGAAGGAGTGTAATAAATTTGTTTTTCATATCGTTGAATGTTTGGAATATATACTTCGAGTACGAAGATAATAAAATCAGCACTTACTGCATATTGCGGTAATGCAATATTTGATTATGATAAGTAAAAATAACATCTTTATATAGACTTTATTTATAACAAAACCAGATTGTTTGTTCAATAACCACATAATAATTAGTAAATTTGTAGCAACAAGTGAAATGTATGGAAAAGAAGATGGATATAACAGAGAAATCGGGCCTGATACTCGAAGGAGGCGGAATGCGTGGCATATTCACCATTGGAGTGCTCGATAACTTCATGGACCGTGGAATCAGTTTTCCATATATAATAGGTGTAAGTGCAGGGGCATGCAATGCATTGTCCTACATTTCGGGGCAGCGTGGCAGAGCAAAATTCTCGAACATCGACATGCTCGAAAAGTATCGTTATATCGGTTTGAGGCATCTCATAACAAAAGGCAACATCATGGACTTCGATTTGCTGTTCCACAAGTTGCCCGAAGAGATTTACCCCTACGACTATGATGCACTTGCAAAGAGCGATGTGCGTTTCGAGATTGTCACGACAAGCTGCATCACAGGCAAGGCATGCTACTTTGAAGAGAAGAACGACCCCAAACGTGTCATCAACTTGGTAAAGGCTTCAAGCAGCTTGCCGTTCGTGTGCCCGATAACAGATGTTGACGGAGAACCGATGCTCGACGGTGGTGTAGCCGACTCCATTCCGATAGAGCGTGCCATATCCCAGGGATTTACAGACAACCTCGTTGTGCTTACACGAAACAAAGGATACCGCAAGCCCCGGAAAGGGACTAAAGTACCTTTCTTCATGTACCGCAAGTACCCTAATGCCAAGGAGGCAATAAGAAGCAGGAACAGAATATACAACAGCCAGATAGAGCTTGCAGAGAGAATGGAAGAGGAGGGCAGGCTGCTGGTAATACGTCCCGAACGACCTATTGAAGTTGACCGTATGGAACGCGACACGAACAAGCTTCTTGCACTGTACGAAGAGGGCTACGACTGCGCTGCAAGAATTGACTTTGCCAAACCTGAGTTCGAGTCGTATGACGGAAAATCCGCTATGATTGATAAAGTAAAGGAGTTTGCACAACAAGGCTGGGAACTGGGGGATCTTCACGGCATATCCCATTGGGAACGTGTGGAAAAGAACGGACTTCTTCTAGCGACAAAAGAGGCAAACAAGACCGTAGTAAGGCTGTTCGCTTACCTGCACGACAAGTGGCGCATTGACGATGGAGAGGACTTGCAGCATGGAATGCGCGCTGCCGAAAACCTGCCTGCATTGCGTGGCAGCCTGCTATCTGAACTAAGCGATGAGGAGTTTGAGCTATTATGCAAAGCATGCGAGCTTCATACCGTATGTCACAGAACCGGCAATATTACAATTGACACCTGCTTCGACGCAGACAGATTGGATCTCACACGTGTCGGGATATCGCCAAGCCCCTCCAGAATGGCAACAGAACGCGGTGCATATTATGCAGCGAATATGCAAATGTACAATAAGGATTTTCAGAAATTTTCTATCTAAAACCACTCTCATCTAATATTCAGCAAGTGCATTGCCGACAGCTGATAGATATTTCTCTATTGTAGCAGCTTTGAGTATCGCTTTTCTCAGCCGCTTAGGCATTTCAGGCAAAAGATATTCCCAATAAGGTTTCATCTTAGTGAGAAATTGGGTATTGCCTTGCAGTCGGGGAGCGAGTTCACGGAGCATCTCACCATGCATAGCCAGTACAAGATTGCGCTTCTCTTCACAAGAGAGTTCACCACCATTCCTGTATTCGATTCCCAATGCCGGGTTAGCAAGCAAGCCACGACCTATCATTACTCCTTCAAGAGTGGGAAAAGAGTGCTCAATCCGTTGAATATCGGCAAGTGAGAGAATATCACCGTTATATATGACAGGATGTCTGCAGGCTTCGAAGAATTCGGCAAAAGCATCAACATCAGCCGGCTTTCTGTATTGCTCGATGCCTAAACGCGGATGCATTGTTATATGCTCAAGCGGAGCCGCATTAAGTATCGGAAGAAGTTCACGCCATTCATCCTTGCTCTCCCATCCTAAACGCATTTTTACAGAAAACTCAAAATCCTTGTAACCGGCAGCAGAATCAAGCAAAGCTGCGACCATGTCAGGGTGGGGGAGAAGCCCGGCTCCGTGCTTCTTGCGTACCTGCAAAGCGAATGAGCACCCCATATTTATATCAGCACGCGAATAGCCTTCTTTGGCTAAAAGTTCCATGAGCGGAGCAAGTTCCTGAGACGTTGATGCAATAACCTGAGGCACAAGATTCTTTACAGTATTGTTCTTGCGTTCTACATCACGTATATCTTTGCTCCGGATTTCGCCATGCTCATAACGCAAAAACGGTGTATAATAACCGTCGATACCGCCAAAAACCTTGTCATGCACATTACGCCATACAGCCTCTGTAAATCCTTGCAACGGAGCTGAATATATCTTCATAAGAAAACTGCATTATTAATATTTTCAACGAATGTACATATTTTTTATCAGCATTATTATATATTTGCGATAAATATTAATAAATATACACAAAGATGAAGACGCTTCTTAGGTTTATCCTTAATCTGACAGTAACAGTAGTCATTATGATTCCATTAATATTCTTCTTCAAGCGGATAGAAGAACTGGGTGTTCTTGACTGGCTGGAGGTAATGATAATCCTTGGAGCTATGTCTATTATATTAATATTAATAAGCAAGTTGCTAGGACGCAACAAGGGCAAATCCCGCATTAAGGAGATTGCAAGCACAATAACAGTTATCACATGCACTTCAACAATTCTATATTGCGGATTCACGTTTTTAGAATGTCTTGTTGAATGGAGAAATGAGAATCCTTTTGTTTATGCGTGGGACGAGAGATTGGCATTATGCCTTTCATTGGTTATATTCAATTCTCTCAATGAAAGATTCAAGTTGTATGGCAAGGTAAAGAACAGGAACGAACTTGTTGTAGTTGCTGAATATACTACACAATCCGAGGCAGAAACTAAGCAGGTAGTTCTAAAAGCCCATGGTATTGAGTCAATCCCAGTAATGAAAGAAAATCCCATGTACATCACAAGCGAAAGCAATGCTCCCATACAACTTCAAGTCATTAGCAAGGATGCAGAAAAAGCAAAGGAACTTATTGGATAAAATAAGTTCCTTTGCTTAAACTCACATTATCATTAAATTTCAATAAAATCCTGCAAACTGCACGAATAGTGCAAAACGGCCTCGGTAAATCCCTGAAGAGGAGCTGAATATATTTTCATGGCATACTGTTGATTCATTATCTATTCTCAACAGATATCGTATAGCCATAACTCCATTCACCGAACATATAATTCGCACTCTTTTTGTCTCCAACATAGAGTGTATAGGAATCTCTGGACTGGCGCGAAACATATATAACTTCGAGCTTTATATATTTCTCAGCAATTTCAACAATGTTGACACCATGGTTTGGCCTAAAATCAGAAGTCCACTCAACATATCCAAGGGCAAGGTCTGCTACAGGAATCTCAAATGTGTAATCTCCACCCATATCTCTACCGGTAACCTCACACACCTTGTACGAGGAGTCAATAAGTCTAAGAATTCTGTTATCGTTCATAGTCATATGAAATTTATTATGCAAGTTACAAAAAATTCAGGTTGTGTGCAAATTTCACCTGCTTGCAAAAATTACGAAAAACTGTACGTAATCCAGGATTGTGTGCAAATATCAAAACCATATTAAACATAAGTCATGTTTAATTATTAATTATGTATTTTCACCTGCTTGCAAAAATTACGAAAAAATGTACGAGAATCCAGGATAGCGTGCAAATATCAAAACCATATTAAACATAATATTTATTATCATTCAAAAATATGTGCTTTTGTGGTAAATGTAAATTCTTTAATGATTGGGAACATACATATGTAAAGTATGAGCCTCCTCATACTGTTGCATGTTGTTCTTTTTGGCATGTAGGATATAATAGTCATAACGAGGCTCGCAGGCATAATATGAAATGTTTTGTTTCTAAAAATTCTTATGTTCAATTAACTTTTGATTTTTAATATTAAACGTTTTGAAACTCACTCATAAAATATTACGTGAAGAACTCTATAAAGAGCGATGCCGTGGCAAAAAAGCTTCATATCAAGCTGAGGAAATTGGTGTCGAACTACGAAGCTTGCAAATCTATATGGGTCGTATATCTCGGTTTCCTGAGAGTGAATCTCTCTTGTTGAAGATTATTAATTACCTATTTGACGTAAAACGAAAGGAGGTGTGATTTATGAAAAAGTTTCTTAAGATCTTTAAAGCGATAATTTTTTGGCTTTGTGCTATATTTAATAATCATAAAAAACCTAAATAATGGGATTTTTTTCAGATATTGCAAAAGGTGTCGTGAGTTCTGTCACCGGAGGTCTTGGTCATCTTTTTATGGGTACCGCTCAATCAGGTATTCAATCATTCATTGATTCTCAAGCTATTGATAAACAAAATGAGTATAATATTGCGTTGGCCGATCGTCAGAATAAGTATAATATGGATTTGGCAAAATACCAAAATGCATATAATACTGAAATGTGGGAGCGTCAGAACAAGTACAATTCACCGTCTGAGACAATAGAACGACTTGTAGATGCCGGTGTAAATCCACGCGCTTATAATAACATAGGTCAGTTTGCAAATGCAAATACTCCGGCACCATCTCAAGGTTATCCGTCTGTTGCTTACTCAAAAACTGCTCGTTTGTCAGCTTATCAGGATGTAGTTCGCAAAGGTCTTGAAAATTCGTTATTGCATGAGCGTATTTTGTCGGAACGTAAGTCACGCGAGAATATTGATTCACAAATTAATTATCGTACTCTACAAGGCGAATTGACAAATGCTCAGGCAACGTTAATTTCAAATAAATCTTTAACTGAGAATGATAAGCGGTTCTTGACCATGTTTCAAGCTCTTGTTTATTGTGCTGAAAATGGTATCAATCCAGATGATTTCGGATATGGACCACGACAAATGATTGAACATAACGGTCGTTTAGTTGATGGCGGTAGTATTTTTTCAAAGCAAGCTTTAACCAATTTGTTGAATACTTTCAGTTCGCGCCTTGATATTCGAATAAGTACCGACGAGTTTTTGCGTGACATTCGCAAATTCGAATCTTATACAAAGGAGGACCAGTTTAAAATATTAAAAAAATATGGTCTTGATTCAGACAGCAGTGATTCTATCATGGGCCTCAGTCGTTGGTTTTTAAGACTTTTTGAAAATACTAATTAACATGAGAAGAAGAAGAAGAACACGCCGTTCTCGCGGTCGCAGATATCGCAGAGGTGGCATAAACTTTTAAGTGATGAAAAAAGAATGGATTAATATTGATGGCGTCAAACTCCTTACAAAGTGTTTGTATTCTCGTAAGATGCCAAATGGTTTTATCGTTCCTTGCGGGCACTGTGCTTATTGTCGTAAGGTCTATGCCCGTGCTATGGCTTTTCGATGTGAGCAGGAAGCTTTCGATCGGTACGTTTATAATTGTCTTATTACATACGATGAAGCACATCTGCCACACATGGGCGGTGTCCCAGTTTTAAATAAGGTCCACTTCCAAGACTTTATGAAACGCTTCCGTGCATGGTTTGATTATTATTACGGAAACAAGGTTCGTTACTTGTGTGTAGGTGAATACGGTGGAAAGAAAGGACGTCCACATTATCATGTCATTCTTTTTTCTGATCAGAAACTCGAAAATCCAGAGTTGGATAAAGATGAGCGTGGTCGCAATAGTCCTTTGGCTTTTATCTCTTCTATCATGGAGGAGAAATGGCGGAAAGGAGTATGTGACGTTGAACCTATGCAAGACGTTGGTGGTTCTGTTGTCTATCTTGTGCAATATCTCTTAACAGAGAATGACGGTGCAAAACATATAGTACCTCCCTTTCGTCTTATCTCTCGCGGTAAAGGTCTTGGTCATCGTTGGCTAGAACGTTCCAATGCTTTTATTGCTCGCGCGGTTGAGTATAACGAGCATTATGTTACACGAACAAATAACAATGGCAATACTATCGTTATTCCTATACCTCGCTATTACAAACGAAAATATATTCCTGAACCGAACCAAATTGCATCTGCCGATGAATTCTATTATCGTTGTCAGGAATATTGTAATTATCTTAAATCATTAACTAAAAAACCGAAAGAAGCTTATGAACAAGCAAGTAAACTCAAAGAGCTCCGTGAACGAGAGCGTCAAGGGGCTTCCGACTCCTACAGAAAAAGAAAGATTCATGACAATGGTCGCTCAGCATCGCGAGTTTTTGCTCAAAATGCGCGAAACCGGAAAGGGTGAGCACTTCCGCGTAACACGTCAACGTATCCTTGATGAATCATCTGGTTTTATGTGGCGCAGTTATTGTGCTGGTTGTTTGTCTTACAAAGAGTATAGAGAATGTCTTGCACATCTTCGTGAATCTCTCACATGGAGAGCACTCCTCGGTGTTAAACAGACTTCTATATTCGATCTTTTGTCTGATGAGGATCTTGTTGAGACTATGACAGTAAAGTCAAAGGATGACGGCATTACTACAGCACAGAGACTTTAATTTTAGCGTTCATTTCTCAAATAACTATTGAGCATGAGTTTAACACAAAACATTTCAGCGCGTAAATTGCGTTATAATAACTTCAATCTGTCACATTGTCATGATACCTCCGGACGTATCGGCAAGTTGATACCGGTTCTGGCTCTGCCGGTAGTAGCTGGTGATCTTGTGGACCAGAAGATAGAATTTAACATTCGATTGGCTCCGTTGTCAGCTCCGGCAATGGCACGATTTAATGTGCATTTTCATTCATTTTATGTGCCTTATCGTATTCTTACACCTCGCTCAGGTCAAGAGACTACATGGGAAAAGTTCATCCTTTCAGTAGGTCAGCCATTGGAGAATGTTCCTCTGCTTCCCCACTTCATGACATCATATCCTTTGGTTATCTCTGACATGAGGTCGGCTGATATTGTTTCAAACGAAATGGATAATTACCTTTCTTTGTCAGAGGTTACCACTGGTTCTCTTTGGGATTATTTGAAGTTACCAATAACACCAATGACTGCTTCGGATGACGATTTTTGGCATATTCCTCGTCGATATATTAATAATCCCGGTATTGTTGCATTTAATTTCTTGGCATATCTTAAGGTATGGAATGACTGGTATCGTCGTGACCAGATAGAGGAAGAAGTCGTATTTCCACTTGACCTCGGTAGAATTGACTTAAATAATATGGATAATTCGGTTTATAATAAACCTGAATTGCCGGAGAATGTAAGTACAGAATTTGATATTACAAAATTTGTTCATCATCTTCTGAAGCTTCGCACTCGTAATTATGAGCGTGACTACTTTACATCTGCTCTACCCGAACCACAATTCGGAGACGATGTATTCCTCGGTGGTGGTGACTTGTCAGCGTTGGCCGGTGCAAGCATATCGTTGAATGCTATATCTCCATTGCAAGGTAACGTCTTTCAGCGTCCTCCTTCGTATGATGGCTCTTTAGGAAGTTCTCCTGCATCATGGGATTATATAGGTTCTTCACCCGCTTATGCTACTCTTGCGCTCTCCGGTCCGGATGGTTACACTACTTATTTCGCTCCTCAAGTTCCCGAAGGTCAGAATGGATTGCAGTTTGACGTGGCATCTGTGAATGGTTTGCAAGCCACACCGTTTTCTATTAATGAGTTGCGTCTTGCTATGCAGATCCAGGGAGTACGCGAAAAGATAAATCGCGGTGGTACTCGTTATGTTGAAATCATGAAGAGTATCTTTGGTGTTTCTGTATCTGACTTGCGACTGCAGCGTCCGCAATATCTCGGTGGCATAAAAGCACCTATCTCTATAGGAGCAGTATTGCAGACATCTGAAAGTGCTACAACTCCGCAGGGAACCTTGACCGGTCAAGGTGGTACCGTTGGCGGTCAGCGTGTTTTCCGTACGAAACGAATCTTTGAGGAAGCTGGTGTCATCATGACTATTATGAGTATAACTCCTCGCACCGGTTACGTTGGCGGTATTGAACGCCAATATCTCAAGTTCGACCCGTTGGATTATTATATACCCGATTTCGACCACTTGGGCGAGCAAGAGACTTTGAGGGCAGAACTCTTTTGTGACTTCTCTGCACAGCAAGACTCGGAGTTTGAAGGTAAAGATTTGTTCTTGGGATATAATCCTCGTTATGAAGAGTATAAAGCAGTTTACTCTACTTGTACAGGAGAATTCCGCAATACTCTTGATAATTGGAACGTCTATAGAACATTCGACAGAGCTCCGGTTTTGTCACCTGAGTTCATTCATGCAGAGCCTGAGGACTTCGACCGTCTCTTTGAGTTTGAGAACATTCAGAACACATCGAACGAACATTTCTACGCTCAGATATACTTCGATATCAAGGCTAAGCGTCCGATGAGTAAGTATTCAACACCATTTACATTCTTCTAATATGGCAGTAAAGAAAGAAAAGACAATCCGCAAACCTCGCGTTCACCGCGATTGTCATTCGCAGAAACCTCTGCATATACCGAACGCAACCACATCACTCCGAACGATCCTCGACCGCACCGGTTCCGGCTTGCCTGTTAACGCTCGCGTTGCAAAGCATGTTCCATTACCGCCTGACGGTGAAGATATGAACGACTTCGAGAAAGGTACTGAAGAATACATCGACCTTGTAGATGTTCAACAGCTCGATGAACGTATTAAAGCTGAACAGAAGAAGAAGTATGAAGAACAGCAGAGGAAGCGCGAAGAAGAGAAGCAGAAAGCATTGGATGACATGGTTAATCAGCGCGTAGCGGAAGAACTCGCTAAGAGTTCACCCCCTATATAATAAGAGGTCGGATGACCGAATGAAAGATGGACGGCTCTAAGTCGTCCATCTTGTATTTTTCATGGCGCCTCGAAGGCGGTTCCATGAAAATGAGACGTGAGCCGTTCGGGCTTTGAACGGCTCATGTAGCCCCCGGCAAGGGGAAGTTGCCGAATCGCTCTCGGCAATATTCGGCAACTGACAGAAAGATTTTCTGTCAGCAAGTTACGTGTTTCATAGCATAGCATTCCCGGCTTGCGTTAGGTGAATTTCAATTCACCTACGAGAGCAAGCAGATGCGTTGTGGCAAGTGACGAAGTTCACTTGCCACTGAATAGCGAAACTTCAGTCAAAGTGCTGGATTCGTTTTAAATGAAGCGTAGCGTAATGATTAACGAATACGGCAAAACTTTCGGAAGTTTGTAGCGTTCTTCCGGCCGTTAGGCCGGAAGAAATAAAATTTTTTTTAAATATCTTTTGTTTTTTGAAGTTGATTATTTACTTTTGTAAAAAATATTAATATGTATTACGGTACTTATAGATTCATTCGCATGATATTGAAGATAATTTTTGCAGCTATAATGTTGTTTGCATTATGGTACTTCAAATCATAATATTTATTATCATTCATCCATCTATTTTACTACAGCAACTGCACGCACGCGATAAGCATAATGACGAGAGAAGTAAGAAAGGTAAATACCAGCATACATATTCACGTACCAGTGGTAATATGCTTCATTTTCTGTGCTACTCCAATAAAAGTGATCTGAAAAGGAATTTGCAATGCTCATATAATCATCAAAGTATTTCCCAAGAAAACTATTTATATCATCTATATTATTATATATCATTAGCAGTTCAGAACAAGAAGGCAGGTACCATTGCAGCTTGTCATAGCTGTTTACCTTATAGTTCCATGCAGCCGCAGCCGCAGGTGCACCCACACTTCCTTTTGACTGCTCTATAATTGCTTTTGTATCACTGTAGCCGGTTGTAATAAAGGATTTTTCAATTTTAGAATACTTATAATTCTTTACTCCAACGAAATCAAAAAGCTGTCCACCGAAACTTAATTTATAATCACCATCCACTGGATCCTGGCAATCCATTGCTGCAATAATGAATTCATGACCATCCTCATTAATAGAGACTCCAAGTTGGGTATACTGGGATTTCTCATTTTCGACAAGTGCATCCCACTGTTTACCAGTGAAGTAAGCTATAGAACGATTATTATTGTTGACACATGCGATGCACAAGAGTTCATTGGGGTCACGAAGTTTTGATATATCGCTTACAGGACGTACACTTTTACCATTGTAACGGTCCATCCAATCTGCGTTTATGCCTTCTTCATATGAGAAAGTAAAAGCACTTTTAAATTCACCATGAGATGCACTCCAACATGTAGCACTCCAATAACCGGCTGCAGGCAGAAAGATGCTGTTACCATTCTTCTTGCTCTGGACCTCATAACCGTTCTTGCCGTTACGGGATGTCCAGGTCCAAGTGCAATATTTCAGCAGTTCCTCAAATTCATCCCTTGTGGGCATACGCCAACTGCCGCCCCAGTTCTTGCGAGCTGCATCGTATTGGGAATTGCCGGAAATATCGCTAGGAAGATTTCGCTTTCTATAGGTTTTGCTATTACTTGCATCATAACTGCTTTTGGTTTCTGTCTCGCCCCAGGCATAATAATTGCCATACTCTTCTGGCGCATTTGCACCTACATTGCACGTTGCCCAAAGGAGGCCGCTTGGCAAGCCCAAATCAACATATTCGTGGCCATTGACTGTGCCATTACCGCCTGATGAAGCGGTTGTTGCCTGTCCTCCATATGTAGATTTGGCAGTTTCCTTTAGTTCTGCAAATAATTTTTTAGCTTCTCCTTCGGCCAGTTCAACCGTATAGCTCTTCGATTCATAACCGTTTGCACGCAATTCAACGGTATGCTTCCCGGCAAGCACCTTGAATATGTCAGGGGCGTTGCCAATATGCTTACCATCGACATAGACACTGCCATTCACAGCATTACTGCTTACATCGAGCGATGCGTACATGGGTGTAGGCATCGGCAAGTCTATACTCCTGTCCTCTCCGCTAACAACGACAAGAGTATATATAGCATTACGGTATCCAGGCTTCACTGTTTCCACCAGATATGTTCCGGGATTTAGGCGGCCGCTCCATGAGCCGTTGCCTTTGGACTCGCTGTTCACCTTTATCTCAGCACCTTGTGCCTTTAGTGTAACATCGGCAAAATTGGGTTTCAGAGATATGTCCAGTTGTTTCTTCTCACGCCCTATTTCCACACTACCCTCCTCCATGCTGTATAATGGAGCTTCTACACGATAGGTGTGCATGCCATAAGGGAGGAATTTCTGCAACAGGCCATCTCTCACGTTCTCCAGCATTCCGTCTATATGCACTACGGCATTGGCCGGGACAATCCTCATCACAAGATAATGGCCGCCTCTGTCCTCACTATGTATTACGATGGTGTTCGACGGCAGAACCATTCTGTATGTGGCCTTTGACTGCAGACGCTGCTCAAAGGAGTAGTTCAGGACACCTAAGCTGCTGTGCCGTATTGTCACTTGCCGGGTACCGGAAGGAACATAGAAGAGCAGCTCGCCCGTCTTCTCAACACGTTTGATGTTGCCGTCTATTTCATATTCCTTGTCGGTGGTTACAAGACGTATGAGAGCACAAGGGTCGTCATTGGCATCCAGTACAGGAGAAGCAGATGCTGTGGCATCGTTCATGACAATGCCGAAAGACTCCACACGTATGTTCTGGGCATATATTGAAAAGGAAAACAGTGACAGTATAAAAAGGATAAATGCTCTATTCATAGCAACACAAACAATAGGTTTCATTTAACGGTAAAGTTATATAAAATATTTGGAACAGCAGAACTCTGCTGTTCCAAATATTTTATATAGTGCACTGGGGCTATCAAACACCCTCAGCTTCCATGAGCGCATCGAGGTCCTCTGGCTCTGCATCGAGTGTCTGGCCTAATACCTCAGGTGCGACAGATATGTTCAAACCGCCCATAAGAGCCTCCTGAGCAGCAACCTCTTCGGGAGTAAGCTCACGGCTTGTGGTAGTGTCGAGTTTAGTGATGAAACAGCACTTGGAGAGAGACTTCAGCTGCTCCTCGTTCCATATACCGAGTGTAGATGCATCGATAGCACCCTCTTTCATAGCCTTCCACTGCTGATACTGCTGACGGCGAACGGCTGCAATCTCCTTAATCTCAGAACCGCAACCCTGCATGATTTTTGGTCCCGATTTAAGATATTTGCCGTAGGACAGTGCCTTAATGCCCAGACCTGGCAATGCTGTTGTTGCCGCAGCTGTCAGAACACCGATATTTGCAATATCGAGTACAATGCCGGCACCTTCCTTGATTGCTTCAATCAGCTGCCATGTAACAGCACCGCGAGTAAGATATGCACCTGAAGCATCCTCCATGTGGGCCATAACATAATCAGCACCATTAATTCCACGCAATGTGTCGGTCTTGAATGTATAGGTATGCATATTCTCAGCAACAACCTTCGTCTTGTTCCAAATGGTGTCGCAGCTTAACAAATACTGGTCAAAGCTGTCATTTCCTGTCAGTTCGGGCATAACCCACTCGAATTTCTTCTTCTCTTTCTTCTTGCCGTTCTTCTTTTGAGCATCCGCGCTAACCGGAAGCATCATAATGACTGCAAGCATTGCAACCATCACTTTTGTCAATGTCTTCATAGTTTTTTAATTTAATATTATACTAATAATGTTATGTTTAATCATGGAACGAGCTCCACATCAAGTGTCTGTGTCACGTACTCGATAGAATGTGAGCGGCTCTCTCCCTGGAAATAGAGATACTTGCATTTTTCGCGTAGCGTTATCGAGTATTTGCCGCCTTGCACTGTACCTACTTTCTTCAGGTTATGTTTCTTCACACCACCGATATCGTCTATATATACATTCGAAGCGTATATATCTATATCGACAGGGAAAATCCAACCGTCACCTGCAGAAACGGTTCCCTTGATAACCGGATATTCAACTGTAGATGATGGGTGCTTCATATATTCGGCATCTATCTCGCTCAACAGTTTGGAATAGTACTCCATTTCGGGGAACTCCTCTACCAATGCACGCAGACGCTTGCGTTCAAAATTAAGGTATTTCCATACATTGGGCGATTCGAAACCCTCGTCCGCAGCTACCTTGCGCCAACGCTCGTCGGCCTGGTTTATGGCATTTGTATGGTTACGTATCTTCTTGAACTTGTTTGCGTGTATCTGATGAGCCTCCTTCTTGTCAACAGGGCAATGCAAGTGCTTGCTCGCAGCTTCGTATGCATCGGCTACGGCAGCAAAAAATGCGCTTGTAGTCTCTTTCTCATAGCCGGCTTCCTTCTCCTGGGCAATAGCAAGCACCTCTTCGTATGTCTCACTGTTTGCCTTTACCACCATATACAGATATGAGGTACGGCCAACGAGTTCATCCTGCTTGACTTCGACACTGCTGAAGTCGGAGGAGCTTATCTCGAATACAGCATTGCCTGTGACATCGTTCTTGCTCTTGGTCTCAGGGGCAAGATTGAAGACGATTGCATAGTCCTTCTGCTCGCCTATCGTCTCGGCTGATGCCTTCATGTTGCAGTTGCTCAACGGAACAGGGTTGCCGTTATCGAAACATACGACACCATTGCATGAGATGGTAAGATTGGTAAATGCCGACATGAAGGTAACCTTAGCTACTTTAGCATAAGGATATACAGCATCCTTCTCACGGTTTACGGCAATGTTTATGCGTTCGTTGTATTTACCTTCATACACCTTTCCCTTGTACATTGTGAGCGGAACTGTCTCCTGCCCCATAGGCAAACGCAACTGCAATTGCGTCTTCATGAAATCATCATCATAATCCTCCGGGAATGTGTATTCTATAGTGTATTTGTAGTGCCCGTTGCTTTCAATGCTCCTTACTCCCTTCTCTACACCTGCACTATGCGACATTATGAGATTGTCGCAGTTCGATGTAATTGTAATGATAACACCGTCAGCAGGAGCAGCCTTGGCCTTGTTCTCTACCGGTGGCACAAGAACCGTATTGTTATCCTGCGCGTTTGTCTTTCCGACGGCAATGAATAGCAGAAGCGATAAAAGGGTTATCTTTTGTAACTTCTTCATAATTATTCTGATTATAGGTCAATAACAAAGTCTCCAGGTGTAAAGACTTCTTCTTTTGCAATAGGCTGTGTCTTCTTTTCGTCCATCCAATATGGCTGCCATGTACGTACGTGTATCTGCACGTTGTCCTTGTCGCGGAAATCCCACAACAGGAAAAGGTAGCCGTCATCGCTGTATCCACGGCTGTTTGAATACTTTTGACGCACTGTAACGCCATAGAAGCCCTCCATCTGCGGATTCGGATGCTTGACAACCTTTACGTCCTCAAAAAGTACATTTATCCAACTGTTGCTTGCAAAGCTCCTTTTAAGATTACTGATATACTGCTGCTTGTTCTGCTTCTTGTATGTAACCTTATTGTATGATATGCCCATTCCGTCAGTCTTCTTGACTTTTGTTACCGTACCGGTAATGATGAGAGCGTCCTCGCTGAAGATGTTCTCCAGGAATACTATATCCTTCTCGTTATATGCTGTACGGAACTGCTCTACATAGGAAAGAATCTGCTGACGACGGCTGACCTCTGTTACGGTCTTGCCCTTCTTCATCACATTCTGATAGACATTTGTGCTAAGCGTAAAGTTGAAACGTGTTATTTTGCCAGTAGCGTCAAAGTTTATGACAGCCTCCTGATATTCATCATCGAGAGTCTCGCCCTGAGGCTTTATCATCAACGGAATCTGACGTACCTGATAAGTGTTGCCTACAGTAAGACAAGACTGCACAACCTCACTGTCGTCGCAATAGAAATGGACATTCTCCCAAAGAGCTGCAAGACCGCTGACAGCACCGTCAGAAAGGCCCAGGTTTACCAGGTTCAATGCACGGTTATCATTGTATGCGGCATTTATCTCGGTAAGCAACCGGCTTGCCGACCTCTCCATTTTAGCTTTCAGAGCGTCATTATACAGGCCATCTACAATCTCCAATTTAACTCCTTCCTGTGCTTTAACGGTAACAATCGCAAAAAAGCAAACAGCAACCATCAGCCAACGTAATAAACTTCTCATAATATTCTATTTTATATTTTTTACTGTAACATGAACCAATATGCGCCACAACCGCTGAAGTCGGCCAGATTCCTTGCCCTATTGCCCTTTGCATCGGTGTAATTGTCTCCGTTCTTGCGGACAATAGACTTTATATTACCTTCGCGTGTATAGAACAGCAGATAACACTCTTCCAGAACCGTCTCTGAATTGTAGCTGCCATATTTTATCTTGCCGTCATTCTTCAATGATGCAAAAATCGGTTTCAAGTCTGTCATTGTCTTTGCACCCAATATCTTCTCAAGAGATGCATCTTCGGTGTTTCCGGCAACAGCAGCATCATTCTGCAACGGAGTGGATATCTCCGATAGAGGCTGCAAGTCAACTCCACTCTCTTCATCGTTCAGCACAATCTGGCCTTCACCATATATCAGCACTATATCCTTCTTCTTTACATAGAGAAATGCACGGGTCTTTACACCTCGTTTCATATCCATCTGCTGGGCACATGAATTTATATCCTGCAGGACAACCTGCTTGACTTCTGCACCTTTTCTTTTCGAAGCCACCCAATCGTTTATCTCTGCGACGAGCAACTCTCTTGCCAAGCTCAGAGCCTCCTCTTCCGTTGCCATTGTAGCCTCGGCCGAAAGATACTGCGTAGAGCGTTTGATTTTGTTTATCTGTGCTTTTGTATCGGCATTATTCTGTGCATTAATAACACAAGCAAAGCTGATACCTAAAATAAATAGTATAAAAGACTTTTTCATAATTATTGTTTTTTTAACCTTATCTACCTGTCACTTACCGCCAGACTATTGATTCAGTTCATCAAACAGTGCCGAGATATTGTGAGTTGGAATAAACGTATTGAGGTCACCTTTTACAGTACCCTTGCCATCCTTGAAGATTGCGTATGGTACTTCGGCATTCATTATGTGATTGAACCTCATTATTGTATTGACTGCAAAGAATGCAACTCTGATATGGTCGGAATTCATCTCTTCTACCCCTACGTATAGATTGCATCCGAGTACCTTCAGATACGATAGCCATAGCCGCAGAGGCAAAGTACGTTCTTCTTTCTTCAATCCGTATTTACGTACAACAAGCTGCAACGACACATCTCCGGGGCATGTCTCCGATAAAAGAAGACTGTGGCAACTCTCAATCGGATGATCGGCATCAAATACCAATTGCAGGTTATTGTCAATATTCTCCAGATAAAGATTGCTGTTTATATCTTTAATCTGGTAGGCTCCGCCGGGTTTAAGGTAATAATTATCTTGCAGGTGCTCGCACTCCTTGATGCTGGCCGATAATGTATCGACAATCCTGAAGCAATAATTGTCAAGCCCGGCAAAGAAGTCACGTTCAAGTTCCTTAAGGTTCTTTCCTGTAAGCAACTGACAAGATGCCGGGATAGACATCTCTATCAAAGGAGTCTCTGAATTGAATATGAGCAGGTTGTACCTGTCATTCTTCTCGGCAAAAGCCAAGGAGGTCTTATCGTTTATCAGAGCAAGGTTTTCGACACTGCCCCTTGGTATGCGCACATCATCACGCTCCATACGCGATAAACGTTCGGCATTGTCCATGCCCTGCAACATTCCCAAATAACGTTCGGCAAAGTTAAAGACCACTGATACTGCCGGAATCTCCTCTGAAGCCTTGAGCACCTCGTTCCGTAGCTTTTCACCCAAAACACCATTATGCTGCCCCCGCAAAGATAGCGGGAGTAGCATAATGAATATAGAAAAACATACTGTTCTAGAAAAATTATTCACAGATGTTAGGGAATAATTGACTCTTTATTGCCGTCATTCTTATGCCAGGTACCGGTTACAAGATGTCCGTCCTCGAAAATTCCGGTAACTCTTTCGCCTGGCTGAGCTGTACGCTTCTTGATATCACGCGGTTCTATAATGTGCGCTTTCTTGAATGTAAGCACGCCATTATCGTCGTTCATCTTACCGTTCTTCATGCGGCCTTTGTAAACTGCATAGCCGAAATCCTTAGTAACAACCGGATTAACAACGGGGGGTACTTTCTTACCGTCATCTTCTCCAGGAGGTAGCGGCGGAGGAGTTAGAGTATCAACAGATATAGTAGTATCCTGTCCATGCTCTTCACCAGGAGGTGTTGGCGGTAACACAGGCTTTTCTGAAGGCATAAACCATATAGCAGCTCCACCCGCCAATACTGCAATAATAGCCACAATCGCTATTATAAGCTTTGTATTGCCACCTTTTTTGGGAGGAGGACATTCGCGCAATGCCTTTCCACACTCAGCGCAAACAAAATCCTTACGCGCCGGAATCTGCTGCACCTCTTTTGCCTTTGCTTTCGAACAACCATCGTTCAGGCACATTCCATATCTGAAACGAACTCTATCGTTACTGTTACTTGCCATTTTATTTCTTGTTTAAATTGTTATCTGGATTCTTATTATCACATCATTGGTGGAGGTGTAGGTCCGCCCATAGGAGGCAACGGAGGCAACCCAGGAGCTGCTGCCGGGGGAGCAAACAATGCCTGCAAAGCCGGAACTTGTCCTGCAGGAGTCCAAGAAGGCATTCCCTCCATCCAAACAGTGCTTTGAGCTGTCAATTGGCCACCCTGCACCATCTGCCTGCACTGTTCCATATTATAAGGACCGTACTGCTGACCTCCTACTGCTATAAACAGTTTTATATCAGATATAGGAGCCGAAACAGGAGGAGGAACCGGTGCATTACCCGGCATTGGCGGAGGTGCCGCAAATCCGGTTGCAGGTTGTTGTACATTTGCGCCCGTCTGCATTGTTGCCTGCGCAGCCTTAGCAGCAATCTCTTCGGCGTTATCTACAGCAAAGAGTGACGGCAACTGAGTTCCATCGCCTTCGCTGTGCAACAGAATGGCATTGCTCCTGTCTGTAGCAGGATTGCCTGTATTCAGGAATCTGTTGTAACGCTCTCTATAAGGAACCATCCATTCTATTCCACGCACCGGGAAACAGTATGATACTGTGATAATCGAAAGTTCGTCCTTACGTGGACTCTTTCGGTTAACAGTTATTGTTGTGCGGGCTGTACTCTGGTTGAATGAGTTCTTGAATGCAGTCTCAAGTTTATCGGCAAATTTCTTTAGACCCTCATTCTCATCGGGTGACGGAATAGAGACAAGAATAGCCTTCTTGTTTATGCTTGCCGGGTTTGTAGGGCTGAGGTTACCCTCATTATTGCGTAGATGCAACTGAATCTGGTTGTTGTTCAAACGCAGATATACACCACTCTGGCTTACAATCTTGGAAGCAAAAGCCTTTATATCATCATCTGTCTTCAGCTTCTGCTGCAACTGTGTAAGAATATTCAAGCCCAGCACCTTGCTATCGCTATCGGCCTTCTCGTCGTGCTTGATTTTTACAATCTCGGACAATTTCACATCAAATGCATCCTTAATGTCATCGATGCTTATGCTGTTTGCCAAATTACCGAAATTGATAAAGTCACCGATAGGCAAAATAGACTCACGCAACTGACGGGCAATGTTCGGCATATCGACCTTGTCTATTTTGAGTTCCTTCTCGAACTCGCTCATAGCCTCCTCTTCGCTGACTTCGATTATCGCGCCCTTCATATCCTCAAGTCCCTTGTTCACCTTCTTCTGTGCTGTAACCAAACGCTCAGTCTCATCGATAGCCTCGTTTATCTTCTGTCCGAAAGAAGATATGTCGGCATCCATCTTGCCTATCTCTACAAATACTTTTGCCAAGAGTTTCTTAGCGAACTCCCAAGCACAAAGCATTGTCTTTGAGGTGTAATAGTCGGTGAGAATACCTTGATGGTCGGCATAACGGCGTGCACCAACACCAACCATACGCTGCAATATGCCCAAGCGGCTCCACTCCTCGACATTCGCCTTGCGGTCCTCTTCGCAGGCATCATAATTGAGCTTCTCCTCTTTTTCTTTTGTTTCGAGTTCCTCGCGCATCTCTCCCAAACGCTCAAGCAAGAGTTTTGAAACCTTCTGCAGCTCAACGATAGAAACATCGCCTAGCTTCCATTTCTCGAACAGCTCGACCTCTATGCCATGGCGTATCTCACGTGCAATTTCGGGAATCACCCTCTCCTTGCCTTGGAAGAATGCCTCAACACCCTCCTCGCGGAAATGCTTGCTATAGAACTCACCCATTATGGTGTCGAGTTCGTTGAGCGGACAGTCGGCCTTCTTGGCGTCTTCGGCATAGCCGATAGCCTTGTCATGCCAATAGTCGTTGAAGCCTGGGTAATCGGCATCGGATTCAAGTACCTTTACCTCCATTGTCAGATGCTGGTCATCGAGCATCCATTTCGCAAGGTTCTCCTTATTGAAATACTCTTTGCGATAGTCCTTGTTGCGCTCCTCGTCAACATATCCGAGGTTCTCGCGCCAGTTGTTGTATTTGAACTGGTACAATATGCTCTCGCCTATAGTATATGTGATGTGCTTGAGCACTCGGAGTTCGGGATACATCACTCGCTTGATACCGAATGAATTGATTTTCTTGGTACGTGCCACAGGAATACGGCCATCGGGGCCTGCATTCGCAGCCTCGTCATATTCCAATGCGAAATTGTCCATATTCTCGAAATTGTAAGAACGAATAATATCACCGTTAACCTGGTCCTCTTCGTTTATGAAGAATATACGGGCAAACATATAGTCGCTTACAATCTTCGGCAGTTCTTCGAGTGAATTTATAGTGAGACCATTCTCATTTACATTGCTGTAGATAGTCAAACCGTCGGCAACACCCTTGACACGGTCGTTATACAGGTTTGCAGGACCTCCGCCTGTTACATCGCAAGGCACCCAGCGGCCAACCTGCAAAGCGTTCAACTCGTTCATTGCCGCATAACCATTCTGGTAGTAACGGCCCTGATCCATATCCGCTTTAGGAAGATTCATCTCCGGAATCATTGCATAGACAGAAATCTTAGCATTGGGGAATGTCTTACGTGTCTGTAGAATAACATCCACAACAGAACCCGAACCTGTTCCTCCGCAAAGGCCGGCAAAAATATGTATATAGGTCTTTTCGGCATTTGTAGAAATTACCTCGCAACGTGCATAGGCATCCTTAAGGCTGTTTACATACCCTACGGCATTTGCCGCAAACAAGAGACGGCCGGCACGACGTTTCTGTCCTGCAGCCTGGCCTAGCGAGCCGATTGCCGAACGTACTGCTGACACATTGTCAACGATACCTTTTACCGAAGGATAGTTGTTGATATGGTCAAGAATGTGTTCAACATCTACTGCCTTGATATTCAGGAACTCGTTATTGGTAAACGAAGCATCCTGACCCATTACACGAAAATCGGGACGGGCTCTGCCGTCCTTAGGCATCATCTCGTCGGTAGAATCGACATACAACAAAGCTACCGGAAGCTTTTTGCGCTCATCAGCAGTTGGGAACTCTTCGAACATGCGCATCTTGAACGCACGCAGAATCTTACCGCCGGTACCTCCTAAACCAACGAGGATGTGATTGCCGTTAACAAAATTTGTTTCCATAATAAGTTGTTTTATATTTTATTAATTTCATCTTGTTCTTCTTGTACGTGAATGACCGCTTATGCGAGGACGTGAACGGTCACTGCCTATTGGCTGCCTTCCGGAACTTTCACGGGTACGGCCACCGGAACCGTTATTTAGCGAAATGGTTTTGATGGCTATGATTGCCGATACCGTCACAAATCCCAGACACCAGAGCAAACGGCGCGCAATGAACTCACGCAAGTAACTGCGTATCTCTTCACCGACTGCTGCCGGAAGTGTCTCGACCGTATAACCCTCGAAGTATCCGTAATCGAAATAGTTCCTGAATATGGGATACTCATCAAGCAATTCCTGTACAATGTCTTCGCTTTCCGATATCGACACCTCGACATTGAACATGTGACGCGAATCCAGAATCTCTTCGGTCCTGTACTCTACGACATCTGTAAAAGAGATTATCTTTATAGCTCCGCAAATCATTATGCACTGTACGGACAACAGGACAAAAAGCACTGCACCGACCATATACGTAACAGCCGTGAAAGCGGCATTCTTCCACCAGCCTTTAATCGCAAGGTAGAAAAGCAACATGCAGACTGCAGCGATAAGTATTCCCCAGAAGAGGCTACCTATTGAAAATTGGAGTATATCCCAAAGCACATTCATAACTTATGTTTAATTTTTGTTTTTTAACTAGAAAATAAAAATCCGGCGACCGGAATTGCAAATATAGATAAAATATTATAAAAAAGGATAATTTGCCAAAAAACATTTAAAAGTGTTCCTAATCGTTTTATCATTGAGGATAATATTTTATCATTATGGTTGAAATATCAGTCATTTTAAGTAATTTTGCAAATTGAATTGAAGAAAAAGAAATATTATGCCAAATTTATCGGAAAGAGCCATACTGATGCCGTCTTCGCCTATCCGCAAGCTGGCACCGTATGCAAATGCAGCCAAGGCTCGCGGTGTCAAGGTATATCACCTGAACATCGGACAGCCCGACCTCGACTCTCCCGAAGTTGCCTTGGAGGCCATAAAGAAGTTCGACCGCAAGATACTTGAATACAGTCCTAGCGACGGCTTTCTCTCCTTACGCGAGAAACTTGTCGGGTATTACGACCAGTATCAGATAAAGCTGAAGCCTGAGGACATAATCGTAACGGCAGGAGGCTCCGAAGCAGTGCTCTTTGCATTGCTCACATGCCTTAACCCCGGCGATGAAATCATTGTCCCCGAACCGGCCTATGCCAACTATATGGCATTCGCCATTTCGGCAGGTGCTGTGATACGCCCGATACGTTCATCGATTGACGAGTCATTTGCATTGCCGCCGATGGAACGCTTCGAGGAGCTCATAAACGAACGTACAAGAGGAATCCTCATCTGCAACCCGAACAACCCTACCGGCTACCTTTATACACGCAATGAGATGAACCGCATACGCGACCTGGTGAAGAAACACAATCTCTACCTTTTCTCAGACGAGGTGTATCGTGAGTTCATATATACGGGTTCGCCGTACATATCGGCATGTCACCTCGAAGGGATTGAAGAGCATGTTGTACTTATCGACTCCGTTTCAAAGCGATATTCGGAATGCGGAATACGCATCGGTGCTCTTATAACAAAGAACAAGGCCGTGCGTGAAGCCGTCATGAAGTTCTGCCAAGCACGCCTTAGCCCGCCTCTTCTTGGACAGGTTATTGCCGAAGCATCCATAGACGCTCCGCGCTCATACGCAATAAATACATACGAGCAGTACATCGAACGACGCAACTGCCTTATTGACGAGCTGAACAAGCTGCCGGGAGTGTACTCCCCTATTCCTATGGGGGCGTTCTACACTGTAGCACGATTGCCCATTGATGACAGTGACAAGTTCTGCGAATGGTGCCTTACCGATTTTGAATACGAGGGGGAGACCATAATGATTGCTCCGGCATCGGGTTTTTACAGTGAGAAAGGATATGGAAAGAACGAGGTACGTATTGCCTATGCCATAGACAAGGCCGACCTCAAACGTGCAATATTCCTGCTTGGAAAAGCGCTCGAACAGTATCCGGGACGCACAACCCCTTGAGAAATCCAATAACAATAAAAAACATGAGGGTGACCCAAAAGTAAGATTGGGTTGCCCTCTTGCTTATTATTAGTTCAGCTCCTACATTTCTGCAGGATGATAAAAATATAGCTATTCCTTTGATAAACATCGGAATAGCTATTGTTTGTTTGGAGAATATTT
>JAZNSN010000018.1:0-18166 GCA_045591315.1 Bacteroidaceae bacterium
GTGTTTGTGCAAGGCTTACTCTACACTTTGGGGCGTACGATTGCCTACACGCTGCTTGGTGTGGTGTTGATTGCAATTTTAAGAAGCGGTGCGAGCGTATTTGGCATTCAAAAGTTTATTGCCACTTATGGCGAGTTGATTTTGCCCCCAGCATTGTTGCTTATCGGTCTGTTTATGCTATTTGGCAACCGACTAAATCTGCCCTCATTCGGCTTTGGTGGCAAAGGCGAGGGGCTGGCTCAAAGGAGCGGAGTCGGTGCGTTGATATTGGGTGTACTCTTTGCATTGGCATTCTGCCCAACGAGCGGGGTTTTCTACTTTGGAATGCTGATTCCTATGTCGGCGAACGCAACTATGGGTTATCTGTTACCGATACTCTTTGCCATTGCAACTGCATTGCCCGTGCTTGTTGTAGCGTGGATATTAGCATTCAGCGCAGGACAGATTGGGGCGGTCTATGGTAAGATGCAGACCATTCAGAAGTGGCTCAATATAGTGGTGGGTGTGCTGTTTATCGCAATCGGAATTTATTATTGTTTGACAATTTACATTTAGTAATTATGGAAATCAAGATTTTAGGAACGGGTTGCAGCAAGTGCAAGACAACCTATGCAGTTATTGAAAAGGTCATCAAGGAGAACAACATCCGAGCGACAATTACAAAGGTCGAGGATATTATGGAGATAATGAGCTACAATATCCTCTCAACCCCTGCCGTAGTGGTTGATGGAGAGGTGAAAATCAAGGGCTATGTGCCAAGTGAAAAGGAGATTAAAGAGTTGTTGGGCGTATGATACAGAGGTTTGCAGATTGGTTGGTTTATGGCATCTTTGGGTTAGATGCTGCAACACCATTGGGCACGGCTGTCAATTTCTTCTTTTATGACAGCATCAAGATTATAATACTGCTTTTCAGTATCAGTTTCGTTATGGGCATTATCAATGCCTACTTCCCTATTGAGCGACTACGACAATACCTCGCCACGCATAAGCTCTATGGCTTGGACTACTTCTTGGCGGCTCTCTTTGGTGGTATTACCCCGTTCTGCTCCTGCTCCTCGGTGCCACTCTTTATCGGCTTTGTCAAGGGAGGAATACCGTTAGGCGTAACATTGACATTCCTTATCGCCTCGCCTCTGGTTAGCGAGGTGGCGGTGGCAATGTTCCTCGGCTCGTTTGGAGTGAAGGCTACGCTAATTTATGTCGTGAGCGGTACGGTGCTGTCGATGATTGCAGGCTTTATTTTGAGCCGTTTGCACCTCGAACCCTATTTAAGCGATTGGGTAAAGGATACACAACCACAATCAATTGAGCAGACCCAACGATGGGAGGTCGAAAAGACGCCATTTAGCAAACGATTGCCTACTATCATTCGCGAATCGTGGGGGATAGTGCGAGGAGTACTGCTCTATATTTTGATTGGTATCGGTATCGGAGCCGCGATGCATGGATATGTGCCCGAAGGTTTCTTTGAGAGATACTTGTCGGCCGAGAATTGGTGGAGTGTTCCTTTTGCGGTGATTCTTGCAGCCCCTATGTATGCCAATGCTGCTGGGATTGTGCCTATAATTGAGGTGTTTGTAGCAAAGGGAATTCCACTTGGAACAGCGATCGCATTTATGATGGCAGTTATAGGATTGTCGATCCCCGAAGCTACGTTGCTCAAAAAAGTGATGACTTGGCGACTAATAGGTATCTTCTTCGGCGTGGTAACATTGTTGATTATTATTTCAGGCTATCTGTTTAATTGGATTCTATGAGAGTATTGATTTTATGTACAGGCAATAGTTGCCGCAGTCAAATAGCACACGGCTTCTTGCAATCGTTTGACAAGAGTTTAGAAGTTCATTCAGCAGGAACAAACCCTGCATCTCATGTAAACCCGCAAGCCATCCAAGTTATGCACGAGGTGGGTATCGATATATCTACACATACACCCAAGAGTGTGGAAATTTATCTGAATGACGAGTGGGACTATGTGATAACAGTTTGTGGCGGAGCAAATGAGACCTGTCCGATGTTTGTCGGCAAGGTAGAAAAACGGCTACACATTGGCTTTGATGACCCTGCAAACTCAACTGATATAAATGAGTTTCGCCGAGTAAGAGATAATATTAAGAATAAACTTTCAAGGTTCTATCTTACACAAGTTCTGAAGAAAGAATTACCAAAATGTAGTTGTGACGGAAACTGTTAAAATGGTGTAGCCGTTATCCGTTTTTAAGATAGCGGCTACTTTACTTAGAGATTCAGTCCTCGATTTTGTCTTCTGATTGTCGGCAATCCTAAGGCTTCCATAAACTCATCTTTCTTGCGTCTGAACCAGGAGTGATGCGATACGCCATCGATTCTAAGGTCAAATCTTCCCTCCTTGTCCTCCTTGAGGGAACAGACCGCCCCATCGGCTGAAAACGATTGGTTAAACATTGTTGAATAGAGTTTGCTTTATACGGGGATTTCCTTAAAGGTACATAATAATTTGATAAGGTTGTCATTGACCCCATTTTCTCGCTGAGGTGAAAAATTAAAGAAATTGCTGTAAACGAATTTGCAATTATTCTGCAATATATCGCCTGTACACCCACGATGTGAGGTAGTAGAGCATTGTTCCGGAGATAAGGCCGGCAATGGCATCGACAAGATAATGTGCCTTTATATATACTGTAGCACAGCAGAGCAGCAGAAATACCGGCAGCATGACTGCAAAGATTCTGCGGTTGATTCTGTATGCAAGCATCACTATTATAAGGGAAATACCTATATGCGAGCTTGGGAATGCGGCTGTAGGACGTTCACCGGAACTTTGCGCCATGCCTACAAGTTCGGTAAAGAAGACTCCCTTTCCCTCCTGGGCTATAGTTATTTCGGGGTTCAGGTTGAAATAGTTGCCTATTTCGGGGTACGGACCAGCGACAGCAATCCCGTCGCCTATCGCCGGAAAATAGAACTGCGGCCCTGCAACCGGAACGAATATATATATGAAATAGTATATGAAGAACGAGCACATTATGACGAATGTGCAACGCTCTACCTCGCGCGGACGTGCAAAGAATGTGTAGATTGATATCGTTGCTATCATTGGATAGTAGAGCCAATATCCCATATTGAATGCCTCGCGCCAGAGAATTCCGCTGCAGACCTGGTCGAACAACAGAGCCGGCTGACAGCCGAAGAGGTCATACTCCAACGAAGCGAACAGATAGTCGAGATTCGGGAATATACGGTTGAACTCGAAAGTATCGGGATACCAGTAGCTCAGGAGAGACATCTGGTAAAGCACACGCAGGAATGCAGTTGCCCTTGAAGGATACTTGGTATATAAATATATAAGGACAAAAGTTCCGGCAGCCACAAAGAAGCGGCCCAACAACATCTCCTTAGGATTATGCAGGTCGTTGAAAAAAACTATTATAAGCAGTGTAGTAATAAAATTGTACAGAAGCCCCAGCTTCTCCACTGCATAGTATGCCGTAACCGGCTCTTCGCGTTTAAATATATTCATAGCCATCCCTCTTTTTTATACCATTCTATTGTCTCCCTCACTCCTCTATCAAGCGGATACTCGGCCACAAAACCGAGTTCTTTCTCCAGAGGCTCTGTATCGCAGAGCCAGTTGCGCTGTTTCATTATCCTGTACTTGTCGCCGTTAAGTGTAGAGGGTTTCCCTGTCACCTTTGACAAGAAACCCGAAACGATAGACACTGTCTTAAGCACCCATAACGGAGCTTTTATATGAAGCACTCTTCTTATTCCCAATTCCTTTTGTATGTAATCGCTGAAGGCACGGCTCTCATACCCTGCCGGCTCACTCACAAAATAGCACCTTCCGTTGGCACCTGATTCCGCAGCAAGATACGCAGCCTTGACAAGGTCCTTGACATATATGAATGTTATTGTCTGAGGCCTGTAGCCGACAGAGAAATCTATGTGCCGTTTTATCCCGGCAGCCATCTTGAAATAATCGCGCTCGCGCGGGCCATAGACTCCTGTCGGGCGCAATATGACAAAGGGGAACCCGGCACTCCTTTTCAGATACTCCTCGGCCAGCAGCTTGCTCTTTCCGTAAACAGTATCGGGCATAGGGGTATCGCTCTCCATAATCGGTGTATAAGGCATCTCTTCGCGTACCGGGCCGAAGACGCTCAGAGAACTTATATATACGAACATCCTCGGCTCCATGCCTTGCCTTGCAATAGCATCGGCAAAGTTTCTCGTACCCTCATAGTTGACCTTCATAAACTCCTTTTTATCGGTACATTTCGTTACTCCGGCAGCATGTATGATGTAATCCCAACAGCCTTTATCGGCCTTGAACGCCGAAAGCGAGGCATCCAGTGCCGCAGATGAAGAGAAATCGAGCTCTACAAAGTTGATGCGCGCATCGCTCAGATACCTTCTGCTGCTGCCCTTGCGGATACCGGCCCATACATCATAGCCCAGCTCCAGGCCTTTTTCGACCAGGAAACTGCCAATAAAGCCGCTCGCACCTGTTACCAGAACTTTCATCAAAGGATTTGTTTACAAAAGGATTTGCAAAGGTAAACAAAAGGAACGGATTAATAAAAAACCGCACGCAGAATCATTTTCATATTAGGCATAAGAAACTTTCCGATACGATTTTATATCTTTGTAATATACAAAAACGATATCTATGCCTATTATCCATATTGAAACTGACAATGCAACAGATGCCGATATATACTTCTGGAAAATTGAGGAGAGCTGCGAAGAGCTGGCAAGGCTGTTCGACGGAGGCGACATCATGCTTGCCGATGCAGCAAAGCGTTTCAAGTCGGTAAAGAGACAACAGGAGTGGCTTGCCACGCGGGCTCTGCTCATGCATACGCCTTACAAGGAACTGCAGATTCTCTATCATAGCAACGGGAAGCCCTATCTCTCGGACAAGAGCATGCACATAAGCATAAGCCACACGCAGAGCCATGTGGCAATTGCAATATCCGGAGAACCCATAGGCATCGACATTGAGACAAAGAGCCGCAACGCTCATTCTGCAGCAAAAGCGTATCTCCAGCCACAAGAGATTGAAACGGTGAACTCAAGCAAAGAACCGCATAAAGAGGCTCTTCGCCTATGGACGGCAAAGGAGGCCGCCTTCAAGCTCAACCCTGCATGCTCTACCGTTATCAAGGAGATTGCAACGGAGAAGGCTGCTGAAAACGGCTCGTCAACGGTTTACCGTATTGCATACAAGAACGGAACAACCGCCCGGTGCCATACAAGCGAGCATGATAGTTTCATCCTGTCGTCATGCACGTTCAAGAAGTTGTCAAATCCATAAAAAACACATTTTTTGTAACATTTATGTTTTTTGAACGTCATTAATAATATAGAAGGGAAGTTATATAAGTTTGAAATATAAGAAAATGTACAGATATATATGCATATTGGCTTTCTTGCTCTCATGCATAGGGATTGCGGCACAGACAGCAACCGACAGCGCAGCACTGCGTGCGCTGCAGGTAGGGCGCATATTGCCTCAGGAGAGGGTATATCTACATTTCGACAACACATCGTACTATCTTGGCGAGACAATCTGGTTCAAGGCCTTTGTGACATGCGATAACGACGACCGGCCTACTGCACTCAGCCGTATTCTTTATGTAGAGCTAGTAGCTCCGGAGGGTTATATCATAAAAACGGAGAAGTACAGAATCGGTGATGACGGAACGTGCAGCGGCGAGATATACATGGACCCGCTATACCTTTCGGGATATTATGAGATACGTGCCTATACACGTTACATGCTCAATTGGGGAGAGGAAGTCTTCTTCAGCCGTGTGTTCCCGGTCTTCGACAAAGTAAACGAAGGCGACTGGGGATTCCGCAACATGCTCGACCGTGGCAATACTTTCTTTGCCAACAAGAACATGACTGAAGAAAAAAAGCCTGAGCTGCGTTTCTACCCCGAAAGCGGACACCTCATATACGGGATTGAGAGCCGGGTGGCATACGAGCTTACCGGTTACGGCGGCAAGGAGGGGAAAGAGGTGGTTACGATACTGGCCGACGGCAAGCCGTTGCTCACGACTGCACCTGAGCACATGGGCAAAGGGTCGTTCATGATAAAGCCTGTCGAAGGCACCGATTACACCGCAAAGGTGAGCTTTGCCGATAAAAAAGGCAAAAGCAAGACATTCCGCTTCGACCTCCCGGAGATAGAGGAAACGGGAGCTGCCATTGCTGTAAGGGAACTTGACGACAGCATCTGCTTCTCAATAAGCAACCGTTTATCCGATGACAGCGGATTTGCGTTCGCTATACTGCACCGCAGCAATCTGGGATTCTACAAGAGACTGAAGCACGATTGCAATGCCATAACCGTTGCAAAGGATGAAATGCCCGAAGGCGTGTGCCGCGCAATCCTATTCAGCGGAGACACTCCGCTTGCAGAAAGGCTCTTCTTCGTGCGCCATGACAGCATACTCAAGAACGACCGCCAGACAGCAAAACTGAAAGTGACCGGGAACGGCTACATGCTGCATAACCTTAACCCGAAACCGCATGAGAAGATTGCAATAACGGTCGAGCGTGAGGACGGGAAACCTATCGGACAGGATGCATGCTTTGCAGTTTCCGTCACTGACCAGGGAGGCCGGATGACGACATCGTGGGGATACAACCTATACACATACATGTTGCTTGGGTCGGAACTGAAAGGATACATACCCGATGCACAGCAATACTTCGACCCGGATAATCCGATGCGCGCGAAACATCTCGACCTCATTATGCTCACACATGGCTGGACTGCATACGACTGGAGCAAACTCACAGCCCGGTCGCTGAAAAATGTCGTGCCGGCTGAAAAGAACATAACACTAAGAGGAGAGTTCGTGCTACGCGTGAGAAATGCAACATTAGGGTGGTTGGGAACATACCGTATCACCTCGCAGCCATATAACCTGATACGTTTCGACTTTGCAGGCGATGGAAAGAAGATAACAACAGAGACTTTCCGTACCGACAGCGCAGGCAGATTCAGCATAACCGTTGACGACTTCTACGGCAAATACACTGCCGCACTCTCACCGAACACACTCTTCAAGCATAGTGAAAGGATAAACTACGGGTTCTATCTCGACAGATACTTCTCTCCTCCTATAATGCAGCTCCATTATTGGCAACGCAATACCGGAAGCAGCCTAAGGCTTGAGGCAGACACCACAGAACTGCTCAAGAAGATAAACACATACGAATACCAGCTGTCCGATGTAAGCATTACTGCGAACAAGGAAGCCAGCAGATACTCCGTTCCTCCGATAAGCGAGCTGCGTCTCGATTATCTTGAAGAGTGGGAATATGCCATGGACATTACATACAGGCATGGACTGTACGACTATACCCAATTCGATGAATTAAAGAAAAAATACGAAGAAGAGGGACTGGAATATGATAAACATACTGATAGCGAAGAGGGTATTCTTGAGGAGCCGGAAGAGAGACTCTTCCTTGCCGAAGAGATTAGAGACCGGTACGAACTGAGCATTGGACTCATAGACGAACAGAGGGAGAGGGTTGTTGGGTATGCCGGTGTGTTGTCGGTACAGAATGTACTGACAAGCATATACATGCGCTATAATCTTGGATGGCAGAACTGGGTATATCCGGCAGTGGTAAAGGGCGAGTACAACAAGGACAGCATACCGGAAATAGACGAGAAATACCTTCATGGGATAAACCCGGAAGCAATGACCAATTTCAAGGAAGTAATCCTCACAAGCGACAAAAAGAAGAGAGAATCGGTAGAAGGGAGCTGGGGCATATGGGAACGCAGGGGAAATGTTCTGCAGTTCAAGTACCCTTACAGTTTCCTGTACAACGGTTTTCTCTCCCAACTCTCTATAAGATATGCTTTAGACAGTGAGAAACGCAACCTGAAACCAGATGCCGTAAGGGAGATGATAAGGCTAGCAACTTTTATGAAACCTAAAGACATGAGCCACCCCAACAATGTAGCATACCTTATACCCGAAAAACACGACAGCGGATACCCGATAAAGAACGACCTAAGCGTATCGAGCAGCACACGCCGCTACACCTCCGTCCAGGGGTACAGCAAGGCAAAGCTGTTCTACTCGCCCGACTACAGCACTATGAAGCCCGACGGCAAGGATTTCAGACGCACAATCATGTGGAACCCGGACATCAAGGCCGAGAACGGCAAGCTGAATCTGGAGTTCTACAACAGCACCCTATGCAATACCATAGCTGTCGATGTTATGGGTTACGACGGATATACTGTATTCAGCAACAGCGAAGAGACTACTACACGTGAGAGAAAAGAGAAGAGCAGCAGGGTTCCACGCAGATACGAGAACGATTTTGCAATATCCTATGTCAAGGATTCCATATTCTGGGCACAATGTGACGAGGAGTTCAGAATGGCCGAGACATTATATAAAAGAAAGAACTACAAGAGAGCTCTTACCTCATATATCGAACTGTCGCAGTACCAGTACCCTGCAGCATTCTATCGTATAGGAGAATTCTACTATAAAGGCATTTCGCTCAAGCAAAGATACGATTTGGCAGCAAAATTCTACGAAAGGGGTGCAGAACTCGGCATGCCGGAATGTTATTACGAACTATCCCGGATGCACCGCGAAGGATTGCACTATGAGCCGAGCAGAGAAAAAGAGATTGAACTGCTGGAGATTGCAGCTGACCTCTCGGAAACAAGAGCACAGCACCTGCTGGGGAGATATCTCCTTGAAGGCAATATAACAGAAAAGGATACGGTCCGTGCAGCAGAGCTTTTCCGTGAGGCATCACTCGGCGGCAACCCCGATGCAATGTACATGTATGCAAAGCACATGATGCTTAAGGGCATTGAGAACGACTCAATACTGGGCTCTCCTCTCGAATGTATTAGGGAAGCCGTGAAAAAGGGCTCAAATAAGGCATCTCAGTGGCTAATGAGACATGAGGTAGAGAACGGCAACTACAAAAAGGCCTATAGGCTTGCAAAAGAGTTGTACATAAAAGGCGACATTGAGGGAACACTTTCTCTTGCCGAATTCTACATGCTAGGCCTTGGTGTCAGAAAGGACCGCAGACTTGCAAAGGACCTCTACAGAGAGGCCGCAGAAAAGGGAGACGAAAAGGCAAAAAGGATACTCGAAGCGTGGTAAATATATACTTCCTGCATTCCACGGCACAATCTATTGCAACACAAAGTGTTGAATAGGGCTCAACACAGCAGCCGCATTACTGGGATTTATTACGGATAAATTATACTCCTATAAAATCTTTTTATATATTTGCCGCCGAAGCACAACCAATAAACGATTGACAATAACCTGTTTATAAGTTTCCATATATCACATAAAACAGTAAACATGAAATTACTAAGATGTTTTTGCATCGCATCGGCACTTCTTGCATGTACCGTTGCAATAAAAGCACAGATTACACACGATACAATCGCCCAACATGTGCTGCATGCCGGACAGATACTTATTCAGGAAAGAGTGTACATACATTTTGACAACACATCCTACTGTTCGGGTGACACAATCTGGTTCAAGGCACATGTCACAAGATACAACAACGACAAGCCGACAACACTCAGCAGATTGCTCTATGTAGAACTTCTATCCCCTGAGGGAAAGGTGCTATGCAGGCAGAAAAAGAAAATAGATAGCAACGGCACATGCCACGGCCATTTTGAGCTTGACCCTTTGTATATGTCGGGCTATTTCGAAGTGAGGGCATATACCAGATACATGCTCAACTGGGGTGACGAAAGCATTTTCAGCAGAGTGTTCCCGGTATTCGATACACCCAATGACTGGAAAGCAGATGAAGCAAACCTTATGGAACGCTGCAGGCTGGCCGCTCCCGATACCACCGGATGCAAGCTCAGTTTCTATCCCGAATGCGGTCATCTGGTATATGGACTGGAGAGCAAAGTCGCATTTGAACTGACCGACAGCAAAGGAGCTTGGCTTCAAGAAGAAATAGCCCTATACAGGAATGACACCTTGCTGCTCAAGAGCAAACCTTTACATAACGGAAAAGGCATATTCACATTTACCCCCTCCGAAGGTTCAAAATATACAGCAAAAGTATTGCATGACAACAAGGAGTTTGAGTTCGGCTTGCCCGAAATAGAGAAACATGGAACTTTAATCTCTGTTGACAATGGCAAGAACATAACCTTTACCGTACTATCCAACGATACCGCAAAACAACAGATAGGGCTTGCTGTAATGCACCGCAGCACCCTGGCACTGTACAGAAAACTGAGACTTGAAGGCGACACTGTAACGATATCTCCAGATGAACTCCCCGAAGGTGTGAACAGAGCCATACTGTTCCGCGACAGCATACCTCTTGCCGAAAGAATGTTCTTCGTACAACACCAGGTAGCGTTGTTCGGCGGAAGACAGACCATAAAGCTGAATGCCAATGCCAATAAAGAGAGCATTGAGACATTCAAGGCAGAACCGTACGAAAAGGTTACAGTATTCGTTTGGCGCGAGGACAACAAGCCGTTGAACGAAAATATGGAATTCTCGGTATCGGTCACTGATGCCGAAAGGAAGAAGGATTCTTCATGGGGATACAACATGTATTCCTACATGCTGCTCGGTTCCGAACTTAAAGGCTACCTCCCGAATGCCAACCAATATTTCGACGACAAAAACACCAACCGCAAAAGGGACCTTGACCTCATAATGCTTACTCACGGCTGGACCGCCTTTGACTGGAAAAGACTGGCCGGAAACGACTTCGGAGGCCTGATAATGCCGGAAATAGGCATTGTCATAAACGGTGCAATGTACAGAAAGACAACAAATGCCGAAAACGGCACTATAACATACAATAATGTAGCCCGGTTCCCATCGACAATAGAACTGGATGGCAGCGACAGAAAAACCAGATTTGTCACCGACAATAAAGGGCTTTTCGAGCTACAATTGAGAGAAGATTTCTACGGTGAACGCGAAGCAATAATAGCTGCGGATACAAAACCTATACGCTTTAAGAATGCTGTATATGGTTATAGGGTCTTTGAGAAGCCGGGACCTTCGGCCCGTACCTACAGCTATCATGAAATCTGCAGTTCTCAGGATTCCGCAATGACCGTCCCATCGTTCATGGGCGGAATACAGCCATTGGCATTGGAAAATGCGGAGAAGTATGACGAGACACAGGAAGACAACAGGAAACCTGCATTCACTACCGTAATAACAGGCTACATGGCCGGCAAGAAATTCTACTCGCCCGATTATAGCAAGATTACGCCTGATGCAGATGATTCCAGAAGGACACTCTACTGGAACCCGGAGATAAAGCCTATAGAGAACGGCATGCTGAAGATTACTTTCTACAGCAACGCAAAGGGAGGAAAAATAGATGTTGATGTGCTTGGACATACCGGAAGCACCACATACAGCAATGCTCCTGAAATAACGACCAGATTCATCAGCGGCGTAAAATATGACGAGTATATTGCCGAAGGATACAAGGACGGAGTGCTTGTATATAAGCCTACGCAGGATGAACAGGAACTCACATATTGCCGCAAGAAGAACCACGAGGGAATGGTACATTACAACCAGGGCGAGTTCGATGTTGCAATAAGCTGCTTTACCGAACTGACAGCATACCACTACCCTCCGGCACTGACCAATATCGGAATCTCCTTCATGAATGGAGCCGGCATAAGCCGAAGTACCAGACGTGCAACGCTTTTCTTCAAGATGGCATCGGAAATGGGTGAGCCTACAGCGCAGATGCATCTGGGTGCGATGTATGCAAAAGGGGTATTCCTGCAGCAGAACGACTCTCTGGCACTCTACTGGTACAGAAAATCGGCCGATAAGGGAGTAGCAGAATCCATGGTTGCGGCAGGCAGACTGCTCATGTACAGCGACAATATCGAAAAGGACATAGATGCAGCCGGAGAATACTTCCGCAATGCGGCAATCAAGGAGAATGCCGAAGGGTTGTATCTCTATGGTACATATCTGCGCAAACACAAGAGACGTTTCAGAGATCCGATACTTGGAGTGGCCGACGACTGTATTGTAAAGGCTGCACAGCTAGGATACAACGAAGCGGAGAACGAACTTGAGAACGACCATATTAAACGCAACAGAGCCAGAGGCGGAGTAATTATACATACTCAGGAAGAGGATTAGCATCATACCGTCACAGCCCGTAGAGATGCCGTTTTCACATAGTTTAAGTTTTTCCGTATTCTGTTTTGCTGTCAAGATGTTGGCAAATGCCATTTTATTGCTAATTTAGCAGAAATTAAAATAGGTGAGGTATGGCTAAGAAAGGCGGAAAGGCGAAAGGCCGCATGAACAAGAACATGCTGGTTGAGATGTTGGTAGAGATGTTCAACCGCAATGAGGGCAGGACTATGAGCCCAAAGGAGATTTTCAAGGAGTTGAATCTTACTTCTACTTCGGCAAGGACATTGTGCGTGCATATACTCGATGACATGGTATTCGACGGCTATCTTATGGAGCCGGAGTTCCGCAAATATGTGCTTGCAAACAACGTATCGATGTTATACGGCACATTCTCGCGCAACAGGGACGGATATAATGAGTTCTACCCTGAGGACGGCAGCGAGCCGGTACTTGTCAGCGAACGCAATTCGGCACATGCGCTCACCGACGATATGGTACGCGTGGCACTGTTCGCAAGGCGCAGAGGACGCGGACGTGAAGGCGAAGTAGTGGAGATTGTCAAGCGTGCACATGACACTTTTGTGGGAGAACTGCATGTAGAGAAGCATTACGCCTTTCTCATTACCGAGAGCCGCATAATGCCTAACGACATATTCATTCCTAAGGAGATGCTCAAGGGCGGAAAGAACGGCGACAAGGCAGTGGTAAAGCTTCTAGAATGGCCTCTTGAGAGCAAGAATCCTGTAGGAAAGGTTATCGACGTGCTTGGTAGGAGCGGTGACAACGACACCGAAATGAATGCAATCCTTGCCGAATTCGGGTTGCCTTACAAGTACCCCGAAGCCGTAGAGATTGCAGCATCGAAGCTGCCCTCGGACATAACCCCCGAAGAGATTGCCTCACGTGAAGATTTCCGTAACATTACAACATTCACCATAGACCCGGCCGATGCAAAGGATTTCGACGATGCTCTGTCGATACGCAACGCCGGCAACAACTGCTGGGAGATTGGTGTACACATTGCTGACGTGTCGCACTACGTGACCGAAGGCAGCATTATTGACAAGGAGGCATTCAAGCGTGCCACTTCGATATACCTTGTTGACCGCACCATACCGATGCTTCCCGAACATCTCTGCAACTTCCTCTGCTCGCTGCGCCCGAATGAGGAGAAGCTCACATACTCGGTAATTTTCACGATGAACGAAAAGGCCGAGGTAAAGAAGTTCCGTATAACACGCTCGGTAATAAACAGCGACAGGAGATTCAGCTACGAAGAGGTACAGGAGATTATAGAGAAAGGAGAGGGTGAATACTTCGAGGAGATAAATACCTTGAATATGCTGGCGCAGAAGATGCGAATCAAGAGGTTCCAGGGTGGAGCCATAGACTTCCAGCAGCCCGAAGTGCATTTCCGTCTCGACGATAAGGGCAAGCCGCTGTCGGTATATTTCAGCGAGACAAACGAATCGCACCA
The DNA here is from genome assembly GCA_045591315.1 of Bacteroidaceae bacterium. Taxonomy (GTDB): domain Bacteria; phylum Bacteroidota; class Bacteroidia; order Bacteroidales; family Bacteroidaceae; genus HGM04593. Next base: position 13,647 of record JAZNSN010000018.1, read on the forward strand.
GCTTATTGAAGAGTTCATGCTCCTTGCCAACCGCACTGTTGCCGAGAAAATCGGGCGCAAGGCACCCGGCGGCCCGAACCCGAAGACCTTCGTATATCGAATACACGACGAGCCTAACATGGAGAAGATGTCGATGCTTGCCAAGTTTGTCAGCAAGCTCGGCTACAAGATGCGCAGCGCATCGGGGCGCACGACATCGGCAAGTGCGCTTAACGGGCTGCTCAAGGATGTGCATGGTACAAAAGAGCAGAATGTAATAGAACAGATTTCGCTCAGGGCAATGCAGAAGGCACGCTACTCTACCGGAAACATCGGTCACTACGGACTGGCTTTCCGTTTCTACACCCACTTCACATCACCTATACGCCGTTATCCCGACCTTCTTGTACACCGCCTGCTCAACCGCTATCTTACACAGGAGGCCCGTTCTGTAAGCCAACAGAAATATGAGGACCTGTGCGACCACTGCTCGGCTCAGGAACAGGTTGCCGCAAATGCCGAGCGTGCCAGCATAAAATACAAGCAGGTGGAGTTCATGAGCGAACATATCGGCGAGGAGTACGATGCTGTAATAAGCGGCGTTACCGAATGGGGGTTCTATGCCGAGATAAACGAGAACAAGTGCGAGGGAATGGTACCTATCCGCACGTTGCAGGACGACTACTACGAATTTGACGATGCGAACTATTGCCTTATAGGACGACGCACAAAACGCAAGTTCACGATAGGCGACCCGGTACGCATAAAGATTGTACGCGCCAACCTCGACCGCAAACAGCTCGATTTCGAACTGGTGGAATAAAAGCCCTGTTTCAGTTGCAATTCAGAATTGCATTGTATATTTGCGTGTAAATATATATTACTATGAAACTGCTTATAATTGAAGACGACGCCTCCTTGCGTGAGATTATGCAGCGTGCACTGCTTGCAGAGGGATATGTAGTTGAGTGCGCACCGACATACTTCGACGCATGCGACAAGATTGCAGGCTACAGCTACGACTGCATAATGCTCGACATAATGCTGCCCGACGGCAACGGCCTGCGCCTGCTTGAACAGATAAAGAGCATGGGAAAGAACGACCGCGTGATAATAATATCGGCACGCGATTCCCTTGACGACAAGATAGAAGGGCTGGACTTGGGAGCCGATGACTACCTGCCGAAACCTTTCTACATGGCAGAGCTGTCGGCACGCATAAAGAGCGTGCTGAGGAGAGGCAGCGGAGCTGTACAGAACAGCATGAATGCCGGGAACATATCGCTCGACTTGCATAGCCGTCGCGTATCAGTAGGCGGAAAGGATGTGCCGCTGCTCAAGAAAGAGTTCGACATACTGCTCTATTTCATGCAACGACCCGGACACATCGTTGACAAGGCAGTTCTTGCCGAAGCCGTCTGGGGTGACCACATAGATATGGTGGATAATTTCCAGTTTGTTTATGCACAGATAAAGAATCTAAGAAGAAAAATCTCCGATGCCGGAGCCGACATGAACATAAAGGCCGTATATGGTTTCGGATACAAATTCACCGGAACTGAAGAATGAGACTTATATACCGTGTAACGCTAAGAATAGCGATAGTGCTTCTGCCTGTACTGCTCTTATGGGCAATCATCTTTTACCATGCAATGGTAAATGAGATAAACGACGAAACCGACGACAGCCTTGAGGATTATGCCGAACTGATTGTAAGACGTGTACTGACAGGAGAGGAACTCCCCTCTTCGGGCGACGGCACAAACAACACATACAACATTGAACTCATTACCGGCAGTTCCGTGCATACGCCTTCAATGTACTTTGAGGACAGAAAAGTATATATTCCTGAAAAGAGCGAGACTGAACCGGCAAGAGTGCTGACACTTGTGTTCCCCGACAGCAACGGACAACTGTACAAGTTGGCAGTATCAATGCCGACTTTCGAACGCGAAGACTTGATGATAGCCTTGTTATGGCATATCATTGGTATCTATGCCGTTCTTCTATTGACCATACTCTTTGTAACAGCACTTATTTTCCACTACAGCATGCGTCCGCTGTATGCACTGCTGAGATGGCTCGACAGATACCGCCCCGGAAAAGGTGTCGAGAACCTGCCTGCAGACAACCGGGTCATCGAATTCAAGAAACTGACAGATGCAGCCCGCAGTACCATTGAAAGGGCAGAGAGCTACATGGATAGACAAAAACAGTTCATAGGCAATGCGTCTCATGAACTGCAGACACCGATAGCTGTGCTCGGTACACGTATCGAATGGATTATCGACAATACACCGCTTACAGAAGAGCAGTTCGCCGAACTCTCAAAGATGCGACAGTCACTGCATAGGCTGAACCGCCTGAACCGTACCCTGCTCCTCATATCGAAAATCGACAATGCGCAGTTCACCGGCAGAAGCGATGTTGACATCGTAGATATTATAAAGAGAGAGGCCGAGATTTACAGCGACATCTATTGCGACAAGCAGATAGAGTGCATGATAGAACTCCCTGAAAGGTTTATTGTGCCCATGGACGACTCCTTAGCCGCAACCATGATAACAAACCTGATGAAGAATGCCTACATTCACTCCCCGGAGAATGCAGTGATAAAGATATACATGAAAAACAAATCCCTATTCATCGCTAATAGCGGAAACGGCACACTTGACAAGGACAGGATCTTCGACCGCTTCTATACAAGCGGCAAGAGCGGCTCTACAGGATTAGGGCTCGCACTGGTAAAATCGATTGCCGACAGCTACAGATTCGGCCTCACCTACATTTTCACCGACAATATGCACCGGTTCGAGATAAAATTCTGAACAAGACCGGAATACAAATAATAGAAGGTTTATTGTCAAGAACCAGATGACAAAAATAATTTGATTTCTTTTTGTCACCCACCTGACTTGCACTATATTTGCAACAGTCGGGACGTTATACCCGTATTTTTTTTAGAGCATTTGTTTTATCCTTGATTTGGAATCTGGACAATTTCAACTACTTGGGGTGTTAAACAAAGTGCTCACGTCAATGTTATATATACCATTCACAATGGACTATATACCGTTTGGCGTGGGCTATTGTTTATTACTAAGTAGTGGGCAGTCCAGAGCCTCAAATCGGTAGTACAATAGTTCCACGCTATTCTATTATAGCCAGGACTCTCCATACATACCGGTTACTTCAGGGTATTCAAATATAAATACATGAATTGAACAACGGAACAAATACCCTATTGCTATGGATAGTGAATTAAAGGATATATTCATCGGGAGAATAATACAGCAGAAAGTTGACGAAAAAGGAATGCAATATGCAGAGTTTGCACGCAGGATTAATATGGCGCGCACATCATTATACTATCTGTTCAATGCCAAGAGCATAGATGTAGAACGCCTTATTCTCATATCAAAAGTTCTCGGATACGATTTTATCTCAGAGATATACCAGCACAATAGCACTTGCAATAACAAGAAGGAGGCATTCCTTCATATCCCAATAGTAGATGGCAGGTTCAATATAGAAGAGCTGCCGGATTCACTCCTTCAGTTATTGAAGCAAGAGATAGAGGAGCGAACCTAGCGTCCGATATTTAGAACATTCAGTCGCGTTTATAGACATAGAAGGAAAGGAATGTGCATTAAACATTATTTAACTTTGCAACGCTCATTAAGAGTAAAAAATACTTTTTTCAAAAAATTTATTAATCTATTATTAATCTAATCTAACTAACTATGAAAAAGATTAAAGTACTTTTTGCAGTATGTCTAATGTTGATGACATCTACTGTTTTCGCTCAGTCTGAGGATGCATGGAAAGGTGTAAGGGTTGCTTACAACATCTTTGACACAAACCTTGAAGGTTCTGACGCTGTTATGGCTCTTTCTGCTGGTTATGTACACAGCTTTGCTGTATCTCAGAACATTCCTTTGTTTGTTGAGGCTGGTGCGAACCTTTTCTGGGTAAATGGTGACGTTGTTGACGGTCTTAAACTTCAAATGTGGGCTGTTGAACTCCCTGTTAACTTCGGTTACAAGTGGAACATCAACGACGATTGGTCAATATTCCCATACGCAGGTGCTACTTTCAGAGGTTACTTCTCTGGTAAGCTTAAAGCAGATGGCGAGAGCTTGAATGTATTTGATGATGACGAAGTTGACGAGGCTTGGAAGCGTTTCACAGCAGGTGCTCACGTGGGCGTTACAGCTAACTACAAGAATTACAACTTGGGCGTTAAATATGGTTTCGACCTCAACAAGCTTACAAAAAAGAAGGCTAGCGCAATTACAATCTCATTGGGTTACAACTTCTAACTCCACACTAGCATAAAAAATATGGCAACCGGATTGCATCGGTTGCCATATTTTTTATACCCCTGTTCCTCATAAAAGAAGAGGGTGACCCAAAAGTAAGATTGGGTTGCCCTCTTGCTTATTATTAGTTCAGCTCCTACATTTCTGCAGGATGATAAAAATATAGCTATTCCTTTGATAAACATCGGAATAGCTATTGTTTGTTTGGAGAATATTTAC
>JAZNSN010000019.1:0-26136 GCA_045591315.1 Bacteroidaceae bacterium
AGAAAGCAAAGAGCAAAGAGGAGAAAGCAAAGAGCAAAGAGGAGAAAGCAAAGAGCAAAGAGGAGAAAGCAAAGAGCAAAGAGGAGAAAGCAAAAAGCAAAGAGGAGAAAGGAAAGAGCAAAGAGAAGAAAGCAAAGAGTACCGAAACATTAAAAAAAGGGGGCCTCGGCCCCATTTTTTTAATGTTTCGGTACTATGAAACGGTAAAGATTACATCCTATGAAGTTTCCTATTACTAGGCAGGGATAAAGCATTGCTACTTCGACAAGGTGTGCTCCCGTATAGGAGAGAGGAACTGTCATGTAATAGAAAGCATCGGCAAGACAGTGCGGAAAACCGCAGTTGATGAAGAGCGGTACACCGAAGAGAAGTGCCAGCGGCTTGCCTTCACGGGCAAAGGTTACAACTGTTGTCATTATGAAACCGCAGCCTATTGCAAGCAGACCTGCACGCAGAGGACCTATTGCAAGACGTGCCTCAAGAATCTTCTGAGCCGACTCGCCCAAACCTATTGGCGACATGCGCGCAAGAAGGGAGATAAACATGCAACCTATGATATTTGCAAACAGGATAAAAAGCAGTTCACCGATTGCACGCAGCCAACGTGAACGGCCGTCATCATAACGCAGAGGAACAAAGCCGGCAGTTCCTGTATATAGCTTAAGCTTGTAGTTGACTACGGTGAGAAGACCGAAGGAGAAAAGCACGGCTCCTACGATGTTAGGAAATGCAAGATAACCCCATCCGGCAATAGCAACTGCTATGCCGGAGAGTACTGCAGAACGGAATGTATCTTTCATATTCATTGTTTGTTGTTTATATCTTTATGCGAGACGGCCGGAATCCTCTACCATACGACGCACAGCGTCGTTGAAGGCACGTTCCTCCATAAGCTGTTCTATAGTGATGTGCATACGGTAACACCACTGGTGGTCACGGTTAGAAGGTACGTTAATACGCTCGTCATCGGGATCTGCACGACGGAGACGTTCGTCCATAGCCATCCAATCCTGCCATGCAAAGAGAGCGAACGCCGAGGGAGAGTGAAGATGCTGCAAAAGAATTGCACGTGCAATATTGCCGTCCATTTCGGCCGGTGCCTTGCCCTCGAAACCGAGAACATTGTTATAGAACTGCTGCGACAGCGCCTCATCTTCTCTCCACCAGCCACGGAGAGTACTCATATCATGGGTCGATGGTGTAGCGACAGAGAGGTAGGGATAATTTTCGGGACGTGCAAACATCTCGCCAAAGAGCTTGGGCATACGCTGTATCTCAAGAGAGAGTATCTGCAGGTTCTTCATCACCCAGGGAACGCAAGCCGGTATCATGCCGAGGTCTTCTCCGCACGCCGTCATTGCAGTGGAGGCCAACAGAGGAGCGAGTTTGCGCATTCCCTCACGGAACCAGAACATTGTATGGCGGTTATAGAAATAGTCTTCGTAGAGATGATCGTATGCAATGCGGTCACCGAACGCGAGCTGTTCGTAGGCCTCGGTATCACTGCCGAGGATACGCGGGACGAACATGCCATCTTCGTACAGGTCGCGCATGAAAAGTACATTGCCGTATATTCGCAGAAGCGACTCTTTCATTGCTGCCGACAGCTTTGGAGTGCGCTCGTATATGTAGTACGCCAACAGGTTCGCATTCGCGATTTCGGGCTTGAAACGGTATGTTCCGCCCGGCTGAGGGTCGAGGAATGCCCCGATAATCTGCTTTGCCTTACGCGGGAAGTGCTTCTTGAGCAATGCATCGTCGATATACGGCATGGTGTGCAGTTCCTCATCGAACTCGAAACCCGATGCGGTTATCTCTTCACGGCTCAATGGCTTGTTGGGAGAGAAACTGCCCGAAAGGCCGCTCTTGGCTGTACGCGGAATCTCCCATATACGGAAGAAGCCGAGCACGTGGTCGATGCGGTAGGCATCGAAGAAACGTGACATGTACCGAAGGCGACGACGCCACCATGAGTATCCGTCAGCAGCCATGACCTGCCAGTTGTATGTGGGGAAACCCCAGTTCTGGCCGTCGGCAGAGAACATGTCGGGAGGCGCACCGGCAGAGACAGAGAGATTGAACTGCTCACGACAGCACCATACATCGACACCGTTAGGCGCAACACCGATGGGGATATCGCCCTTAAGCGCCACGCCCTTGCTGTTAGCATAGGCATGCGCCTCGCTGAGCTGGGTGTAGAGGATATACTGCACGAATGAGTAGAAACGTGTTTCGCGCACAGCATCTGGATACTCTGCCACTACCCTTTCCCATGTTGTATTGTCGTAGTAGGGGTAATCTTTCCACTCCCAGATATTGCAGTGAAGACGTGCTGAGAGAAAACGGAAGATGCAGTATGGTTTAAGCCACTCCTCCTGCTCCTCGGCGAAATGCCTGTAACCCTCACTTGAGAGGAGTTCTTCTGAAATCTCGTCGAAAAGTTCGCGAAGATACTTTATCTTGAGCCTATATACAGCCGAATAGTTTACTGTGGGAAGTGCGTTCAATGCTTCGCGTTCCTTGCTGTAGCAGTTGTTGCGCTTGGTGCCCGACAAACGGGGAAGAGCCGAGATGTCGGCATATATCGGGTTCAGTGCAAAGACCGAGACACAGTTATAGGGGTAGGAATCTTCATTTCCTCCGCAAACGGTAGTATCATTAAGAGGCAGGAGCTGAAGTATGTTCTGCCCGGTTTCGGCAAGCCAGCCCGCCATGAGCTTTATATCGCCGAAGTCACCTATGCCCCACCCGTGCTCTGAACGCATGGAGAAGAGGGGAAGGACGGTTCCTGCCAAACGGAGCGAAGGTGCATCGAAGCAAAGCTCGTCGAGCTGGTAGAAGTAGTTGGTTGATGCCTCGAAGTCGGGCAGCAATATGTGGCGGTTCTCACCCTGCTCCCAACGGACAACGCCATCCTCGCCGATGGCAATGAATTTGTAGTAGAGGCTGCCGCTCCAAAGATTGGCAACATCAAAGGTGACGCTCCAGCGGTTAGGCACGCGCTGCTGCATAGGAAGTGCATTGGCCGTATTCCAGCAACCCAACACATCGGCATCGCCGGAGAGGTATAGACGTTCGCCCTTGCGAAGGCCCGTTACATACAACGAGAATGTTACACTGCGGTTGTACCAGTTGATGCTCGGTTCATCGAGCGAAAGGCCTCTTTTATCGAAGAAGCGGAAGAGATTGGTAAGCCCGTAATAGCCTATGGGAGAGTCGAGCCACATATCGTAAACGACGTAATTGTCGTTCACGCAGTTGAAACGCAAGTGGTGAGGCGTACCGGTCCATTCGGCACACGAAAGCTTGCCGCCGGTAAGCAGTTCATAGCCATAATGGATGCGGTCGTAACTGTCACTTACCTGCATAGAGCCCTGCCACCAGCCCCGCTGTACTTCGCGGAGCGAGAGAACGCCCTCTGTAATATTGCCGTTGTCGTCGAGATTATAACGTAGATATACAACGCTGCTGTCATTGACTTCGTAACGTATATTGAATTCAAGAAACTTCATTTTCGCGTTTTTTTGAATAATCCATGCGAATATACGTACAAACGAGCAAGAAATATGAAGTTTACTTCAATATTTTTTACAGCGAGTGCAGTTTGTATATTCACCGGAAAGCGAAAATACAAAAAAAATCGGAATTTAAGGGAGAAAAGAAAAGTTCTTGTGACGGATTGGAAAAACAGGAACCTAAAACAATGCAACTTTTGTCTTTTTCAATTTTATGCAGAGCAATTTGGGGCCAAGACTTTGCTTTTCGTACAAAATGAACTAATTTTGCAGAATATGCTTATTCTCTAATAGAAGTACACATATAACAGACATGAACTACAGACTAATGCTTGCAAGGATTGCACTCTTGATGCTGATGTTCGCAGCAGCGCTCCCTGTCGCAATGGCACAGAAGAAGAACTTCACCGTTGTCATTGACCCAGGGCATGGCGGCGTTGACCCTGGCGCATTAGGACGCATGTCCAAGGAGAAGGATATAAACATGAGCGTCTCAAGGCTGCTTGCCAACATGATCAAGGAGAAGCACCCTGAGGTAAAGGTCATATTCACACGTACAAAAGACGTGAAGATTCCTCTGGTGAAACGTGCGAGCATTGCCAACAATGCGAAAGCAGACCTTTTCATTTCGATTCACTCGAATGCCAGCAAAGCCAGAAGCGCAAGCGGATGCGAGACATTCACGCTAGGAGCAGGAAGCAGTGCCGAAGCAAAAGCCGCAGCCATGTACGAGAATGAGGTTATTCTATCGGAGGAGAATTTCGAGGAACTGTACAAAGGATTCGACCCACGTTCGAGCGAGAGCTACATAATATTCGAGCTAATCAGAAGCCACGACATGGAGCTGAGCGCCGACTTTGCGCAAATGGTACAGAAAGGAATGGTAAAGCACAGCAAACTGAAGAACCGCGGCGTGTCGTCGGCCGGTTTCCTTGTGCTTCACAGGACTGTAATGCCCAGCATTCTCGTTGAACTGGGATTCATCACAAACAGCAAGGACGAGAGCGTAATTGCATCAAAGGAGGGCCAGAAAAAGCTTGCAAGAGGAATATTCGAGGGATTCTCCAACTATTACAACACATACCACAAGGGCAAGGGCAGCAAAACAGGAAACGTAAAGAACAGTTCCTCAGCTGAGGAGAGCGCTGCTTTGCCTGACGTGGCAGAACAACCGGCAAAAGTCGAGAAAAGCAACAGTTCCGCAAGCAAGAAGCCTGGTGTAAAGAACGGAAAACCGGTATTCAAGGTACAGATTCTCACATCGGGAAAGAAACTGAAAAGCAACGACAGAAGACTAAAAGGTATCAAGGCCGATTACTACGTAGAAAACGGAATATACAAATATACTTATGGCAGCAGCGAAAACTACAACCTCATAGCAAAGAAGAGGAAAGAGATTTCGGGCAAGTTCAAGGAGGCATTCATAATAGCATTCATGAATGGCAAGAAGATGAACGTGCAGGAAGCCATAAGAATCTTCAAAAACTCTAAATGATGGATAAGAAAAAGACTTTTACCAGAGAACTTTGGGTAGGATTGTTAGGAATACTGGCACTGCTTATCATATACCTGCTTATCAACTTCTTCAAGGGTGTGAATGTGCTTAAGGAGGGCAAATTCTACTATGTAAACTTTGACAACATAGGAGAGATTGTAAAGACAAGTCCTATCTACCTTAACGGCTACAAGGTTGGAAATGTAAGCAATATCAGCTACGACTTCAACAGCACCGATGGTGTTTTTGTGGAGATTAATGTTGACAAGAGACTGAACATTCCTCTCGGCAGCTATGCCGAGGTGAACAACAAGATGCTGGGCAGCAGCACCATCAGCCTGAAGCTGGGCAAAAGCAACAGTTTCGTGGCGGCCGGAGACACCATAAAGGGATACCTCAATGGAGGAGCAATGAAAGAGGCCGGGGAGATGCTGCCAAAGATAAGCGCAATGATTCCGAAAGTAGATTCCATTCTGGTTTCATTGAATTCGATACTGGGTAACCCTGCAATAAACAAGTCAATAGACAACGTTGAGCTGCTGACACAACAGCTCAACACTACCACAACGATGCTCAATTCCTTGCTGAAGGAAGATATTCCTACAGCCACGGACAAGCTCATAAAGTTTGAGGACGACATGCTTGCCGTGTCATCGCAGTTGAGCGAGGTCGATTACAGGAAGATGTTCGATACACTTGAAAAGAGCGTAACGAACCTCAAGGAGATTGCAGAGGCTCTGAACAATGGAGAAGGCACTGCCGGCATGTTGCTGAAGGACACAACCCTCTATAACAATCTGAACAAGACATGTGCCGCAGCTACAGCTCTCCTTAACGACGTCAAGGAGGACCCGAAGAAATACGTACATTTCTCAATATTCGGCAGAAAAGAGAAGAAGGAAAAAACAGAGAAGTAACTTCACGCCCATCGCACTCACCGACCCGCAGAATCACCTTTTGAAAGTCCTTGAATGCACTACTGCTCCATGACGGTCATAGACCTTGAGTTTATAACACCCTCCTTGAAGGCCTCTGACACCGACATTTGTACTGTAGCGTCCTGAATATATTCTGCGGCCATAGATATCATAAACCTCAAGCCTGTAACCCCAGCCGGTCAACTCCGGCAAAACAAGGTCTTCAAGGAGCGTTTCCTCAACACCGAACGGCACAGCCGCCGGTTCACTTTCAATCCCGTATGCATTGACGGCTGTTACAGCGACTGTTACAGGCGCATCGGTAATGCAGTCCCAACGGAAAGTTGCAGAATCCACATAGGATGCTGCAAGAGAAGATATATTGCCGATATCGACAACTGTATCCAAAGCGACATACACATTGTACTTGACTGCCGGGAAGCCCTTATCGGCCTCTATTCTATCCCACGAAACGGAAATGCCTCCTGCATCACGCACAGCCTTTAGCCCCTGCGGCTGCTGAGGTGCAGGCCCGGCCCATGACATAGGCGGAACGAGCGCAGGAGAGGAATATATTTTGGAATATACCGCATGGCCGAGACCCAAGAGTTGTTCGGCACGGAACATTGCAGTTCCGGCTGCACCGGCACTGCGCGAGGTGTTCAACTGACGTTCAATCTCAAGCTGAGGCCATCCGCCGTACTGCTCAAGAAGACGATAGATTCCGACACCGGGAACAACATGACGGCCATACGAGTTCTCCTGCCAGTCGAGTACAAACGGATAGAAATTGTTTCCATTGAAGTATATCATTGGAAAGAGAATATCCATGATTCCGTCACGCATCCAGGCCTGCGCATCTTGAAAGACGGCATTATATGCATCCCAGCCAAGAGAACTATAACGTGTGAGGCTATTGTACTTGCCGAGCGGTGCACAGCTTACACGGACCCACGGCTTGAGTTCCTTGACACATCTGTACAACGCAGAAGCGACTGCCGTAATATTGTCGCGACGCCAGCCAGCAAGAGAACGCCCTTTGCCGTACTTGCGGTAAAGGGATGCATCGGGATAACCGTTGGTACGGTCGGGATAACGTATGTAGTCGAAATGGACACCGTCTATATCATAGTTCGATACAAGCTCGCTGACAAGTTCCACAAGATACGGAATGACTGCCGGATTGCCCGGCTCCATGTACCATGCACCCTTATAACGCGTACAAAGAGACTTCTTTTTACGTGACAAGGCGAGCTTGCCCTGACGCCGTATATGTTCGTCCTTGCCCAAAGGCATTGTTACGAGCCATGCATGAAGCTGCATGCTGCGCTTATGGCACTCTTCAACAGCAAAGGCCAAAGGGTCGTAACCGGGGTCCTTGCCCGGAATGCCGGTAAGGACATGAGAGAAGGGTTCTATGCGCGAGGGATATATAAGGTCGCCACGAACACGTGTCTGCAACAGAACCGTATTGACATTCAGTTCCTTTAGGGAATCGAGAAGAACAATAAGTTCATTCTTCTGTTCTGTTATATCGGAAGGGGATCTTACAATCGTCTTCGGCCAGTCAAGGTTCTCTATTGTAGTGAGCCACACGGCACGGTACTCGTATTTGGGAGAAACAGGCTTCTGGGCCGAGAGTGTCAACGGCAAAAAAAGAAGCAGAAGAAGCAATATATGGAGATTCCTTTTCATAAATAAAAATAATTACAAATGTACTCATTTTCGTGCTTTTTTATAGAGGTGTTCCCAAATATTTTGTACTTTTGTATGATTTGTGCCACGTGCATCACGTTCCTAATCGGTACAGGCAAGACACAGACCAAAATTCGGAATAACGGATAATACAAATCATAAATTCAATTGCGTTATGACAAAAGCAAAAAAATTCATCACTTGTGACGGAAACCAGGCAGCGGCACACATTGCCTATATGTTTTCCGAGGTAGCAGCAATCTACCCTATCACACCTTCATCAACAATGGCAGAATACGTCGATGAATGGGCAGCACAGGGCCGCAAGAACCTCTTCGGCGAGACTGTATCGGTACAGGAAATGCAGTCGGAAGGCGGTGCTGTCGGCGCACTTCACGGCTCATTGCAGGCCGGTGCATTGACAAATACCTTTACTGCATCGCAGGGCTTGTTGCTGATGATTCCTAACATGTACAAGATTGCCGGTGAGAAATTGCCTACAGTCTTCCACGTATCGGCACGTTCATTGGCCGGCAACTCACTGAGTATCTTCGGTGACCATATGGACGTTATGGCTTGCCGCCAGACCGGTTTCGCAATGCTCTGCGAAGGTTCGGTACAGGAGGTCATGGACCTTGCTGCAGTAGCACACCTCTCTACATTGAAGAGCCGCATCCCGTTCCTGAACTTCTTCGACGGATTCCGCACATCACACGAGATACAGAAAATCGAGCTTATCGAGCAGGAGGAGATTGCTCCGCTCGTTGACTGGGACAGCATACAGGAGTTCCGCGACAGAGCTTTGAGCCCGTCGTCGCCTGTTGTACGCGGTACAGCTGAGAACCCTGAGACATTCTTCACTCACAAGGAGAGCGAGAACCCGTTCTACAACGCTGTTCCCGACATCGTTGCAGAGTACATGAAGGAGATTTCGGCTATCACAGGACGCAAATACGCTCCGTTCACATACTACGGTGCCGAGGATGCCGACCGCGTAATCATCGTTATGGGCTCGGCTACCGAGGCTGTAAAGGAGGCTATCGACTACATGACAGAGAGAGGCGAGAAGGTGGGCTTGGTAAGCGTTCACCTCTACCGTCCGTTCTCGGTCAAATACCTTGCAGCAGTGATGCCTAAGACAGTAAAGCGCATTGCTGTCCTCGACCGTACAAAGGAGCCGGGAAGCAACGGAGAGCCTCTCTACCTCGATGTTGTCGAGGCATTCAACAGCACTCCGGAACTGCAGGCAATCAACCCGATTATCGTTGGCGGCCGCTTCGGTTTGAGTTCTTGCGACACTACACCGGCTATAATCATGGGTGTATATGAGAACCTCGCATTGCCCGAACCAAAGAACCACTTTACATTCGGTATCGTTGACGACGTCACATTCCTCTCACTCCCGCCAAAGGAGGAGATTGCAGTTGTGGACGGAATGTTCCAGGCAAAGTTCTACGGCCTTGGCGCTGACGGTACTGTAGGTGCAAACAAGAACTCTGTAAAGATTATCGGTGACAATACAAAGAAGCATTGCCAGGCATACTTCTCTTACGACTCAAAGAAATCTGGCGGTTTCACATGCTCACACTTGCGTTTCGGTGACAAGCCTATCCGCAGTACGTACCTGGTAAATACACCTAACTTCGTTGCATGCCACGTTCAGGCATACCTGCGCATGTACGATGTTACCAAAGGCTTGCAGAAGGGCGGTACATTCCTCCTGAACACTGTTTGGGAAGGCGACGAACTTGTAAAGAACCTGCCTAACAATGTCAAGAAGTACTTCGCCGACAACAATATCACCGTTTATTATATCAACGCTACAAGAATTGCTCAGGAGATTGGTCTCGGCAACCGTACAAACACAATTCTCCAGAGTGCATTCTTCCGCATCACCCAGGTTATCCCTGTTGACCTTGCCATTGAACAGATGAAGAAGTTCATCGTGAAGTCTTACGGCAAGAAGGGCCAGGATGTCGTTGACAAGAACTACGCAGCGGTTGACCGTGGCGGAGAGTACCGTCAGCTGGCTATCGACCCCAACTGGTCGAAGCTCCCTGCCGACGTCGAGGAAAAGAGAAACGAGCCTGAATTCATCACAAAGATTGTACGCACAATCAACGCTCAGAAGGGTGCCCAGCTCCCAGTTTCTGCATTCAAGGGACTTGAGGACGGTACATGGCCTGTAGGTACATCGGCTTATGAGAAGCGCGGTGTAAGTACATTCGTTCCACGCTGGAACGCCGAGAACTGTATCCAGTGTAACCGCTGTTCATTCGTTTGTCCTCACGCAGCTATCCGTCCGTTCGTTATGGACGAGAAGGAGGCTGCCGGAATCAACGCCGACAAGATTGAGATGAAGGCTCCTCTTGCAATGAAGGGCATGCAGTTCAGAATACAGGTAAGCGTGCTCGACTGCTTGGGCTGCGGCAACTGTGTCGATATATGTCCGGGCAACCCGAAACTTGGCGGAAAGGCTCTTGCCATGGTTCCGCTGGAAGAGGAGAGAGCAGAGGCTGCAAACTGGGAATACTGCGTGAAGAACGTGAAGAGCAAGCAGTCGCTTGTTGACGTGAAGAGCAACCCGAAGAACTCACAGTTCGCTACTCCGCTCTTCGAGTTCTCAGGCGCATGTTCAGGTTGCGGCGAGACTCCGTACGTGAAACTGCTTACACAGCTCTTCGGCGAGCGTCAGGTGGTTGCCAACGCAACAGGATGTTCTTCTATCTACACTGCATCGGTTCCTTCTACACCATACACAACAAACGAGAAGGGCGAAGGTCCTGCATGGGGTAACTCGCTGTTCGAGGACTTCTGCGAGTTCGGCTTGGGTATGAAGCTTGCCGAGAAGAAGATGCGTGCACGCCTTGAGAGACTGCTCACTGAGATTCAGACTTACCGCAGCTGCCCTGAGGATATGAAGGAGCTTGCACAGAAGTGGATTTACAACAAGGAGAATGCTGATATTACAAAGGAGATTACTCCTGCCATCATCAAGGCTTGCGAGGAGTTCGAGAGCGACGCAAGCGAGCAGATTCTCGCTATCAAGCAGTATCTTGTCAAGCGTTCACAGTGGATTATCGGCGGTGACGGTGCATCATATGACATCGGCTACGGCGGTCTTGACCATGTAATCGCTTCGGGCGAGGATGTGAACATCCTTGTTCTGGATACTGAGGTTTACTCCAACACCGGCGGACAGTCTTCAAAGGCTACTCCTCTCGGTGCTATCGCAAAGTTCGCTGCTGCCGGCAAGCGCATCAAGAAGAAAGACCTTGGCATGATTGCGACAACATACGGTTATGTATATGTTGCACAGATTGCCATGGGCGCAAGCTACGACCAGTGCCTTAAGGCAATCCGCGAGGCTGAGGCTTACCCAGGACCGTCACTCGTGATTGCATACGCTCCTTGTATCAACCACGGTATCAAGCGTGGCATGGGCAAGGCACAGGCTGAGCAGGCTGCTGCCGTAGAGTGCGGTTACTGGCACTTGTGGCGTTACAACCCTGCACTTGAGGATGAGGGCAAGAACCCGTTCACACTCGACAGCAAGGAACCGCAGTGGGAGAAGTTCCAGGAGTTCCTGCAGGGTGAGGTTCGTTACGCTTCACTTGCAAAGCAGTTCCCGGCTGAGGCACACGAGCTGTTCGAGGCTGCCGAGGGCATGGCTAAGAAGCGTTATGCAAGCTACCAGCGCATGGCTAAGCTCGATTGGAGCATTGCTGAGACAGAAGAGTAAAACTCTGACAGCTACTATATAATATAAACGGGAGTGCCAAGCACTCCCGTTTATATTATATACTTATTCAGCAGCAGTACACGAACCAATTGCCGACGGGCATTGTTATCCTAACATGCTATAAATACATTTAAAAACGGATAACCATGTCAACATTAACAAAAAGCGTAAAACTGGGTGTGGCCACACTGGCCATAATGAACGTAACAGCAGTGGTATCATTGAGAGGACTGCCTGCAGAGGCTGAATACGGAATAAGTTCGGCTTTCTACTACCTCTTTGCAGCATTGGTATTTCTTATTCCGACATCTTTTGTTGCGGCAGAGCTTGCCGCCATGTTCCAGGACAAGCAAGGCGGCGTGTTCCGCTGGGTAGGAGAAGCCTTCGGCAAGAGAACAGGATTCGTCGCCATCTGGCTGCAATGGGTGGAGAGCACAATATGGTACCCTACCGTGCTTACATTCGGTGCCGTGTCGCTGGCTTTCATAGGGATGGACAGCACTACCGACATGACACTCGCATCGAATAAGTTATACACGCTTGTGGTGGTGCTTGCAATCTATTGGTGCGCGACATTCATTTCGCTCAAAGGACTGGGATGGGTGAGCAAGGTTGCCAAGATTGGAGGACTTGTGGGAACTATAATCCCTGCTGCACTGCTTGTGGTACTTGCAATCATCTACCTGATAAGCGGAGGAGAGTCGCAAATGGATTTCGGCGGAAGCTTCTTCCCCGATATAACGAAGCTCGATAACCTTGTATTGGCATCGGGAATTTTTCTCTTCTATGCCGGCATGGAGATGACCGGAATACATGTAAAGGAGATGGAGAACCCCAGCCGCAACTATCCCCGTGCAGTGTTCCTGGGTGCAATAATAACGGTGCTCATCTTTGTATTAGGAACCTTCGCTTTGGGAATCATCATTCCGCAAAAGGATATCAACCTCACACAGAGCCTGCTGGTAGGTTTCGACAACTACTTCAAGTATGTGGGCATGTCGTGGCTCTCGCCAATAATTGCCATTGCACTCGCGTTCGGCGTTCTTGCAGGAGTTCTCACATGGGTTTCGGGCCCGTCGAAAGGTATCTTCGCAGTAGGCAAAGCCGGTTACCTGCCGCCTTTCATGCAGAAGAGCAACAAGATTGGAGTGCAGAAGAACATTCTGCTCATACAGGGAGGCATCGTTACATTCCTGAGCATGCTGTTCGTGATTATGCCGTCGGTACAGAGTTTCTATCAGATTCTCTCGCAGCTGACAGTGCTTCTATACCTTATCATGTACCTCTTGATGTTTGCTGCAGGAATATACTTGAGATATAACATGAAGGATGCTCCGCGCCCGTTCCGCCTGGGCAAGAGCGGCAACACGGTAATGTGGATTGTCGCCGGTGTGGGATTCCTGGGAAGCTTGCTTGCGTTCGTACTCAGTTTCATACCTCCGGCACAGATTTCGGTAGGAAGCAACGCGGTATGGTATGCAGTGCTCTTCATAGGATGCATAATTGTTGTAGGAGCACCATTCGTGATATATGCAATGCGCAAACCGCACTGGGTAGATAAGGATTCCCAGTTCGAACCGTTCCATTTCGAATAGAAAAAAGAGGCTGCGGCCTCTTTTTTTTACTATATTCGCAGGCATATAACCTGAACATCATGAAAAACACTCTCACCATATTTGCAGCACTATTGATGCTTGCATGTAACACAAAAGAACAGAGCGACTATGTTTCTCTTGTGAATCCTCTTATAGGCACCGACTACAAAGGGAACGTATATCCTGGAGCGCAGGCACCTTTCGGCATGGTGCAGCTTAGCCCCGACAACGGCGTACCCGGTTGGGACTGGATTGCCGGCTACTTCTACCCCGACAGCACGATTGCAGGATTCAGCCACACTCATCTTTCGGGAACAGGTGCAGGCGACCTATACGATATAAGTTTCCTGCCGGTTACCTTTCCTTTGCGCGAAGCAGAAGCACCGCTCGGCGTACACTCCCTTTTTAGGCACGACAGCGAGAAGTGTGAGGCCGGATATTACAAAGTGCAACTCGAAAGCTACGGCATTGACGTGGAGCTGACCGCTACCGAGCGTTGCGGAATACAGCGATACACCTATCCTACGGAAGATGCGACAGTTCTTCTCAACTTGGGCAAGGCTACAAACTGGGATGCAACTACAGCCACCCATGTTGCACAGAAAGACAGCTTTACCATAGAGGGCTACAGGCACTCGAACGGCTGGGCAAGAGGACAGGAGGTATATTTCAGAACACGTTTCTCCCGCCCTATCGTTTCCATGCAGTGCGACAGCATAACGGTTCCGCAAGGCACGGAGATGAAGAGAGTAACAGGAACGGTACAGCTAAGTTTCGCAAAGGACAAGAACCGCAGGCTTATTGCAATAACCGCCATTTCGGGAACGGGCAGCGAGGGAGCAGCCAAGAACCTTGCGGCAGAAGCACCTCATAACGACTTTGACCGATACCGCGCGAGGACACGTGATTATTGGAACAGCCGGTTGTCGCAAATAGAGATAAAGGGTGGCAGCAACGATGAAAGAATATGCTTTTACACTGCGCTCTACCGCATAATGCTGGCTCCGACACTATACTGCGACGTTGACGGCATGTACCGGGGAGCCGACGGCAAGAACCACAAGGCCGACGGCTGGAAGAACTACTCCACGTTCTCGCTATGGGACACTTTCCGCGCTGCACATCCATTATATACATATATTGCATCGGAGCGTGTGCCCGACATGATAAATTCATTCATCGCATTCTACGAGGAGCATGGCCGCTTACCGGTATGGAACATGTGGGGAAGCGAGACGGATATGATGATTGGCTACCACTCCGTACCGGTCATTGCCGACGCATATCTAAAAGGAATAGGAGGTTTCGATGCCGAGAAGGCTCTGAAAGCATGCATAGCAACTGCTGATTGCGACAGCTACAGGGGAATAGGACTATACAAGGAGAAAGGATATGTTCCGTACGATGTAAGAGACCCTTACAACAACGACAACTGGGCATTGTCGCGCACGCTTGAATATGCGTACGACGACCACTGCATTGCACGCATGGCCGAGGCCATGGGACATGACAGCATCGCAGAGGTATTCTACCGCCGCGCAAGGAACTGGAGAAATGTGTATAACCCTAGAACGACATTCATGCAACCACGCAACAGCGATGGCGAGTTCCAGCCGGAATTCAGCCCCGACGAATATACACAGCATATATGCGAGAGCAACGCATGGCACTACATGTGGAGCGTACAGCATGAGATTGACAGCCTCATCGCCCTGTTAGGCAAAGAGAAGTTCGCTCAGAAACTCGACAGCATGTTCACATACACACCGGCCCAGAATGCAGACTTGCCGATTTTCAGCACCGGCATGATTGGGCAGTATGCCCACGGCAACGAGCCGAGCCATCATGTCATTTATCTTTTCAACAGGATTGACGAACAGCGGAAGACACAATATTATGCAAGGAGAGTCATGCGAGAACTATACCGCAACACCCCCGACGGACTGTGCGGCAATGAAGATTGCGGACAGATGTCGGCATGGTACGTGTTCTCGGCAATGGGATTCTACCCTGTTGACCCCGTAGGCGGTGTGTATGAAGTGGGTGCACCTCTGTTCGAGGAGGTGAAACTGCACCTTGCCAACAGCAAGACTTTTACCGTGCTGTGCAATTCCGGACGCAGCAAGAATGAAACCAGGCTACTAAAAGTATTCCTCAATGGCAAGGAACTTGAAGGCACTGCAATAACGCACCGCGACATAATGAACGGCGGAGTGCTGGAGTTCAAGTAAGAAATGAGAAAGGAGAAAGGAGAAATAAGAAAGGAGAAATGAGAAAGGAGAAAGGAGAAATGAGAAAGGAGAAAGGAGAAATGAGAAAGGAGAAAGGAGAAATAAGAAAGGAGAAATGAGAAAGGAGAAAGCTTGTGCCAAGCGAGCGAAAGCCAAGTTTACTTGAGCTTTTACAGCGAGCGCAGCCAAGGTTCAAGCCCATGAAGTGGGGTTAAAGGAGAAAGCAAAAAGGAGAAAGGAGAAAGAACAAAGAAGAAAGGAGAAAGCAAAGAGGAGAAAGGAGAAAGAAATCTGTTCTCTGTACTCTGTTGGCTTCGCCCAAGTTGCTCTCGCTCGGCATAGTAAAAGTAAACTTTTTCTCTGCACTCGCTTACTCGCAACTTTCTCTGTACTCTGTTCTCTTTGACAGCTTCGCCTTACGGCTCAGCTTTAATGCGTCTCTCCACCTTCGACCTTATAGCCGTTAGGATAGATAAGCAGAACACTTGTATTGGGATAGTCGCGTTGCAGCTGCACGAACACATGGTCGAGTGAGGGGCGGAACGAGATTGAACCGCGACGGGCACTCACAATAATGAGCAGATGGTCTTCGTGTATTATCTTGGACAGACGCTTCAGATCATTGCCGCCATCGGTCTCAAAGAAATTGGCTTCGATAGGAGGAAAACCCTTTAGCAGCCCCTTTATCTTGTCCATAGTGTCGGGATGACCGTGATACATCATCTTGCAGCCCAGACCGCTCGACATACGTGCTGTCTCCTCTACCCAATAGGAGAAACCGGCCTCATACTCCGACTTTGCCGGGAATGTTATGTGTATTGTACGCACTGTGTTCAACGGAATGTTCATTCGGGCCATCACCACCTGGCAGTCGAGAGCGTTCAGAACCTCCGGGAGAACATTTCCCAAAAAGCTGTCGTTCGCAGTCTCTCTCTTGTGGAAACCCAGTATAAGTTCGCGGTAGTCATTCTCCTTCACCTCGTGTATGATACCGTGAGCAAGGTTAGTCGTAAGGCGCATCTTCGTGAGCAACGGAACATTGACCGATGCCGCAATGTTAGCGGCAGAATCAAGAAGTTTTGTACCTTGCACATGCAGTTTCTTGTCCTCGTCGAGAACGACTGTAATGGCCGAAAGAGGTATCTTGCTGTCATCCTTGCGCACAAGAAGGGCAAGGTCCATAAGCTTATCGACCATATTGGGATTGGCAAGAGCCAGCAATGTCTTCTTGGAGGAGTTCGATGACGGCATATCGTCAATAGCGGCAGAGACAACGAGCTTGCGCGATGCCCTGTCGGAAACGATAGAACTCACAATACATGTTACAAGGATAAGCAGGATAGTACCGTTCAGCACATCTTCGTTAAGCAGACGCGAGCCGTCGGAAAGAACTATGCCATGACCGACAATCGCTGCGGCAAGAGTTGCAGCAGCCTGAGAGGTGCTTAGACCGAACATCAGGTTCTGCTCATTGCCCGTCATGCGGTATGTCCTTGCGACAAGGAACGATGCCAGCCACTTGCCGAGAAGGGCTGTAGCGACCATTACGGCTGCCACAATGAGTGAGTTACCGCCATTGAAGAGGACACGTATGTTTATCATCATGCCTACTCCTATAAGGAAATAGGGAATAAAGATGGCATTGCCGACAAAGTCGATGCGTCGCATGAGGGGTGATGAGTGCGGAATAAGGCGGTTCAGCACAAGGCCCGTTATGAAGGCACCCAGAATACCCTCCATACCGGCAAGTTCCATCATTCCGGCACCCAGGAAGAGCATTGCAAGAACAAATATGTACTGTATGACGCTGTCGTTGTAGGTGCGGAAGAAATAACGCGCTATGCGCGGGAAGAAGAAGATTATGGCTGCCGCAATCGCAATGAGCTTGAGGAACATCAGCAGCACAAACCACACGTTTGCCTCGCCGGTGAACGTGCCGGCAACAACTGCCAGTACAAAAAGGGTAAGGGTATCGGTTATTATGGTGCCGCCGACTACTATGTTCACACAGCGCAGACGCGACAAGCCGTAACGTGCGACTATAGGATACGATATCAGGGTGTATGACGCATACATACTCGCCAGAAGCAACGATGCAATAAAGCTGAAGCCGAGTATATACATATTAGTAACCATGCCAAGGGCTATGGGGATTGCAAAGACGGCAAGACCCATGAGCAGGGCACCGCCCTTTGCCTGCTTCATCTCCTGCATGTTTATCTCAAGGCTGGCAAGGAACATTATATAGTAAAGCCCTACCTTGCCGAAGAGTTCGAAGCTGTCGTCGCGGACAAGCACGTTGAAGCCGTTCGGACCGATAAGAAGACCGGCCAGTATCATACCTATGATATGAGGCAGACGCAGTTTGTTGAATATCAGCGGTGCGAACAGTACTATGCACAGCACGCCCAGAAATATCCATGTCGGGTCGGTTATAGGAAAGAATGCACTTAAATCCATATCTGTTGTTTTTACCAGCTGTAGGTCAAGCCCAGCATCATAAGTTCCTTGAATTGCCAGTATCCGTAATCATCGTCAAGCAGGTCAGGAGCGCTGTCATCGAAACGCGCATGCATGCTGAGCTGGACAGAGAAATATCGTGTCAATGCTATATCGAACTTTGTCTCCATTTGGAAGAACGCACGTTTGTAGTTGGTATAGTACTCTGCCTTTGTCCAGAAATCGACAATCTTGAACAGCTTTGCCGACGGCACCGTGACAACGATCTGAGTACCGAAATCCTCCATGTGATGACGTCCCTCCCTTATACCATAGCGTGGAGCAAGATAGTCATAGCGTACGAACTTGTAGTTGTATGCCGACAATGGAGCAAGGAATATCTCTATTGCAAAGTTGTTCCACTTTGGCTTGAAGTTCACACCTAACGAGAAGTTGGCATCAAAAGGAGCCATGAACTTAGAGACAAAGTCAGGAGAGTTGACAGGATAATTTGCAAGCATCTGGGTTCCGAGTTTCATACGGGCTGCCAGATCGAGATTCCTGACCAACCTGTATCCGAACGTGGACTCCAGGCTCAAGCGGTCGGTATTTGTCCTGAAGCTATGCAGAGTATCAGCCTTTGATGTCGCGAAGCCAAGGTCTATATCAAGGTGATTGGTTATAGTAATGCGGTTCTTGTCGTCATAGTTCAAGTCCATGTCTATTTCACCTAGCATTGTCTTGTTGCTCTCGCCGCCCTGATACCAGTTCTGCGAGATATAGTTCTGCGAGAAGCGAAGGGCAGCCTTGCCTTTAAAACTCCAGTATTTAGGCTTTGCCACAGTCGTCTTCATGTCTCCATGGAGATTTTCGGGCAATTCGACCTTATCGAAACTGATTGACGGAACTTTCATGCTTGTCTCGTTTACAACCGGCTTTGCACTACGGAGCTCATCTTCGGTCATCGCCACCAGATGCGGCTTGTTTCTATAGACATCAACCAGTACTGCATCAATTACAGCCTCACGCTTTGCATCGAGAGATAACAATTCACTGCTTTCGGCATCGCTCTCTTTCCCGTCGGGTGCAAAAGCTTTCCCCAACACGCCATCGTACAGCACCGGAGAAGTGAACAGCCTTGCATACACCGGATTGGTCTTCTCCTCGTCAAAGTCATCGTCTATTATCCTTGACTTTGCGACAATGCTATCGATTCCGGTATTGTAGAAACCGATGATGTCAGAGTTGCTTTGCGCATAAGCGTAGCCTCCGATGAACATATAGAACAAAAATAGCAGCAGTCGTGTTTTCATATTTTGGATTTAATTGCGCGAAGATAACATAAAAAGTACATTATTTAAAATAATGTCAATCCCGAAAAACAGGAACCGATCAAAAACACAATTTTATATCAATAAAGTAACCTGCTTTATCGTTATTTTTACTAACTTTGCACGAAATTTCGCATACTCACAAACAAATATAGCTTTACAGACATGGACAAAAGAAGCATTATCGGATATATACTCATTGGTTTTGTACTCATCGGCTACTTCATGCTCAACCAGCCCAGCCCGGAGGATATTGCCAGACAACAGAGATACAACGACTCGATAGCTCTTGTCGAGAAAGGAAAGGCATTGGCCGAGAAAGCTCAGGAACAGTTGAGGCTGAACGAGATTGAGGAACAGAAGAAAGATTCTTCAAACATTCTTTTCAATGCTCTCAACGGTACAGAAGAAACCATTACGCTCTCTAACGAGCACATAAGCGTTGACCTTTCAACACTCGGCGGTTGCGTATCGGCCGTTACTCTCAAGGAGTACAACGACCAGCAAGGCAATCCGCTTGTAATGTTTGACAAGAGAGACAAGGCCGGCAACTTCGACAGCAACACCATAAATTTTGTATTCGAAGGCAAGCAGGGAGTAAGAAACATTGCAACAGGCGAGCTCTACTTCACCCCTACGGTAAAGAGCGGGACCGAGGCTGCAATGCGCCTTTCACTCGGCGAGGAGAGATTCATCGAGTTTACATACAAGCTCAACGGATACATGCTCGACATGCATATCGATGCAAAGAACATGGACGACATACTCAGCAGCAGGAAGAGTGCCGGAATCGAGTGGAGACAGTTCGCACGCCAGCATGAACCGGGATATGAGTTCGAGCAGCGTTTCACAAGCCTGACATACAAGCCTGTCAATGACGACAGCGACTATCTGAGCGAGATGCAGGACGACAGCGAGAAGTTCACCGAGCCTATGAAATGGATTGCATGCAAGAACCAGTTCTTCTCATGCATAATGATTGCCGGAGAGGACTTCAGCGACGTAAGCCTCGACTCAAAGAAGATTGAGAAAGGCGAGAACATGCTCAAGAGTTTCTCGGCCAACATGAATGTACCGTTCGACCCTACAGGCGTAAAGGCTACAGGAATCCAGTTCTACTTCGGCCCCAACAAATTCGGCACGCTTCAGGAGTGCAGCGGCATGTCATTGAATGCAGGTGACGACCTGGAGCTCGAAGAGATCATATACTTCGGCTGGCCTATAGTACGCTGGATAAACCGATACTTCATCATGTACCTGTTCGACGGGCTTTCGGGCCTCGGACTCAACATGGGGCTTGTGCTTATTCTGCTTACGATAATCATCAAGACCATTGTCTATCCGTTCACAAAGAAATCGTACGTATCTTCGGCCAAGATGCGCGCCCTGAAGCCGTACATCGACGAGATTAATGCAAAATACACCAAGAAGGAGGATGCGCTGAAGAAGCAGCAGGAGATTATGGGCCTCTATTCGAAGTACGGTGCAAGCCCTATGGGCGGATGTCTGCCGATGCTCATCCAGATGCCTGTTTTCATTGCCCTGTTCAACTTTGTTCCTAATGCAATAGAGTTGCGTCAGGAGAGCTTCCTATGGGCAAATGACCTTTCGGCATTCGACTCTATCATAAGCTGGGACCAGCCGATATGGCTTATCGGCAATCACATAAGCCTCTTCTGTCTCTTGTTCTGCGTTACACAGATTGCGAACACATACTATACAAGCAAGATGCAGCCGAGCATGGGCAGTTCCGAAATGGAACAGCAGCAGAAGATGATGCGCTGGATGATGTACCTCATGCCGGTAATGTTCTTCTTCATGTTCAACGACTACTCATCGGGCCTCAACTTCTACTACTTTGTATCTACACTCATCAGCGTGGGCATATTCATCTACCTGAGACGTGCTGTAAAGGAGGACGAGCTGTTGAAGAAAATGGAGGCCTATGCCGAGAGCAACAAGAACAACCCTGCAAAGAAGAGCAACATGATGGCACGTCTTGAGGCTCTTCAGGAGCAGCAGAAAAAGCTTGCCGAAGAGCAGGAGAAGATGAGAAGAGCCAGAAACAGCAAGAAGTAAAACTCTTTTTAAGGATATACAGGAGCTGCTTGTATTTATATCGCCGGTTTTTCATAGAGCTGGAATGCGATGTTTGAAACAGGCATCCTTGAATATAAAAGACGGCGAAACGAACAATACAGCTTCTATAAGAAAATATTTTTTAGAACTTAAACAGCTTCCAAATGGGACTATTTGATTTTTTCAAGAAAAAGAAGACTACAGAGCGTGTAGGAGGAATGGAGGATTTCATGACCCTCATACGTGTATATTACCAGTCGGTGCTTGCATCGAACCTCGGCATAAGCAATGTAAACATGCTGCCCGACCTTGCGACATTCAAGCGCACGCTTAAGGTTGCGACACAGAACAACAAGCTTGGAGTTGCAGAGAAAAGCCGTTGCAAGAAGATGCTCGAACAGATATACGGACTGAACGAAGCATTCTTCAAGGAGATTGACCAGTCGGTAAAGAAGAACTGCAAGAAGATGCAGGATGCACAGACGTACCTCTTTGCAGTCCAGGGCTTCAACAACGACCTCATGATGCTGGTAGGCAACCTCATGAAGTGGAAGTTCCGTGTTCCGGGCTTCATGCACAAGATGCTCCGCGGAATGACAGAAAAGATAATAAACGACATCCTCACAAAGAACAACTGGAAGGACGAGGCTACGTTCCGTACTGTATATTCAGTGCGCCAGTACCGCGAAAAGCTGGGCCATAGCCCTGAGTGGATGACAGAGTATGTCTATAAGATTGTTACACTTGCAAAGAAGGAGCCACGTCCTAAGGCAGAGGACCTGGAGAAGAAATAATAACCGGGAAAGAGGGCTACATCAGAATCGTTTGATGTAGCCCTTTGATATACATTCCGTTACCATGCTGCAATTCAAGCCAATAACAATAGATGACATCGGCAAGCTGTTGCCGTTTGCCCAGGCATGCCATACACGCTCGTGCGACTACACGCCGGGCAACCTTGTCATGTGGGCCCGATTCATGGACTACAGATATGCCATAGAAGAAGGAACCCTTTTCGTGCAGTGCAAGTCACAGCTCGACATGAACAGCCGTGCCTTTCTCGCACCTATAGGCGCACTGCCTATAGAGGAGTCGATTAAGGTTCTTAGGCAGCATTGCTGCGAGGCCGGTGAAAGGTTTCGCCTTACAGCCGTACCCGAAGATATATACCCAGCATTGCAGGAGCTGCTGCCTGAACACACAGCCACGTCATTGGAGAACTGGAGCGACTACATATACAGTGCCGAATCACTTGCCACACTGAAAGGCAAGGCCCTGAACAAGAAACGCAACCGCTACAACAAGTTCATTGCCGAAAACCCGGAACATAGCTACAGCCGCTGCACTGCCGATGACATAAAGGAGATAGTGTGCTTCCTCGCAAGCAACCGCGACTGCCAGCACAACCGCGAGGACAACATGCGCTGTTACGAGCAGTGGCAATGCATTGCCACTGTAAGAAACCTCACACTGTACTCACAGCACGCAGGCATCCTGCGTGTAAAAGGAGAGATCGCAGCCTTTACACTGGGAGAACTGTTCGGAGACACTCTATATGTACACATAGAGAAAGCCGACCACAATATCGCCGGAACAAGCGAGGCCATAAACCGCATGTTTGTAAACGACATGCTCGGCGAGCACCCCGGAATCATTTATGTGAACCGTGAAGAGGACCTAGGCGACCCCGGACTGCGTCAGGTGAAGCGCGCCTACAACCCGGCTATGATGCTGCACCGCTACGAAATGATTCCGAATGAAAACTGAAAATCACCCGTTAGAACCTTTCCTGCCACAGAATGCGAGGATACTCATGCTCGGCAGCTTTCCGCCGCCAAAGGCGCGGTGGTCGATGGAGTTCTTCTACCCCAACTGGATAAATGACATGTGGCGCATCATGGGGTTAATCTTCTACAACGACAAGCACCATTTTGAGATAAAAGGCGAAAAGAAGTTCTGCAAGGAGAGAATCGTGGAGTTCTGCACATCCGAGGGCATCGCGCTCTACGACACGGCCTGCAAGGTTGTAAGGCTGAAAGAGAATGCATCGGACAAGTTTCTGGAAGTTGTAACGCCAACCGACATAAACGCCTTGCTGGCAGCACTGCCCCACTGCACCGCCATTGTCACCACAGGACAGAAGGCCACTGATGTGATTGTCGAGACTTTCGGATGCAGGGAGCCTGCAGTCGGAGGCTATAGCGAATTCATTGCAGAAGACAGAAGAATCTGCTTGTGGCGCATGCCCTCAAGCTCACGCGCCTACCCACTTTCCATTGAGAAAAAAGCAGAACACTACCGCATTCTGTTCAATAATGAATAATTGCAGAAAACTGCCGGAGAATCAAAGGATTTTACTATTTTTGCCATTACGGAACAAAAAGACATAATACCATGAAAAAATTCTTACGCACAACAATGGCTATCGCATGCATTTTATCATTATTCATGCCAATGCAGGCACAGGAGAGGGCCGGGGCGACAGAAGAGGAATACGGCAACATCGTAGTATATCTTGAGACAGCATCATGGGGACAGGATTCACCTTACAACAAATTATGTTTTACAAGCAATGGCTCACAAGCCATTACAGGTTGCGTTCCGACAGCGTATGCCATTCTCATGAACTACCATAAATGGCCGGCAAAAGCCAATGAAAAGAGAGTCTATCACTCCGGCACCGGAGAAAGCATAACATTGGGGCATGTATATGATTGGGACAACATGCTCAGCAGCTACAGCGGAACATACACCGATGAGGAAGCCAATGCCGTGGCAACGCTCATGCGTGACCTGGGTTGGGCTTACGGAGTTGAATACGGGACAGGCAATACAGCATCTGGAGCAGGCGGCGAGGGTGCGGCCAAGCTTATCGATATCTTCAAATACAAAAGCGAGTCACCCAACACCTCCTCGGCAACTATGGCCACAAACAGAGATGTTCTTGCAAACGACAATCTTTGGGTAGAATACATTAAGCAGAGCCTCGATGCCGGCTGCCCTATACCCTACTCATCCACAACAACGGGCGGAGGCCGCCACATCTTCATTCTTGACGGCTACACCGACAAGGGCTACTTCCACTTCAACTGGGGGTGGAACGGCCATGGCAACGGCTGGTTCAAACTCGATGAGATGAAACCCGATGCATACAGTGACTATTCAAAGTCGCATAGAGCATATTTCATGCTTAAGCCAGATGTTGCGACTTACACTATAAGCGTTGCGGTAAATGAAGAAGAAGCCGGCAGTGCTGCTGTAAACGACAAGGATAATGTAACCGTGAACGAAGGTGCAAGCATCACTCTTACAGCTACAGCAAACGAAGGATACGTGTTCGTGAACTGGACATTGAACGGTGAAGAGGTAAGCAGCAACAGCACATACACTACAACAGCAACCGCAGATGCCGAATACACAGCCAATTTCAAGGAGAGCGAAGAGACCGCTGTACCGGCCGAAGTTACCATAAAGACGGAATCGACCATAGGCGGAAATGCCACAGTCAACGGCATGACTGAGATTACAGTAACAGCGGGAACAGCGATATCTCTTTTGGCAACACCCGATGAGGGATATATGTTCGTCGAGTGGAGAAACGGCATTGACATCGTAAGCACAAATGCTTTTTTCTCTACTACAGCGCAAAGCGACAAGATATATACAGCAATCTTCATAGAGAAGAGCGGGACAGTAACAATAGAGGTTAAGGGCAGCGGAGGATATGCATATGTAGGCAACGGTACAGACAGGAAACTGGAAGTAGAGAAAGGCAGTACTGTTTCAATTCGTGCCGCAGCTGTTGAAGGCTCTGGAAGGAAATTCGCCTACTGGTCAACCGGCAACACCATCGCCAGCGGAAAAGGGACAATACACACCAACAAGAACCCGTATGAGTTTACTGCAACTGAAGATGCGGCTTTTTTTGTAAACTTCGTGACAGAGGATACCGATTTGAATGTTACTATAGAAACTGCATCAACCGAAGGAGGCACAGCCACTATCTACGGCGAGCAGAAGCAGACTATCGCACTCGGCAGCGAGATTGTGTTCGAGGCAAAAGCCAATGAGGGCTATAAGTTCACAGAGTGGACAAAAGGAACAGATGTTGTAAGTAAAGAACCCATATTCACGACTGTAGCAAGAGAGGCAGCTGTTATCACAGCCAATTTCGGAAAAACAGCAAACACCGGCATCGATGCAGTTGCCGAAGATAAAGAAAAGGCACATAGCTACGACCTATCGGGACGCAGAGTAGAAAAAATCACAATACCGGGAGTTTACGTAGTTAACGGCAAGACCATTCTAAAGAGATAGAAAAACATTCTATATTTTATGCGTATGTGCGGAATTTATGTTCCGCACATTTTTTTATTGCCTTAACCAAATTAAAGAATCAACATAAAAGAGTTAAAACTCTTTTATAAAGCAAAAAACAGCATCAGTCTCATGTATTTTTATTAAATTTGCAAATTGTCATACACCAGACAAAAAAACAAAACAAAATATTGTCATGAAACAGTTTCTACATTCACTAGCAATTACTTTATGCATTGCCCTCATGGCTACAGGCGCGCAAGCGCAAACCATAACCGC
This sequence comes from Bacteroidaceae bacterium, assembly GCA_045591315.1. Taxonomy (GTDB): domain Bacteria; phylum Bacteroidota; class Bacteroidia; order Bacteroidales; family Bacteroidaceae; genus HGM04593. The sequence goes on from JAZNSN010000019.1 coordinate 25,636, forward strand.
GGAGCAGGCAAAGGAGATTGCAAACAGTTTCTTCTCAAACGGAAAACAGAAAAGCGCAGCAGTGCGTTCAACTACTGCAACATCATTGAAAAAGAGTGCCGACAGCAGCATCCTCAATCAGGAGAGCAGCAACGATGCTCCCACATTCCACATTCTCACCGGCCCTGACGGCAAAGGCTTCGTCATCGTGTCGGGCGAGGAGATTGAGAACCCCATTATCGGTTACTCGCTCGATGGCACAATCGACACCAACGATTTGCCTGTGGGCTTTGTCGATTATATTACCGACATCGATGCACAGGTAAAAGCTCTCCGCAAGTACAATGCCGAGAACCCTCAGAAAGCTGCTGCAGCACGCAGCGCAATGCAGAAGACCAACTACAATGCCACGACAATGGGCAATAAGGTTTACTTGGAAACAGCATCCTGGGGACAGGACTATCCTTTCAATACCCAATGCTTTACCTCGTACAATGGCTCTACTAATGCCCTTACCGGTTG
>JAZNSN010000020.1:0-32568 GCA_045591315.1 Bacteroidaceae bacterium
TTGAAGGAAACAAGGTAACATTCAACTTGGATGCTGCTGCAACAAAGACCGGTACTTACACATTCGAGATTCCTGCAGGCGTAATCAAGAGTGTTGACGGTGAGGAGTTTGCAGGACAGACTTTCACATTCCAGGTTGAGGCACCTGCCCCAACTCTTAACGAGACTGTTGTATTCGACTTCGTAAACGGTGAATGGGAAATTCCAACTATGGAGGATAATAACTACAGCAGCATTAAGACAGCCGGTGAGTACACCGATGGTACAAAAACTATCAACATTGACCCGACTGCAAACGGTGGTAGCTATATCTACGACAGCAAGGGCTTCTTGAATATCTCTAAGCCTGGCACTAAGATTACTCTCCCTGCATTCGGTTTCGCAGTTGAGAAGATTGAGGTTGTCGGTCACTCAAGCGGAACAAGCTATGCTAATGTTGATATGAACGTATATGTTGGCGATAACGCTGTAAGTACAGCATGCATCGGAACTGCTGCAACATCTACATTTGAGATTGCAGCAGAGAACCAGGCTGCCGGCAATGTTTACGAACTCGTTATCGGTTCTAACGGAGGCAACTACTCAAGCGTAATGTACATTACATATATTAAGGTATATCCGGCCGAAAACAAGCTTGAGGCTCCGGTAATCGACCTCGAAAGCGGTGTTTATGTTGGTGCTCAGACCGTAAATGTACACTCTGCAACAGCAGAACTTGAGGGTGTGACAAACGTTACATACTACTACACAACAGACGGCAATGAGCCTACTGTTGAGGATGAGGAGACAGACGGTGAAATAATAATCGAAGAGAGCTGCACTCTCAAGGTTATTGTAGAGCTCACATACGGCGACAAGACATACGTGAGTGCATCTACATCGGCTGAGTACATCATCTCTGAGGCTGTTACATACCACAGAGCAGTAGCAGTTGAAAGCGGCAGCTACTTCCTCGCGGCAAACGGCCATGTGGCAGCACCTCTTGCAAACAATGTCCTGCCTGCTGTTGAGACAACAATCAATGGCGATGACTTGACCGAGGCTGCTTACTATGCTATCACCTTGGAAGAGACTGCAGAAGGCGGAACATACTACATTAAGGATGTAAACGGCAACTATATCTACACATCTTCAATGTATGGTACTTCCGGTCCAAAACTCAGTTCAAATGGCGCATATGTTCCAATGAGCAGCTGGACAATCACTGTTGCCGATGATGAGAACAGCACTGCAACTATCGTAAGCGAGGGATTGACTCTTGTATATGACACTGTTGCTGGTGTATTCAAGGTTACAGATTCTATTTCAAGCGATATGATACTTCCTACATTCTATGGTACACATGCAACAGGCATTGACGGCATCTACGGTGACAAGCTCAATGGCATGAACGTAAATGAGGGTATCTACGACCTCCAGGGCCGCAAGATTGAAACCGTAACCAAGGGTGGTATCTATATCATCGATGGCAAAAAGGTTTTGGTTAAGTAAAAATGTAATTTTTACTCGATAACTTGAGCAGCAATAGTCGCGAGCAGCGTAGCCGAAGGTTACGCCTCGCGGGCTGCGAGAAGCGAAAGTTATCAGACCAAAAATCTATATTAAGATAGGGTGCGCATGCGCACCCTATCTTTGTAATACAAGAAACAGATTTTGTAAAAATGCGATTTTATTGAGCCCCAAAACATGAACAATAAAGAGTGGGCAAGAAATCTTGTCCACTCTTTTGCTTATAAACGACTTCGGAATGTAAGGTAAGCATCCGGTACAAGCATAGTCTGTGCTACGCGCGACCATTTGCTGCAAGTGTCATCGAGCATTGATGCGTATAAAATCTTCTGCAGATTTTAACGCATCAAGCTTACCGACATCAATGAACTCAAGATTATCGGCTACTACACCATATACAGGATGCTTTGCAGCCACCCACATATAGAAACTCATTATAGGAAAACGTGTACCCTTGACAGGGTCAACAGGAAGCCCTTTCTCTCTTACATACTCCTCCATAAGCGATAGCACCCTATCGCTCAGTATATGTATTCCGGAGAAAGCCAATGCACGGCACTCCGAAGGAACGACGTCGGAAGAAACCACGCTGTAGTCGCCGGTATCAGTATTCATCCACCCTACCATACGCATCGTCTCAGGATCGAAAAGAAGAAAACGGGTTGTCTTTCGCTCGCTCACCAGCAATGTTGCAACAGCCTCATCCTTTACCTGTGATTCGAACCATTCTATGTCGCAGTTCGACAATATATCCACATTATGTATGATGAACCTGCCGCAACCCTCAAGGAAACGGCGTGCATGAAGCACTGCACCACCCGTCTCAAGCAACAGTTCGCGCTCATCACTTATCTCGAACAACATCTTGCCGGCACTCTTGTCATCACGTTCGAAAGTTATCCACTCCTGAGCATCGGCCCACTGCTCTATCTTGTCGGCAAAGTAGTGGATGTTAACCACAGCCTCATCAATGCCTGCACGCTGTAGCTTACGTGCCACATGTTCCAGCAAAGGCTTGCCGCATACAGGTACAAGGGCTTTTGGAAGAGTATCGGTAAGAGGCTTAAGACGTGTGCCTAACCCCGCTGCAAATATCATTGCTTTCATAATATAAAATAGGTATTTAAGATTTGATTACAATCATTGTATGCTAATGCGAAAATAGTCAATTATTCTTTATTGCAAGTAAGTTATGAGGGTAAAAGTTGCTATGTTCGGCACTTTGCAGTATCTTCGCTCGATAAAACGACAGAATGGAAAGACAAAGCAGCAATAGAGGATTCTACCATAGCGCCATGTATTACGGCACTATGTTGGGAATTATATGGAGCATCATGTACGTTCTTATGTTTATAGGACTTAAAAGCCCTGTTCTTCTATTGACATGCATCGCATTGTTCATAGGCTCTCCGTTCTTCGCTGCCTCTTTTGCAAAGAAGTACAGACGGAACGAATGCGGCAATTGCATAAGATACATGCAGGCATTCACATTCCTCTACTGGATGTATATATGCGCATGCCTGTTGAGCACTCTTACAATGTTTCTCTACTTCCGGTTTATTGATAACGGAATGTTTTTTGCAACAATGCAGGAAATTCTGACCGCATCGATGAACCTGCCTGGAATAGACGAAGCCTACAGACAACAGGCAGAACAGGTATTGCAGATAATCAGAGAGACCACAACCAGCGAATTCACATGGCAGATTCTAGGAAACAACATAGTAAATTCTTCTATACTGCCATTTATCATAGCAATATTTGTACGCAAGAACAACAAAGGACAATAAGATGGATATATCAGTAATCGTACCCTTGTACAACGAAGCCGAGTCGTTGCCGGAACTTGCATCATGGATTGAAAGAGTGATGAAGGAGAACAGCTACTCATACGAAATAATCTTCATCAACGACGGCAGCAGCGACAACTCATGGGAGGTGATTGAAGAGCTGAGCGGAAAGAACCCCAATATACATGGCATAAAGTTCCGCCGCAACTATGGAAAATCACCGGCATTGTACTGCGGTTTCGAACGTGCGAAAGGCGATGTCGTAATTACTATGGATGCCGACCTGCAGGATAGCCCCGACGAGATTCCGGCACTATACAAGATGATTACAGAAGAGAGATACGACCTTGTTTCGGGCTACAAGAAGAAGCGTTACGACCCGCTAAGCAAGACAATACCTACAAAACTCTTCAATGCAACGGCACGCAAGGTATCAGGAATAAAGAACCTGCACGACTTCAACTGCGGACTAAAGGCATACCGCAACGAAGTTGTAAAGAACATCGAGGTCTATGGCGACATGCACAGATACATTCCGTATCTTGCAAAGAATGCCGGATATGACAGGATAGGAGAGCTTGTAGTGCATCATCAGGCACGCAAGTACGGCAAAAGCAAGTTCGGTATCAGCCGTTTCTTCCACGGATACCTCGACCTGATGTCGCTATGGTTCCTTTCAAGGTTCAGCTACCGTCCTATGCACATCTTCGGTCTTTGGGGCACACTGATGTTCTTCTTAGGATTCATCGCAGCCATTGTCGTAGGAGGCATGAAACTCTATGCGCTTGCAAACGGCGAGACAAGCCGTCTTGTAACAGACACTCCATATTTCTACATATCATTGACATTGATGATTTTAGGAACACAGCTGTTCCTTACCGGCTTCATTGCAGAACTTATAAGCCGCACATCACAGGAGAGAAACAGATATAACATATCAAAGGAATTCTAAAGATTATTGCAAGCAACGGCAAACAAGGCTAAACCGCCCGTTCAAGCATCAACAAACAAGCCTTTTTATGATACGAAAATTCAAACATATTCTTTACGCAGCATTGGCAACGCTCTTTATATTTACAAGTTGCGAAGAAGGTTACGATTGCGGAATTGAAAATGTCGCATACAACAAGATCGGCTTCTACTGTGTCAGCGACGACAACAAGGAGAGCAAATACGAATTCCCAGACACGCTGAGCGTATCACTCATGGTTAACGGCATTGACTCCATAGTAGTAAACCACATATTCAATATCGACAACCTCAAATTGCCAATGAGCTATACGAATGAGTGCGATACCGTAATATTCCATTATGCCGAAGACCATACAGATACCATATATGTCAAGCACGAGAACATACAGTTCTACATATCGATGGAATGCGGAACTGTAATGTACCATAAGCTTACCGGAATAGAACACACAAGGAATTATATAGATTCTGTCGTCATTGCAAACAAGAATGTAAAATTTGACTACGATGAGAACATTAAGGTATATTTTATTGATTAGCATCCTGCTTACACTTCCTTGCGTATCTAATGCCAAGGGAAAAGAGAAGGAAGAAGAGAAGGAAAAGACATCTCTTGCCAAAATGTTCTCCTTAAACGGCATAGGAGTTTCTGCAGATGTCTTTGGACTGGCATATTCTGTAATAGGCGAATACGCAAGCAGTGAATTTGCATTTGAGGTGAATTTGGGCAACCGCTTTTACCCGATAGCAGAAATAGGATTGGGCTGGTGCAACAATGTAGATGAGACAAGAGGCATAAAATACAAGACAAGTGCACCTTATTACAAAATAGGACTGAACTACAACCTGCTCACAAGGAAGGACAAACCGAATCCAAAGAACTACGTATATGCATTGATAAGATTCGGATGGAGCAGTTTCAAGTATGACATTGACGCACCGCCAGTAACCGACCCCATGTGGGGCAGCAGCACTGCCTTGAAGCTGAATGATGTCAAAGGAAGTTGTTCTTGGGCCGAAATAGGTATCGGAATAAAGGTTAAGATTGCCAAAGGCTTCCACATGGGATGGACCATACGCTACAAGGCAAGAATTAGTGAAAAAGAAGGGAACAACTCCAAGATGTGGTATGTACCAGGCTTCGGCATCAACAAGAGCACATGCTTTGGGGGCACTTATAACCTGATATACGAAATTCCATTCAGAAAAGACCGAGACAAACAATGAAAAGCAAGCTAGGTGCAGGGAAACTGATTTTCCTTATCTTTCTTATAATAGGAACTGTATATATACTACGTAACCAGAAGCCTTATCTTAACAACAGAGGAGAGGTCTTCGGAACATACTACAGCATTACATACCAGAGTGATGTTGAACTCCACAAGGAGATAAAGGATGTGCTCGCAAAGGTAAATGCATCATTGTCTCCGTTCAACAGAAATTCCATAATAACGGCAGTAAACAACAACGAAGATGCAGTTCCTGACAGTATGTTCGTAACGGTCTTTTCCCTCGCGCAGGAGATTTCGGGAAAGACCGGAGGTGCATTCGATATAACAGTAGCTCCATTGGTCAACGCATGGGGATTCGGTTTCAAGAAGGGAGTGCCGGTTGACAGCATAGCAATAGATTCCCTACGAAGCCTTGTCGGCTACAAGAATGTCTCGCTCGTTGACGGAAAGGTCATAAAGCAGAATCCCGGCACAATGCTCGACTGCAGCGCAATTGCCAAAGGATATGGATGTGACATCGTTGCATCGATGTTCGACAGACATGGAATTGAGAACTACATGGTTGAGATTGGCGGTGAAGTTGTTGCCAAAGGCAGGAACGCCAACGGCAATAAGTGGAGCATAGGCATAAACAAGCCAATAGATGACCCGTTGGCAAGCAACAAAGAACTTTTCGGAGTCGTAAAACTCGACGGCAAAGGAATGGCGACATCGGGCAACTACCGCAACTTCCGCTATGAGAACGGCAAGAAGGTTGCCCACACGATAGACCCCAGAACCGGTTATCCCGTAGAACATTCATTGCTTTCGGCAACAGTAATTGCCGATGACTGCGCAACAGCCGATGCATACGCCACATCGTTCATGGTAATGGGGCTTGAAAATGCCATGGAGATATGCAGCAAGGAAAAAGGCATCGATGCCTATTTCATATATGCCGGCGAAGACGGCACGCTGAAGACCGCCGAGACCGAAGGAATGAAGAGATTCTATTAAGAAAAAGACGAATACTATAAAAGCATTAGAACCGGCAATTGCCGGTTCTAATGCTTTTATAGTATCAGTTTGCAGTTACCGATATCTCGTTTATAAGATAAGACAAGTTAGATGTAAACAGTTTTACAGATATTGCAAGCAAGATTATTCCAAAGAACTTGCGGGTAAAGTATATACCGCCCTTGCCGAGCAGCCTCATTAAAAAGGATGTTGCGCTGAGCATTGTAAACACCACTACCGCATTCAGCAGAAGGGCCATAATTATATTCACGGGAGCATATTCGGCCTTGATGGAAAGCAGCGTAGTAAACGAACCTGCCCCGGCAAGCAACGGGAACACCAGCGGAACAATGGTTGCATCATTTGCAGCAATTGAGGAATCCTTGAAAATTTCAATATCGAGCACCATCTCAAGTGCCATAAGGAAAATCACAATTGAACCGGCCACGGCAAACGAGTTTATATCAACGCCAAAGAGGTTCAAAATCCAGTCTCCGACGAAGAAGAAAAGGAACATAAGGCCGAATGCGAAGAAAACAGCCTTCACCGGGTTTATTATCTTGCCCTTGTCGCGTATTGATAGCACTATAGGCATAATGCCAATAGGGTCAATCACCGCAAAGAGCACAATAAACGCACTCAAGAACTCAATAGAGCTGAAAGATGACAGAAATTCCATAAATATATCTTGTTGATTTGTCCAACATTGCCAACCGACTAAAGCGTACTGTACCTTATTAACAAATAAAGACAAGCAAAGATTTGCAGGAGCCGTTCAATTACAAAAGTACAAATATTTCACTAACCTGAAAAATAAGGAACACCTTTTCGGTGTCAATGCACAAGAAACCTGCTGCCGAAGAGGAAAAATCCCGAAATCCCGCCATTTCACATAATAGCTTTTTCACATTCATATTCAAAAATAGTCGCCCAATTTTGAGGTTTTTTGACAAAAAAGCAGTATCTTTGCGCCCGAATTCTATCAACATAATGTCTAACTCATTAACTTTTAAAAAATTATGAGCAACGAAATTCTAACAGGCACACCCGATTTCAATTGGGAGTCTTATGAGAAAGGCGAGAACATCTCAGGTCTTTCACACGAGCAGCTGGAGCAGGCCTATGGCAGCACACTCAACAAGGTATCCAGCCGCGAGGTAGTTAACGGTACTGTTATCGGTATCAACAAGCGCGAAGTTATTGTAGATATCAACTACAAGCAGGACGCTATCATTCCTATCAGCGAGTTCCGCTATAACCCTGACCTCAAGATCGGTGATCAGGTAGAGGTTTATATCGAGAACCTTGAGGACAAGAAGGGTCAGCTGAACCTTTCACACAAGAAAGCACGCGCAAGCCGTTCATGGGAGCTTGTAAACAAGGCTATGGAAGAGCAGGCTGTTGTACGTGGCTATATCAAGTGCCGCACTAAGGGCGGTATGATTGTCGATGTATTCGGCATCGAGGCATTCTTGCCTGGCTCACAGATTGACGTTAAGCCAATCCGCGACTACGATGCATACGTAGGCCAGACAGAGGACTTCAAGATTGTTAAGATCAACCAGGAATTCAAGAACGTTGTCGTTTCTCACAAGGCTCTCATCGAGGCTGAGCTTGAGGAGCAGAAGAAGAAGATCATCAGCACACTTGAGAAGGGTCAGGTACTTGAAGGTACTGTCAAGAACATCACTTCTTACGGTGTATTCATCGACCTCGGCGGTGTTGACGGTCTTATCCACATCACTGACCTCTCTTGGGGCCGCGTAAACGATCCTACAGAGGTTGTAGCTCTCGACCAAAAGATTAACGTAGTTATCCTCGACTTCGATGACGAGAAGAAGCGTATCGCTCTCGGCTTGAAGCAGCTTACTCCACACCCATGGGATGCTATCGATGCAGACCTCAAGGTTGGTGATGTAGTAAAAGGCAAGGTAGTCGTTATGGCCGACTATGGCGCATTCATTGAAATTGCTCCTGGCGTAGAGGGTCTTATCCACGTTTCAGAGATGTCTTGGAACCAGCACTTGCGTTCAGCTCAGGACTTCATGAAGGTTGGCGAAGAGGTAGAGGCAGTTATCCTCACACTCGACCGCGACGAGCGCAAGATGTCACTCGGTATCAAACAGCTTAAGGAGGATCCTTGGACAAACATCGAGGAGAAGTATCCTATCGGTTCTAAGCACACAGCTAAGGTTCGCAACTTCACAAACTTCGGTATCTTCGTTGAGATCGAGGAAGGTGTTGACGGCCTTATCCACATCAGCGACCTCTCTTGGACAAAGAAGGTTAAGCACCCGTCTGAGTTCACACAGATCGGTGAGGCTATCGATGTTCAGGTTCTTGAAATCGACAAGGAGAACCGTCGCCTGAGCCTTGGCCACAAGCAGCTTGAGGAGAACCCATGGGATGTATTCGAGACTGTATTCACAGTAGGTTCTATCCACGAGGGTGTTATCACAGAGCTCATCGACAAGGGCGCAGTAGTATCTCTCCCTTACGGTGTTGAGGGCTTCGCAACTCCAAAGCACCTCGTTAAGGAGGATGGCACACAGGCTGCAGCTGAGGAGAAGCTCCAGTTCAAGGTTATCGAGTTCAACAAGGAAGCCAAGAGAATCATCCTTTCTCACAGCCGTATCTTCGAGGATGCTGCTAAGGAGGAGGAGAAGGCAGAGAAGAAGGCTGCTGCAGCAGCTCGCAAGAGCAAGAAGGCTGCTGAGGAGCAGGCACCTGCTATCCAGAACCAGGCCGCTTCTACAACTCTCGGTGACATCGATGCACTTGCAGCACTTAAGAGCAAGCTCGAAGCTGGTGAGTAATTGAACACCACATATAACATTACAAAGGCTGCCACTCGGCAGCCTTTGTTTTATTTACACCTCCACATATCTATTTACGGCAATAATTGTTACATTTGCAACCGAAGACAAAAAACAGCCGTACAATACTCATCAAGCATGGAACCGTTTGAAGTACATATTCTCGGATGCGGGTCGGCGTTGCCCACAACACGCCACAATGCCAGTTCGCAAATAATAAGGATCGGCAACAAGCAGTTCATGATAGACTGCGGAGAAGGAACTCAGCTACAACTCAGGAGAGGCCATGTACACTTCTCATTCATCAACCATATTTTCATATCCCATCTGCATGGCGACCATTGTTTCGGACTCATAGGACTTATATCGACATTCGGTTTGCTAGGAAGGACTGCACCATTGCATATATATGCCGACCAAATGTTGGAAAAGCTGATGAAACCGCATTTGGAATTCTTCTGCAAGGGAATGAACTACCCTATATTCTTCCACAACATAGACGCGTCAAGACACGCAGTGATATTCGAAGACAATACCATAACAGTAGAGACACTGCCACAAAAGCACCGCATACCGTGCTGCGGATTCCTCTTCAAGGAAAAACCGAAGAAAAGACATCTCATAGGCGATGTCGCAAACTACTACAATATACCGGCATACATGAGAGCAGCGATAAAGGAAGGCGCCGACTTTACAACAATCGATGGGGAGACCATACCGAACTCGAAGTTGACGAAGGACGCCGACCCGTCGCGCAGCTATGCATACTGCAGCGACACCCTGCCCTGCCCCGAAAACGACATGCTTATAAAAGGCGTTGACCTGCTGTATCATGAAGCCACCTTTGCCGAGAGTGAGAAAGGACGAGCTGCAACAACGTTCCACAGCACAGCACGGCAAGCCGCTGCAATAGCAAAGAATGCCGGGGCGAAAAGACTTGTAATAGGACACTTCTCATCACGATACGACGATTGCGAAACACTCATAAGCGAAGCAAGGGAGATATTCCCGAACAGCATAAATGCCGAAGAGGGAATGGTTATCAATATTTGAAAACCATAGATTGCATTAAACATTTAAACCTTTTTGCACCGAATCAGTCTAAGGAAAAGAATAATACAGACCGTGAACCGAGAAAAGTATAATGAAAAGGATATAGTCGCGCAACTCAAGGACAAATCCTTGAGGGCTGCCGCATTCTCGGCCATAGTAGAAAGGTACAGCGAGCAGATATACAGGCATATACGACGCATGGTATTCTCACACGAAGATGCCAACGACCTGGTTCAGGAGACATTCATAAAGGCATGGACCAACATTGACAAGTTCAGGGGAGAATCACAGATACAGACATGGCTCTACCGTATTGCCATTAACGAAACGTTGACGTTCATAGGCAAGAACCATGGAAATACAATATCGATTGACACTCCCGAAGGAGCCGTAGCCGACAAACTGGAGAGCGATGTATTCTTCAACGGAGACAGAGCCGAGGCACTATTTCAGGAAGCTGTAAGCCGTTTGCCGGCAAAGCAACGTCTTACATTCAACATGAAATATTACGATGAGATGAAATACGAAGATATGTCGGTACTTCTTGACACCAGCGTAGGAGCATTGAAAGCATCGTACCACATCGCAGTGAGGAAGATTGAAGAGTTTTTAAAGGAGAATAATTAAACCTTTGTTGCCTTATGGCATCTAAAATACCAGAGAACAAAGAGATGAAACTTGAAGATTACAAAAAGAAGGACCCGTTTGCAACGCCAGAAGGATATTTTGAAAAGCTGAACAGCGATATTCTGAAAGCGACTTGCGGCAGCTCTCTTCCTCAGGAAAAGAGAAAGAAAGTAAGCCTTGTTTCACGCATGCGTTGGGTCGGTTACGCAGCAATGATAGCTATAATCGCAACAGTTGCGATAGGTATAACCTCCATATCCGGTGCCGACAGAAAAAAAGGAACATCGCCCAGTGAGTTCACTGCAGAAAACGCAAGCGAATATGACAACGGATTTGACAGCGAGTACATCGACAACATGCTGGAGAGCTATCCGATAGATGAATACACTTTCTATTGTTACCTTACAGATACTGACAACAACTAAAATCGCAGATATGAAAAAAGCAATATTTTCATTGGCTGTAATGCTCTGCTCAATTGCCTGCATAACAGCGCAGGAGAAGCAGCAACAGAGTAAGAAAAGGCATTTTTCAAGGCATTTTTCACACGAAGAGTTTCAGGCTAAGCAGAAGGAATACATTACACGCAAAGCCCAACTAACACCAGAGGAAGCCGAGGCTTTCTTCCCTCTCTTCTTTGAGTTGCAGAAAAGGAAATTCACTCTTGAACACGAGGCCCGCAAGAGCATAAAGAAGAAACGTGGAGAGAAGATGAACGAAGAGCAGTGCCGCGAGTTCGTAAACAAGATGAGCGATGTAAAGATAGAAGTTGCCAAGCTCGAAAAGGAGTACAGCGCAAAATACCTTAATGTCATTCCGGCATGCAAGCTTCTGGGAGTACAGCACGCTGAGATATCGTTCCAACGCGACCTGATGAAGAAAATGATGCAGGAACGCGGACACCGCCAAAAAGGAGAACACAAGCCAAACGAAAAAAGATGAGCCATGGCTCATCTTTTTTCGTATATCGGCTTTTCACATTCCCTATTACAGTCCCTTGGATTTTGCCTCATTCCACAAAGCATCCATCTCTTCGAGCGACATATCCTTGAGGTTTCTTCCTTTTTCCTTAGAGTGTTCTTCAACATAGTTGAACCTGCGGCGGAACTTGGCATTTGTCATCTCAAGGGCATTATCCGGGTTTATTCCGTAAAGGCGCGCTGCATTCACAAGGCTGAAGATGAGGTCACCGAACTCTTTCTCGCAATCGGCCTTGCTGCCGTTCTTCATTTCGGCTTCCACTTCGGATATTTCCTCACGCACCTTTGCCCAGACATCCTCTTTATTTTCCCAATCAAAACCGACATTGGCAGCTTTCTCCTGCATGCGAAAGGCCTTTATTAGAGACGGCATAGAATTCGGAACACCGCTCAGAATGCTCTTGTTGCCGTCCTTCTCAGTCATCTTGAGCTGTTCCCAGTTCTTGCACACTTCACCGGCGGTCTCTGCTACAGCATCCCCGAACACATGCGGATGACGGTATATCAGTTTGTCGCACAAACGGTCACACACATCCTTCATGTCGAACTGTTTCTTCTCGCTCGCTATCTTTGAATAGAATGCGACATGAAGCAACACATCGCCAAGCTCCTTGCAGATATTCTGCGTATCGTCGGCTATCAGAGCATCACAAAGTTCAAAACACTCCTCTATGGTATTGGGGCGCAGGCTATGGTTTGTCTGCTTGCGGTCCCAAGGACATTTCTCGCGCAACTCGTCGAGTACATCCAAAAAACGCCCGAAAGCCTCTAAAATTTCTTCTCTGCTATGCATAATCACAATTTTTCCACACGAAGATAGCAATAAACGAGCAAAAGTTGTGCAAGCAAATGGGTGAAAATTTATTTTCACACGCAATGAGCGCAGCTAAACTTCGCTGAAAGCAATATTGTGCAAGCGAATTTCTCAACAAAGCGAGCATAGCACAAACTTGTAAAAAGCGAACTCCATTTCGTCAATTGCCGACAAGCTCAGCCTGTTTTTGCAGAATTTTATTCTGCAGAGAGAGATAATTAAAAAATAAGAGTTAACTTTGCAGATAGGTTTAATTTGGAATAACTATATAAAATAAGATAATATGAGCTTAGCAAGCACTTACATACCCGCAGAGGTTGAAGAGAAATGGTACGGATACTGGCTTAAGAACAATCTGTTCCATTCAGAGCCAGACGAGAGAGAACCATATACCATTGTGATACCGCCGCCAAATGTAACAGGTGTACTTCACATGGGACACATGCTCAACAACACCATTCAGGATATTCTTGTACGCCATGCACGCATGTTGGGCAAGATCGCATGCTGGGTACCAGGTACCGACCATGCATCCATTGCAACCGAAGCCAAGGTTGTAAAGAAACTAGCGGCACAGGGCATAAAGAAAAGCGACCTTACACGCGAAGAGTTCCTAAAGCATGCATGGGAATGGACCGATGAGCACGGAGGCATAATTCTGCAGCAGTTGCGCAAGCTCGGTGCATCATGCGACTGGGACCGTACATCGTTCACTATGGACGAGACACGCAGCAAGAGTGTGATAAAGGTATTCTGCGACCTCTACAACAAGGGACTTATATACCGCGGATTGCGCATGGTAAACTGGGACCCGAAGGCACAGACAGCCCTCAGCAACGAAGAGGTTATATACAAGGAGGAGAAGAGCAAGCTCTATTACCTTAAATATTATGTTGACGAGCCGGCAGGAAGCACTGACGGTGAGGAGGCTGATGCAGTGACATTGTCGGCAACCGATACGTTCGACCCAACAGTAAAGCATCAGGTACTTCACCGTGACAGCGAGGGCCGTCGCTATGCAGTGGTTGCTACAACACGCCCTGAAACAATTATGGGTGACACAGCGATGTGCATCAACCCTAAGGACCCGAAGAACACATGGCTAAAGGGGAAGAAGGTAATCGTTCCATTGGTAAACCGTGTGATACCGGTAATCGAGGACCGCTATGTAGAAATTGAGTTCGGTACAGGATGCCTTAAGGTAACGCCTGCGCACGACACCAACGACTACATGCTCGGCAAGACCCACAACCTTGAGACCATAGACATATTCAATGCCGATGCAACACTGAGCGAGGCTGCAGGGCTCTATGTAGGCATGGACCGCATGGATGTTCGCAAGCAGATTGCAAAGGACCTTGCCGACGCCGGACTTCTGGAGAAGGTTGAGGACTATGACAACAAGGTAGGCTACAGCGAACGCAATGCCGACACTGCTGTAGAGCCACGCCTCTGCATGCAATGGTTCTTGCGCATGCAGCACTTTGCCGACATCGCATTGCCGCCGGTAATGGAGTACAGACTCAAGTTCTACCCTTCAAAATACAGGACAACATACAACAACTGGCTTGCAAACATTCAGGACTGGTGCATCAGCCGCCAGCTATGGTGGGGACACCGCATACCTGCATACTTCCTGCCTACAGCAGAGGGTGCTGACGAAAAGTTCGTTGTTGCGGAAAGCCGCGAGGAGGCTCTTGCGCTTGCAAAGGCAATTCCGGGCTACGAGAACATCACCGCAGATGAGCTCCGTCATGACGAGGATGCCCTCGACACATGGTTCAGCTCATGGCTATGGCCTATCTCGCTGTTCAACGGCATTCTTGACCCAGGCAACAAGGAGATAAGCTACTACTACCCTACCAATGACTTGGTAACAGGACCGGACATCATCTTCTTCTGGGTAGCCCGCATGATTATGGCCGGCTATGAGTATCAGGGTGAGATGCCGTTCAAGAATGTATATTTCACAGGTATCGTACGCGACAAGCTAGGCCGCAAGATGAGCAAATCGCTCGGAAACAGCCCCGACCCACTCGACCTTATAGCAACCTACGGTGCCGACGGTGTACGAATGGGCATAATGCTATCGGCACCTGCCGGAAACGACATTCTATTCGACGAGAGCCTTTGCGAGCAGGGACGCAACTTCTGCAACAAGATATGGAACGCATTCCGCCTTGTAAAGGGTTGGAACGTAAGCAATGATATCGAGCAGCCCGAAAGTTCCAAGCTTGCAATCAGATACTTTGACGAGACACTTGCCCAGTCGGCAGCCATGCTTGAGGACCAGTTCGTGAAGTACCGCTTGAACGAAGCACTGATGAATGTATATTCACTCTTCTGGGACGATTTCTCGGCATGGTACCTTGAGATGATAAAGCCTGCTTACGGCTCACCGATTGATGCTGCGACATACGAAGCGACGTTAGGCTTCTTCGACAGCCTCATGCGTCTGCTCCATCCGTTCATGCCGTTCATTACAGAGGAGTTATGGCAGAACATCATGGAACGCAAGGAGGGAGAGAGCCTCATGGTACAGAGCGTCAAGGAGCTTGCAAGAGAGCATGACGAGGCATTCCTCAGAAAAATATATACCCTCAAGGAGGTAATAGGCAATATACGTGCAATACGCCAGCAGAAGAACCTGTCGCCACGCGAGGCCCTTGCGTTGCAGATTATTGGCGAATCACCGGTTGCTGGCCTTGAAAGTGTACTGACAAAGATGGCTAACCTATCATCAATAGAGAACGTGACTACACCTGACGACACTGCAGTTTCGTTCCGTGTAGGAACTTCGGAGTTCGCTATTCCTATGGGTTCTCTCATAGACAAGGATGCAGAGATTGCAAAAATGCAGGAAGAACTTGCTTACCATGAGAAATTCCTGAAGAGCGTTGAGGCAAAGCTCAACAACCCGAACTTTGTAAGCAAGGCACCGGAAAAGATTATTGCCATTGAGCGCAAGAAACAGTCCGATGCGACCGAGAAGATTGCAATGCTCAAGGAAAGCATTCAAAAATTGTCAAAGTAACATTACCCGATAACTATTAGATATATGAACAGCAACAACCGCTTAGCAACCATATTGGGTATCGTTTCAGTACTTCTTGTGATTGCAGGATGCATACTCTCTTACGCACTCTTTCGCAGTGAGGAAAGAAAAGAGGAGGTAGAAGAGCTTATGGCTCTCGAAAGAGAGGAAATGCTGAACGACCTTGCATCGGCACAGGTTCAGTACGATGAGCTGATGGTACGCATCAACAACGACTCCTTGAGAATAAAGCTAGAGCAAGAACAGTTGCGTACACAGCAGCTTCTTGAAGAACTGGAGCGCACGAAGACAACAAGTGCTGCAGAGATAACGCGTCTCAAAAAGGAGTTGAAGACCATACGTTCGGTACTGAAGAACTATGTAATGCAGATAGACTCCTTGAACCGCGAGAATGCAAATCTGAAACAGGAGAACATTGTAGTCCGCGAAAAATACAAGGAAGCTTCCAGACAGATAGATGACCTTTCGGAAGAAAAGAAGATTCTCAGCGAGAAGGTCACATTGGCATCACAGCTCGACGCTTCCAATGTAAGTATCTCCCTTTTGAGGAAGAATGGTAAAAAGACGGAGAACATAAAACGTGCCAAGCAGATTGAAGTAAGTTTCACCATAAACAAGAACATTACGGCCAGTACAGGAGAAAAGGTTGCATACATACGGATTCTGCAACCCGACCAGGAAACTCTTGTCAAGAGCCAGAACAATACATTCCTATATGAGGACCGCCAGATTGGTTACTCCATGAGCAAGAATTTCGAGTTTACAGGCGAGACTAAAGAACTGACACTTTTCTGGAATATTGAAGAGACTCTGCAGAAGGGAACATACAGTGTATATATTTTCGTTGACGGAAACATGATTGGTTCCGGAAGTGCAATTTTTGACTAAAAGCAAGAAATGAAACGCATACTAGTAACAGGAGGAGCCGGATTCATTGGTTCACACCTATGTGAAAGGCTGTTGAAGGACGGAAATGACGTTATCTGTCTCGACAATTACTTTACCGGCAGCAAGGATAACATACGCCACCTGATTGGCAACGACCATTTTGAGCTGGTACGCCATGATATCACACAACCATACACTGCTGAGGTTGACGAGATATACAATCTTGCATGCCCTGCATCACCCGTACACTACCAGCACGACCCTGTAAAGACAATACAGACCTGCGTGATAGGTTCAATGAACATGCTGGGCCTTGCGAAACGTGTAGGAGCAAAGATACTTCAGGCATCGACAAGCGAAGTCTATGGCGACCCGAACATACACCCTCAGGTAGAGAGCTACTGGGGAAATGTGAACCCCATCGGAATACGTTCGTGCTACGACGAGGGAAAGAGATGTGCCGAAACGCTCTTTATGGACTATCATCGCCAAAACAACCTGCGCATAAAGATTATACGCATCTTCAACACATACGGCCCACGCATGAGCATGAACGACGGACGAGTGGTATCTAACTTCATTGTCCAGGCACTCAAAGGCGAAGACATAACAATATATGGCGATGGAAAACAGACACGCAGTTTCCAGTATGTCGATGACCTTGTCGAAGGCATGATACGCATGATGGAAACACGCGACAATTTCCTAGGCCCCGTCAACATAGGCAACCCTGGCGAGTTCACCATGCTAGAACTGGCAGAAAAGGTAATAGAGCTAACAGATTCAAAATCCAGGATTATCTTTGAGCCTCTGCCACAGGATGACCCTCGCCAGCGCAAGCCGGACATATCGCTTGCCGAAAAGGAACTTGGCGGCTGGCAGCCGGGAATCAAGCTCAATGAGGGCTTGCAATACACAATCGATTATTTCAGGAAATTAATTTAAAACAATATATAAGATGAATATTCTAGAACTTAGCGAACAGGAGATAGTACGCCGTGAAGCACTTGCCGAGCTGCGTAACATGGGAATAGAGCCATACCCTGCAGCCGAATACCCGACAAACGCATTCTCAACAGACATTGTTGCAGAATTCAATGACGAAGAAGAACCACATGAGGTATGCATTGCAGGACGAATGATGAGCCGCCGCGTCATGGGCAAGGCATCATTCATTGAGTTGCAGGACTCAAAAGGCCGTATCCAGGTATATATCACACGCGATGACATCTGCCCTGGCGAAAACAAGGACGGATACAACGTGCTTTTCAAGAGGCTGCTCGACATCGGTGACTTTGTTGGAATAAAAGGTATAGTATTCCGTACGCAGACCGGTGAGATTACAGTACATGCAAAGGAACTCACATTCCTCTCAAAGAGCATACGTCCGTTGCCTATCGTAAAGTACAAGGACGGCGTTGCTTATGACCGTTTCGAGGACCCTGAACTACGCTACCGCCAGCGTTATGTTGACCTTGTAGTGAACGAAGGCGTAAAGGAGATATTCATCAAGCGCAACAAGATATACAGTTCTATGCGCGAATTCTTCAACTCAAGAGGATACATGGAGGTGGAGACACCAGTACTGCAGTCAATCCCAGGCGGTGCCGCAGCACGTCCGTTCATCACACATCACAACGCGCTCGACATACCTCTCTATCTGCGTATTGCCAATGAGCTATATCTGAAAAGACTTATCGTAGGAGGCTTTGAGGGCGTATATGAGTTCTCAAAGAACTTCCGCAACGAAGGTATGGACCGCACACATAATCCGGAGTTCACATGTATGGAGATTTATGTCTCATACAAGGACTACAACTGGATGATGTGCTTTACAGAACAGATGCTTGAGAAAATTGCACTCGACGTGAACGGAACTACAGAGGTGCAGGTCGGCGAGCACACTATCAGCTTCAAGGCACCGTTCCGCCGCGTGACAATGCTCGATTCTATCAAGGAGTTCACTGGCTACGACCTCAACGGAAAGAGCGAGGAGGAAATCTTCGCAATCTGCAAGGAACTCAAGATGGAGGTTGATGATACTATGGGCAAAGGCAAGCTTATCGACGAAATTTTCGGCGAGTTCTGCGAAGGCAACTACATACAGCCCACATTCATCACAGACTACCCTATCGAGATGTCGCCTCTCTGCAAGCGTCACCGTGACAATCCGGACCTTACAGAGCGTTTCGAGCTCATGGTCAACGGCAAGGAGCTTTGCAACGCATACAGCGAGCTCAACGACCCGATAGACCAGGCTGAACGTTTCCAGGAGCAGTTGCGTTTGAGCGAGAAGGGCGATGACGAGGCAATGTTCATCGACAAGGACTTTGTACGTGCTCTTGAGTACGGAATGCCTCCGACATCGGGTATGGGTATAGGAATGGACCGCTTGGCAATGCTCATGACAGGGCAGACAACAATCCAGGAAGTATTGTTCTTCCCGCAGATGCGCCCCGAAAAGAAAGTGCCGAAGGACAATGCCGCTGCATTTGCAGCCATCGGAGTACCCGAAGAGTGGGTTCCTGTTCTGCACAAGGCTGGCTACAACCTCGTAAACGACCTCAAGGGCGGCAATGCACAGAAAATACAGATGGAGATTGGCGGCATAAACAAAAAGTTCAAGCTCGGCTATACAACTCCTGCCGTAAGCGATGTAGCTGCATGGATTGAGAAACTGGGTTAACATATAAAAAGAAGTACTATGGAACTATCCAACAAACAGGTTGCCATTATGGGCGGCGGAAGTTGGGCAACGGCAATAGCCAAGATTATTCTCAACAACGTTGATTCCATAAACTGGTACATCAGAAGGGACGACCGCATTGAGGACTTCAAGCGTTTGGGACACAACCCGGCCTACCTCTCAGCAGTCAAGTTCGACACCGACAGGATAAACTTCTCGTCGGACATAAACAAGATAGTAAAGGAGAGCGACATTCTAGTATTCGTCACACCTTCGCCATACCTCAAGAACCACCTTAAGAAACTTAAGGCCGACCTTGAGGACAAGTTCATAGTAAATGCCATAAAAGGTATTGTTCCTGATGAGAACCTTATAATATCGGAATACTTCAACAAGGTTTACAAGGTTCCTTACGAAAACATTGCAGCCATTGCAGGCCCATGCCATGCCGAAGAAGTTGCATTGGAGCGTCTGTCGTACCTGACTGTAGGCTGTTCGAGCATAGACCATGCGAAACAGTTTGCAAAGAAGCTTGCCAACAGTTTCATCAAAACATCGGTAAGCGACGACGTGGTAGGAATAGAATACGGTTCGGTACTTAAGAACATATATGCCATTGCAGCAGGAATATGCAGCGGACTCAAGTACGGAGACAACTTCCAGGCTGTGCTCATGTCAAACGCAGCAATTGAGATGAACCGTTTCCTTAACGTCGTTCACCCTATCGAGCGTACTATAAACGATTCTGTTTACATGGGCGACCTGCTTGTTACCGGTTACTCGAAGTTCAGCCGTAACCGTGTATTCGGAAGCATGATAGGAAAAGGCTATTCGGTTAAGAATGCACAGATAGAAATGGAAATGATTGCAGAGGGTTACTATGCCGCAAAGTGCATAAAGGAGATAAACGAGCACTACCGCATCAATACTCCTATCATTGACGCGGTGTATAACATCCTCTATGAGGGTATATCACCAGTCATTGAAATAAAGCTGCTGACCGATTCATTCAAATAAGAAGAAAATAAAAACAAGAACATATATGAAGAATATTTCATTGAACATCGACAAGGTAACAGGCTTTGTTACACGTGAGCAGATTCTTGCTCTTGAACCGCAGGTAAAGAACGCACAGAAGGCACTCGAAGAGGGCACATTGCCAGGCAATGACTTTCTCGGCTGGCTTCACTTGCCGACATCAATTACTCAGGAGCATCTCGACGACATAAAGGCAACAGCGCAGACACTCCGCGATAATTGCGAGGTTGTAGTGGTGGCAGGCATTGGCGGAAGCTACCTCGGTGCACGTGCTGTCATCGAGGCACTCAGCAACAACTTCGCAGCTCTCATCAGCGACAACAGCAACCCTAGAGTGATATTTGCAGGACACAATATCAGCGAGGACTACCTTTTCGAGCTTACTGAGTACCTCAAAGGCAAGAAGTTCGGTGTCATCAACATCTCAAAGTCGGGCACAACAACAGAGACAGCTCTCGCATTCCGTCTTCTCAAGAAGCAGTGCGAGGAGCAGCGCGGCAAGGAGATGGCAAGCAAAGTTATCGTTGCTATCACCGACGCTGTAAAAGGTGCAGCACGCATAACCGCCGACAAGGAGGGTTACAAGAGCTTCATTATCCCCGACAACGTCGGCGGACGCTTCTCCGTACTCACTCCTGTAGGACTGCTTCCTATTGCCGTTGCCGGATTCGATGTTGAGGCACTTGTAAACGGTGCACGCGACATGGAGAAAGGTTTTGCTCCGGAAGTACCTTTCGAGGAGAACATAGCAGCGATGTATGCTGCAACACGCAACGCTCTTTATGCAAGCGGCAAGAAGATTGAGATTCTTGTAAACTACCAGCCAAAGCTCCACTTCACATCAGAATGGTGGAAGCAGCTCTACGGCGAGAGCGAAGGCAAGGAAAACAAGGGCATATTCCCGGCATCGGTTGACTTCACTACCGATCTTCACTCAATGGGACAGTGGATTCAGGAAGGCGAGCGCACTATCTTCGAGACAGTGCTTTCAATCGAGAAGCCAAACAGTTCACTCACCGTTCCTAGCGACGAGGAGAACCTCGACGGCCTCAACTTCCTTGCCGGTAAGCATGTAGATGAGGTAAACAAGATGGCCGAACTAGGCACACAATTGGCACACGTTGACGGTGGTGTTCCGAACATACGTATCTCAATACCGGAACTGAATGCCTACTACATCGGCCAGTTGCTCTACTTCTTTGAGATAGGTTGCGGCATCAGCGGCTATATCCTCGGAGTGAACCCATTCAACCAGCCGGGCGTAGAGGCATACAAGAAGAACATGTTCGCTCTTCTTGACAAGCCGGGCTATGAGGAGGAGAGCAAGGCTATACGTGCAAGACTCTAAGAACCGTTACCAGGAATTTTATACAGTCTCTAATGGATTACAATAGAGCAATTGAAACATATAAGCAACTGCAAGGCCACAAAGCCTTGCAGTTGCGTGCTGTATTATTCGACATGGACGGCGTGCTGTTCGACTCTATGCCCTACCATGCCGACGCATGGTCGAAGGTGATGACCGATGCAGGCTTTGTCTTCAGCCGCGAGGATGTATATATGAACGAAGGACGTACCGGTGCCGACACTATCAATACTGCAAGCCAGGCCCAGTTCGGCAAGAGTGCTGCAGAGGAGTTTATCAACTCCCTCTGCAAGGCCAAATGCCGCATATTCGACACATATCCTCCAACACCACGCATGCCGGGAGCCATAGAACTTGTACAGAAGGTAAAGGCCTGCGGACTCACCCCTATGATTGTAACAGGTAGCGGGACCCCAACCCTTCTCGACCGCATACAGAGCAACTTCCCAGGTCTGTTCAACGAGAATCACATCATAAGCAGTTTCCATGTGAAACGCGGCAAGCCCTACCCCGACCCTTATCTGTTGGCATTGGAGAGAGGCGGTCTTGAGCCACATGAAGCCATTGTTGTGGAGAATGCCCCGCTAGGAGTCACTGCTGGCGTTGCAGCAGGACTGTTTACCATAGCAGCCAATACAGGCCCTCTAAAGGACGAAGTCTTGAGCGAAGCCGGAGCAAGTCTGGTCTATCCCTCTATGCAAGCTCTGTGCGACGATTGGGAAATGCTATACAAGGAACTTAAGTGAAGAGGATAATACCAATAATAAAGGATAGATTAGGCTGTTGCTACCCAATAGAGGAAACGACCGCCTTAACACGTATTATATCTACAGAGATACTTGACATCCCGCAAAGCACATTCTTCCTTAAGGACGATGTTACTCTCAATCCAAGGCAAGAAATGCTTTTATACAGCACCATTGAACGCCTCAAGAAACATGAGCCGATACAGTACATTCTAGGCCATTGCGACTTCTGCGGACACACCTTCAAGGTAACTCCCGATACCCTTATACCACGACCCGAAACAAGCGAACTTGTAGAGTGGATAGCAGAAGAACAAAAAGGGAGCAAAGTAAATATACTTGACATTGGCACAGGCAGCGGATGTATTGCAATCAGCCTTTCGTGCAAGCTGCCGGGATGCAATATTGCAGCATGGGACATATCGTCAGGCGCACTTGCCGTTGCAGAGGAGAACAACAGAAGCAACGGAAGTGAAGTGACTTTTTCACAAGTTGACATTCTGGCATATCAGCCGCAGTGTGAAATGTTCGATATTATCGTCAGCAACCCGCCATACATAAAAGAGAATGAGAGAAAGAGTATGGAAGCCAATGTACTCGATTGGGAACCGCATACTGCACTTTTTGTCCCCGACAATGACCCGTTGCTATTCTACCGCGCCATAGCAGAGAAAGCACTGGTGATGCTCACACCAGGCGGAGCACTCTATTTTGAGATTAACCGCGCACACGGTGCAGAGACCGTAGAGATGCTGCAATCACTCGGTTACAGAAAGACAGAACTCCGCAAGGACCTCGCCGGAAACGACAGGATGATTAAAGCAATCAGACCATGAAAAAACCGTTGACACCTGCAGAAGCCCTGAACAAGGCAGCCGCCTACTGTACACTTTGCGAGAGGTGTACAAGCGAGGTCATGTCCAAGCTTATACAATGGAGAATCGAGCCTTTTGAACAGGTGAAAATAATAGAGAGACTGCAACAGGAGGAATTCATCGACGAGGAGCGTTATTGCAGAGCGTTTGTGAATGACAAGGTCCGCTTCAACCGATGGGGACGCATAAAGATTACAGCATCCTTGCGGGAAAAGAAGTTGCCGGCTGATGCAATACGCAACGCAGTAAACAATATTGACACAGAACAATACAAGCAAAGCCTCATCGAAGTTATAGAGAACAAACGAAGAGAACTTAAGGGAAAGAACGACATTGCTTCACAACAGAAGATTATACGGCATGCAGTAAGCCGCGGCTTTGAACCGGCACTCGTGATAAAATGCATTAAATACAAAGGCGATGAAATGGATTTCTGACCTGCTTGACATAATATTTCCACGACGTTGCTGCGTCTGCGGCGAGATATTGTCGGCCCAGGAACAGCATATATGCCTTAACTGCCTCTATGCCTTGCCCAGAGTTGAGCCGCACATAGCCGAAGAAATAGAGAAAATATTCTGGGGCAAAATAGATATTGAGCGCGCCACATCGTTCATCTACTACCACAAAGGCTCGCCCTACAACAGCATAATCCATGCTCTCAAATACAAAGGACGCCCATGGATAGGCATGTACTTTGCTAGAATAGCAGCTGCCGGACTGAGTGAGAAGGGATTCTTCGACAACATAGATGCCATTATACCAATGCCACTTTCAGGCAAGAAGAAGAGCAAGCGCGGATACAACCAATGTGACTACATAGCTGAAGGCATATCACATGCAACAGGAATTCCTGTATTGAAAGGAATTGTAGAACGAAGCATCTCCAACGAAACACAGACCGACAAGAACCGCGACGAGCGTTGGGAGAATGTAAAGGGAATCTTCGCTCTCAGAAAGCCCGAACAGCTTGAAGGAAAGCACATTCTTCTTGTCGATGACATTCTCACTACAGGTGCCACTCTGGCAAGTTGCGCATCTACAATACAGGCCGGCTGCAACTGCAAGACAAGTATTTTCACATTGGGCTACACCTCGCAGACCGTTTAGGACAAAACTGTATCTTAAACAGACCCTCTCTGTATTTAATCTCAAATTGAATTTGTTTTTTTCATATAAACATTCTAAATTTGCGTGTTATGCCATTAATAGTCAAAGGTTGCATAACCCAAAACAGAATATCATGAAGATTGCAGTTGCCGGAACCGGATATGTAGGCTTGAGCATAGCGACACTGCTGGCTCAGCACAACAGAGTAACAGCCGTTGACATTGTCCCCTCGAAAGTGGAGATGATAAACAGGCGCGTATCCCCTATCCAGGACGATTACATAGAGAAATATTTTGCCGAGCGTGAGCTAGACCTGACAGCGACACTCGATGCTGAGGCTGCATACAGCGATGCCGATTTCGTTGTCATAGCCACCCCTACCAACTACAATAGAGTAAAGGATTTCTTCGACACATCTGCTGTAGAAGATGTAATAAAACTGGTAAAGCAGTATAACCCCAATGCAATCATGGTTATAAAGAGCACCATTCCTGTAGGCTTCACTGCTGCCATAAGAGAGAAACTCCAGACAGGGAACGTTCTATTCTCGCCGGAATTCCTTCGCGAGAGCAAGGCACTATATGACAACCTTTACCCTAGCCGCATCATTGTCGGACGCCCCGAAAACGACACCCACCTTGACAATGCAGCCCGCACATTTGCATCACTACTCCAGCAAGGCGCAGAAAAGGAAGACATCCCGACACTCATCATGGGGCTTACTGAAGCCGAGGCAGTAAAGCTGTTCGCCAACACCTACCTTGCCCTACGCGTAAGCTACTTCAATGAACTTGACACATACTCCGAGATGAAAGGTCTAAGTTCCCAGGAAATCATCAGCGGTGTATGTCTCGACCCACGCATCGGCAACCACTACAACAACCCCTCTTTCGGTTACGGCGGCTACTGCCTGCCGAAGGACACCAAGCAGTTGCTTGCCAACTATCGCGATGTTCCGCAGAACATGATGAGCGCAATTGTAGAAAGCAACCGCACACGTAAGGATTTCATTGCCGACCAGGTTCTCAACAAGGCCGGCTACTACGACTACTACAGCTGCGGAGACTACCATGCAGGCAACGAGCGTGAATGCACAATCGGTGTCTATCGTCTTACCATGAAGACCAACAGCGACAATTTTCGCCAGTCATCGATACAAGGAGTGATGAAACGAATCAAGGCAAAAGGAGCAGAGGTCATCATCTACGAACCGACACTTGAGAACGGCAGTACATTCTTCGGCAGCCGTGTGGTAAACAATTTGGAAGAGTTCAAAAAGGCATCGCATGCTATCATAGCCAACCGCTACGACAGTATTCTTGACGATGTTAAGGAAAAAGTATATACCCGCGACATATTCCGCCGCGACTGACAAGCATTGACATGAAAAAAGTAATCACCTACGGAACCTACGACCTATTGCACCAGGGACACATAAATCTTCTGCGCCGCGCTAAAGAACTTGGCGACTACCTCATTGTAGGAGTAACCAACGACAACTTTGACCGTGAACGAGGCAAACTGAACGTATGCAACAATGTGCTTGAACGCGTAGAGGCTGTAAAAGCCACAGGACTTGCCGACCAGATAATCATTGAAGACTATTTCGGGCAGAAGATTGACGACATACAAAAATACGATGTTGATATTTTTGCCATCGGCAGCGACTGGAAAGGGAAATTCGATTACCTGAACGAATATTGCAAGGTAGTATATCTACCGCGCACCGAAGGCATATCATCTACAATGCTACGCGAAGAGCAGCAGGCAGCAACAAAAGTCGGTATTGTCGGATGCGGAAGCATCGCAAGACGTTTTGTCCCGGAAGCAGATTTTGTTAACGGTATTGAGATAATAGGCGCATACGACAGTGACCACAACAACCTTAAAGATTACATTTCGTTGCACAACTTGCCTAATGCATACAATTCATTCAATGAGTTGCTCGCAGATGTAAATGCTGTTTACATAGCCACTCCGCACCTCAGCCATTACGAATACTGCAAACAGGCACTGCTTGCAAAGAAGCACGTATTGTGCGAGATACCCCTCGTACTTGAGGAAGAGCAAGCCTCAGAGCTTTATGCTCTGGCAGAAACGCAGGGAGTCGTTCTAATGGAAGCGCACAAGACTGCGCACTGCCCGGCGTTCAACCATCTTATCGTAATGATAAAGAGTGGAGTTATAGGTGAAGTCGTGGACATCGAGGCTTCACTCTCACGACTGTTGCCCGATAAAGAACGTCGCGAGTTCGACCACACACAGGCCGGCGGTTCAATGTACGAGTCGGGAGTTTACCCATTGCTGCCGATATTCAGGCTGTTGGGAACCGAATACAAGAACCTCAACATTTATTCCCGAATGGAAAACGGAATAGATATATACACAAAGGGAGTACTCCGATACCCCACAGCCGTATGTTCTTTCAAGTTGGGCTTGGGGGTGAAAACCGAAGGCAACCTTGTCATTTCGGGCACAAAAGGATATGCCTATGTTCCGGCACCATGGTGGAAGACCGACTATTTTGAATTGCGCTACGAAGACCAGAACTTGAACAAGAAATTTTTCTACAAATGGGACGGCGAAGGTTTGCGTTATGAGATACAGGAATGGATGTCGTGCATCATAAACAAACGTTTCAGCAGCGCGCGCCTAAGAAGAAGAGAAAGTATTGCTATGGCAAAGATAATGCAACAGTTTACAGAACGTAAAAACTTCATGGAGATATGAAAAGAGCATTAGTAGTCGGGGGAGCCAACGGCATTGGGCTTTCTATAGCCACAGAACTGGCCAAACGAAGTGAGTGCGAGAAAGTATATATCGTGGACAAAGCAATTCTTGACAAAGCACATGACAATGCAAAGTTCGAATACTGCCAATTCGACTTGACAAGCAACGATTACTCCTTTTTCAGCAGATTCACCGACATCGACACACTCATGGTAACTGCAGGATTCGGACGTCTTGCCCTATTTAAAGACATTGACGAGCAACATATCATCAACTCCATGAACGTGAACAGCACTGCTGTCATGCGCATAGTTCACCATTTCTACGAGAAGATACAAGCAAGCACAGACTTCTATTGCGGCATAATGGTAAGCATTGCAGGATTCATGTCATCACCATTTTTCTCAGTATATGGTGCAAGCAAGGCAGCTCTGAAAATATTCATAGAAAGCATCAATGTCGAGTTGGAGAAAAGCGGAACAAGCAATCGCATACTCAATGTATCGCCCGGCTCAATTAAAGGCACCAGTTTCAATAATGGCAAGACAGACCTGACACAGACCGAAGCCCTGGCAAAAGATATTATCAGCCATCTTGAAACAAAGGACGACTTATTCATACCGCAATACGAAGAAGTGTTCAGGCACGTACTGGAACGCTATCAGGCCGATTTCCGCGAAGAAGGGAGACACAGCTACGAATACAAGTTAAATAGCGGAAGAATAAAATAAGAGATTCCTTTTCACACAAAAATTTTCAGACATCAGGTTAATCTGTACAACGGTTGACACCACATGAAGATATCTCATGCCATATTGTCCTTGATATTCAGGCTGATTCCAAAATCGAGCAGGATACTTGTATATTCAAGTTTCCCCGATTATTCCGACAACTCATATGCTATGTATGATTACCTCAACAGGAACAGAAAAGGCAAGTACAAGCATGTATGGATATACTCCGACAAAGATTCTGCCGCAAAGCACACCGCAGTAAAGGGATTTTACAAATACACATTAAAGGCCTTCTACTATTTTTCAAGGGCCAAATATGTTTTCACGACTCATGGCATATATCTGTTCCTTAATCCAAAGCACGACAACAAGATTGTCAACATGTGGCATGGCATGCCGTTGAAGAAGATTGGATGCATGGATTCCAAAAGCAATGAGGGCAACCATAGCGCAGCCGGATATATGGTTGCCACAAGCAGCTTTTTCAGGAATATCATGGCACAGTCGTTCAAGAATATGGAGATCGACCGTGTTCTGTTGGTCGGGCAGCCAAGAAACGACCAGATGTTTGAAGATACAGAATTCTTCAAGAACAGAAACATCGACCCCAAGAAGTACAACTCCATCGGAGTGTGGTTGCCTACATACAGGCAGTCAATCATTGGAGACATACGCGAAGACGGAATATACAACAGGAACGGTATTTCATTCCTCACCATGAACGAACTGCACAGGCTCGACAGTTTCCTGCAGGAGACATCATCCTTGCTCATAGTCAAGATACACCCGATGGATGCCCTGCAGCTTGTTGACTTCGATAATTTCAAGAACCTTCTTATTATCAAGCCTGAGGATTTCCAGGAACAGCTCTACCCTCTTTTGGGAGCAAGCGACTACCTCCTCACCGACTACAGTTCCGTCTGGATAGACTATTGCATACTAAAGCGTCCTATAGGCTTTGTAATGAACGATATAAAAGAGTATAAGAGCTCACGAGGATTGACGATTGAAGAACTTGACAATAAGCTCCCTGGCACAATAATAGACACATACGAGAAACTCACGGCATTTATAGGACAACCTCCGGAGTTTGATGACAGGAACTCAGAGCTATACAACAAATACAACGACAACAAGGCTTCGGAACGCCTTGCCGACATATTAGGATTATAGAAACCATACATTCAATAACATAAGAAAGAAATTTACAAATTCAGACAATATGGCAAAGAAAGTTTTTGTATCGGGATGCTACGACATGCTCCATTCGGGACATGTAGCATTCTTCAAGGAGGCAGCCACACATGGCGACCTCTATGTAGGCATCGGTTCAGACGCAACCATACGCGAACTCAAGGACCGCAAGACCATCAACACCGAACGTGAACGCTTATACATGGTAAAGGCAATCCGTTATGTAAAGGACGCCTTTGTAAACAGCGGCAGCGGCATGCTCGACTTCGAAGAAGATGTAAAACGCTTGAAACCGGACATCTTCTTTGTAAACAGCGACGGTTACACTCCAGGCAAGAAACGTTTCTGCGAAGAGAACGGCATCGAGCTGGTTGTCAGCACACGCATCCCCGAAGCCGGGCTGCCCACACGCTCCACGACAGCCCTTCGCCAGGAGTGCAACATACCCTACCGTGTTGACCTTGCCGGCGGATGGCTCGACCAGCCATACGTAAGCAAGCACCATGCAGGCCCGGTACTCACCATAAGCATCGAACCCGACTACGACTTCAACAACCGCGGAGGCATGAGCACATCATCGCGCAAGGCAGCAATAGAGATGTGGCATGTAGATATACCCGAAGGCGACCGCGAAACACTTGCCAAAATGGTATTCCGCTACGAGAACCCTCCCGGAAGCCCGTATATCAGCGGTTCTCAGGACGCTATAGGCATAGTAATGCCATGCCTCAACCGGCTCAACTACAACGGAGGCTACTGGCCCGAAAGCATTGAAACAGTAAAGGAGGGAGCCATACTCGACTTTATAGAGAAAAACCTTTGGCTCATACCTCTTGCTCCGCGTGACGGCAATTACGACGTACTTGCCGACACCCACATCGACGAAGCCGGAGCGCGTGCCCTCGCAAATGCTGCCGACGACTGCTGGAAAGCAATCAACGCACAGGACATTGATGCCTGGGGCAAGGCATGTACCGAAAGCTTCGAAGCACAGACAGCCATGTTCCCAAACATGATTTCTCCGCATGTACAGAAGGCCATCGACGAGTACAAAGACCATATAAAAGGCTACAAGATTACCGGTGCCGGCGGTGGCGGATATCTTGTTATTGTAAACGACACCCCCATTAAGAATGCAATACAGATAAGGATCAGAAGAAACTGATTATCAAAACAACCGACAATGCAAACAGACAACACATCACGTGCAGAAGAACGCTCCGTTACGGAGCTGTTCTTCTCGCTCATAAGGTGCGGGATAGGCAATGAAAAAGCATTGCCCTATACCCCCATGCCCGAACAATGGCATGAGCTGTTCGACATTGCCAAGAAGCAGACCCTTGCAGGAATAGCCTTTGCCGGCATAAAGGAGTTGCCGCAGGAGCAACGACCGCCCAAAGAGATACTCCTGCAATGGTTTCAGCTAAGCAACATAATACAGAAGAAGAACGCCGACCTTAACAGGAAGAGCGTGTTTGTAGCCAAGAAGTTCCTCCACGACGGATTCCGCAACTGCATTCTTAAGGGACAAGGAGTTGCGCAACTCTATCCCGACCCCACCCTGCGCACCCCCGGAGATATAGATATATGGCTCGAAGGCGGTTGCAAAAAAGCCCTCGCTTACGTCAGGAAGCATATCAAGGATTGCACTCCTACATACCACCACGTTGATTTCCCAATCACACCCGGCCTGGACATTGAGATACACTACAGGCCCACATGGATGTACAACCCATTCGCCGACAAATGCATGCAAGCATATTTCGACGGCCAAGCAGACGAACAATTCTGCAACACCGTACATACACCGGATGGCAATTTCAATGCACCCACCGTAGCGTTCAACAGAATATATATGCTGCTGCACATATACCGCCACCTCTTTTTTGAAGGCATAGGCATGCGCCAGCTTCTCGACTATTATTTTGTAATGAAGCAAGGAATGACAGACAATGAAAAACAGCAGTACAGAAACACAACCAGAGAATTCGGAATTGAAAGATTCTCAGGAGCTGTTATGTATGTCATGCAACGCATGTTCCACCTCGATTGCAGCCAAATGCCCGTTGAGCCTAACACAAGGCACGGCAAATTCCTTTTACGCGAGGTTATGCTTGCCGGCAACTTCGGGAAGCACGACACACGATACATTCAGAACGGAGGCATATTACCAAAGCTATTCAACAATACCCGGCGGTTGCTCACTCTTATGTGGTACTACCCCAAGGAAGCGTTGTGGATTCCATATTTCAAGACATGGCACTGCTTCTGGCAGTTCCGGAATCGAAAAAAGCTGTAGAAATTCTAATGCAGTTAAAAACTTCAAGGCCATAGTATCAGGTCAATTTCATATGTGCCTTAAGGCCACTAAAGATCTCATAAGTCTTATCCAAAGAGTATAATGGCTTTTCACGAATATTTAATTCCTATAGAAAAACATTGCTCAAAAATTGTTCTATATACAAACAATTTAATAGATTTGCTCCAGCTAAAGCAATTAGGAAGTTCAAAAACCGAGCAGGACTAATCGCAACGCACAAAAAAGCAGAAAAAGGAGCATTGTCTATCATAGCGATAAGCAACAGCTACACAGTCCATAAATAACGAGTTCTATGGATAAAGACGAAATAGAGAGAATAAAGAATAGACTGTCCGACCCAGATGTCATAGCAGAAATATTCCTCGGAGCAGCCAAGGCACTAACCTACACCGACGAAGAAATCCGTGCAGTTCTCAACGAGGAAGAAGCACAAGAGTTCATCGACCTCCGTAACGAGTTTATTGCCAACTACGGCAAAAAACCGCCCCGTTATTGCAGTGATTCGACATTCGACACACAAATAGCAGCAGAGGACGAGCCATTCCCTTACGACATCACCCCCGAAGCAGAATGTTGAGAAAACCAAAGCTAAAAGCATTTCAAGCAATAAAACAAAGCATAAATTGCAAAAACAGTTGCAAAGCAAGAACCGTAAGCATATCTTTGCACAAGGCACAACTACACAAATAATGCCACGCCCGTCTATGTTATGGCCAATGACCGCATAGACGGGCATTTTTATACAACACTTGACAGTATGTTGCCGGCATTGCCGAAGTTTCTTTAAAACACTAAACAATATTCCGCCAAAACCGGATTTCACTTGCAAAAGCGGTACCACGAACTATATATTTGCCGGTAAAAAAGCAAGAACCATGAAAAATCAAAACCGCATCACAAGTGCAATCGACCTAAGTGAAATAATGTACGCACATGCACTAAGACTGACCAACGACAAACACCTTGCCGAGAAACTGATACAGGAAACCATGTTGCAGATAAAAGAAAGGACAACACACAGCGCAAGCATAACTTTCG
>JAZNSN010000021.1:0-24232 GCA_045591315.1 Bacteroidaceae bacterium
CGTTGAAGAGAATGGCAACACTGTTGTTAAGACAACGCGCAAGGGTTCTATCTGCGATACAAGA
This sequence comes from Bacteroidaceae bacterium, assembly GCA_045591315.1. Taxonomy (GTDB): domain Bacteria; phylum Bacteroidota; class Bacteroidia; order Bacteroidales; family Bacteroidaceae; genus HGM04593. The sequence continues at coordinate 65 of JAZNSN010000021.1, forward strand.
ATCGACTACACGATTTACCCGCAGGGCATTGTAGATATTGAGGCTACATTTGTACCCAAGCATGGCAATCTGCGTCGCGCAGGCCTCATCTGCGGCATTGACTCTACTCTGAAGAACGTGGACTACTATGCATTAGGCCCGTGGGAAAATACAGTTGACCGTAAGGACGGTGTTATCGTAGGCCGTTACAGCACCTCTGTTGACAACATGGCAGACCCGTACGTGAAGCCACAGAGCAGCGGAAGCCGCGAAGGTTTGCGTGAAGTTACATTCACCGACAACAACGGTATAGGTGTAAAGATTGAGACTGAGGGAAATGTAAGCTTCTCGGCACTTCCATACACCGACGAGGACCTCATGAGAGCAGGACACTACTGGGAAATGACAAAGCGTCCTTATACTGTAGTTCACTTTGATGCATGGATGCGCGGTATCGGCAATGCTTCATGCGGAGCTGATGTAGGTACACTTCCCGAATATTGCGTACCGAACAAGGAGATGAACTACAAGCTGAGAATCTCACCGGTAAAGTAACCTGAGTACCATAAAACGATGTCCCCTCGCGGCATGCGGCGATGAGACATCGTTTATATGAAGCCGAACACCGGTTGTACACAACACCTGTTCACTCTTGAAGCGAGAATCTGCGTTCGGCATCGGAATATGCCCTTGCCGCATTTTCTTGGGATTCCTTGTACTTTTCACGCACCTCGGCCGGCGGGTCACATGCACGTTCGCCCTCGGAATAGGCCATAGCCGAAAAGCTCGACACAAACTCCTCTATTGCATGCAATTCCTCTGCACTCCTGGCATCTCCGTAACACTCGACAGCCTCGTTATACAGCATTGTACGCTTTTCTATAAAATGGGAGATATCGGAAAGAAACGCCTTTTCTGTAATGCGTATCAGGCTGTCACGCATATTACCTACAGCTATAGCCTCATCGCTCTCAAGCCGGTTGACGAACTCATTCTTCTCACTTTCTGGCAACAGGACATACACTCTTGTTGCAGACATCTCGGCAACAAGAAGATTGCCTATGGCATTTGACATACTCTCTGTATCATAAAAAGCCTCTACTGCATCGCTGTATATTTCAAGCTGTTCTTCATGCGGTGTTGTGCAGCCAGCCAATGCCAGGCATACAGAGATATGAAACAATGTTTTTCTCATATACATGCTCTTATTCGCCGCTAAGTTAGTAAAAAGCATCGACTTGTCAAAAACAGGGCCGGCAATCGGCAGAATGCAGCGGTTACCAGATTCCGGTTTCCTTAAAATTTGCTATTATGAATATAAATTCATATATTGCAACGATTTTGCTGTAGTAGCTTTTGTCGAAAAAGGCTTTATGAGCAATATCAGGAAACCGATAACTAACTTAATAGAACCAAAATGAGAAAACTTATTACATCTTTTATTGCGGTAATTCTTCTATGTGTTCCGCAGTTGACGATGGCAAAGGCAATACACCTCTTGCCTAAGCCACAGAAAATTGAAGTGACATCAGGCACACCTTTTGCGCTTGGACGCACAGTCACTATCACCGACCCGACGAACTGCTCTTTGCTTGAAGAGTTCTTTACCGGCAACGGCTGTACCGTAGCCGACGGAGGAGCAGAAGTGACAGTGACGCTTGCAAGCAGCATTGACGGCGCATACGACTACACGCTTTACGGTTATGAGAACGAGGCATATACCTTGAGCGTGACAGGAGATGCCATCAGAATCACTGCAATAACAAAGACCGGTGTCATACGAGCAGCACAGACTTTGGCACAGCTTGCCGAAGGATATGACGGCACTGCAGAGATTGAAGCAGTAGAGATTACAGACTGGCCTGCATTCAAACTGCGCGGATACATGCACGACGTAGGCCGCTCATTCGTTGAGTTCGAGACACTGAAGAAGCATATCGACCTGCTTTCACGCTTCAAGGTAAACACTTTCCACTGGCACATGACCGAAAACCAGGCATGGCGTTTTGAGGTAAAGGCATATCCGCAGCTCACAAGCAGCGCATCCATGACACGTTTTGAAGGGAAATACTACACACAGGAGCAGTGCAAGGAATTGCAGGATTATGCAGCCGAACGCGGAGTCATTGTCATTCCTGAGATTGACATGCCTGGCCACAGCGAGGCATTTGCCCGTGCAATGGGATATGACATGCAGACCGATAATGGCGTTGCAGCACTGCAGACCATTCTCGAAGAGGTTGCTGCCGTATTCGACAAAGCACCATACATACACATCGGTGCCGATGAAAAGACAATTACATACAGCAACTTCCTGAAGATAATGACCGACAAGGTCCATAGCCTTGGCAAAAAGGTGGTTGTTTGGAATCCTATCAATGGAGTCACCATAACCACAAGCACCGGTGCCGACATGACACAGATGTGGAGTTCAAGAGGAGCAGTAATAGACGGAATGCCCAATATCGACTGCCGCTACAACTATACAAACCATTTTGACGTATTTGCCGACCTTGTGGGCATATACAAGAGCAACATCTACTATGAGCAGAAGGGAAACAGCAATGTTGCAGGCACAATCTCTGCACCATGGAACGACCGCAAGACACCGACCGAAGAGGATATCATAAAGCAGAACAACTTCTTTGCCAATGTACTTGCAAGTGCCGAGCGCGCATGGATAGGAGGCGGAAAACAGTACATCGAAACAGGTGGCACAACCCTTCCCAACAGCGGTGACGAGTTTGAGGAGTTTGCCGATTGGGAACGCCGTTTCCTTTTCCACAAGGCCAACTCATTGAAAGAGGAGCCGATACCTTATGTAAAACAGACAAACGTACGCTGGCGCATTACAGAGCCGTTCTCCAACGGAGGTGACATGAATGCTTCTTTTGCTCCGGAAACCGAAGGGCTGAAGAGCAGCTATACCGTTAACGGCACAACTTACAGCACCGGCATTGCTACAGGTGCAGGCATCTACCTACGCCACACATGGGGAAACAACACAGTTCCTACATATTACGGCAGTACCAACTACAGCAACAGCACCGCATACGCATGGACATACGTCTATAGCGAGACAGAACAGACTGCCGGGGCACAGATTGAGTTCCAGAATTACGGCCGCAGCGAGAAGGACACTGCACCCGAAGCCGGCAAATGGGACCGTAAGGGTTCAAGAATATGGCTTAATGACACGGAGATTCTTCCTCCGGCATGGGACAACACCGGCGTGAGCATCAACAACGAAGTTGACCTCAAGAACGAGAATTTTACAGCACGCAAGCCTGTAGAGGTAACATTGAAACAGGGTTGGAACAAAGTGTTCGTCAAGTTGCCGTACGTCGCTGCTGACGGCGTACGTCTCAACAAGTGGATGTTCACATTCGTTCTTACAGACACTGAAGGCAAGGATGCACTTGAGGGTATTGTATATTCTCCCAACAAGACACTTGACGAGGCTGCCGACCAGCTGGCTGCCACAATTGAAGAGGCAAAGAACTATGTTGCAGACAACACAAGCGATGCTCTCGGCTACTACAGCCCATCGCTCGCCGATGAGCTCAATGCAGTTATAGCAAGAATAGAGGCTACATTAGGACAGGTAATGACAAGCGAGGAACGTGCGCAACAGACCGAAGAGCTGAATGCGGCATTCGATGCATTCAAGGCTTCGCTTGCAACAGCACAGGTCAACCAGCCTAAGAGCGACCGCTACTATACGATGAAGACTCCGCTCCGCGACAACCGGTATGCATCATCTAACGGTGCCAATGCCGACATGACAGGCATTGCAAGCATCACCGATGCCGCAAAATGGAAGTTCGTGACACGTACCGACGGCAAGTTCGACATCATGAACTATGCCAACAATACATACGTATCGCCGGCAAGCAGCAACAACACTGCACTCAAGACACAGAGTGCAGCCCCTGCTGCAGGCTGGGAACTGAAACCTGCCGACGAAGCCGGATACTTTATCATTGTAAGCGGAGATGTACAGTTCAACCAAACAAACAGCGGACTTTCGTACAAGATATACAACTGGGGAGGCGGAACTAACACAACCGACACCGGATGCAAATATCTTATAGAGGAGACAGAGGTTGATGAGACCGGAGGTGGAGAGACAACAGAAGTTGACTACACGCCAGGCTTTACAGGCACAAGGACAAACAGTGCCAGAGGCATCAACTCCATAACCCTTGCAAGCACATCGTACCCCGACCATGCAGCCAATAGCCTCAGTATAGGCACAAGCGAATTCTCGCAGTGCTATGTTGACAAGAGCGACGTGACAATGAAAGCCGGTGCTGGAGATGTCGTGACAATAACTACAGGCATCGCCGGCAGCTGGATGAACAGCTATGTATATATCGACCGCGACAAGAACGGCTTCACTGCCGGTATTGCTGCGGACGGCTTCACCCCGACAGACGACCTTGTAAGCTACTCATTCTACAACAACGGAGCATCAAGCGACGAAAGCGGAAAGAACAGCGCTGGAACCACGATAACAGGAAATAACCGCAGTACAGTTTCTCTGCCCCAGTTCACTGTTCCTGCAGAACCCGGCACTTACCGCATGCGCATAAAGCTCGACTGGTGCAACATCGACCCTAATGGCGACCAGGACGGCAAGTTCGGCGATTTCATGGCTAACGGCGGACATATCATAGACGTGACTCTTGAGATTGCCGAAGCACAAGAGGGCGTTGTCAGCCAGATTTTCAGACCTACTACAATCGTTGACGGGGATTTCGCACAGGGCACAGTATGGTACACATTGCAGATTGCTGCAAACGGCTTTGTCATAGACAACAATGGCACAGACAGCTACATCGCACTTGACGAATATATGTCCGATGCCACAAACGATGCTCAGCTTTGGGCTTTCGTGGGCGACAACACCAACGGCTACAGGCTATACAACAAGGAGGCCGGTGCAACAATGGTACTTGCCGCACCTACAGCCATGACAGGAACGACCGGCAGCACCTCATACCCTAAACTTGTAGATGCTGCAAACATCCCTAACGGATATACAGACCTCTGGCTCTTCACTCCGTCAAGCGACCTGGGCGAAGGCGATACATATTATTATATGTATGAGAAGGGCTATCCAAGCAACAAGGTAAACAACCGCGACAACAAACTGGCATTCTGGAACAGCGGTGCCGATGCTGGCTCTACCGTGAACGTACGCTTTGCCCAGGCTGAATATGCAATCAATACAACAGCAGGAAGCTGGACGGCAAGCAATGCAGCCGGCACATGGGCCTCGGCATGGAAATCAACAGCCGTACCGCACATAAGCCTTGCCGAGTCGCAGGGTAGAAACAATATGGCAGCCTACAATACAGACGGTGACATACAGATGTTCACTTGCCTTGCAGCTGCAGCTGTAAACGGAGTATATACCGCTACATACAACATAAGTGCAGATGAGGGATACTTCATTGCCGGATACCGTTTCAACTTCAAGAGTTCTGGAGCAAACGACGTTACAGTAACACCTGCAGGCCAGGCAGGCGTAACAGCCAATCAGGCGACAGCACAGAATGTTACAGTAACAGGCAGTGAGGAGAACTCATTGTCATTCACCGTTACGTCAAGCAGCAACATGTTTGCGAACGCTGCAGATTTCCATGCCACAATCGTGCGCAGTGCCGCAGAAATTGAACCTTCTCAGGAGATTTTTGTGACAAATCCCGGCAACATACCTTACCGTATCCCTGCTATAGCAACGGCAAGCAACGGCAACATAATTGCTGTTGCCGACTACCGTCATAGCGGTGCCGACATAGGAATGGTGAACAACGGACGTATCGACCTTCACGCACGCATCAGCCAGGACAACGGTGCTACATGGGGAGAGAAATTCGCCATTGTAGAGGGACAGGGTGCAAACTCACCCGACTTCATGCACGTAGGATTCGGTGACCCGTGCATCGTTGCCGACCGTGAAAGCAACCGTGTGCTTGTACTAAGCTGCGCCGGCAATGTTTCGTTCCCTTCTGGAACACGCAATAACCACCAGAACATTGCACGCTTCTACAGCGAGGACAACGGTGTTACATGGAGCGAGCCTGTAGATATAGCAGAGACAATATATTCAAAGTGGGACAGCAGTACACAAGGCCCTGTAATGGCAATGTTCATCGGTTCGGGCAAGATTCATCAGAGCCGTTATGTAAAAGTGAACAGCTACTACCGTCTCTACTGCGCGGTACTGCTCAAGAACAAGAACGCGACATATACCAACTTCGTCCTTTACAGCGACAACTTCGGCGACAGCTGGGAAGTACTAGGCGGTGTTGACACAGCACCTATCCCAGACGGTGCGGACGAGCCCAAGGTTGAGGAGCTGCCAAACGGCAATGTAGTTGTAAGTTCACGCTGCAACGGCGGACGCCACTTCAACATATTCACCTTTACTGATGCAAAGACTGCACAAGGCTCATGGGGCACACGCGCAACATCGAACAGCAGCGTAAACGGTGTCGTTGCTCTCGGCAACTCTACGAACGGCGAGATTATGATATTCCCTGCCATACGCAACGAGGACAATGCCGAAACATGGATTGCATTGCAGTCACTGCCATTCGGAAGCGGACGTGCGAACGTAGGTATCTACTACAAGGAGCTTGAAAGCGAGAGCGACTACGACACTCCTGCGAACTTTGCAAAGGATTGGGACGGCCGTCACCAGGCATCGTTCATCGGATCGGCATACTCTACAATGTGCTTCCAGAAGGATTCTACAATTGCATTCCTCTACGAGGAAGAGACTCATGGTGCAGGCTATACAATCGTTTACAAGAACTACACGCTTGAGGATATCACCGACGGTGCATACTCAATACAGGCAGACGACACAGGAACCGGCATTGATGAGATTTTTGATGAGGTGAAAGGCGAAACCGGAAAGGTGAAAGGTATTTACGACTTGACCGGAAGAAAAGTAGAAATCCCGACAAGAGGTATATATATCATTAACGGCAAAAAAACGCTTATAAAGTAAATACCTTTTAGCTTTAGATAATGCATGTAAAGCATTTGCAATTGGTTAAATAAAACAAAACTCCCATATATAATGGACAGCCCGTAAAGGAGCTGTCCATTATTTTGTTTATCTTAGCAAAAATTATCAAAACACGTATGTAACGTCCAGGGAATCTGACCGTCATATATAAAAGAATGCATCTATGAAAAAGAACATATTTACATTGATTCTTATGGCATGTACCGTTCTTGCAACCTTCGCACAGAGCAGAATAGACAGCGTGGCACTGCGTGCCATGCAGGTAGGAAGAGTGATGCAACAGGAGCGTGTATATCTTCATTTCGACAACACGGCCTATTACTTAGGGGAGACAATATGGTTCAAGGCGTACACCACGTTCGGTACCGACGACAGACCGAGCACGCTAAGCAAGGTGCTCTATGTTGAGCTTGTAGCACCTGAAGGATATATAGTAAAGACAAATAAATACAAGCTCGACGAAAAGGGAAGCTGCTACGGTGAGTTCGAACTGAATCCGCTATACCTTTCGGGGTACTATGAGATACGCGCATATACAAGGTACATGCTAAACTGGGGAAAGGATGCTGTTTTCAGCAGGGTCTTCCCGGTATTCGACAAGGTGAATGCCGATAACTGGGACTTCAAGAACATGCTCGACAGACGTCGCGGGTTCAGCGAGAATGGCGAATGGGTATCGGCAAAACTGCCGGAGGCCACACTGGACTTCTTCCCGGAAAGCGGACATCTTGTTGCCGAAATTGAGAGCAAGGTGGCATACGAGCTACGCGAGAACGACGGACTATTCAGCGAAGAGAAGATTACTATTTTCGAGAACAATGCTCCTTTGCTTGAGACAGTGCCCTCGCATATGGGAAAGGGCTCATTTGCCTTTACACCTAAAAAGGGGGCAAAGTACCGTGCAGAGGCTACAATAAGGAACAAGGACGGAAAGAGCAAGAAACAGACATTCAAGCTGCCGGAAATAGCCGAAGAGGGTGTTGTCATGAGCGTCGCAGAGGAAGGTGACAGTGTCCGCATAATCATAAGGAACAACCTCACCGAGAATACCGAAATGGGATTCGCTATACTATACCGCGGTACAATGGGTTTCTACAAGAGGCTTAACAGTTCCGACAGGACGACATCATTTTCTATTGATCGGAACAGTCTGCCTGAGGGTGTAAACCGTGCTGTACTGTTTGCTGACGAAAAGACTCCGCTTGCCGAAAGACAGTTCTTTATAATGCATGACCAACTGCAGAAAAGCGGACATGAGACCGTAAAGCTCAATGTCACAGCCAACGGATATCATGTACACAACCTCAATGCCAATGAGAATGAGAAAATCACTCTAAGAATCACCCGTGAGGACGGTAAGCCTATACCGGACGGGAGTGACCTGTCGCTGAACGTAGGGGATGCTACGGGCACACAGGCTACATCGTACAGCTACAATATGTACAGCTATCTGCTCCTAGGCTCTGAACTGAAAGGATATATACCAGATGCTGCACAATACTTCGACAATGCCAACAGCAAGCGCAAGGAACAGCTCGACCTCATAATGCTCACACATGGCTGGACATCATTCGACTGGCATATGCTTGCACGTAAAGAGATAAAGGATATGCAACCTGTTGAGCGTGGCATTACTTTGAAAGGGAAGTTCATAATGAAAAAGGCTAGCAATAAGCCTGAAAGCAAAGGAAAGAGCGAGATAATTCCTCAGGAATACAACCTGACAAGGCTAGATATTGCCACAGACGGAAAGAACATCGAGACATCGACATTCCGTACAGACAGCACCGGCTCATTCGTCCTTGAGTTTGATGATTTCTCAGGCATGCGCATAGCATCATTAAGGCCACAGACAACATTCAAGCACAGCAGACACATAAAGTACCAGTTCGTACTGGACCGGTACTACTCGCCCGGATTCCGTCTGTACGATTTCTGGGAGCGTAACCTTGGTGTTCCCATGAGCAAGGATGAGACAGAAAACCAGATAAGGCTGAATCCGTTCGAATACATGCTTTCGTCTCTCGAAGTCGTTGCCGACAGAAAGAAGGAACTGAATGGACGGCCTCCTCACAGCGAGATGCGCTTCAACTACCTCGATGAATGGGAGTACGCACAGGACTTTACATATCTAGACCAGTTCAACATTTCAGATGAACTCTACAAGGATGCATTTGACGATGCCCATTTGACTGATGACCGGGTAGAAGAGGGGGAGATGGGAGAAAATACAGAGAATCTAAAAACAATAAGAAGCGATAACACCATCATAAATGACGAGATCATATCAGTGCAATTGCCAGATGATAAAATAAGTTTTGAGACAATCAAATATGTAGGCAGCATCAGGTATTCAAACAAAAATGCCATAACACTCAATGTAGATGATGAATTCAACCATGTACTTACCGCAAACGATGTAGTGCTTAGTGCCATGAAACGCCACAATTATGGCTGGGCATATTGGGTACAGCTGATGGTAGTGCTTGGCGAGTACAGCCCCGACAAGGTGCCACAGCCCGACAAGGAGTACCTTAGAGGGATACCGGATGTGGAAAAGATGACCAACTTTAAGGAGATTGTGATAAGAAGTGACGAAAAGACACGCCTGCAGTTCGAAAACAGGGACACACATTGGACACCGCTCGGACGTATGATGGACAACAAGGTCCCTGTACAGAAATTCTACAAAGGATTCTTGTCGCAAAGCTACCTACATGCCAGCAAAGGTGTTGACGGTTGCCCCAACAGCCAGATATTCAATGACAGGATAACCACGACAAATGGTATCGGATATCCGCTTAACCCTAACTATGTAGCATGCCTCATTCCATACAAGAATGAAGAGATAGGGCTGGGCATTGTTCCGGAGTTTGCAACTACGGGAAGTTCTTTGCGCTACACAGCTGTACAGGGATACAGTGAAAGCAAGGAGTTCTATTCGCCCGACTACAGCAAGATGAAACCCCAGGAGAAGGACTACCGCCGTACCTTGCTATGGATTCCCGAAGTAACGGTGGCAAACGGGGAGGCTGTAGTGGAGCTCTATAACAGCAGCAACTGCCGCAACATAAATGTTTCTGTTGCCGGACGCGACGGCTACTCAATCTACAGCAATGACAATAATATCGCAACACGTTTGCACAAGGAGAAGAAGGCAAGAGTTGCTCAACACGGGAAAAATGCCACTCAGAAAGGTGAGAGCGACGAGGACTACATCAATATCAGAATGGATTCCACTCTAAATGCGCAATGTGCATTGCAACACAAGCAAGGCGTTGTATTCTATAACCAGAAACGCTACAAAGATGCCATAACCATTTTTGCGGAGCTTGTTCAGTATAAGTATGCTCCTGCAATGTACTACGTCGCAATGTGCTACCGCGACGGCAAGGGGCTGACCATGAACAATAAGCTTGCAATGAAGTTCTTTACCGAAGCAGCCAAGAACGGAAGTGCTCCAGCACAGTATGAGCTTGGCATGATACTGCATGAAGGAACAATTGCAAAACAAGACACTGCCGGAGCGCATGCATGGATAAGGCGCGCATCGCTGCAGAGCGAGCCGCGCGCTTTGATAGAGATGGCACATCGATACAAGGAAGGATATATTGTTGAAACGGACATGCCTAAATGCGATTCATTGCTGAATGAGGCTGCAAAGCATAAAGAGCCGAACGCTCTTTACATCTACGGCATGAGGCTAATTGAGAAAGGGGAGAACGGCATCGGGCATATAAGGGAAGCAGCTGAAAACAAACACGAAGAGGCCATGCTGTTCATGCTTGAATACGAGGATAAGGCCGGGAACTACAAGGAGGCGTACTCATACGCTAAAGGATTGTCCATGCTTGGAAACCACAACGGAATGAAGCGCATGGCCGACTACTATTATGAGGGCAAAGGCGTAGGACGTGACAAGAGCCTGGCAAGGGACCTCTACCGCGAGGCTGCCGGTGCCGGCAACAAAGAAGCAATGGAAATTCTCAGGAAGCTATAGGAACCACCTTGCTAATTTGGGAAACTGCAGTATTCCTAAGTTCTTTAGCATCTTCGACAAAACCGTCTGATCGCAACCCGCAGGGCGTGAATCCGCCACGCTACCTGCGACTAATTACTGCCGGTGTTGTCGAAGCCTATAACTTTCATCTTTCCACTTTCATCTTATACTTTGCATTAATTCACATTAAAAGCTTTGATAGGAGATACATTTTTTGTTATTTTGTAATCAATGATTCCAGAATGGTCAACAACGGCAACATAAAATGCAAGAAGAGCGCCCTGCAACTGCAGTGCGAACCTATGGAGTGTGTACGTATAGGCTTTGTCGGCCTGGGCGTGCGTGCAAAACGTGCAGTACACCGCATGATGCACATCGAAGGATGCCGCATAACGGCTCTATGCGACTTGGTAGAGGAGAATATCGATGATGCAAAGGGTATTATTGCCGGAGAAGGCGGAAATATACCTGCTAGCTATTGCGGCATTGAGGGTTGGAAGCAATTATGCCGGCAACCCGATGTTGACCTGGTATATATATGCACCGACTGGGCAAGCCACGCCGACATTGCAGTATATGCCATGCAGCAAGGCAAGCATGTTGCAACAGAGGTGCCGGCAGCAACTACTGTCGCCGATTGCTGGAGGCTTGTTGACACGGCCGAAGAGACACAACGCCACTGCATAATGCTTGAGAACTGTTGCTACGACGAGTTCGAGCTATGCGTCCTCAACATGGCACAACATGGCATGCTTGGCGAGATTATCCATGCAGAGGGCTCATACCTGCACGACTTGCGCGAACGGATTGCCACCAACGACGACGGCGGACGCAAATGGAGCAATTGGCAAGTGGAATTCATGAACAACCATAACGGCAACCCCTACCCCACTCATGGACTCGGCCCCATTGCGCTTGCCATGAACATTCACCGTGGCGACAGAATGAAGAGCATTGTCTCGGTATCGTCCAAACGTATTGAAGGTGCTGATGCCGAGAGTCTCAGCGGAACGATGAACAGCTCAATAATAACTACCGAAAAGGGGCATACCATTCTCGTGCAGCACTGCATGACATTGCCACGTCCCTACAGCCGTTCGTTCCTTATAAGCGGAACAGAGGGTTTTGCGCAGAAATATCCTGTACCGTCTTTTGCCTTTGCCCCAGACAGCGACAATGCCTTGATAGGCGATGAGTGCGCCGGACTGTTGGAACAGTACCGTCACCCCTTTGCTGCAATGTACAAGCAACGTGGCGAGGAACTGTGCGGACGCCGCTGGATAGACTATGCCATGGATTGCCGTCTTATACACTGCTTGCGGAACGGACTTCCGCTTGACATGAATGTATATGATGCAGCCTTGTGGAGTTGTCTTGTAGAGCTCACTGACATTTCGGCACGCAGCGGCGGTGTTCCGGTTGAAATCCCCGACTTCACCAGAGGAAAGGAGTGCCCGGAGAACAGGAAAATCTTCTCCTGAAGCAGAGTGTTGCAATAAGTATCGAGATTATAAACGACAGCAATGTCGGCAAATCAATAAAATAACCGTTCTCCAATTCTGGGGAGCGGTTATTCATAACATTCATACTTGTCATTTCCTCGCCTTGATATGTACAGCACCGGCAATGGTCAGTGTGAGCACTCCGCCGAGGATATACGCCAACGTACGGTTCTCCATTCCGCACATCATTGGAGAAATGAAGATATACGATGAACAGACGTAAGTCATTACAAGAGCCGGCAGCATGCCTATCGCAACCGGTTTCCTGTTGCGGAACAGATATACCGTTATGCACCACAATGTAATGACAGCCAATGTCTGGTTGCACCATGCGAAATAGCTCCAGATTGTCTGGAAAGGCAACCCGAATATAATGAACAGCGCACCTGCGAAGAGAGGCAAGGAGACACCTACCCTCTTGGCAAAACTCTTCTGACCGATACCGAACATATCGGCAACGATGAGCCTTGCGCAACGGAATGCGGTATCGCCCGAAGTTATGGCACATCCTACGACACCGAGCAGCACACAGGCAGCCACTCCCTTGCCCAATGTGGTTTCGGTAATTACATTCACCATTCTTGCAGCACTGCCGCCGTATTCGGCAATGGCTGTATTAAGCCCGTCGGCACCGCCCCAGAAGGCCATGCCTATGGCAGCCCATATAAGTGCGATGATGCTTTCGGCAATCATTGCACCGTAGAAGACGCTTCGTGACTGGGTCTCAGAAGTCATGCAACGCGCCATCATAGGCGATTGCGTTGCATGGAAGCCCGAAATTGCGCCGCATGCAATTGTCGTGAACAGCATCGGCACTATCGGGAATTTTTGAGGGTCGCTTATGCAGTTCTCCAGGCTTGTCAGTTCCGGTATTACATATGTGTCGCTATTGAAGAGAAGTACAAAGAGAATGCTGAATGCCATTACCAGCAACGCAATGCCGAAAAGAGGATAGAAACGGCCTATTATCTTGTCAATAGGCAGGAGTGTTGCCAGTATGTAATATAGAAGTATTACAGCAAGAACAACTATAAGTTCCCATGTGGAACTGCCGAATGCAATACCCTCCAGCTGCGGCAATGCGACATTTGATGCTATAAGCTCTGCAGGCTGCGACATGAACACCGCACCGACAAGCACCATAAGCAATACCGAGAAGACCCTCATAAACATTCTCGTTCCGTTTCCTAGGTACTCGCCTATTATTTCGGGGAGACTTCTTCCGTTGCTTTTCAACGATATCACACCTGCAACAAAATCGTGCATAGCACCCATGAATATGCCTCCCAGAGTTATCCATAGGAAAGCGACCGGACCGTATGCCGCACCGAGCAAGGCTCCGAAAATAGGGCCGAGTCCGGCAATGTTGAGCAATTGTATCATAAAGGTTCTCCACCGCGGCATAGGAATGTAATCGACACCGTCGTACATGCTTTCCGACGGAACGGGATTAGAGGCATCGATGCCGCATATTCTCTCAAGGTATCTGCCGTAGGTGAAATAGGCAGCCACAAGTGCCGCAAGGCACAAAAGGAATGTTATCATAGCAATATTATCTTATTCTTATTTTTCCGTCAACTATCTCTATTTTCTCTTCGTCACACATTGTGCGCAGCAGTTCTGTCATAGCCTTACGCGAAAGCCCCATTGCATCAAGTTCGTCAAGCGGGTGCAGCTTCCTGTCGGAGAGATAATCCAGCAACCATTCCGCAGGAGCTGACACAGGAGCTTTCTTGCCTCCGGCACGGCTCGCGACACAGACATCGCAGTTACCGCATTCAGAGCTCTTCTTCTCACCGAAATATTCGAGCAGAAGACGGCTGCGGCACTTGTCCTCACGTGTCGCATAGCTGAGTATGGAGTTAAGCCTGTCGGCAAAGACAGCCCTGCGCTCGTCATACACCTCACGCGAAAAGCGGAGTTCACTCCCTAAGACACGGTGCCTGGTAAATGTTATTATAGGGCATTTCTTCGAGGGCGCATACATTACAAGTCCTTTGCTCGCAAGCGAAACCAGAATCTCGTACATGCGATGACGCGAAAGCGAGGTAACGCGTGAAAGATATCTCTCGTCGATGAATGCAGGGTCGGTGAACAGACCGCTATAGTTGCGCAGTATTGCATTTATGAGCAGTTCGTACTCCTTAGGCAAACCGCGGAAGCGGAACAAAGCATCCTTATCAACAATGAAGCGCAAGCGCGATGCATATTCCATCTCCTCGACATACTCGATGTAGCCCATACGTGTAAGTATCCGCAGCGCACTGTCGGTCTGCAGTGTAGGACGATGATATTTCTTGCAGAAATCGCCCAACGAGAACTCGAAAGTACAATCCATTCCGTCACCCAAAGCCATGCTGTAGTAGTAGCATACCTCATCATACACCTCGCGTATGAAATCCTGCGGCGGATAGTTGTCCGAAAGACGGCGCGTCACTACCCTGCTGTCGCCTTTGCTGTACAGCACGACCGCATAGGCCTTCTCGCCGTCACGTCCTGCACGGCCCGCCTCCTGGAAGTACGACTCTACAGAACTTGGCAAATCGACATGCACGACAAGACGCACATCCGGCTTGTCTATGCCCATCCCGAAGGCATTGGTCGATACCATTACGCGGGCTGCACCGCTCTTCCATGCATACTCCTTCGCGTCCTTGCTTTCGGGAGAGAGGCCGGCATGATAGTACTCGGCCGTAACCCCATTGGCAAGGAGAAAGTCGCACACCTCCTTTGTCTTCTTGCGGTTAAGCGTATATATTATTGCAGAGCCTTCTATGCGTGAAAGAATATGCAGAAGTTCCTTGGCCTTGTTCTCGGTGCGACGTACCACATATACAAGATTCTTGCGCTCGAAGCTCATGCTGTAGCAGTTCTCTTCGCGGAAGTTGAGCTGCTGCTGTATATCCTTCACCACTTCGGGTGTAGCAGTTGCAGTCAGAGCAAGCACCGGCGCGGCAGGAAACATCCTGCGAAGTTCGCATATCTGCCTGTATGCCGGGCGGAAATCGTGCCCCCACTGCGAGATGCAATGTGCCTCGTCAACAGTTATGAGCTGTACCTTTACACGCTGTATCTTCTTGACGAAGAGTTCCGATGATATGCGTTCGGGAGAGATATAAAGGAATTTGTAATCGCCGAAGATGCAGTTCTCAAGCGCAGTGACTACATCGCTTGTACGCATGCCGGAATATATTGCAGTGGCCTTTATTCCGCGTGAACGCAAGTTGGCGACCTGGTCCTTCATGAGGGCAATGAGAGGAGTAACAACAATGCATAGCCCTTCGCCGGCGAGTGCCGGAACCTGAAAGGCTATGCTTTTTCCTCCGCCTGTAGGCATGAGACCGAGGGTATCGCGGCCACTGCCTATGCTCTCGATTATTTCACGCTGTATTCCGCGAAAATCATCGAACCCCCAGTATTCCTTAAGAATTCTCCTGTATGTCATGCATGCTACCGGCTAACCTTTGTATGGATGCTCTCTATCTGAAGCTGCACTTCACCATGCTTGTAGGCATTGTCTTCGAGCGTATAGCAGATATCGAACGACTGCTTCGACTTAATGTACTTTGCCTGACGGCTCTGTCCGAAAGCTATGCCATTGAGTATCGTATTGGACTTGTAGTCGATAAGTTCCAGCTTTATATGTTCCTGACGGCGGCCGACAACCTTGCTTGCGCCATAGTCGCACACATTATATGTGCAGAACACAGGCTTGGGGTTATCGGGACCATGAGGCGCGAATTTCTTCAGGTCGTTGAAGAACTTGCGGCTTATCTGATGAAAGTCTATTTCGGCATCTATGTCGATTACAGGTGCTGTCTGTTCGGGCAATATGTTGTCGGCAACAAAACCTTCGAAACGCTCGGCAAAGGCTGCTACGTTCTCAACCTTGAGAGAGAAACCGGCAGCATAGGTGTGGCCGCCGAAGTTATCGAGCAGGTCGCGGCAGCTCTCCATTGCCTTATATACATCGAAGCCGGTTACAGAACGCGCCGAGCCCGTAGCCATATCACCGGTACATGTGATAACCACTGCCGGGCGATGATATACTTCGGTGAGGCGCGATGCCACAATACCTATTACACCACGGTGCCAGTCGGGGTTGAAGATGACAATGGCACGCTGCTCGTCAAAGCTTTCAAGCCCCTCCACAATGCTGTTGGCCTCCTCGGTCATGCTCTTGTCGAGTTCCTTGCGGGTCTCGTTCATTTCGTTTATCTGCATGCTGATGCTCTGGGCTGCAGCGAGGTCGTTCTCAATGAGAAGGTCAACAGCAACCTTTCCCTGCATGACACGGCCCGATGCATTTATTCGCGGACCTATCTTGAAAATGATATCGTTTATGCCGACCTCTTTTTCCGAAAGGCCACATACATCGATAATAGCCTTCAAGCCTGTACTTGGACTATGGTTTATCTGCTTTATGCCATGATAGGCCATTATTCTGTTCTCTCCCATAATGGGAACAAGGTCCGAAGCTATACTCACGGCAACAAGGTCGAGCAGCGGATAAAGCTGCTCGGCCGGCATTGCATTGTCCATAGCAAAGGCCTGCATGAACTTGAAGCCGACACCGCACCCCGACAGATGCGGATAGGGATAGGTTGAGTCGTGGCGTTTAGGATTGAGTATCGCCACGGCACACGGCAACTCGTCATCGGGCACATGGTGGTCGCACACGATGAAATCGATTCCCAGAGACTTGGCATAGGCAATCTCCTCGATAGCCTTAATGCCGCAATCGAGTACTATGACAAGCTTTACGCCTGTAGAGTACGCATAATCGACACCTCTTTTCGAGATGCCGTAACCATCTTCGTTCCTGTCGGGAATATAGTAATCTATATTCGACGAAAACTGTTGCAGAAACTTATACACCAACGCAACGGCTGTTGTGCCGTCAACATCGTAGTCGCCGTAAACAAGTATGCGCTCTTTCTTGCCAAGAGCCTTGTTGAGCCTTTTAACGGCAATATCCATATCCTTCATAAGGAAAGGATTATGGAGATGGCTCAGTTTGGGGCGGAAGAAACTCCTCGCTTCTGCAACAGAAGTTATACCTCTCTTCACCAGCAGGCTGCAAAGTACAGGACTCATGTCCAACTCTGCCGATAGGGTCTTAGCCACAGCTGCCTGCTCTTCTGTAGGAGGTAGATATTTCCATTTCTGACCCATTATATGTATTTTTTTATTCAGCTTGCCAAAAGCCGGATACCCCACTGCCTCACATGGAAGGAAGCTCACCGGCTGCAACGAAGAGAACATAGGGCAGGAGACAGCAACACACACTTTTCAACTCTACGCACCTGCAGCCACAGAAAATGTACCTACTACGGGTAATTTATCAAAATCTCTTCAATTTGTAAAGATACAAAAAGAGATTATATATAGGAACGCCACAATGATTTTTTTAAGAAAAATAATATTTTTTGTTTCCGACGGAGCATGTTTACTGCCCACAAAAGCCGGGGATAACCAAATAGAGATTAACGAGCACACCGATATAGAAGCTAAAACTTTAACGGGATTACAGACAATGCTGTTCCATTGGCACTGCCAACGCAAAAACATTTTCTGCATAAAATCAAAGACACCGCTATCTTATAGCAATAAAAAAAGCACACCGAAGTGTGCTTTTTTGTTATTTGAATGTCTATTACTTGATACCAAGTTTCTTGCGAATATCCTTGGGAAGAGCGTCCTTATGGACAACGATATTCATAGTCTTGTAACGTGCGAATGCCTTTGAAGCATACCAAATGCCTTTGTACTTGCCGGCCTCTCCCCAAGAGTTCTTGACCATGTAGTACTCAACACCGTCCTTATCCTTTGCAATACCATAAATCTGCATGCCGTGGTCGTCTGTAGTCTGCCAGTTGTCGTATGCAATCTGACGCTCCTCCTGAGTACACCATTTTTCGGTTGACGGCTTTGGAGTATTCTTCTTCTCCTCCTCGCTTAGCTTGAGCCACTTTGCCATGTCAGAACCTTCGAGGTCGGTCTTCTTCGCGTCATCCGGCATAACAGCCTTGCCGTCACGGCCGAAGCCTGCCTCGCTCACGTCGCTACCCCACGCAATGGTGTAACCCTCCATGATAGCATTGTCGAACACCTGCATGAACTCGTCGATAGGAAGGTTGTACGACTGCGCCCAACGCCAGTTGTCCTGAATCTCAAGAACGAAAGGCTTGTAGAAAGGATGGTGTGTGTAAGATGTCAAAGAGATATAGTCTTCAGCCTTAAGGCCCAATGACTCATAGAAAGACTTTGGAGTATATTCCTTGCCGTCGTATGTAAACTTCTCAGGACGCTCGCCAAGATAGATGTCGTGAACGGCTGTTATCGCCTTCTTCCACAATGGCTGGCCGTCGGGGCTCACCTGGAGAGAGCGGTGTTTGCCTTTTGCTATAGCCGCAACGACTGCGTCACTGACTGCAGAAAGCTCATTATGGACGCTAAGTTCCTTGCCGTACATTACACCGGGACGCATCTCTGCCTCAGGAACAAGACCGAATGTCTCCATACCATAGATTACATCGTAGAAAGAACCTCCCTGTGAGAAAGAGATATCGCCGTGAGTGCGGACAGCCTTGTCGGCACGGTCGAGATAGGTGTTGTGAACGATGAACATCTCAGAGAAGTCGTACTCGCCCTTGCCCATGCGGAGCAACTCCGACTCGATGAAAGCAAGCGAAGAGTAGCACCAGCATGTACCTGCCTGGTTCTGGTTCTTTATACTTGTGATAGGATTCTCCTTCACTACCGTAAACTCAGGAACTGAATCCTTGTTCTCCTGAGCAAATGCGCCAAGGCCCATAAATGCCAGCGCAGCAAACAAAATGGATTTCTTCATAGTATTATTTAAATTATCAATTCTTAGTCTTATAAATTTTCTTCCACATTGCCTTTCATAGCCTCCGTTATCTTCTGTGCCAGTTCGTCGGCAAGTTCGGGATTATCGGCAATAAGAGCCTTTGTACGGTCACGGCCCTGGGCGAGCTTTGTCTCGTTATAGCTGAAGAACGAACCGCTCTTCTTTATTATGCCATACTGAACGCCAAGATCGACAATCTCTCCTGTACGCGAAATGCCCTCACCGAACATGATATCGAATTCGGCCTTGCGGAATGGAGGAGCGACCTTGTTCTTCACCACCTTCACACGCACCTGGTTGCCGACAGCCTCTTCACCGTCCTTCAGCTGGCTCACTCGACGGATATCCAGACGTACCGAAGAGTAGAACTTCAACGCATTGCCGCCTGTTGTCGTCTCCGGATTACCGAACATGATGCCAATCTTTTCACGCAACTGGTTGATGAAGATACATGTAGTCTTTGTCTTGCTTATAGCCGAAGTGAGCTTGCGCAATGCCTGAGACATAAGACGTGCCTGAAGGCCGACTTTGTTGTCGCCCATCTCGCCTTCGATTTCAGCCTTCGGTGTCAACGCTGCAACGGAGTCAATAACGATAATATCGATAGCCGATGAACGAATGAGCTGCTCGGCTATCTCAAGAGCCTGTTCACCGCAGTCGGGCTGCGAAATGAGCAGATTGTCGATATCAACACCCAGTTTCTGCGCATAGAAGCGGTCGAAAGCATGCTCAGCATCGATTATGGCAGCTATGCCGCCCATCTTCTGCGCCTCGGCAATGGCATGTATCGCCAATGTTGTCTTACCCGATGACTCAGGACCGTAGATTTCGATTATACGGCCACGCGGATAACCGCCTACCCCAAGTGCAGCATTCAAGCCTACCGAGCCGGTAGGGATGACATCGACATCCTCAAAGCTGTCATCGCCGAGCTTCATTATAGAACCTTTTCCGAAGTTCTTCTCTATCTTGTCCATCGCAGCCTGCAGAGCGCGCAGCTTCTCACCGCCTGCGATATTTTCCAATTCTTCTTTCTTTGCCATTTAATTTCAAAAATTACTAGGTAACTAAGATTATGAGATAACCAAGTGGCACAAGGATTAGAGTTCCAGGTCCTTGTCAAACTCCTCATGCCAAGGAAGACCCTGCTTGTTCAGCTGCTCCATAAATGGATCCGGATCGAACTGCTCGACGTTCCATACACCCGGCTTACGCCACAGTCCTTTGAGGAACATCATTGCACCTATCATAGCCGGAACACCTGTAGTATAGCTTACACCCTGCATACCGGTCTCCTTGTATGCCTCCTGATGGCTGCAGTTATTATATACATAGTATGTACGCTCCTTGCCGTCCTTGATACCACGGATGCGGCAACCGATAGAGGTCTCGCCCTCGTAGTTCTCACCGAGGTCCTGAGGATTCGGAAGAACCGCCTTGAGGAACTGCAGAGGAACAATCTTCATGCCGTTGTAATCGATTTCGTCGATTCGTGCCATACCGATGTTCTGTATCACGCGAAGGTGTGTCAGATACTCCTGGCCGAACGTCATCCAGAAACGAGCGCGCTTGATTGTCGGGAAATTCTTTGTAAGAGACTCAAGTTCCTCGTGGAAGAGCAGATACGACTCACGTGGGCCCACATTAGGATATGTAATAGGCTGGTGTATCTCCAGAGGAGCGGTCTCAATCCACTGCCCGTTCTCATAGTAGCGGCCGTTCTGGGTTATCTCACGGATATTGATTTCGGGATTGAAGTTGGTAGCAAATGCCTTGTGGTGGTTTCCGGCGTTGCAGTCAACAATATCGAGGTAGTGTATCTCGTCAAAATAGTGCTTTGCCGCATAGGCAGTATATACACCGCTAACGCCCGGATCGAAACCACAGCCGAGAATAGCTGTAAGGCCGGCCTCCTTGAAACGCTCATGGTATGCCCACTGCCAGCTGTACTCGAAGTGAGCGACATCCTTAGGCTCATAGTTGGCAGTATCAAGATAGTTTACACCGCACTGGAGACAAGCCTCCATGATTGTAAGGTCCTGGTATGGAAGAGCCACGTTTATCACGATTTCGGGCTTGAAGCTGTTGAACAGCGCAACTAGCTCCTCAACGCTGTCGGCATCAACCGCAGCAGTCTTGATATCAGGATTACCGATAGCCTTTACAATAGCGTCACACTTTGCCTTTGTACGGCTGGCAATCATAATCTCGGTAAAAACATCGCTGTTCTGAGCGACCTTAAAAGCAGCAACAGTGCCTACTCCACCTGCGCCAATAAGCAAAACTTTTCCCATTCTTTCAAAAACGATTAAAAGTTGATAAATATCTTAAATCTATTGTTCAAAATTGCTTGCACACCGCAGAACCGCGTCTTCTTTTCCGACTCTCCGGTTTACCCCAATGTACATTTTACAAAAGTAGTATAAAAAAAGGGAAAATGCAACGAATTGCGTCTTTTATAAAAGATGAAAAAAACGTACAGACTGACGATTCCGGAAGAGCCGAAGCACGAATATGACATTTTATCTGCCATTTTGTCGCAGAAAAATTGTAAAACAGGACAGAGAGGCAAACTATGACAAAGTTAAGCAACAGAAAAACCCTTTGGCACGCACTTTGTTCTATATCTTACGGAGGCGACAGACGCCCCGACATGATTTTTGAACAATAACAAATAAAAAAAACAATAGAATTATGGGAAAGATTATTGGAATTGACTTGGGTACAACCAACTCATGCGTAGCGGTTTTTGAGGGCAACGAGCCCGTAGTTATCACCAACAGCGAGGGCAAGCGCACTACCCCTTCAATCGTTGCATTCGACGGCAACGGTGAGCGCAAGGTAGGCGACCCGGCAAAGCGTCAGGCTGTCACAAACCCTCAGCGCACTATTTTCTCTATCAAGCGTTTCATGGGTGAGAACTGGGCGCAGGTAAGCAAGGAGATCTCACGCGTACCTTACAAGGTTGTTGAGGAGAACAACATGCCACGCGTTGACATCGACGGCCGCAAATATACTCCGCAGGAGATTTCGGCTATGATTCTTCAGAAGATGAAGAAGACTGCAGAGGATTTCCTCGGACAAGAGGTTACAGAGGCTGTCATCACAGTTCCTGCATACTTCAGCGACTCACAGCGTCAGGCAACAAAGGAGGCCGGACAGATTGCAGGCCTTGAGGTAAAACGTATAGTAAACGAGCCTACAGCAGCTGCACTTGCATACGGTGTTGACAAGGCAAACAAGGATATGAAGATTGCTGTATTCGACCTCGGTGGCGGTACATTCGATATATCTATTCTTGAGTTCGGAGGCGGCGTGTTCGAGGTTCTCTCTACCAACGGTGACACACACCTCGGCGGCGACGACTTCGACCAGGTAATCATCGACTGGCTTGCAAATGAGTTCAAGGCAGAAGAGGGTGCTGACCTGAAGGCTGACCCGATGGCTCTACAGCGTCTCAAGGAGGCTGCAGAGAAGGCGAAGATTGAATTGTCATCGACAACATCTACCGAGATCAACCTCCCTTATATCACAGCCGTAAACGGCATGCCAAAGCACCTTGTAAAAACTTTGACACGCGCTAAATTCGAGTCATTGGCACACAACCTCATACAGGCTTGTCTTGAGCCATGCAAGAAGGCTATGAGCGATGCAGGACTCAACAATGCTGACATCGACGAGGTTATCCTTGTAGGAGGTTCTACACGTATCCCGGCCGTACAGCAGATTGTAGAGGAATTTTTCGGCAAGGCACCTTCAAAGGGCGTTAACCCGGACGAGGTAGTAGCAGTAGGTGCTGCAATCCAGGGTGCTATCCTCAACAAAGAGGGCGGCGTAGGCGACATAGTGCTTCTCGACGTTACTCCGCTTTCAATGGGTATCGAGACATTGGGCGGTGTAATGACAAAGCTCATCGACGCCAACACCACAATCCCATGCAAGAAGAGCGAGACATTCTCTACTGCAGCCGACAACCAGACCGAGGTAACAATCCACGTTCTTCAGGGCGAGCGTCCTATGGCTAACCAGAACAAGTCTATTGGCCAGTTCAACCTTACAGGCATTGCTCCGGCACGCCGCGGTGTTCCTCAGATTGAGGTTACATTCGACATCGACGCCAACGGTATCCTTAAGGTATCGGCAAAGGACAAGGCTACCGGCAAGGAGCAGGCAATCCGCATCGAGGCATCTTCAGGCCTGAGCAAGGACGAGATAGAACGCATGAAGGCTGAGGCTGAGGCTAATGCCGATGCAGACAAGAAAGAGCGTGAGAAGATTGACAAGCTCAACCAGGCCGATTCAATGGTATTCCAGACCAAGAACCAGCTGAGTGAGCTCGGCGACAAGATTCCTGCCGACAAGAAAGCTCCTATTGAAGCTGCAGTACAGAAGCTTGAGGAGGCACACAAGGCACAGGACATTGCTGCTATAGACGCTGCAACAGCAGAACTGAACAGCGCATGGCAGGCAGCAAGTGCAGAGATGTATGCACAGAGCGGCGCACAGGGCGCACAGGGTGGCCAGCAGTACGATGCAGGCAACCAGCAGCAGAGCAGCCAGCAGGACAACAGCGACGTTCAGGATGCAGAGTTCGAGGAAGTAAAGTAACAGAACTGTATATTAATTCAAGAGGGTGACCCAAAAGTAAGATTGGGTTGCCCTCTTGCTTATTATTAGTTCAGCTCCTACATTTCTGCAGGATGATAAAAATATAGCTATTCCTTTGATAAACATCGGAATAGCTATTGTTTGTTTGGAGAATATTTAC
>JAZNSN010000022.1:0-23855 GCA_045591315.1 Bacteroidaceae bacterium
TTTAGGAATAAAGCTAAAACGCTTCCTATTTATGTCTGTTGCACTTGCAACGCTACAAAATTAGAAAACATTTTATAAATGTCCAACTGTGAGCTGTTATTTCTAATGTCTTATTTCAATGAATTTTCCAATTCAAACCTACAGTTAAATTGATATATCTTTCCTCTAATTTTTTTTATTAACGGCATATGTTTTGACAGAGTTATATATAAAGAAAGAAGCAAACACAAACAAAAAAGAGTCCCGAAATTCTTTGGAACTCTTCCAGCGGTGTGTACGGAACTCGTAATCGACGTAGTCGCTTTGCTTGCAAAGAACTCCGACCTTCAGCTTCCCATGTATATTATTTAATAACAAATGACAACCTAAAGGCTGTCATTCATTATTTAAGAGCGGTAAACGGGGCTCGAACCCGCGACCCTCAGCTTGGGAAGCTGATGCTCTACCAACTGAGCTACTACCGCGTAGCGTTATTTCCGCTTGCGAAGATACAATATTTTTCTAAATGTGTGATGCTGTTTTGCAATTTATTTTATTGAAGATACACTGTTTCCTGAATGGTGAACAATAATTGCATGCGTTCCTATGCGCATCTTGCAATAAGCAGTGCAAGCAGGAGCAACGTGAATAGCAGCAGGTTCATCGCGCTTCTGCCAAGCAGGGGATTGAGCTTTGCTCCTTTGCTCTGTTTGAGCTTCCGCCATGTAGCAACGTGCAGCAATAGATATATGACAGGAACAGATAGAGCCCATGCCGGCATTTGAACCCAGAGAGGTGTCATTATACCCATTGCCAGAATTCCTGAAAACAGATAGACTTGCCCCATTACCGTGCGTCCGAAGATAACAACGGTTGTTATCTTTCCTACAGCCTTGTCATCCTCCATGTCGCGGTAATTGTTGACAATAAGTACATTTGCTGCAAGCAGGCCGGTTGCTATAGAGGTGCTTAGCAGTTCCGGCAAATGGCTCCAATCTCCTGTCTGAAGGTAACATGTCAGCGTTACCGGTATCACTCCGAAAAATATGACAACAGTGATGTCTCCAAGCCCGTGATGTGACAAAGGGTATGGACCGGTGCTGTATGCAAGGGCAAAGAGCATTATTGCGCATCCTGCAGCTATGAGCCATAGGCTGCCGTAAAAGAGCATTGCACATCCGATTATCGCTGCTATGCCAAGCATGATGAATGTCGCATGCTTCATTGCTTTAGGGGATATGTCACCTTCTGTCACTCCGCGACGAAAGCCTTCACGTCCCTTGCGGTCGATACCGTTCTTGAAATCATAGTATTCGTTGCCGAAATTGGAGGCTATCTGGGCCGATACGGCAAAGAGAAGGCATAGCAGTGCCGGAACAATGGAGAACTTTCCTTGCCATACAGCACATCCGCATCCTGCCAATACTCCTGCAATACTTACGGGAAGAGTGCGCAGACGCATTGCTTCAATCCACTTCTTTGCCATATAATTTGTGTTACTTGATTCCGACATACATACGGCATATACCGAATGTGAAGGCCTTGTGCCTTACCTCGCTGAAACCGGCCTCACGCATCATGCCGATAAACCTGTCGGGAGCCGGGAAATGCAGAACCGATGCCGGAAGGTATTCGTATGCTCCGCGGTTACCCGATACCATTCCGCCAATCGCGGGGAGAATATTCAGGAAATAGAGTTTGTAGCACCAGCGTATAATGGGGTTTGACGGTACTGACAGTTCAAGAATGACAAGCTTGCCTCCAGGCTTCAGTACCCGGCACATCTCTTTGAGCCCGATATCGAGATGTTCGAAGTTACGTACACCGAACCCGACAGATATGCGGTCGAAGAGGTCGTTGGAGTAGGTGAGTGCTTCGCAGTCACCGTATTCAAGAGTGGCTCTTGCCTTGGCGGCATTTATCTTTTCACGCCCAACCTTCATCATTCCTTCGGAAAGGTCTATGCCTGTTATGGAACTTCCCTCAGCAGCTTTCCTGGCAATCTCTATGGTGAAGTCACCTGTACCGCAGGCTACATCGAGTACCTTTAGAGGTTCTTTGCTATCGATTATTTCTCGGACTGCTTTCTTGCGCCATCCTTTGTCGATGTTCAATGAGAGTATATGGTTAAGCTTGTCGTAATCGGGAGCGATATTGTCGAACAGGCTCTTGATTTTCTCTTTCTTTGCCATAAGGTGTGTTTAGTTAAAGTATTTGAGTTTCATGACATATAGCAGCAGTATGACGTTCATCATCAGTGCATAGATTATTGCCGGAATGGCCATCTCACCGCTGTTGAATATGAATGGTGAGGTGGCTATCGCTATGGCTTGTGCCGCATTCTGCATTCCTACCTCAATGACTATGGTGCGACGTACAGTACCGGTCAGCCGGGCAAAACGCGACAGCAACGAGCTGCATAGCATGCTTGCAATTATAAGCAGTGCACATGCAATGCCTGTAAGGCGGAAATTAGCAATTATCTCTTCGGTGTATTGCAGGAAGAAAAGAAATGCCAGTGTCATCAGTGCCGGAAAGGCAATCTTCCCTAACATCTTTCCGGTTCTGCTTGCCTTGTATGGGCTGATACGACGGAACAGGAACCCGGCAAGCAACGGTACAAACAGAAGCACGATGTTCTGCACAAGCAGTTTTCCCATAGGCAACTCAATGGAGATGCCGGCATTATGTGAAACGAAATGCGATGTCAGCTCCATTATGAGCGGAAGCGTGAAAAGGGTCAGCACGCTGCTCACCGCAGTCAGTGTTATTGACAGAGCTATGTCACCTTTGGCAAGCATGGAGAAGACATTTGAAGAACTGCCTCCTGGGCAACATGCAATGAGTACCAGCCCCATGAAATATACGGGCGGCATTCCTGATATCCACGCTATGGCAAAGGCTATAAGAGGCAACAGGATTATCTGTCCTGCCATTCCTGTAATTACGGCTTTGGGATTTCGTATTACGTTTACAAATGATTCTTTGTTGAGCTCTGTTCCCAAAAGGAACATGAGGAGAATCAGAATCGGCATTACTATCCAGATTGTGTTCATCTGTTGCTTTATGTTGTCGTGTCAGGGATAATTCTGTCTCTCTCTTCCGTTGCTGTCAGTTGTTGTCGGGTGCCTTGGGGTATGCTTCTCCTTTGTCGAGGACTTCTATAGCCTTCAGAACTGCAGGGTCATCGAGGTTTACATACTTTACATGCTCCAGCATGCCTGCCATCTGGTAGATTATGTTCGAATAGAGAGCGCGTCGTATTATCTTGCGTGATTTTGCTATCTGCTGCGTATTGGGCTTGAGTCCCTTGCCGTCGGCAAATGAAACAAAATCCTCTACTATAGGTTTTGTGTTCAGGTGTGCTGTAAGAGCCTCATGGGTCTTGAACTTGGATAGTACAGGGCGGTTGGCATCGCAGTATTTCATCGCGTAACGTGCGATAAGTCCGCGTGATAATGCTTCTTGCGCATATTTTGTCATGTCAACGGTATCGCTCGAAATGAATATGTCGGGCATGATGCCGCCACCGCCATATACGATGCGTCCGTTCCTTGTCTTGTATATAAGGCTGTCGTTGAAGTGTATGCTGTCTTTCGAAAAGAATTCGCCTCTGTTGTAGCGTTCGATAAGGTCCATGGCATATTCCTTATTGTCTCCTTTGGTATATGGCTTCTGAATGCAACGCCCCGATGGAGTGTAGTATCGTGCAATGGTGAGGCGCATAGAGGAACCGTCCTTGAGCTCAATAGGCTGCTGTACAAGTCCTTTGCCGAATGTGCGGCGTCCGATGATTGTACCGCGGTCGTTGTCTTGTATAGTTCCTGCAAGAATCTCGCTTGCCGATGCCGATGTCTCGTCAACCAGCACCACAAGAGGCATTTTCTTGAACATACCGTAACCATTGGCCCTTTCTTCGTTCTTAGGACTGTTGAAGCCTTCGGTATATACAATCATTTCGTCCCAGTCAAGGAACTGGTTTGCCATTTCAAGCGCTACACCCATGTAGCCTCCGCCGTTGCCTCGCAAGTCTATTATGATTCCTTTGGCATTACATGCCATGAACAGTGCAAGTGCCTGTATGAACTCTGCGAATGTGTTTTCTGCAAAGCGTTCTACCTGTACATATCCCCATTTGCCGTTTATCATGTAGGTCGCCTCTATACTCTCGACCGGTATGTCATCGCGGCGTATATTGAAATCAAGCAAGTCCTTTTCACCGTAGCGTTCTACGCTAAGTTTCACAAAGCTTCCTTTTTTGCCTTTAAGCTTCTTTAGTGCCGCATCGTTGGTACATACCCCTTTTCCTACAAACAAGGTGTCGTTTATTTTTATTATGCGGTCACCGGCAAGCATTCCGACTTTTTCTGAAGGGCCGCTTCGTATCACGTCATTGATATGCAGTGTATCTTCTTGAATAGTAAAACGTATGCCAATTCCGCTGAAACTGCTTTGCAAATCGGCATTGCTGTTTTCCACATCCTTTACCGGTATATACACGCTATGCGGGTCCAGTTCTTCGAGAACCTTAGGGATACTCTTCTCTATAATCGAATCGATGTCTGTCTCATCAACATATCTTGCCTGTATGTTATTGAGAACTTCGCCTAGCTTGTTGTCTGTATTGTTTATTATATACGTGTTTCTTTGTCTTGGAACATTTAGCCCTGCCAGGAATCCTAATGTTACGCATGCAACAAGAAAGACTGCTGTTACTTTCTTCATCTGTTATTGCTGTTCTTTATTCTTGTAATCAAGATATATGACTTCTATGCCGGCTCTCTTCAGCAGGTCTATGCCGTCGGTGAGGTGGTACTCTTCACCATATACGACACGTACGATTCCTGCCTGTATGATAAGCTTGGCACACTCAATGCATGGCGATGTCGTCACGTAGAGCGTTGCCCCGTTGCTGTTGTTGTTGGAACGTGCAATCTTGGTTATTGCATTGGCTTCGGCATGCAGGACGTATGGCTTGGTAAAGCCCTCCTCGTTCTCGCAAATATTCTCGAACCCTACGGGCGTACCGTTATAGCCGTCGGAAATTATCATCTTGTCCTTAACGATAAGTGCGCCTACCTGGCGGCGTACACAATATGAGTTCTCTGCCCATATCCTTGCCATACGCATGTAGCGAAGGTCGAGCTTATACTGTTTTTCTTCTTCGTTTGTCATGTCAATAATTGTGGAATTGCAAATATACGTTGTTCTGTTCCATTATTTTTATATAATGTGTGTCCCCCTCGTATTTCTTGGCTTTGGTCAATATCTTTAACATCTTTCCTGCAATGCTGTCATCCGTGATTGTCTCTGTTGCATGCACGTCTGTACAGCTGAACGTACGTTTGTCGCCATCGGCCTTCCATTTGCCTTTTATGCTTTTGCCGTCGGGAAGAGCTGCGTCAAATGAACTGCTTCCGAATGTTATTGTATATCTTTTGTCCGAACTTATCCTGAAGCTTCCTTCCTGTATGAACGAGAGCTCCCATTTTCTGTCAGTGAAAATCTCGTTTATATCGTCGTCCTTACTGCAGGATGCGACCATAGCTATCAGCATAAATGCAAAGATGGATTTCTTCAAAGTATTCTTCATAATAGTATCCTTTATAAATGTGGACAAATGGTCTTTATTCCGTCACGTTCGAGCAATGGCTCAATCTGAGGCCTGTGCCCTCTGAACCTTATGTAAAGCTCCATGGGATGCTCGCTGTCGCCTTTGGACAGAATGTTGTCACGGAAAGACTGTGCAACCTTCATGTTCATTATCCCCTCTTCCTTGAAGCGTGCAAAGGCATCGGCATCGAGCATCTCGGCCCATTTGTAGCTATAGTAGCCGGCTGCATAGCCTCCCGACATTATATGCCCGAACTGCGGCGTTATGCCGGTTCCTTCAACAGGTTTCATTACACGCAGTGCCTCTGTTACCGAGTGTTCGTATTCAATGACATCGCCGTCGAATGGCCGGGAAATGTTATGCCATGCCTGGTCGATAAGCCCTAGCCCTACTTGACGCACACACTGGTAGCCGGCATTGAAGGTACGTGCGTCCTTAATCTTCTGCAATACCTCCTGAGGCATGTCTTCTCCGGTTTCGTGATGGAAAGCGAAGTTCTTGAGGAACTCCTCTTCTGTGGCGAAGTTCTCCATTATCTGCGAGGGCATCTCCACGAAGTCCCAAAGTACATTGGGGCTGCATTGGCTTGCATAGGTGACATCGGACAATATGCCGTGAAGGCAATGCCCGAACTCATGCATCAGAGTGTTCACCTCATCGTGGTTAAGCAACGTAGGCTTGCCGGGAAGCGGCTTGCGGTAGTTGGTTGACAATGTTATGTGAGGACGGTGGTCTGTTCCGTCCGGGTCCTTGTACTGCGGCTTTATGGCATCCATCCATGCACCGGCATGCTTGCCTTTCCGTGCAAAGAAGTCGCAGTAGAGCAGTGCAAGGAATGTCCCGTCGTAATCATATACTTCCCATACCTTTGCATCGGGGTTGAAAAGCGGAATGTCATGGTTCTGCCTGAATGTTATGCCGTAGAGCCTTGTAGCAAGGTAGAATGCTCCGTGTATAACCTGATTCAGCTCGAAGTAGGGGCGCACCATGCTGTCGTTCAGGCCATGCTTCTTCTCCTTGAGCTTCTCGGAGTAGAATGCAAAGTCCCAGGGCTTGAAAACGAAACTCTCGCCTTCGCACTCCCTGGCATATTCCATGAGTTCCTCCATCTCCTTGCGTGCAACAGGAAGATACGACCATGTGAGCTTGCCCAGCATGGAGAATACGGCATCGCTGTTCTGCGCCATGCGCTCATCGAGAATGTAGTCGCTGTAGGTGTTGTAGCCTAAAAGACGTGCCAGCTTGAGGCGGCAATTGACGGTCTCTGTAACTATTGCACGGTTATCGTGGCTGTTGCCTTTTCCTCCGATTGTGCTGTATGCCATATACATCTGCCTGCGAAGGTCGCGGTTACGGCAGAAGGTTATGAACGGCAGATAGCTGGGGCGGTGAAGAGTGAACAGCCAGCCTTCGTGCCCGTTCTCCTTGGCATTGTTATGTGCTGCATCGATTACATCGGCAGGCAACCCTTCAAGGTCTGAGGCTTCTGTTACGTGCAGTGTGTAGGCATCGGTATCCTTTATGCAGTTCTCCTGGAACTTTATCCCTAAAACTGCAAGCCTTTCGGTTAGCCTGCGGTACTCTTCACGCTCTTCTCCTTGCAGGTTGGCGCCATTGCGCACAAAACTCTTGTAAGTCTGTTCAAGAAGCCTCTTCTGTTCTCCTGACAGCTGCGAGGAATCTCCCTCATACACCTCCTTTATACGTGAAAAGAGCCTTTTGTTGAGTGTTATGTTGTTGCTGTGTGCTGTGTGCAGGAGCTCAATCTCTTCTTCAACGGCAAGCAGCTCATCGTTGCTGCGTGCGTTCAGAAGTGCGTTGAATGCACCGATGACTTCACACAACATCAAGCCGGCTCTGTCGAGAGCCGCTATGGTGTTCCCGAATGTAGCAGGCTCTTCGTTGCTGCAGATGGCTTCAATCGCTTCTTCTTCCCTTCTGATGCCTTCCTTTACAGCGGGAACAAAATGACCGAGCAGAATGCGGTCATAGGGTATTGCACCGTATGGTGTACCGTATGGTGTGAAGAATGGGTTATCGGCCAATATGTCTTTTTCTTTTTTCTGTCCGCTCATAAAACATCGGTTTGTTGGTTTTTCAGCCTTTTGCGCCAGAATGAAAACAAACGCAAAGATAGTGATTTGTATCCGTTGTCAGGTTTTTTTGTCTTACAAAAAATATTAAATGTCAACAGATACATCCTTTTATGCCAATGTATAAACAAATGGTTCTATCCTTTGTTTGGATAGCCGGAATCACTTCAACTGCTTGCCGTCGGAGAATGCGTTTCCCGCCTTTTCCCCTATTGCACGGTAGCTGTGGCTTACCGGGTCGTATGATATCGGCTGGAGCTTGTCGATGTCGATTCTCTCATCGGTGAGTATGCTCTCATCGGCACTTATATTGATGATTCTGCCTACAAGAAAATTGCTTTCTTCGTCGTATGATACGAACTCGCACTCCATGGTCATTGGAAGCTCTTCGATTACAGGTGCGTTTACATGCTTCGAGGGAACGGTGTGGAAGCCGGCACGTTCGAGCTTGTCGGGGACCTTGTTGCCCGATGTTATTCCTATGTAGTCGCATGCAGCAACCTCTTTTGCCGTGGCCATGCTCACCGTGAATGCCTTGGATGCAAGAATGTTTCCTGTTGTCTTGTGCCCCTCGCTGATGCATATACCGACCTTGTCATCGGTGTATATTCCGCCCCATGCAGCAGTCATTGCATTGGGGTTGCCCTCACTGTCGTAGGCTGCTACTATAAGTACCGGCATAGGGTAGAGCCATGTCTTTGAACCGAAATCCTTTCTCATAATGCTTGAATTTTGTTATGCAAAAATACATTATCAATCTTTGATTAGCAAACGGGATTGAGCATCTTCGCATAGATTATGTCAAAATAACAGCTTAATTCCCCTTGTTATTGAAAAACTTATCTTAAATAAAGTGGAAATTACTGATTATTTGGTAATTTTACAGAATTTTACAAGTTTTCATATATTGCAATATCTTGATATGCTCCGCTCAATGCCTTTAATTATTGCCGCCTCGGAGTCTGGTGGTTCGTAACGATTATTAAAGACGTTGATTTTGATATGTGTCTTATATGTATAACATCAAATAGGTGTAATGAAATAAAAAGTCAATAATTAAAAGTTAATAAACTATGAAACAGGTGTTTAGAAGAATTGCAGTTGCTTTATTTGTATTCGCAATTGCCAATGTAGCTTATGCCCGTCAGTGGCACATAAACAATAATGGCAATACAGTTGCAGCCGATTTCACTGATATCAATGCTGCAATGAATAGTGCTGAAGTCGTAGATGGAGATACGCTGTATTTAGGTAACGGCTCTGTTTTTGGCACCCAGAGTATAGGAAAGGCTGTTACCGTTATCGGTGCCGGATGGGGTGGCGACATATCTCCGGTAGTGAGTCCTAAAATTAATGGAGCTTTGAATATAAACGCTGTCGGTACAAAAGTCATAGGAGTACGCATAAATGGTGATATATATATATCAAAATCCAACGTAGAATTGGTCCGTTGTTGTGGAAACGGTATCATTTGTAATAGTAGTGGTGTTAATAATGTCAGGATAGTTCAATGTTCTGCAGCACGAGTTGACGGAAATAATATTTCGTATAACAGCGGTTGGATAATCAAAAATTGTATTCTTTATTGCGACTATTATATAATAGGACGTTTGTACAGAGCAACTGTAGAAAACAATGTGTTAATAAATGTTTACAATTATAATAGTGGTAGTTCATCGATAATACATGAGCTCAGCTATAGTACAATAAAGAATAATATAATGGTACAGGGGAATACTAATGCTTCAGAATATTGCATATATTCGAATAATAATAATGTAATTACGAATAATGTGATTTCGTTGCCCGACAGCTATGAAAGCAGATATCCGAACAATATTCTCCTGGGCAGCAATGTTCTTGAAGCAATATTCAAATGTACAGGTACACGCGAGAGCGGTGAGTATTATTCATTGAAAGAGGGCAGTCCTGCAATTGGTGCCGGCGAAAGCGGCATTGATTGCGGTGTAATGGATGGAGTATATAAATTTGTTCCTTATGGCCGTCCGCACAACATTCCGATATTGAGAGAGGCATCAGTGCCTACAATGCCTACCGATGGTAAAATAAAAGTAACATTGAAATTTGAGAATCAGAATGAATAGTGCTGTTGGTCCAGTGGCAAATGGTTTGAGCAGTTTCAGCTTGCAACGTTTTGCAATAGCAGTTGTGATGTTGCTGTGTTGCACACATACCGTATTCTCGCAGATGCAAGTGGAGTATTTTTGGGATACGGACAACGGATTGGGAAAGAATACACGTGTTGATGATGTCGTTGAGATAAGCGGTGAACTGAGTTTCGATTTGTTGACAGATGAACTTACGCCCGGTGTTCATTGTTTAGGTGTAAGAGCTTTTATTGTAAGTGATACAGCTTCGTACTATTCTCCTGCGATATATTCTTTTCTTATCAAGAGACCTAAGGAGAATATAGACTTTGTCGAGTATTTCTGGGACAATGACCCCGGTTATGGAAATGGCATAGCAATTCCTTTCGTGCAGGGCAGTGCCGTGGAGATAAGTGACTTTGAGCCCGACATAAAGGGGATGACAGGCATTCACACATTATGTGTGCGTGCCCATAGCAGCGGTGGCTGGTCTTCGCTTGCATCATATCTTGTCAAAGTAGAGAATGAAAAGGCGCACCTTATTGATACTGTCGAGTATTTCTGGGACAAGGACCCCGGTTATGGAAATGGCATAGGGATTCCTTTCGTTCAGGGCAGTGCCGTGGAGATAAGTGACTTTGAGCCCGACATAAAGGGAATGACCGGTGTTCACACGTTATGTGTGCGTGCCCATAGCAGCGGTGGCTGGAGCGTGTTGTATTCAAAAGAGATATCATTTAGTGTCGAGGGTAGATATACCCTTAATGAACAACTTCCCGATGATACAGAACGCAATTTCCGTTCAATTGACGAAATGCTCGATTTCTTTGTGGCACGCACAGTTACTGATGATGTAGAGGTCGTAGTGCGTGACGCTTCTACGTTTGACTATGATGCTACAACAGCGGATGCTGTTGGGTTGTTGGCTGCTGTAGTTGAAGATCTTGAACTTTGCAACGGGCGATTGCTGTTCAGTGCAGCTTCGTCGGGCTGTATCAATATTACTGCCAATGATGCCGATATTAAAAATGTCCTGCAGTTTGCCTCGTTCATTGATTGCGAAAATGTGGTGTTGAAAGTAAATGGAGAGGCTTATGATTTTTCGGTTTTGGCATATAGAACAGAAGAGGTATGTCCTGGCAACAGAACCGAGGTGAGGGAATGGAGTGCGATAAATAGTGATTTCATTGTTGAATGGAAAGCTGTAGAACGTGAAGGATGCAAGGTGACAAATTATATTGTTGAGGGAACAGGAGATCTTTTGGCTATGGATGTGGGCAATAGTGGCACTGATACCGATTATATCGATTATAATGTTTTGCTCAGTAAAGAGGGCAAAGAGATGATTTCGTTCGTATATAGAATTATTGTGGGTCCTACTGTGGCCGACAAGAGTATCGTGTTTACAAGCCCGACACCTGCAGATGGAGCAGTGGCCGATCCTGGAACTGTAACATTTAGCTGGAAAGGAGTCGGTGGAGCGCACTCTTATGTCGTTGTTGTTGAGAAAACTGATGCTCTCAGTGGTACACAGGTATGTGATACTGTTGTGAAAAATGCTGCTAACAGTTCAATCTATAATCATACATTTGCTGTAGAGACCGGTTATAATTACAGTTATAGTGTAATGGCTTGTGCTAAGTGTGATTCTACGGCATACTTTACGAGGAAAGTATATTCTTTCCGTACTAACGACGAGGATATCGAGGCACTGAAAGTTTTGTACAATGCGCTTGGTGGCGATAACTGGAGCAAGAAATGGCTTTTTGATGCCCAGACTTTTGTATCGACCAACTATCATGGTGTTACATTCAATAGTGACGGGCGTGTGACGGCTATTGATCTTGGCAATTCCAACCTTGCAGGAGAACTTCCGGTTGAAGGATTTGTGTTGCCGTATCTTGCTTCGCTTGATATGCAGAAGAATGATATAACCGGCGATGTTTCGTTGTTCGTCGATGAGTGTACTTCACTCAAGACTCTTGATCTCAGCTATAATAGATTGACTAAACTTGAAAGTGCTTTGCCTGCAAGCATTACGACATTGTATCTTGGAGGACAATATTATTATCATTATAGCAGTGTCAATGAACTTGACATAAGTGAGATTCTCTTGGACAAGAATAATATCGAAGGTATTCTTTGCAACGACCTTGCTTGGTATGACCATTCGGAAGGTAATTTCTCGGCACGTCCGAATTTTGGCATATATGATAGGAGTGATGTCGGATTTAAGAATCTGATAGGAAATATCAGATGTTTGGACGGTAACTATATAATTTCCTCACTCAATGGCGATTATACTCTTGTACAAGATGCTGATGTGCTTCTTGTATCTTATGACAACGTAGCTGAGTCTTCTCTCTATCCGGCCCGTTTGAGCTATATCAAAGGGGACGCCAACGTTGATGCACTTGTGGATATTCTTGATGTGCAGCATATACTTAACTATGTGGTTGGTGTAGAGGGGGCAATAGGTATGTTTAACCGTTCGGCTGCAAATACATTCGAAGATTCTGCTTTGAATGTACAGGATATAATAGTTACTGTGAATATCATTCTTGATGAAGAGAACCCCTTGATGTCTGTGGCAAACAAGGTCTCGTCCCGTTCTCAGGAACGAACTGCTGCAGATGCTTGCATCTCTGTGTCTGACGGAACAGTTAGGCTTGTATCGGGTTGCGATGTAGCTGCGTTGGACGTAATGTTGCATGGTGTAACATCGTCACAGGTAGAACTTAAACTCAACAAGCAGAGATTCAGTATGAGGACACGTGATACAGAAGACGGCGTACGTGTTGTCATCTTCTCGCTTGCCGGCAGTACAATTCCTATGGGGACAACGGATATTCTTGATGTTGATGATAATGCAACAGTCTCATATGTCAAGGCAACTGATATTAAAGCGCGCAGCGTTAATATTGCTATAGATAACATCGGGTTCACTGATATAGTGCAAAATGAAGAGGTGTCAGAACAGCTGTCGGCAACCATTACAGGGAGTGAATTGAATATATATACAAACAAAGAACTCTCTGATGTGTCTGTCGAACTCTATTCAATGGACGGCAAGTTGTTGTACAAGGATAACAAGAACCTCCTTTACGTTGGCTATAATAGAATAACGATTGACAGTGTTGTAAAAGGCATCTATCTTCTTAAAATAAGCAGTAACAATGAAACTTTGTATTCTTGCTGTCTTAAACAGATGACAAATTAAATTCAATAAATGTATCTTATTATGAATATTCTAAAAAGAGCATATATCATTATATTCCTGATGCTGTTTGTGCAGATAGCAAATGCACAGCAGAGGAACAGATTGCATATTCCGGAAGTGTATGGAATGCCTGGAAGCGATGTCACGCTTGCGATACATTTGGACAATACATCTTTCATTACTGCATTCCAGTTCACATTGGATTTGCCAGAGGGATTTGTTGCTGATTTGTCGTCATTGACACTTGCCGACAGAAATGAAGACCACATTGTAACTTCCAAGCCATTAGGTGATAATAAATATCTGATAGTCGGGTATTCCGCGAGCAATAAACCGTTGCGTGGAAATAGCGGTAAACTTTTGACTCTGAAAATAAAAATACCGCTATCTTGCGTCGAAGACGAGAAATATGCTGTAGGAATTTCAGAACTGTTGCTTTGTCTCTCAGATGGCAATAATGTCGCTGATGAACCGGAAGAAAGCTATGTGTGTATTCTGAAAACACCAGATTTGTCTGTCTCCGACGTAGGCTGTAATCTCTCGCAGGTTGCTCCAGGAGAAAACATTGAGGTTTCATGGAGTGTCCGTAATGTTGGCGGTTCCGTTGCGAATGATGGATGGAAAGAGTATATATTCTTCTCGGATGAGAATGACGGAACAGAAAAGTTGCTTGCTGCAACAAACTACAACGATGGTATAGAACCGGGTGCAATTGTTGCCAGGAATGTTTCATTTACAGTACCCGATGTCTTGGGTATGGACGGTGGTGTCGGGCTTTATGTAAAACTGATACCGTACAGTACAACAGGTGAACTGCCTGGAAATGACGGCAACAATGTGGCTTCTGCTACTTCTGGAATAGTCCTTGGAAAAAGGGCATATCTTGAACTTGAAAATAGTATAATCCCTGAAGCCGGACAATCATCTGTGCGTTGTAAAGTTGTTCGTAGCGGTGGATGGGGAGATAAGGAGGTGTTCGATGTCTTTTCCGATTCAGACCGTCTTACGGTTCCATCATCTGTGACAATAGAAGAGGGGCAGTCTGCAGCATATTTCAATATCAATGTTATTGATAACAATATATTGGATATGAATGATTCGGTTCTTGTCAGATTGCAGTCTGACTCTTATGGGGAGCTGGAGAAATATATTATAATCAAGGATAACGAATTGCCGAAACTTTACATAGAGACTGGCAACAGCGAGTATTATGAAGGTGACACGGTAATGTTGACTGTTAATAGCGAGATAATTGTACCATATGATTTGACAGTATCATTGGCGTGTGAGAATGCCAATCGTGTAAGGATACCTAAGAACCTGACTATCCCTGCCGGTTCCAATAGTGCCCAAACCTATGCCGTAGTTGTGGATGACAATCTTCCGGCCCTTACTGTAACTCCTTCTATCAAGGCATATGCCAATAACTTTACAACTGCAGAGAGGGTGATTATAGTCTATGACAATGACATGCCGGAATTCGAACTCTCTTTAATTCCGGCTGCTGTAAATGAGTCGTCGGGAGCATCTGCAACTATTGCAACGATAAGACGTACAAAAAACATAGACAGCAAAGCAGTATTGAAACTTAAGGACAATTCCAACGGAAGAATATACTATTTGAAGAATCCATTGACATTTAAACCTGGTGTCGAAACGATGCAAATTGAAATTGGTGTTGTTGATGACCATGTGATAGATGGCGATAAGGAATATATAATTAGCGGTAATGTATATTTGAGTGATTGTGATTGTACTGCCGGCGGGGTAGATGAGGCTTCTTGCTCTTCAACTTTAGTTGTAACTGACGATGACTCTCCTTCGCTTTCTTTCTTGTATGATTCGAATATTGTATTTGAAGGAGCTATAGGAACTTCTATAACTGTAAACCGTAATTTTGACAGTGATAAGGAACTGGCAGTTACGTTGAGCAGTAACAACGATAGACTCCTCTTTGACAGGAGTGTAGTTATACCGGCAGGTATGAGGTCTGCAACATTCAATGTGTCGGCTGAACAGAATGAACATGCTGATGATACAGAACTTGTATCGTTGAATGCGAAGGCAGATGGAGTCTCTGATGGAAATTGCTGGATTGTTATAAACGATAGAAGTCTGGCCGATGCAAGAATAAAACTGACAATAGATGATGAAGTGCTTTATGCCGGGAAAAACTGTACTGCTACTGCAATAATATACAATGACGGTAACGTTGTATTACCTGAGAATCTTCCGTTCCTTGTTTTCTTTAATAAGAATGAGAACAGAAAGGAGTGCAAGACGTTATCTCCGGTTAATCCAGGGGATTCGTTGGTAATGAAGATTTCGGATCTTCTTCTTCCTAACCGTTTAGGCAGCAATAAGGTGCAAGCAGTCGTCAATCCCGATGCATGCTTTGAAGAATTATTATATATAAACAATAATTCCAACGTGTGCAATATCGATATTGAGATACCGTATGATGTAACGGTTTCTGCAGAAAAAGAAAGGTACGGGCAGAATGATGTTGTTATGATATATGGTACAGTATCAGGTGATTTCGACAGGAATACGGAGGTTGAGGTGTTTTTTATAAACAACGGTTCCAGACTTGCTGTACCAGTCAAGATTGAGGAAGACGGCAGCTTCTCATTAGAATTTGCGCTTCCACACAAGATGATTGGAGAGGTTGAGGTCGGTGTTTGCTTCCCAGGAAGTGATTCGAGAGACGTATCAGATAGTTTTATTGTCAATGGGATATATACCGACAACTACTATGATGCTGTTGATTTGGTCGTAAACGAGGAACTGAAAGGCAAGTTCATAGTTTATAATCCGTGTGACATTATGCAGTCAAATGTTAATGTGACAATAGGGGAGGAGTCCGGCAACAGTGAGTTCAATTTCGAATATCCGAAGTCGATAGAACCTTACGACTCAATAGTTGTAGAATATACAGCAAGGCCCAATGCTGTAACCGAAGGGCTTGATTGGCAATTATTGCCGTTAACAGTCTCGGCTGACGGTGGTGCTTCTGCTGACTATAAGATATATTACTATGTCAACTCGCAATATGGTAAGTTATATACAACTTCGCCGGAGATAAATACGACATTATCAATAGATACTCCACGTGAATACCGAATGTGGATATATAATATTGGCAAGGGGGAAACTGGTAAAATAACATTTTCTCTGCCAGATTGTATGGAGACTGTTACTCCTAAGGAGATGTCATCGTTGGTTGCAGGTGACTCGGCTTTGGTCATTATGCGTTTGAAACCGACCGATGATATGAAGATCAACGTTCCTGTCAAAGGAAAGTTCGGTATAAACTGCGAGAATGGCAGCGGAGTACCAATCTCATTTGAGATAACTCCCGTATCGGATAAAAAGGCTTTCTTGACGGTGGATGTAGTGGATGAGAATACGATATACGCAGAAGGCAATCCACATGTCGGCAATGCGTATGTGGTACTGAAGAAACCAACAACTGGGGAGGTAGTGTGTGAAGGGTATACTGGTGCTGACGGACAATTCTCTGTTGAAACAGATGAAGGGTACTACAAGCTTGAAGTTAATGCCGAGAAACATAAAGGGTACACTAGATTTATTATGCTTGATCCTGGCAAAACAAACAATCTTGAGGTGTTCCTTCCATACGATGCCATAACATATTCATGGTCGGTTGTTGAAACAGAAATTGAAGATGAGTATATTGTGGAAACGGTTATGGAATATGACATACGTGTCCCTAAGGCTATTGTTGAAATTGTTTTGCCTAACGAGAAACCTGCTGACAATACTGTGTTCCCGGTGAAGATTGTAAACAGGGGACTTATTGCAGCTGCAGATATCAGTCTTGATTTGTCGATTCAGGACCAATATGGCAACAAGTTTCCTATAACCTTCCTTAATGATCCGTTCGTTGAACGGCTTATGCCATCGAGTACGGAAACCTTCTTTGCGGTAGTTTCTTCAACTCCACGGCCAGCCTTGTCCAAGCAAAGAGCACAGAGCAACTTCAATAATCTTGGTGCCAAGTGTCTGTATCTGATAAGCAAGGCCAAATATCAGCAATTGTGCAAGCAATACAAGGACGAGAATCTGTTTGCCGAGGCTGTAAAGAGGTTCAGTACAGACTCAATATGTCCAAATATGCCTGAACCGTACTACAATGAAGGTGATAATAATCATTATTATGGTAATGGTCCTGGAAAACATGGCGGGTCAAATGGAAATTCAGGCAGAGGTTATCATGATGAGACGCTGCTAGTGAATCTGGAAAATCCAAGGGCATATTGTGAGGATTGGATTCCTGGAAAACTGGTTGCCTTGAACGGCAATATGAAAGGGAAACCGATTAAGGGAATTTCGGCTGATGGCGTATCAAGGGCAAAGATTGTCCTTGATGAGGAGTCGCTTATTCTCATGCATGAGTATGGCCGTTACGACTTGAAATGGAGTCTATCTGAGGACGTAGGAACTTTGGAGGTCGGCGAGTCTGTATTTGATGATGTGGTATATGTTGCTCCTGACGATTTCCCATTGAATAATGGTAAGTTCAAACATAGGATAAAAGCAATATTAAGGAGCAGTAAGGATGATTATAGAAGTGAGCTGTCAAGTGTAGAGATTGATATTGTACGCCCGCCTTTGTTGCTGCTGCACGGGCTTTTTGGAGATAGAAACACATGGTCTGAATTCCAGAATTATCTGGTTGGAGAAAAACATCTGTACGAATCATTCGCTATTTTGAACATGGGTTACAAAGGAACGAATAATGTCGAATTCAGTAAGAATGTCGGTCATGTTGAGTGGCTTGCTTCAAGAGCTATCAACTCCTATACCCATGAAAAATATCAGGCAAGTAAGCTTGATATTGTGGGACATAGTATGGGCGGAATTCTCGGACGTTTATACGCTCAAGCAGGAAATGTTGATAAGGTACATAAACTGATTACCGTAAATACTCCACATGCAGGAAGTGAGTTTGCCGATATTATATTGTCTCACGAAGAGGATGTTTCTGAATTGCTGAAGATTATGCATGACCATTTCCTGAATGAGAATACTGATTTTAGTCTTGGGGCAATCAAGGATTTGTCTGTCGGTTCAAAAGCCATAGCAGACTTGAACAGCTATTCATGCCCTGATATACCGGTTCATGCTATAGCGACACACTTAGCCGATAACGTGAATTTAGGTCGCTTGTCCGGCATGCTTGAGGTCGCTGGCGGCATTTCTAAAAATCGTGGATTTCTTTTAAATGCATTAGGTGTTCTATCTGGAAATTTAGCACACTTTTTAGATGATATCAGCCAATATCATCCGAAAAGTGACTTTGTAGTCAATATTGAAAGCCAGATTGGAAACCGTAATTCAGCGTCTATAGGCGGTTATACACTTATTCCGGGTGTAATGCATATTGGCAGTACTAATAATGCTTCTGTACAAGATAGGATTGAATATTTGCTGAAAGGGAGTGTACACTCCGGTGATTTTATACGGTCGTGGTTCGACCCAGCTCCCAGAGAGTTTGATGAGTCTGGCTGTGTTAAGGAAGGAATCAGTAAAATTGTATGGGATTTAATCCCTGAAGAATGCGAGACGTATTATGATGTTGTACACGGTACAATCAAAATAATAAATCAAGATTTCAATGTTCCGATATCTGATAAGACTCTGGCTGTCATGTACGATGTCGCTTCTGGGGCATCTGAATTGAAGGAGGCTATAGAAATGACAGGTGATTTATCGAAAGCAAAAGCTAAAGATACAGGAGATTCTGAGCCTGTGACCTTAGAGTTTGAGGTGCCATCATATTTTTCGGGGGATATCAAGAGCTTGCTCTTTTTTATTGATGAGACAAATACGTTGCATTGTGGCAAATTCGATTTTACTGTAGAAAAAGCGATGCTGTCTCCACAGAGAATTGAAGCCGATTCTGTGTACTATATGAATGTGTCCGATACAATATCATTTGGCGTGAAATGTGTTTATACAGATGGCTCGTACAGATATGTAGAACCCGATAATGTCGTGTTTACAGAACCTGTAGCTGCTTATACTGATGGTTATGTTCGTAGCATTAAGGCTGGCAATAGCAGTGCTATGGTATATTACAAAGGATTGTATTGTGAGACGGAGTTTCTCGTCTATGATGAAGATGATGTTGAAGATGATGATGCAGAAGAAGAGGCAGAAGAGGAATCTTCTAATATCTGTTCCACAATATCAATGTCATTCAAACAGTCCTCGGTAGTCACACGTCAGGCGTTTCTTGGAACGTTCAAGTTCGCTAACGGCAATGAATACAACAGCGTTGAAGAGTTCCGGCTATACCTGAGAATTGCAGATGAAGAAGGCAATATTGCTACAGAAAAGGAGTTCTATACCGGTATTGAAAGCATGAAGGGATTTGTTGGCAAGGCCGAACTTGGTTCTATATGGAGTATAGATGCAGGAAAGGATGGTGAGGTTTCAATAATCTTTATACCTACCAATCATGCGGCTCCAGACAAGGAAAAAGAATATGCCTTTGGCGGTTATATCTCATACAAGGATCCTGTTACGGGCGTAATGGTTACTAGGGATATGAATGATGTAAAACTGAAGGTTTCCCCTTTGCCAAATCTGGAATTCACATACTTCCTCCAGCGTGATGTTTTTGGTGATGACCCATTGACGCAGGTTGTTGAACCAATGGTTCCTGCAGAATTCGCATTAGTGATTAATAACAACGGCAATGCAGATGCGAAAAACCTGAAGATTGCAACCGGTCGGCCACAGATTGTGTCTAACGAGAAAGGGGTACTAGTCAATTTCGATATTGTGTCGGCCGAACTGAATGGTGAAGAGAAGAGTCTTTCTTTGGATGGCAGCTCCGATATGGACTTCGGAACAATA
Organism: Bacteroidaceae bacterium; assembly: GCA_045591315.1. Taxonomy (GTDB): domain Bacteria; phylum Bacteroidota; class Bacteroidia; order Bacteroidales; family Bacteroidaceae; genus HGM04593. The sequence continues at coordinate 19,903 of JAZNSN010000022.1, forward strand.
AAGAAGGATTCGCAAACCTATGCGCAGTGGTGGCTTCAGTCCTCATTGATGGGACACTTTGTGAAATATGATGTCAACGTGACACGTATATCAAACTATGAGGATGAAAACCTGTCGGTGATTGATACTGCATCGATACATGAACTGATCCGTGGCTTTGATTATCTGAAGACACCCGACAAAGGTTTAAGAGCATTCCTTGTAAATGACATTGAGGATTCGCGTGACTTGCCCGACCGTATATATTTCAGTGATGCAACGAATGAGAATGTTACCATTGCTCAGGATGCAAGTATTGAGAAGATCAGTGAACAGGAATATATGCTTACGGTGAAACCGGCCTACGAAGGCTGGAACTACGGATATATAGTTGACCCCACAAATGGCAGACAGAAGATTGCATCTGTGACATGTAGTGGTGAAGACATAGATGATGAGCAGATGTGGCAGACAGACAGGACTCTTAGGGACGGAAAGGATCCGATCTATGAGAGTCTCATACACTTTGCCGATAATTTCTGCAATGCAGAAAAGGTTTACACCCTGATATTCGAAGAAGTACCGGATGTGCTTCTTGCTGTTGATACAATATATGCTGATTGTGATCTCTCTGAATTTATTGAGACTCCATTGGAGTGTCTGTATGTGCAGTTCAATAAGCCCATTGATGAGACTAGCTTTACAGTAGAGGATGTCTCCTTAAACTGTCAAGGTGTAGCCTTAGATGTTTCTGATGTAAGGATTCTCAGAGTGAGTGAGATGCTCTATAAAATTGATCTCTCGAATCTTGAACAGAACAATGGATATTATGTTTTGACAGTTCAAACAAAAAATATAACAGATATTGAAGGATATAAAGGAAGTGTGGGCCTTAATGTCGCATGGAATTTATATGCAAATGGAGATGTGTATTATGAAATCAGATATATTATAGGTGAAAAGGAACTCGCACTGCCGGAAACGGCAATTAGCAAGGTTGGCCGTACTATAACACTTAGAGCATCACATGTGGAGGGATATGATTTCCATAATTGGACTAAAGAAGGACATATCTTGTCTAGTGATACAGTATTTGAATATATTGTAGATGACAATGTCAGGATTGAAGCCAACTATACTAGAATAGAGAATCTTGTGCGTATCAATTATAACAGAAAATCAGGTGTTGTCTCTGGTTCTGCAGAAGGTGTCTATGATTATGGAGAGGAGTTAACGCTTTGTGCAACTCCTTTAGATGGATATTTCTTTGCCGGATGGCTGCTGAATGATTCTGTTGTTGAAAATAGTTCACAGACACTGTCGCTCAAAGTTGATAGACCAATAACGGTAGAGGCTGTATTCAAGTCTTACGTTTTAGGTGATGTCGATGGTAATGGGGAAGTAACAGCTACAGATATTTCAATGCTTGCCTCATTTATTATAGGAAAGGATACACCTGAATTTATGGAAAGAATGAGGGGTGATTTTAATAAGGACAACCTCTTGAGTATAGCTGATGTTGTTGGTGTGGCAGGCCTTGCTTCTGGTATTGAGTTGAACGGCTCTGTATCAAGTACGGACAATGTCGCTTTAAAAGGTATTGATTTTGAGGCTGTAGCGGGACAGGAAACCCTTATGTCATTGCTCCTTGAGCTTGCCGACGGTGCATATTACGGATTGCAAGCAGATGTCGTTCTGCCTACGGGAATGGAGGTAAAGGATATTGAGCTTGCGGCTCACTTGACTGATTACAATGTTGAGTATGGTTGTGTGGATAATAACAAATGGCGCATATTGGTCTATTCTGCACAAATGAAAAGATTGCCTGGATTTGATAAACTGCTTGATCTCGTATTATTCCCTGTCGGAGATATTCCTTCAGAAGATAGCTTTATAGAGTTATGTGGTGCAAAATTAGTTGATGCTCTTCTTGATGAGGTTGATTTAAAATCATCATATGTCTATTTCAATTCAATAACAGATGGAATTGACCTCATCAGAACTGATATGGCAATAGAAGGCGGTACGGCTCTTTTCATAACATCTTTGATTGAAGATGCTATAATGATTTATTCATTGGATGGCCGTGCAATACGTTCTGTTATGGTACGTCCTGGCAAAAATGTTATCAGGCTTCCTCGTGGAGTCTATATGGTATGTGGACAAAAAGTCGTTATCAAATAAATTGGAAATGTAGTTTATACTTTTTATGAAATTCAAATAGTTTTTGATTATATGAGATTCTTAAAGTTTTTTGCAGCAGCTGTAATGTGTACAGCACTTTTCGCATCATGTGCCGAGGCACAGAAGAATAGGGCAGGTGACAAGCCTGTAGTGTATATGACAAAGGAGATAACCCCGGAAGCTCTTGTCAGAATCTATGAGGCATTAGGTGTTGTTCCCGAAGGCCGTGTTGCGGTCAAGATTTCTACCGGAGAACCAGGAGGACACAACTTCCTGCAACCGTCGTTGATTAAAGACCTTGTAAATAAGGTGAACGGTACAATAGTGGAGTGCAATACCGCATATAAGGGCCCTCGCTTCGAGACCGAGACACATATGAAGGTGTTTGAGGACCATGGCTTCACTGCGATTGCTCCGGTTGACCTTCTTGACGGTTACGATGAGGTCAGGATTCCTGTCAAGGATACTACGCATATCAAGTACAATATTGTAGGAAAGAATATGCTGAACTACGACTGGATGGTTAACCTCGCTCATTTCAAGGGGCATGCAATGGGCGGTTTCGGTGGTGTGCTGAAGAACCAGTCAATCGGTATTGCGTCATCGAACGGCAAGGCATATATCCATTCGGCCGGTGCAATAGAGGACAAGGAACTTATATGGAAGCATACTGCCGAGCAGGACAAGTTCATTGAATCGATGGCTGCTGCAGCGCAGTCGGTGCACGATTATTTCGAGGGCCGTATCATATACATTAATGTCATGAACAATCTTTCGGTAGATTGCGATTGCGATTCTAGCCCAGCCGACCCCGAAATGAAAGATGTCGGTATTCTGGCTTCCCTTGACCCTGTAGCACTTGACCAGGCTTGCGTTGACCTCGTGTTCAACTATCCTTCGACCGACGACGACAATGCGGCTGCACTCATAGAGCGCATAAATTCACGTCATGGTGTGCATATATTAGAACATGCCGGCAAGATAGGCCTTGGTTCACGCGAGTATCTCCTTGTAAGTATTGACGAGTAAGCGATGATGCGTCTGTTATTGCCGTTCTCCTTGCTGCTCTTCCTTATCGGGTGTCATTCTTCATCCGAAGAGGAGCGTAGGGAAAAGGTCCGTAATACCGTCGAACGTCAAATGAGGGATTTTCCTCATTCGACATTGCAGGATATATACAAGAGCTTCTTTCAGGACCGTTTCGGCCCTGGGCACATGGTAGCTGATACTTCCCGTGCGGCAGCTTATCTCCGTGAAGAGCTGTCAAAGATCAGTGATCATGCAGCTATGCTTTATGAACCGACAGGGTGTGACGGGAACTACTATAGGGTATCTTTGTCTGTTGTTGCCGGTGGAAGAGTTCCTTTTGATGTTTATCTTAATGCTTTTCTGTCAAGCGTACGCGAGGTAGGCTGCAATGAAGTGAAAGATTGGGCCGCCGAATGGCAATGGATTGAGGAGGTGATATCGGATATGGAGGCCGTAATCCCTAACTCGGAAGCAGATGCTCTTGCCATCAGAGAATTGTTGCAGCAAGGATTCTATGCAGTGCATCATAGCAAGGCTTATAATGAACATTATGCCCCGCATTATCGCATAATAGAAAAAGGCATCTTTGAAAAGGAGATTCTCCCGTTGCTGGATTGAATATGAGGCCGAGTCAAAAGTAATTTTGGCTCGGTCTCTGTTTTTCGGTGATTTTTCCGTTTTTGCCTGCAAATTCGAAAAAATATCATTTTTGTACGCATAAATCCTTCATGCCGCCCGACAACATTCCCAATATGCTCCAA
>JAZNSN010000023.1:0-34784 GCA_045591315.1 Bacteroidaceae bacterium
TAAACCTGGTTGATTTTTGGAAATAGTGCGAGGATTGTTTGACTGCTAGTTAGACACTCTGCAAGGAGTGGCTAACTGAAGGAGTTCCACAGCACCCAAAAATCAAACAGAAAGTTTAAGTGGCAAGACCTCTTTGACTGAGAGATGTCGTTTGCGACTCTTGAACCAAAAAGAGGCAGACTGTTTTTCCCGTGTGCCGGAACCTTTTGGTTCTTTTCAGTTATGAAAAGAACGTATAGAACGACTTGAAGAAAAATACAAGTGAACGATTAAGGTTAAAATTTACCATAAGATTGAACTATTAATGAATCAATGAATGTCCACACCTTTTTTCTACTGAGCCTAAAGCTCCCGTCGTCGCAAGCAGTGCTGCGGTATCGCACTGCCATCGCCACTTTTACTGGAGAGAAGTTACAAAAGACTTCTCTCCTTTTTTAAAAAAACATGCACTGTTAGCTCAGTTGGTAGAGCAATTGACTCTTAATCAATGGGTCCAGGGTTCGAGTCCCTGACGGTGTACGAAGATGCCGGCTAAAAGGTTTTATTACTTTTTAGCCGGCATCTCTCTTTTATTTCATAGTGAAATGTGAATGCGTTTGTGGATCGATTTTGGCTGTAGATAGCAAACATTACGATGAAATACTCAACTACTTCGTCAATCGTTCCGCAAATGCTTTTGCTGAAAGTTTTAATGCTAAAATCAAAGCGTTCAGAGCGCAACTCAGAGGTGTTAATGATTTGAAATTTTTCTTATACAGATTGACTAAACTTTTTGCTTAGCCCCCCAACTTTTGCAAGTGAGCCATATCAACAGCAATAACTCAAAACTTTACAAATCCCCTATAATGTTATACTGCATCCAGTTTGGATGTTCTCTATATGCTTCAAAAGCAACAGCAGGAACGTGTATAACTGTATTGGGGTTATCCACTATAGTTGCAATCAGTGGCGGAGTGGTAGCCTCTAGATAAATGTGTTTAAGATTGTCGCAATGGTAGAATGCATAGTCTCCAATCTCGGTAACATTGGCAGGAATTGTTATCTCCTCAAGCCCACTGCATTCCCAGAATACGCCACGTTCAATAACTTTCAAGCTTTGTGGCAGTGAAACATTCTTCAAGTTTGAGCATCGGCCGAATGCATCTCGTTCCATACGTTCAATTCCCTCGGGAATATATATAGATGTGAGTGATATGCAGTCGACGAATGCGGTATTGCTAATACTTTTAATTTCTGGTGATATTTTTACGGCTTTTAACCTTTTCATTTTTCTAAAGGATGCCTCTATATTCTTCACTGTGCTGGGGAGTGAAATGCTTACAATTGAGTCACAATCACCAAAAGCATCGTTGCCAATGTTTTTAATTCCCTCGGGAATGTACACCGATAGTATTTTCCTTTTGTAGAAAGCCGAATCGGCTATGCTTGTTGTTATGTATTGTTTGTTGTCAAAGGTTATTTCGGGGTGTATATAAACATTGGCTTCTTCATTTGCACGACCACCCACAACTTCACATGTTCTATCGTCGTGCGATAATGTTTTATAAATAACACCTTCAATTTCTGTGGTTTTTGTGGCTTCCGGTCTTTGGGGGCTTGAATTTCCAATAAGTGCATAATAGGTAACCGGCATAAGCACCAGCACTGCAATCAACGCTATTAAAAGGTTTCGTCTGCTGTTGCGTTTTTTTATTGCCAATATCATTTCGTCTATTGTGGCATACCGTTTCTCTTTGCTGGTTCTTGTACACTTTTTTATTATCTGGTAGAAAAGTCTTGAATATTTAGCACCGGTTTTTTGCTTTATGTAACGCAATAGGCAACCGACAGCATAAATGTCGGTGCGTTCGTCGATATTCTCGGCAGCCTTGTTGTTTAGTTCAGGAGCTGTAAAATTCTTTGTGCTTCCCAATATATGGAAGTGTTCGTTGCTAAAACAGAAACCCATGTCGACAATCTTCACATTGTTACCCACTTGTGTGAGCATTATGTTATTGGGGCTTATGTCGATGTATGCAATTCCTTTGGAGTGAAAAGCCTTGAGACCTTCGAGCAGTTGCAGTGTGAAATTCCACAAGTTCTGTTCGTTGGCAAAGAATCCCTTCTCCTTTGTCAGTTTTTCTTCTATGGTAACACCCTGCACATACTCCATGAGAATATACAGTTCGTCGTCGCTTTCGCAAATATCGTGATACTTTACCACGTAGGGGTTCTCTATTTTTTGCCCCAATTCAAACTCCTTGTAGAGCAGTGCCCTGTTGCTGTAGTTGGGGAATAGTTCCGGACGCAATTGTTTCATAAAATAGAGTTTGCCTTCCTTGCACACTCTGTACGACAGCGATGTTACACCCCCGTCGCTAATGAGTACCTTTTCGTCAAAGGTATTGTCGTTGCTTGTGTAGTCCGATGTTATCATTCTCTCTTTCTTATAAATCTTCGGTAAGCATCCTGTACTGTATGCCACCAGTTCTGCCACACACAAAGCCTGTGGGCTTTCCGTTGTTCTGCACAAGGCAACGTAGATGCAGTGGCTCGTTATTAACAAAGTGGTAACATTGGAATGTGTCGCCCACAGTCAGTTTGCTGTTTGCCGCCTCAATCACGCGGAACATGTCAAATCCCTCGTACTCTACTGTTACACAGCGGTCGGGAGCCCATTTAAGCTCTATCCTTGTACCTTTGCGCAGCGATGCCGTTTGCAGGTCCTCGGTGGGCAGGTAGTCGCTGCTTGCAATCTCCATGCCTTGCAGGCTGTTCTCAAAGGCCTCGAAACTGGTATACCCGGTGTATGTCGCAAGAATGTTAAGTGTGTTGCGGTATGGTTTTTTGCGATATTCCTCGCCAAGATAACCCCAAAAACGCTTTAATGTTATTGGAGCAAGATATGCCTTTGCCCTGTCGAGAATTAGTGTCGACAGGTAATCGAAGTCACGTGGAGTGTTCATGCTGCGTCCCGCAACCATCTCCACTTTCTGCTGTAGTGCTTGGTATATTTCCCCTTTGTTCATGCCGTTCTCTTTACTCTTGCGAATTTAATGAAAAAAACGTTTTAATAGGGGTTATAAGGTGTATTAACTAAAATGGGTGGGATAAAAGAACCAAGATGAACCAATTTAAGCGTGAAGGTATGTGTAATTTTGCAGAAAATATTAACATTTGACAAAGCCGCTTCATTGTGTCATAGCATGTGGTGCTATGCATAACAGGTTAGTTTAAATGTAATCAATCCAATCATTCTGTAGAAAAACAGATGGAACCATACAGAAAACAACTGCTTACAATTAATTTTAAAATATAATAAATTATGAAACACAATTACATTAAAAGTATGCTCACTGCATTGTTGCTGCTGTGCAGCAGCATTGCAAGTGCACAAATTGAAGTTGACGGTATTTGCTATGTAGTGTCAGAAACGGATAAAAGTTTAAGTGTAACAACCTCTAGTACTAAATATTCCGGGGATATTGTAATCCCGGAAAGCATAAGTCTGAGTTCTGTAACTTTCCCGGAACGTTCTACTGGTGAGATTATTGCATACCAAGGTGCTAGTGTTGTTTATAACTTTTATGCAGAAGCTGGTAGTACAGTAAGTTTTAAGCCATATTTTGGTCAGTATGTTAACGGTAAGACAAGTTTATCAGTATATATAAATAATGAAGAGGTCTTTGATACGACTGCTTCTTATGGCGGCATACCGGAACAAACTTTAAGTATTGAGTCTTCTGGGCCACAAACTCTCAAATTTTCTGTATATGCCTCTCAAGGATATGCGTCTTTTACGGCTAAGGACGTAACTTTAAATCTTGATAAAGAAACAGAGTATTCCATCACAGCTGTAGGAAAAGAAGCATTCAACAAATGCACCGGGCTTACAAGCATTGAGATTCCTGACGGTGTAACAAGCATTGATTATTATGCGTTCAATGGTTGCACCGGGCTGAAAAGCGTTAAAATGCCTGATAACCTAACTGCTATAGGTAGTAACGCGTTCTGGGATTGCACCGGGCTTACAAGCATTGAGATTCCTGACGGCGTTACAAGCATTGGTCACGGTGCGTTCGCTCGTTGCACCGGGCTTACAAGCATTACAATTCCCGGCAGTGTAACAAGCATAGCTGATTATGCGTTCAGTAATTGCAGCGGGCTTGAAAGCGTTTATGTAGAGTGCACAACACCGCCAACAATGGATGGTGATAATGTTTTCAGTGATTATACAATACCGTTATATGTTCCTGCAGGCTCTATGAATGCATATAAAGCAGCCGACTGCTGGAAGAAATTTACAAACATGTATTATCTGAAGCCCGACTGGACAGAAGTCAATATCGAGATAGGCGAGTACGGCTGCGGAACATACTGCTCACCAGCAGCTCTCGATTTCAGCGAGGTAGATGGCTTGAAGGCATACAGTGCAATAGGCTTTAACTCAAGCACACAGGTGGTTACACTAGCAAGAGTAATGACAACCGCAGCCGAGACCGGTATCTTCTTGAAGGGCGAGCCCGGCACCTATACAGTACCGGTCATCGATGAGTGCAGCGAACACACATTGAACCTGCTCGTAGGTACACTTGAAACAAATACCATAAACAGCACCTCAGGTGATATGAGCAACTTCAAGTTCACCATAGCCGAAGGTGACTCATCCCCGATGTTCTATCCGTTTGAGGACGGAACCTCATTCAGCGCCGGCAAGGCATACTTGCAGATACCGACATCATGGGTAGCATCAACAGCCCAGAAGTCAGTAAACATACGCTTCGACGAAGGCGAGACCACCGGCATAGACGAGGTTAAAGGCGAAAACGGAGAATCCAAGGCCATTTACGACCTTAGTGGAAGAAAAGTGGAAACCCCGACAAGAGGAATCTACATTATCGGCGGTAAAAAGGTATTCGTCAAGTAATCGCGAATGCAATATTATCAATGGATCTCAACCATATCGCGAAACAGGAGATCTCTCACGTTCGTGGCAAACTCCGTTTCGAGATGACAAATACGATAAAATAAATGAAGTATATGAGAAAAGATTATAAAAGACCCTCTGCTGTAACAGTAGAACTTGAAACAGAACCGATAATGAATGTTGTATCAACAGAAACCGGTGGTGCCAATGTCGGCAATAAGCCGGTAGGCGGAAACACTCCGGACCTCTCCGGCAAGAACCGTGGCGATTGGGGTAACCTTTGGAATTAAGAATGTTATTAATAATAGGAAGTAAGTTTTTTCATTTGCTCTCCGGCAGTTTAACTGTCGGGGAGTTTTTTGTGATTGCTGGTTTTATAATAAAATTTCCTTTTTTCCGTTAACTATAGTAACTGTCAACTTTTGAGTGATGAAATTGCTAAGTAACTTCAGGAAAATAAAGCTGCTGCTTATATTCTTTGCGGCTGTGATTGCTGCATCTTCGTTGTGGGTGTCCAACTCGCTGGTGAACGACCTCAAGGATGAGGAGATGAGAAAGATGAAGATGTGGGCTTCGGCAATGGGTTCTCTAATCAGTGCCGAGGAGAATGCCGATGTTACCCTGGAACAGGAGATTCTAAGCAGCAACAGCACTATCCCTGTGATTCTGACCGACGAAACCGGTTCTATAATACAATACAATAACATTGTGCTCGATGAGGGTGCCGATACTTTGGCTGTGCTCATGGAGCGTGTGGCCGACATGCGCCGTGGAGGGCGTGTGATTCCGGTACCTATGGGCGAGTGGGGCGAGCAGTATGCATGCTACGACGACTCGATGATTCTGACCCAGCTCTCCTATTATCCTTATGTGCAGCTGACAGTGGTGCTTCTTTTCTTTGTCATCTGTTTCGTGGCTATTCTCTCTTCGAAGCGTGCCGAACAGAACAGGGTGTGGGTGGGCCTCTCTAAGGAGACTGCGCATCAGCTGGGTACGCCTATTTCTTCCCTCATGGCGTGGACTACGGTTCTTAAGGAGAAGTATCCCGATGATGAGCTTCTGCCCGAAATGGAGCGCGATGTGGCCCGTCTGCAAATGGTTGCCGAGCGTTTCTCCAAGATTGGCTCTAAGCCTGAGCCTGCGTCGGAAGACCTCGTAGCTGTAGTGGAGCGTGCTGTGGAGTATGTTAAGCATCGTAGCCCTTCGAATGTGATATACGAAGCGAACTATCCTAAACGTCCTCTGCTGGTGCGTGTGAATGCACCTCTTATAGAGTGGGTGATAGAGAACTTGTGCAAGAACTCCATAGATGCGATGAACGGTGCCGGTACAATAACTGTCACTGTCACGCAGAACGATGACAAGGCGTTTGTCGATGTGTGTGATACCGGCAAGGGGTTGCCTAAGTCGCAGCACAAGCGTGTGTTCGAGCCCGGCTTTACAACAAAGAAACGGGGTTGGGGCTTGGGGCTCTCTCTTGCAAAGCGCATCATGCAGGAGTATCATAAGGGTAGGATATATGTAAAGAGTTCGGCTCCCGGAAAGGGTACTACATTCCGCATTGAACTGAAAAAATAGGCTGTAAATTTAATTATTCCCAGTGCTGTACTCTTGCCGTTGTTTTTCAACTCTTCAGTCATTTTGTGTTGGCTCCTCCTCAAGGGGGAACGGTTATTTATGTTGATTATTACCTAAATTCAAACTGCTTCTTAAAGTTTTTTATTGTTTTAGGTGTTTCTAAAGAATTTTATTACTATCTTTGTGACCTAAAATCGCATAGTGTGGGTTTTAGACAGTGATTTTTTAGGGTTATATTGTTGAATTTGATGATTTTAATGAAGCGATGGGACGTTTTGACAAGTATAATGTTGACCTTAAAGGATTGAAGACTGCCACTCTTGAAATGGAATTTGACCTCGACAACGCTTTCTTCGGTGACATTGATGGCGAGGAGTTTCAGAAGGGTGCCGTTAAGGCTGTAGTAACAGTTAAGAAAGGAAGGGATGTCTTTGATTTCTCTTTTGTCTTGAACGGTATGGTGGTTGTTCCGTGTGACCGATGCCTCGATGATCTTGAGATTGAGGTGAGTACGGAGAACAGCCTGAGAGTGAAGTTGGGTGATGAGTATGCCGACGATGGCGATATTGTCATAGTTCCTGAACAGGACGGTGACTTGAATATTGCCTGGTATCTGTATGAGTTCATTGCTCTGGCCTTGCCTATGAAGAGGGTGCATGCTCCCGGCAAGTGTAATCAGGAGATGACCGGCAGGCTCAACAAGCATTCGGTCGGTGCAAGTGATGCAGACGAGGCGGATGCACAGGAAATTGACCCGCGTTGGGCTGGTTTGAAGAATATACAAATTGAAGAAGATAATTAAAAAGTTAGAAAAATGGCACATCCTAAAAGAAGACAATCAAAGACTAGAACTGCCAAGAGAAGAACTCATGACAAGGCAGTAGCTCCTACATTGGCAATCTGCCCTAACTGTGGAGAGTGGCACGTATATCACACTGTATGCGGTGCGTGCGGTTATTACAGAGGCAAGCTTGCTATCGAGAAGGAGGCTGCTGTCTAAAGAATGTTCTTCCGCAAAGGCATCGGGCCTCTGCGGGTGGTTTTATGTTTGAAATAAAACGCGCCTATGATGTAGTTATGGGTGCGTTTTTTTCGCTTATAGACTGATATATGCATAAAGCAGGTTTCGTAAACATAGTGGGTAATCCCAATGTGGGTAAATCGACACTGATGAATCTGTTGGTGGGGGAGCGTATCTCCATTGCTACATTCAAGGCTCAGACAACACGTCACCGTATCATGGGTATCCTGAATACCGATGATGCGCAGATTGTGTTCTCCGATACTCCGGGTGTGTTGAAGCCTAACTACAAGCTTCAGGAGGCTATGTTGCGCTTCTCGCGCAGTGCGTTGCGCGATGCTGACGTGCTGCTGTATGTCACCGACATGATCGAGAGCCCCGAAAAGAACAGCGAGTTCATAGACGAGGTGCGCAAGCTTGATGTTCCCATTCTTGTCCTCATCAATAAGATAGACTTGGGCAACCAGGAGGAGCTGGTAAAGAAGGTTGAGCAGTGGCATGAGCTTCTGCCCGAAGCTGAGATACTGCCGATATCGGCAATCGCGAAGTTCAACGTCGATGTAGTGATGAAGCGCATAATGGAGCTTCTGCCTCCGTCGCCGCCGTACTTCGACAAGGACCAGCTTACCGACAAGCCTGCACGCTTCTTTGTAACGGAGATTATAAGGGAGAAAATACTGCTCCATTACGATAAGGAGATACCTTATGTGTGTGAGGCTGCTGTGGAGTACTTCAAGGAGAAGGAGGGCAGCATATACATAAAGGCTCTCATCTATGTAGAGCGCGATTCGCAGAAGGGCATTATTATCGGTCACGAGGGTGCTGCGCTGAAGCGTGTGGCTACAGATGCGCGCCGCGAACTGGAGAAGTTCTTCGGGAAGAAGATATTTTTGGAAATTTATGTAAAGGTCGATAAGGACTGGCGCAACAGCGACAAGCAGCTGCGCCGTTTCGGATACGACCAGAAAGATTGATAGGGCAGGCTGTGTGCCGGCATATCTCTTTCGTAGTTAAGGGAGGAATGACGTATGGGAAATTTGGTAGCAATCGTGGGTCGTCCCAATGTGGGCAAATCGACTCTTTTTAACCGCCTGACTGAAACCAAGCAGGCTATTATATCTGATGAGGCGGGCACTACACGCGACCGTCAGTACGGCCGTTGCCAGTGGTGCGGAAAGGAATTCTCGCTTGTAGATACAGGCGGTTGGGTACGCAACTCGGACGATGTGTTTGAGGAGGCTATATGCGATCAGGTGACACTGGCCCTCGAAGAGGCCGATGTGATACTCTTTGTCGTTGATGCGATGAACGGGCTCACGGACCTCGACATGGAGATGGCATCCATGCTACGCCGTGCGAAGAAGCCGGTGCTGGTTGTTGCCAACAAGGTCGATACGTATGAGATGCAGTATGCCACTGCGGAGTTCTACAGCATGGGTCTGGGTGACATGCATTGCGTGTCGGCTGCAAACGGAAGCGGAACAGGTGACCTGCTCGACGTGATAATATCGAATTTTACCAAGGATGCCGAAGAGGCTCCCGAAGACAATATACCGCGTTTTGCCGTTGTGGGCCGTCCCAATGCCGGAAAGAGCTCTATAATCAATGTCTTCCTGGGTGAGGAGAGGAATATCGTGACAAACATTGCCGGTACAACCCGCGATTCAATCCTTACACGATATACCAAGTTCGGCTTCGACTTCTATCTCGTAGATACGGCCGGAATACGCAAGAAGGGCAAGGTTACTGAGGATATTGAATACTACTCGGTACTTCGTTCGATTCGTGCCATAGAGAATAGCGACGTCTGCATTCTGATGATTGATGCGACACGTGGAATAGAGTCTCAGGACCTTAACATCTTCTCTATTATACAACGCAACCAGAAGAGCCTTGTTGTAGTAGTGAACAAGTGGGATTTGGTTGAGGACCGCAGCGAGAAGGTGCAGAAGTTCTTCGAGAATGCTATCAGGGAGCGTGTGGCACCGTTTGTCGATTTCCCGATAATATTTACCTCGGCTGTTACAAAACAGCGTGTGTTCAAGGTTCTTGAAACTGCAAAGGAGGTCTATCTGAATTCAAAGACAAAGATTTCTACAGCCAAGTTCAATGAGGAGATGCTGCCGCTTATCGAGGCCTATCCGCCGCCATCAATAAAGGGCAAATATATAAAGATAAAGTATTGCATGCAGTTGCATGAGACACGCGTGCCGTCGTTCCTCTTCTTTGCGAACCTGCCGCAGTACGTAAAGGAACCCTACAAACGTTTCCTGGAAAACAAAATCCGCTCCAAATGGAATTTCCACGGAGTGCCGATGAATATATTTATTCGTCAAAAATAAATATATTCATGGAAATAGGCCGTAACGTAGTTAGGCCAATTTCTTTAGCCTAATATATTTATTCGTCAGAAATAAATATATTCATGGAAATAGGCCGTAACGTAGTTAGGCCAATTCCTTTATCCTAATATATTTATTCGTCAGAAATAAATATATTCATGGAAATAGGCCGTAACGTAGTTAGGCCAATTTCTTTATCCTAATATATTTATTCGTCAGAAATAAATATGTTCATGGAAATAGGCCGTAACGGAGTTTAGGCCAATTCCTTTATCCTAATATATTTATTCGTCAGAAATGACGCTACAAAATAGAATTAAAAAAAGGATTCCGCATGGAATCCTTTTTTTAATTCTATTTTATTGATTTTATGCTTTCTCCATTTCTGTGATGACCTTAACCCAGCCAACGATGCTCAATGCGATTGTTGCAAGGGCAAGTACCGGGCAAACAAAGAAGTCAACACCTGGGATAAAGTCGAATACTTCCTCTACAACAAGCACGATAGAACCGATGAATAGCAGATTTGCTGCGGGAACAGCCTTCTTGTAGTTCATGAATGCGAGGAGTACGAAAACAACGAATACAAGGTAAGGAATCCATGCAACGATGCCTGCTATCTTAATCATGTAGAGAACAGATGTTACGATACCGAGGATTGCAGCAATCTTGAGCTTGCCTAGTGCCTCTATGCCAGTCTTTGGAGCATTCATGAGGATTAATACATAGGCAACTATTGCTGCAATGTTCATAAGAACAGCGTCGTCGTTGATTACTTCATAGAATGCAACTACTGTAGCACATGCTATTGTTACAATAGGAGCTGTTGCTGCGTTGTTCCACTCTGCATTGTATGCCTTGCGCGCCATAACTATAGAGATGATGCCGACAATGGTGCCAATCCAGCTTATAACACCGAATAATGTGGTTATAATTGAGATAAAGGCTAGTACGGCAGTAGTTATAGACAATGCTACAAATGCTGTCGGTTTTCCGTTCTGCCACTCGTTGTTCTGCTTTACAAGTGACATGACAATAAGTACGATAGCTCCAATTTTACAAACTGTTGCACTGAAGTCGAAGAGGCTTAAAGAAAACTCCGGAATCATAGTAACAGTGCCTAGGCATAGACCAAGAAGCATAAGTACATAGTTCAGTTTACTTTTATTTTCCATTTTCTTAAAAATATTAGGTTGAACAAAAATGTTTACAAATGTTATTATTCGCAAAGATAGCTAAAATAATGTAATAACAATAGAATACATACATATATATTAATAAAAGTATGCATTTATCTTGTTCCCATTTCTTTTACTTTCTTTACAAGGTCCGAAGAGAATAGGAAGTTGTTCAGGATTTCGTTATTCGAATTGAGGATGTTGTCTTTGTTGCCTTCCCATTCGAGTTTTCCGCTGGAAAGGAAAAGCACATGGTCGCCAATTCCCATTACTGAATTCATGTCGTGGGTGTTGACAATAGTAGTAATGCCGAAATCTTTTGTTATGTCATGAATAAGTTCATCGATCTTCAATGATGTCTGAGGGTCCAGTCCGGAGTTCGGTTCGTCGCAGAAAAGGTATCTCGGTCCAAGGGATATGGCCCGTGCTATCGCAGCGCGTTTCTGCATGCCCCCGGAAAGCTCGTCCGGGTTCTTGTACTGGGCTTCAATCAGTCCGACCCTGTCAAGGCAGAATCTTGCACGCTCCCTACGTTCATTATAACTCATGGCTGAGAACATGTCAAGAGGGAACATTACATTCTCCAGTACGCTCATGGAGTCGAATAGGGCTGAGTTCTGGAACAGCATGCCTATCTCCTGGCGAAGTTTCAATGTCTCTTTCTTGCCCATTGCCGAGATGTCACGTCCGTCGTAAAGGACTTTGCCCTCTTCGGGAGTGAAAAGTCCTACTATACATTTGAGAAGTACGGTCTTTCCTGCACCGCTCTGGCCTATGATGAGATTTGCCTTCCCGTTCTGGAACGTGGCAGTGATGTCCTTGAGCACCTGCTGCCCATTGAACTCCTTGCAAACAGAAATTACCTCTATCATTGCATTAACAATTGGGTTAGTACTATGTCGGAAAAGAGAATCAGCACGCTGCAGCTTACAACGGCGTTGGTACTTGCCTGCCCTACCTCAATCGAACCGCCGGTGACCCTGTATCCGTAGAACGAGGCTACCGATGTGATTATGAATGCGAATGCAAGTGACTTTATTATGCTGCACCATATATACCATTGTCTGAACTCGTGCTGTAGTCCGGTAGTAAGGTCCTCGGCTGTGATAATTCCTGTAAATTCTCCAATAGCGTATGCTCCGGCTATTCCGGCTGTTATGCTGAATGTTACCAGTATCGGCATCATCGATACAAGTGCGGTTATCTTTGGCAGAATAAGGAAATTCGCAGAATTCACACCCATTATCTCTAGGGCGTCTATCTGTTGTGTCACGCGCATGGTGCCAATTTCCGATGTAATGTTTGACCCGACCTTTCCCGAAAGTATAAGGCACATTATCGATGAGGAGAACTCCAATAACAGGATTTCTCTTGTGGCGTATCCTACGACGAATTTAGGCATCCAGGGACTTTCGACATTCAACTTCATCTGAATGCATATGACAGCGCCGATAAAGAATGAGATAAGGAGAACGATAGGAATAGAATTCATTCCCAACTGATAGATCTCGTGCAATGTCTGGCGGAAAAAGACACTCCACCTCTGTGGGCGCGACAGTACACGTCTCATCAACATCAGGTAGCTTCCAAAGCTTTTGATAGAACTTGCAAGAATCATTGTCTTTTGTTTTTCAGCTTTTAGATTACTGGTTTAACACTTCTGTTGTCTGTTGGGTTTATGGTTGTCTGTTCCGGAGTTTTGTCAATCCAATTTGCAAAATTAATAAAATTTGAATACTAAGAGTGTTAAATTTGAATATAAAGTTCACATAAGATCTCGGATGGATATAAGACTGATGCAATTTCTTGTAGGTAAAGCAAAAATATACTATCTTCGTACATTGAAATTTATTCTTTTTGGCTATGGATGCTGTAAATAAGGGAATTGATGCCGGCTTTGAGGAGCAGATGGTGTTGCGTACTGAGAACTTGGTGAAAAGGTACGGAAAACGCACTGTGGTGAACAATGTGTCGTTCAATGTGAAGCAAGGGGAAATTGTTGGCTTGCTCGGCCCAAATGGTGCCGGAAAGACAACATCGTTCTACATGACGACCGGTCTTGTCGTGCCGAATGACGGACGTATATTCCTTAATGAAGAGGAGATAACTGATTTTCCTGTTTATAAGCGTGCGCGTGCCGGTATCGGATATTTGGCCCAAGAGGCAAGCGTGTTCCGCAAATTGAGCGTCGAGGATAATATTGCTGCAGTGCTTGAGCTTACAGGCAAGCCTAAAGAGTATCAGAAAGAGAAACTGGAGAGCCTTATAGAGGAATTCCGTTTGCAGAAGGTGCGCAAGAATCTCGGCGATCGTCTGTCGGGCGGAGAACGTCGCCGTACGGAGATCGCACGTTGCCTTGCCATAGACCCGAAGTTTATCATGCTTGACGAGCCGTTTGCCGGCGTCGATCCTATTGCAGTAGAGGATATCCAGTATATCGTGTGGAAACTCAAGGACAAGAATATCGGTATTCTTATTACCGACCATAACGTACAGGAGACACTGAGCATCACCGACCGTGCATATCTGCTTTTCGAGGGAAGAATTCTCTTTGAGGGAACTCCGGAGGTGCTTGCCGAAAACAAGGTCGTACGTGAGAAGTATCTTGGGCGTGACTTCGTGCTGCGCAAGCGAGAGTTCCAGATAAATGATTGAGCAGGACTGTAACCATCAGTTGCTGCTTGCTTTTTGCTGCAAACTCCCATTCAACAGCGACGAATCATTTGCCAAGTTCTCAACAAAATCGGTTTTTGCTTGATTTTGTGTTCGATTTGTTGTATTTTTGCAGGCCTTAAATTAGGTATATACTATGCCTCGGCGGGGCATGCATTGCTATGCAATGCGTTTTTCAAAGAAATTATTAAAATATTTTATAATGGAATTTACACTTAAGAATCAGGACGCTACAAGCGCAATCCTCTCTGTAAACATTCAGGAGGCAGATTATTCGGCTTTGGTAGAGAAGCAGTTGAAGAACTTCCGTCAAAAAGCAAACATTCCGGGTTTCCGTCCTGGCATGGTGCCTATGGGCCTTATCAAGAAGCAGTACGGTACAGCTGTAAAGGCTGAGGAGATAAACAAGCTTCTGCAGACAAAGATTTTCGAGTACATCAGAGAAAATAAGGTGGATATGCTCGGTGAGCCTCTTCCTATCGAGGAGCAGCAGGCTAACATCAATATGGTCGAGGATAAGGAGTTTACTTTCGAATTCGAGATTGCCCTTGCTCCTAAGTTCGATGCGGTGCTCGACAAGAACGACAAGCTTGCATACTACAGAATACAGCCTACCGATGAGATGATTCAGGGTCAGGTGAATGCTTATGCACAGCGTTGCGGCGAGTACAAGCAGGTTGATTCTTACGAGAACGGCGACATGCTCAAGGGTACTCTTGCCGAGTCTGTTGAGGATGGCATAGTAGTGCGCGAGGCTGTAATGATGCCGTCATACATGAAGAACGATGAGCAGAAGGCTCTTTTCGCAGGTGTAAAGGTGAACGATGTGGTTACATTCAACCCATCTGTTGCTTTTGACGGAAATGAGGCTGAGCTTGCATCTCTCCTCAAGGTTGAGAAGGGAGAGGTTGCTGCCCATAACGGCGAGTTTACTTTCACTGTTGCCGAAATTACACGTTTCGTTGCAAGCGAGTTGAACCAGAATGTGTTCGATGCTGCTTTCGGCAAGGATGCTGTCAAGAGTGAAGAGGAGTTTCGTGCAAAGATTTCCGAGCAGTTCGAGGCCCGCTTCGAGGTTGAGAGCGACTACAAGCTTCTTATGGATGTACGCAAGTACCTCATGGAGAAGGTCGGCAAGCTTGAGTTCAACGAGTCTATCCTCCGCCGTATCATGGATACAAACAAGGCTGAGGGTGCTGAGGCTGTCAGCGAGGAGGATTTCCAGAAGAGCCTTACAGAACTTACATGGCATCTTATCAAGGAGCAGCTTGCAAGAAAATATGAGGTTAAGGTTGACGATAACGACGTGCTTTCTGTAGCTAAGGACGCTACACGTGACCAGTTTGCCCAGTATGGCATGGCAAACGTGCCTGATGACCTTCTTGAGAACTATGCAAAGGAGATGCTTAAGCAGGACAAGACACGCGAGGCTCTAATTAACCGTGCAGTTGACGTGAAGCTCATCGCTGCAATCAAGGGTGCAGTGACTCTCGAAGAGGAGAAGGTTTCTGTAGAGGATTTCAACAAGAAGGTTTCTGAGAACGCCTGATTGTTGTTGACATAGAACACGTTCTGGCTCATTTCTTTGCAAATGAACCAGAACGGTTTTTCAATTATTAAGTATATAATAAGTATAAAAAGAGAGTTGTATGGAGAGAGATGATTTCAAGAAGTATGCTACCAAGCACCTCGGCATTAACAGCATGGTGCTTGATGATGTGATAAAGGCTCAGTCGCAGTATCTTAACCCTTATATTCTGGAAGAACGTCAGCTCAACGTAACGCAGATGGACGTGTTCTCAAGACTTATGATGGACAGAATCATCTTTCTGGGAACCCAGATAGACGATTATACTGCCAATACGCTTCAGGCGCAGCTGCTTTATCTTGATTCTGTAGATAGCGGCAAGGATATTTCAATATATATAAATTCTCCCGGCGGTTCGGTTTATGCCGGTCTGGGTATATATGATACTATGCAGTTCATAAGCAGTGATGTGGCAACAATCTGTACCGGCATGGCTGCAAGCATGGCTGCGGTTCTGCTTGTTGCCGGTACCGAGGGCAAACGCTCGGCTCTTACGCATAGCCGTGTTATGATACACCAGCCTCTGGGCGGTGTGCAGGGTCAGGCAAGTGACATTGAGATAACTGCACGTGAGATACAGAAGCTGAAGAAGGAACTTTATACAATAATTTCAGATCACAGCAAACAGCCTTTTGACAAGGTGTGGGCCGATAGCGACCGTGACTACTGGATGACTGCTTCTGAAGCTCAGGAGTATGGCATGATTGACCGTGTTCTGATACGCAAGAAGTAATCGGATGGCAGAAAAGGGGAAAAAACGTTGCAGCTTCTGCGGAAGGACTGAAGATAATGTAGGGTTGCTTATGACCGGCATGACCGGTTATATATGCAACGATTGTGTAGAGCAGGCCCACGCGATTTTGCGTGAAGAGGCTATGCTGCCTAAAAGCGACTTCCGGATGGACGAACTTCCTAAACCTAAGGAAATAAAGGAGTTCCTTGATGGCTACGTCATAGGTCAGGATGAGGCCAAATGTGCGCTTGCGGTGTCGGTGTACAATCATTACAAGCGTCTGATGCAGCGTGACGCATGCGAGGATGTGGAGATAGAGAAGAGCAATATAATAATGGTGGGCAGTACCGGTACGGGAAAGACTCTTCTGGCGCGTACAATCGCACGATTGCTTAAAGTGCCCTTTACTATTGTCGATGCTACGGTGCTTACTCAGGCCGGCTATGTAGGTGAGGATATCGAGAGTATTCTTACCCGTCTTCTTCAGGTTGCCGACTACAACGTGGAGGAGGCTGAACGCGGCATTGTCTTCATCGATGAGATTGACAAGATTGCACGCAAGGGCGACAATCCTTCGATAACGCGTGATGTGAGCGGCGAGGGCGTGCAGCAGGGTTTGCTGAAACTGCTTGAGGGTTCTGTGGTGAATGTGCCTCCTCAGGGTGGGCGCAAGCATCCCGAACAGAAGATGATTCCGGTAAATACCAAGCATATACTGTTCATCTGCGGCGGTGCCTTTGACGGTATCGAGAAGAAGATTGCCCAAAGGCTTAATACTCATGTCGTGGGCTATGATTCGGTGCAGAACAGCAAGCAGGTTGACAAGAGTGATATGATGCGTTATATAACTCCTCAGGATTTGCGCTCGTTCGGGCTCATTCCGGAAATTGTGGGCCGTCTGCCTATACTCACGGCTTTGCGTCCTCTTGACCGGAAGGCACTCCGTAATATCCTTACTGAGCCTAAGAATTCGATAATCAGGCAGTATGTAAAGCTTATGGAGATGGACGGTGTTGTACTCTCATTTGATGACGATGCCCTTGAATATATTGTAGATACAGCTATGGAGTATAAGCTCGGCGCTCGAGGTTTGCGTTCTATTGTGGAGACAATTATGATGGAAAAGATGTTCGAAGTGCCGTCCAGCGGTGTCAAGAGTTGCAAGGTGACAAAGTCATACGCAAAAAAACAGATAGATAAAAGTGCTGCTCTGGGTCAATTATAAGGTCTGAACAAGGGTATATATGAATCCTCCTCTTGCATTACAAGGGGAGGATTTGTGTAAATTGTTTTTGGGGTTCTTCTCTTTTTACAACATTTATGAAAATATCTTTGAAAAAAATTGCACGTTTCATTGATATATTTATAACTTTGTTTGCAAATAGGCATATTGTAAAATGACGAAGATGCGCAATTTGACGGAGGTTCTTAAAGAGAATTTCGGTTTTGATACGTTCAAGGGGGATCAGGAGGCTGTCATCAGAAACTTGCTGGCAGGCAATGATGCTTTTGTCCTGATGCCTACGGGTGGAGGTAAGTCCTTGTGTTACCAGCTGCCATCGCTTGTCATGGATGGTACAGCTATAGTGATATCTCCCCTTATAGCGTTGATGAAGAATCAGGTCGATGCTATAAGAAACCTCAATGAAGAGGATGGGGTCGCACATTTCCTCAACTCGTCACTTACAAAACAGGCGGTTGAGGAGGTCAAGGCCGACGTGCTTTCGGGCAAGACTAAATTGCTATATGTCGCTCCTGAGTCTTTGACAAAAGACGAGAATGTGGAGTTCCTTAAAAGTGTCAAGATCTCATTCTATGCGATTGATGAGGCTCATTGCATATCGGAATGGGGACATGATTTCCGTCCGGAGTACCGTCGTATCAGGCCTATAATAAATGAGTTGGGAAAGGCGCCTGTCATTGCACTTACAGCTACGGCTACGACAAAGGTACGCGATGACATAAAGAAGAACCTTGGAATACAGGGGGCACCCGATTTCAAGTCTTCGTTCAACAGACCGAACCTTTATTATGAAGTACGGCCCAAGACAAAGGATGTTGACAAGGATATAATAAAATTCATCAAGTCCAATCCTGGTAAGTCCGGAATCATATATTGCTTAAGCCGCAAGAAAGTGGAAGAACTTGCTGAGATTCTGCAGACGAACGAGATATCAGCCAAGGCCTATCATGCAGGAATGGACTCTGCAGTGAGGTCGCAGACTCAAGACGACTTCATTATGGAGAAAATAGATGTCATTGTAGCTACAATAGCATTCGGTATGGGCATAGACAAGCCGGATGTAAGGTATGTAATACATTATGATATCCCAAAGAGCCTGGAGGGTTACTATCAGGAAACCGGCCGTGCCGGCCGTGATGGCGGAGAGGGCTTGTGCATTGCCTTTTACAATAACAAGGATTTGCAGAAGTTGGAGAAGTTCCTCGAAGGGAAACCGCTTGCCGAGCAGTATATAGGCAGACAACTGCTGCATGAGACTACGGCATATGCCGAGTCTTCGGTGTGCCGAAGAAAATTATTGTTACATTATTTTGGTGAGAATTACGACGTGGAGAATTGTGGAAACTGTGACAATTGCCAGTCACCTAAGAAACAGGTTGAGGCAAAGGAACTGCTTGAGGCTGTGTTGGAAACAGTCCAGGCTCTAAAAGAGAATTTCAAGACTGATTATGTGATTGATGTTCTGATGGGTAAGGAAACTGCCGATATACTTTCGCATAAGCATGACGAACTGGATTGTTTCGGTTGCGGCGATGATGAGGATGTAAAACGCTGGAACGCGGTAATACGTCAGGCTCTCATAGCCGGTTACCTTGACAAGGATGTCGAGAATTACGGCTTGTTGAAAATAACAAAACAGGGAAAGTCTTTTTTGGAGAAACCGGTATCTTTCAAGATTGTTGAGGACCGTGATTTTGATGAAGAGGAGACTGTTGTGCAGACATCAAGCACATTTGCTGTCGATCCCGAACTTTATGCAATGCTCAAGAATTTGAGAAAGAAGCTTTCGAAACAGCTTGAGCTTCCGCCATACGTGATATTCCAGGACCCATCGTTAGAGGCGATGGCTACGACATATCCTATTACCATTGATGAACTGAAGAATATTCCCGGCGTTGGTGAGGGCAAGGCAAAAAGATACGGTGAGGAGTTCTGCGCCTTGATAAAGCGTCATTGCGAAGAGAATGAGATTGACCGCCCCGAAGATATACGCATACGTACTGTCGCGAACAAATCGAAACTGAAGGTCGCGATTATAAATGCAATAGACCGTAAGGTTGCATTGGACGACCTCGCCATAAGCAAAGGAGTCGAGTTTGACGAACTGCTCGATGATGTCGAATCTATCGTCTATTCCGGAACAAAACTGAATATAGACTATTTCCTTGAAGAGATTCTTGATGAGGAGAATTTGACCGAAATATATGACTATTTCAAGAACTCCGATACAGACAACATCGATGTGGCTATAGAGGAACTTGGAGGTGAGTACAGCGAGGAGGAAATACGTCTTGTAAGAGTGAAGTTCATCTCGGAGATGGGAAACTGATATAATGAATGAAAAGAAATAAATACTATATCTTATGAATGATTTTATTAAAGAGAAAATTGTAATGGATGGTCTTACCTACGATGACGTGCTGCTTGTACCAGCATATTCGGAGGTTCTTCCTAAAGAGGTTTCGTTGAAGACTAAGTTTTCAAGGAATATTGATTTGAATGTCCCGTTCGTGACAGCAGCCATGGATACTGTTACAGAGGCAAAGATGGCCATTGCCATTGCGCGTGAAGGAGGTATCGGTGTCATTCATAAGAATATGTCCATTGCAGAGCAGGCACATCAGGTCGCTATTGTAAAGCGTGCCGAGAACGGCATGATATACGATCCGGTTACAATTCTGGCACAGTCAACAGTCAAGGATGCTCTTGACATAATGGCTGAATACCACATCGGCGGTATTCCTGTAGTTGACGAAGAGAAGAAACTTGTCGGTATCGTTACAAACCGTGACTTGCGTTTTGAAACCAATATGTCGCGTCCGGTGTGCGAGGTGATGACTGCTGCCGAGAACCTTGTGGTTACACATCAGAAGACCGATATGGAATCGGCTGCGAAGATTCTGCGTGAAAACAAGATTGAAAAGCTCCCTGTAACAGACTCAGAGGGCAAGCTTGTCGGTCTCATAACATACAAGGATATAACCAAAGCCAAGGACAAGCCGATGGCATGTAAGGACAGCAAAGGCCGTCTGCGTGTCGCTGCAGGCGTAGGAGTAACAGTAGATGCGATGGACCGTATAAAGGCTCTTGTAGATGCAGGTGTCGATGCAATTATCATTGATACGGCTCATGGTCATTCTGCCGGTGTCGTAAAGAAACTCAAGGAAGCTAAGGCTGCTTTCCCAAATATCGATATCGTTGTAGGAAACGTAGCGACAGGCGAGGCTGCAAAGATGCTTGCAGAGGCTGGAGCTGATGCTGTAAAAGTTGGAATCGGCCCCGGTTCTATATGTACCACACGTGTTGTTGCCGGTGTAGGTGTTCCGCAGCTTTCTGCTGTGTATGACGTGGCAAAGGCTCTTGAAGGTACAGGTGTGCCTTTGATTGCCGATGGCGGTCTCCGTTACTCCGGTGATGTGGTGAAGGCTTTAGCCGCCGGCGGTTACAGCGTTATGATAGGTTCTCTTGTAGCCGGTACAGAGGAGTCTCCTGGCGATACTATAATATTCAATGGACGCAAGTTCAAGTCATATCGTGGCATGGGCTCCCTTGAGGCTATGGAGAATGGCTCAAAGGACCGTTATTTCCAGGCCGATACTGCCGACAAGAAGAAGTTGGTTCCAGAGGGTATTGCAGCGCGTGTGCCATATAAGGGAACTCTGTTCGAGGTGATTTATCAGCTTGTAGGCGGTCTGCGTTCTGGTATGGGCTATTGCGGAGCTAAGGATATCGTAGCACTTCACGATGCCAAGTTCGTGCGTATAACGAATGCCGGTGTTCTGGAGAGCCATCCGCATGATGTCTCAATAACAAGTGAGGCTCCTAACTATAGCCGTCCCGAATAAAACAGATATTTAATATGCGATATAACAGTCTTATAGTGTTGGCTTTATTGGCGGTTTCTTCGGCTATAGCCCAGGTTACCGACCCGGTATTGATGAGAATAAACGGGAATGAGGTCCGCCGTTCGGAGTTTGAATATGCATTCAACAAGAATAACGGCAATCTCAGCGGTAACGAGCAGAGTGCAGAAGAGTATCTGCCTATGTATGTCGATTTCAAGCTTAAGGTAGAGGAAGCTAAAGCTTTAAGGTACGATACGCTGTCGTCCTTAAAGGAGGAGTTCATGAGAGACCGTAGCCAACTTGCTGAAAGTTATCTTATTGATGATGCCTTTATTGAAAACGAAGCATACCGTATCTATGCTAATGACTCAGCTACAATCGGCAAGGACGGATTTGTTAAGATGGCGCATCTCTTCTTCC
Organism: Bacteroidaceae bacterium; assembly: GCA_045591315.1. Classification (GTDB taxonomy): domain Bacteria; phylum Bacteroidota; class Bacteroidia; order Bacteroidales; family Bacteroidaceae; genus HGM04593. Next base: position 21,528 of record JAZNSN010000023.1, read on the forward strand.
CGGTAAAGCAGAAAGCAGAAAAGGCTGCGGTTGAACTTGCCAAGGCGCAGGCAGACTCTGCGTATGCAATGGTGAAGGAAGGCAAGAGTCTTGCGGATATTGCAGGGTATTTCAAGCTCCAGCCCCGTTCTGTAGAGCCTTTTGAGATTATAAAAGGTCAGGTTTACGCCGAATTTGAGAATGTTGCCTTTGCTCTCGCTGACGGGGAATATTCTGTTCCTTTTGAGTCTCCGGTAGGCTATCATGTGGCAAAGCGTATATCCACTCGTCCGTTCGGCTCTTTTGAGGAGTATAAGCCTGCTATAATAAAGATGCTTGAACAGAACAATATACGTCAACAGGCACGCCTCAAGAAAGGTATGGAACTGGCGGTGAAGTTCGGCGGCAACATTACGCCCGAAGAGGCTCTGGCACGCGAGGACAGCCTTCTTGAGGTTACGTATCCGGAATTCGGAAATCTTATGCGTGAGTATTATGAGGGACTGCTTTTCTTTGCTGTTTCAACCAGTCAGGTGTGGAACAAGGCTTCGGCTGATGAGGCCGGCATAAAGAAGTTCTTTAAGAAGAACAAGAAGAAATACAAGTTTGACACACCTCGTTTCCGTGGTGCTGTGATATTTGCCAATTCAAAGGAAAATATGGACAGCATAAAGTTGATAGTTGACGGAAAGCCTGCTGATGAGTATAAATCCCTTCTGGAAAAGGGCTTGTCAAAAGATTCTATTCGTGCGGCTCGTGTCGAGGTAGGTGTTTTTGCTGTCGGTGACAATGCATGGGTTGATAAACTTGCATTTTCTCAGGGCGATGGAGGCAAAATGCGTCCAGGCTTCTTGCTTGTTGATGTTGCCGGTGAGATTATAGCCAATCCTGAAACATATAAGGACGTCAAAGGGGTGGTGGTCAATGATTATCAGAAGTTCCTTGAAGAGAAGTGGGTGAAGTCATTGCGCAAGAAATATGATATATATATTGACAAAGAGGTACTAAAAACTGTTAATAATCACGAATAAAGGTGTTTATTCTGTACCTTTGTCAAAATTATTCCTGTATGAATGTTTGCCGTTACGGAAGAATGTGCTTGACTGTTGCTGTTCTGGTTGTGGTGCTATGTGCTGCATGCCAGTCTGGAGATCCTCATAAGGGGCGTGTCCCTTTGGCTGGAATCGACGGTGCGTATCTATATAAGGATGAAGTTGACCTGATGTATGCCGTCAATGGTAACGGAGGAGACAGTACTGCATATGCAGACGCGTATATTAAGAAATGGATAGTGGAAACGCTTTTCTATAATAAGGCGCAGGAAAATGTGGCTTCGGACAGTGAAATAGAAAGGCGGGTTGAGATGTACCGGCGTAATCTGATTTTGAATGATTATCAGGAGAAACTGGTTGTGCAGCAGCTTGAACCTTCGTTGAGCGATGATGAGATAGCAGATTTCTATAAAAGGAATAGTTCTATGTTCGATGCTGAGGAATCGGTTATGAAAGGTTACTTCCTTAAAGTACCCCAGGGCTCCCCTCGTTTGAACGAATTGCGTATGTGGTGCATCGGCAAGACCGAAGAAGATCTTGAGAAGATAGAAAAATACTGTCTTGGCAAGAACGCTGTCTTTGAATGTTTCTTTGATGATTGGCAACCTGTTGCGGTCGTTGCGGCAAGAACCCCGTTGACGGAGTCTCAGTTGCAGGAGCGTATCTTGCGTAAAAGCACTATCGAATTCAAAGATAATGCTTATGTATATTTCATCAGTGCTGATACTTTGATTGTTGAAGGTGACTCTAAGCCAATCGAAATGGTATCGTCCGAAATTAAGGAGCTGCTGTTGAATTCAAAAATGGCGAATTTTATTAAGGAGAAGAAAAATGCACTGTATAATGAAGCTATTCAGAATAACAGTGTTGAATATATAAATGCTAATAGGCCTTGAAAGGCTTGATAAGATTATGATAAGGAAATATATTCTAGGAACATTATGTTCCTTTATGGCGTTGATTGCTGTAAACTCGTTTGCTCAGGATAATGTGATAGACCGTGTCGAATGGGTTGTTGGCGACAAGTGTATCTTGCGTTCCAATATTGAGGAGTCGATACGTTACTGGCAAAGTACCGGTCGTCAATTTGAAGGTGAACCGTATTGTGTTGTCGGTGAAGATTTGGCGGTACAGAAGCTTTTCTTGCATCAGGCAGCACTTGACAGTATTGAAATTGATGAGAATCAGGTTATGCGTGAAGTTGATGCCCAAATGGATTACGTGACGCAGAAGATTGGTTCCAAGGAGAAGCTTGAGGAGTATTTCAACATGAACTCAGCTGAAATCCGTGACATGTATCGCGAACAGTTGTATAATATGCAGATGATGGACGCTATGCAGAACAAGATTGTCGGTGAGATAAAAGTTTCTCCGGCTCTTGTACGCCGTTTCGTGGATTCATTGCCGGCAGACAGCCTGCCTTTTATACAGGAGCAGTACGAAGTTCAGGTGTTGACTCTTGTTCCGCCAATAGAACAGGAGGAGATTGACCGTGTGAAAAGTGAACTCCGTGATTATACAGAGAGAGTAATGAGCGGGGAGACAACATTCTCTACCTTGGCATTGCTCTATTCCGAGGATCCGGGTTCGGCACGTCGTGGAGGAGAACTGGATTTTATGGGAAAGGCGCAACTTCAGCCTGAATTCGCTGCAGTAGCCTTTAATCTTACAGATCCGAACAAGGTCTCTAAGATTGTTGAGACAGAATATGGATTCCATATCATACAGCTGATTGAAAAGAGAGGTGACCGTGTCAAGGTGCGTCATATCCTCAAGACCCCTCGCCGTTCGAGCGAGAATATAAAGAAGATGCTGGTTAGGCTTGACTCAATCTCTAATGGAATAAAAGCCGGGGAAATAAGCTTTAACGATGCTGTGACAATGTTTTCGGAGGACAAGGACACACGCAATAATTATGGAGTGCTCTATAATCGCCAGAACGCATCTTCCCGCTTTGGTCTTGACGAACTGCCGGCAGATGTGGCACGTGTGGTCGATGGCTTGAAGCCTGGCGAGGTGTCGCAGCCTTTTACATGGCTTCTTGATAATGGAAAGACAGTCTGTGCTGTTGTTAAGGTAAAATCCAAGATCGAGGCTCATACAGCAACTATCAAGGACGATTATGAGAGGCTGAAAGCTATATATCAGGCTAAACTTAGCAGTGAGCGCATTCAGGAATGGATTAAGGAGAAACAGCGTGTTACTTATGTGAGAATAAACACTGATAACCGTGATTGTGAGTTCAAATATCCGGGCTGGATATTCTATGAGGAGAAGTAAGAATGGGAAACATCTTTCTTGTCATAATGCTATTGCTCTTCTCTCAGCCTTTATCTTCGCAAGATAAGGCTGTCGGTGACAGCACTTCTGTAAAAAAGAAGAGTTATATCCGTATGCTCCATACGGATGTAACACGTTTTGATGAAAAGATTAATCCTGATGCATGGATTCTTGTAGGTGACGTACGTTTCCGTCGTGACAGCATGTACATGTACTGTGACAGTGCCCATTATTTTCAGAAGAAGAATGCGTTCCAAGCTTTCGGTAATGTAAGAATGGAGCAGGGTGATACCTTGTTCCTTTATGGAGATTACCTTGACTATAATGGTGATACGAATCTGGCGCGTGTCAGGAGGAATGTGAAGCTTATAGACAAGAATACTGTTCTTGAAACCGATAGCCTTGACTTTGATAGAAATAAGAACCTTGGCTATTTCTTTGACTACGGCATTCTCTCTGATGAGGAAAGTGTCCTTTCTTCTTTCTATGGAGAGTATGACCTAAGTTCTAAAATGGCCCTCTTTACCGATGAGGTGAGTCTTGAGAACCCGCAATTCCGTATGCTGTCCGATACTTTGTACTACAATACGGGGAATAAAATGGCTACTATTGTAGGCCCTACGAATATTTATACGGGCGAGAGTGAGGTCTATTCTGAGCGTGGGAACTATGATACTTCCTTGCGCCGGGCATTCCTTCTGGACCGTTCTGTCCTCTACAACGAAATGAAGAATGTTGTTGCCGATTCAATATTCTACGACTCAGCCCAAGGGTATAGCGAGGCTTTCGGGAATATCGTGTACAATGATACTGTAAACCGCAATATGCTTACAGGTGACTATGCGTACATCAATGAACTGGTTGATTCGGCTTATGTTACAGACCGTGCTGTTGTGGTCGATTATTCGCAGAAGGATTCCCTTTTCATGCACTCCGATACAATTTGGGCAGTATCATACAATATTGATACCGATTCGGTGTATCGTCTAGTCAAAGCATATAATAAGGTAAAGGCCTGGAGCCCGACAATGCAGGCAGTTTGCGATTCTTTGGTTTTTGATTCTCGTGATACTTGTGTGACAATGTATAAGGACCCTATCTTGTGGAACGAAGGTGTCCAGCTATTGGGTGAGGTCATAAAGATATATATGGATAGTACCTCCATAGACTGGGTCAATATAATAAACCAGACCCTTTATGCAGAAGAAATGGATTCTGTCAATTATAACCAGATAAAAGGGCAGGAGATGAAATTCTTCTTCGATGATGGCAAACTTGGCGAGATGCAGGTGATTGGCAGTGTTGAGGTCGTTTTTTATCCATTGGATGAGGATAGTGCATACGTGGGTATGAATACGACCATTGCCGGCAGTGTAATAGGCTATCTTAAAGAGGGACAGATGGATAAGGTGCTGGTTCCCAAACAATCAAAAGGTGTTTTTTATCCGATGGATCAGCGCCCGGCCGATAAGCGTTATCTGGATAACTTTGTATGGTTCGATTACGTGCGTCCTTCGAGTAAGGAAGATATATTTGTCTGGAGAGGCAAGAACGATGGACAGAAACTGAAGATTGTCAAGAGGGAGAAAGTCCCATTGCCGACTTTGGATGACTTTAAGGATGAATAAGTATGGGGTTCTTCAAGATGCGTGAGCCACGACGGTTCGAACATAAATATATTTTTGTAGATGAACGTAAGGAGAAACTTGACAAGATAGTTGAGAATGCCAAACGTGAGCTTGGGATGTTGCCTCCTGAAGAGGTGACATACAAGGAGCGTCTTCGCGGTGCATTCTCGAAAGAGTGCGCTCATCTCTCAAGACGCAAGGAGCATGGTGAGCGCATATCGTCCCGCGTGGCGGTAGTCTTGTTCTTTGTATGTGTGTTTATACTGTATTTTCTTCTTAAGGGACTCTTTGTCTTTTAAAATCCATGAATGATATTATACACCTTTTGCCAGATTCGGTTGCTAATCAGATAGCAGCCGGTGAAGTTGTACAACGTCCGTCTTCAGTTGTAAAGGAGCTGATGGAGAACGCTGTAGATGCAGGTGCGACAACGGTCAAGGTTGTTGTTTCTGATGGCGGGAGAACACTTATTCAGGTAATCGACAATGGCAAAGGCATGTCGGAGACAGATGCCCGAATTGCTTTTGAACGTCATGCTACGTCAAAGATAAGCAATGCGAACGACCTGTTTGCATTATCGACAATGGGCTTCAGGGGTGAAGCTCTCGCTTCCATTGCTGCAGTAGCAGAAGTTGAATTGCATACCCGGCGTGAGACCGATGAACTCGGAACGCATCTGGTCATTTCGGCATCCAGGCTTGAATCCCAAGAACCGGCAATGGTGCCGGTGGGCAGTAACTTCAAGGTCAAGAATCTGTTTTTTAATATACCGGCGCGCCGTAAATTCCTCAAATCGATGCAGACAGAACTCAATAATATTGTAACTGAGTTTGAACGTGTTGCATTGGTCAATTGTGGAGTGGAATTCTCCCTTTCTCATAACGGAACAGAAATGATATCTCTTCCGCCTTCTTCTTTCCGTCAAAGGATTGTCAGCCTTTTTGGCAAGAAGATAAATGCACAATTGATAGAGGTTGGGGTCGAAAGCCCCTTGGTTTGTATCAGAGGTTTTGTAGGGTCTCCTGAAAGTGCTAAAAAAAAGGGGGCCTTGCAGTTCTTCTTTGTGAATGGCCGGTATATGCGTCATCCGTATTTTGCAAAAGCTGTTTCTGAGGCATATGGAGCTGTCTTGCCTCAAGGAGAGCAAGTCTCTTTCTTCCTTTGCCTTGACGTTGACCCTTCACGAATAGACGTCAACATTCATCCGACAAAGACAGAGATAAAGTTTGAAGATGAACAAAGTTTGTGGAAAATTATCTCTGCAGCAGTCCGTGAATCTTTAGGACGTATCAATGCAACTCCTAGCCTTGATTTTGATGATGAAGTTTTACCCGATATACCGGTAATGGATATCTCCGGTTCTGCAGGGGCTCCGGTTTCGGCTCCAAAGATAAAATATACGCCGGGATATAATCCTTTCAACAGCAAAAGAAATGGTGGCAGATTGCCTGGTGAATCTTGGGTGTCGTTGTATGAAGGCATTCAAGGTGACGAAAAACCTATTGATCCCTCTCCATTTGATGATGCTCTCTGTCTTGAGCCGTCGTCATCTTTGTGCGGACATGAGGCAAGTCTTTATCCCGAAGAGTTTGTTCCGTTAACCCAATATAAGGCACAATATATACTTATTCCAGTCAAGTCGGGTCTGATGTGGGTTCATCAGCACCGTGCTCATGTAAGGGTGCTGTTTGAAAAATACATTTCACAGTTGTCAGAACAGAATGCACCGTCGCAAGGACTTCTTTTCCCCGAAAGGCTAGAACTCTCTGTTGCTGAATCGTTGGCTCTTGACTCCGTTTCCGTTGAACTCTCTTCGCTGGGTTTCGATATATCTTCTTTGGGTAGCGGCTCTTATGCTATAAACGGTGTGCCTGTAGGTCTGGACGGTCTCTCATATACCGATTTGCTTATGGATTTGCTGCGTAGTGTCATGGAGCAGACACGTGAGACCAAGGAGAGCATAAGTGAAAGAATTGCCAATTCTATGGCAAAGCAAGTTGCGATAGTAAAAGGGCTTGTTCTGTCAATGGATGAGATGAAGGCTCTCATTGATGACCTTTTCCGATGTGCTGCGCCTTCAAGGACTCCTGATGGTCGTACTATAGTATATATAATGCCGGATAGTGAAATTGAGCGACGTTTTTAGGTGCAAATTTATGGTAAAGTCGGTTCTTTATCTTATAGATAGTTAAAAAAAGTTAACAAATAGCCCTTTTGCGTTGTATGTTTATAACTATTTTTGAAAAATATGTAAATTTGCAAATAAATAGGTGAACTCTAGTTTACTTTGCATGGCTGTATTGTCAAGTCTTTGCGGTTTTGCGGAACAAAATATTTTGTTCATCTGTTTTTTTGATAAGTGACAAGTAAGCATATACAATAAATAAAGAATAAAGTTCTAATTAGTTTAAGCGTATGAAAAAGTTTATGATTTCGCTGGCAATCGCTAGCATTGCAATGTTCTCTTACGCACAGGAAACTGTTAGTGAGGTTGTGATTCCTACAAATGACAAGTCTGTAGTTACAAACAGCTTCGGCAGCAACTGGTTCGTAGGTGTGAATGGTGGTGTAAACCTCTACAACGGTGTGTTTACAAACGGAGAGAGCCCTTTCAAGCACATATCTCCTGCACTTAATATCTATTTCGGTAAGTGGCACACTCCAGGCTTCGGTTGGAGAATCGGCTACAATGGTCTCAATATCCAGCCATATGAGGATGTTGACCACGCAGCATTCATGAATTTCCACTTTGATGCAATGTTCAACCTCAGCAACCTTATCTTCGGTTATAAGGAGGAGCGTATCTGGAATGTAATTCCATATATTGGAGTAGGTTGGGCTGGTCGTCAGGCTTTTAACTACGAGGAGGATTTCAAGGACAAAACATTCAGTGACAACTCATTCTCTGGTACTCTCTCTGCTAACTACGGTATTATCAATACATTCCGCTTGGCTAAGCGTTGGGCGTTGAACCTTGAACTTTCAGGTTTCTTCTTCCGTAACGGTTTCAGCTCGGTTCAAGGTTCAAGCGGCCACGACATGATGTGGGCTGTAACAGCCGGTGTTACATATAAGATCGGTAAGGTAGGTTGGGAGAAGGCTGTTGACGTAGCTGCTCTTCAGGCAAGCTATGCTGCAATCATCGACGGTTTGCAGAATGACGTTAACAACGCAAACGCCCTCAACAGAAGAGCGCAGAACGAGATTGCTTCTCTTAAGAGCCAGCTTGGTGACATGACCAACAAGTACAATCAGGCTAAGAACGACAAGAAGGTTCTTGATGTTAAGCAGTCTGTATTCTTCGCATTCGGTTCTGCAAAGATCGATTCAAAGAAGGAGGAGATGAATATCGCTGCTTATGCAAAGGCTGCTGTAGAGGCTGGTGCTAAGCTTCGTGTAATCGGTTGGGCTGACGTTATCGGTACTGACGAGTACAACAAGGGTCTTTCACAGAGACGTGCTGATGCTGTTGCTGAGCTCTTGAGAGCTAATGGCGCTACAGTTGAGACTGCTGTCGGTAACGGTGAGTCAAGCGAGTACAGCAACAAGTTCTTGAACCGTCGTGCAATCATTGAGGTTGTAAAGTAATTGTTGACACCAATAGGTAAATATGAGGAGCGAGTCCGCTCCTCATATTTTTTATATCAATATATAAAAAACTTGTATAAAAATTTGGTTGTTATCTTAATTTGATGTATCTTTGCATCGCAATTAAGGTTTGCAACATATTGGACGTTTAGCTCAGCTGGTTTAGAGCATCTGCCTTACAAGCAGAGGGTCGGCGGTTCGAATCCGTCAACGTCCACTTGTTTAATGAAAAGAATATTGGACGTTTAGCTCAGCTGGTTTAGAGCATCTGCCTTACAAGCAGAGGGTCGGCGGTTCGAATCCGTCAACGTCCACGATGCTCTACCTGCGCGCTGCGTAGGTTTTTTTTATCCCCTTTTTGCTATTGTCCAATAAACTTTGGGCAAGCATAAGGTGTTTATAGCTAAAAAGTACTATTTTTGCATAGAAAAACATTATCATAAATAAAAACGATGGAACTGAATATTCTGACAGCTGTATCCCCAATAGATGGACGTTACAGAGGTAAAACTGAATCGCTCGCCGGCTATTTCTCGGAGTATGCACTTATAAAGTACCGTATCTTTGTTGAGATAGAGTATTTCATAGCTTTGTGTGAACTGCCGATTCCGCAACTGTCCGGTATTGACAAGGCTTTGTTCCCTAAATTCCGTGAAATATACAGCAATTTTGCGCCTGCTGACGCATCACGTGTAAAGGAAATCGAGAAGGTTACAAATCACGATGTCAAGGCTGTAGAATATTTTATAAAGGAGAAGTTCGATTCAATCGGAGGTCTTGATGAATACAAAGAGTTCATTCATTTTGGTCTTACTTCTCAGGATATCAACAACACGTCAATACCCTGTTCAATAAAGGACGCACTTTCTGATGTCTATTATCCGGCTATTGAGGAGCTCATATCTCAGTTGAAGGATTATGCTGCAGCGTGGGAGAACATTCCGATGCTTGCACGTACTCATGGGCAACCGGCATCACCCACGCGTTTGGGTAAGGAAGTGATGGTTTTTGTCTATCGTCTTGAGACACAATTGGCGGAACTTAAGAAGTGTGTTGTTTCTGCAAAGTTCGGTGGAGCAACAGGTAATTTCAATGCTCACCGTGTCGCATATCCTTCAATTGACTGGAAGGCCTTTGCCAATAAGTTTGTAAGTGAAAGCCTAGGCTTGCAGCGTGAGCAATATACCACACAGATATCCAATTACGATAATCTTGCGGCTATGTTCGATGCAATGCGTCGTCTGAATGTAATAATCATGGACATGGACAAGGACTTCTGGCAGTATATCTCAAATGAGTTCTTCAAGCAAAAGATCAAGGCTGGCGAAGTCGGCTCAAGCGCGATGCCTCATAAGGTAAATCCTATCGATTTCGAGAACAGTGAGGGAAATTTGGGCATAGCGAATGCAATACTTGACCACTTGTCAATGAAACTTCCGATTTCACGTTTGCAGCGCGACCTTACCGATTCAACAGTACTCCGTAATGTCGGTGTTCCTATGGGGCACATGCTCATAGCCATAAAGAGTTCTCTTGTAGGTTTGCGCAAGTTGCTTCTCAACGAATCGGCAATATATGAGGAACTGGACAACTGCTGGAGCGTATGTGCCGAAGGCATCCAGACAATACTCCGTCGTGAGGCATATCCAAATCCATATGAGGCATTAAAGGCCCTTACGCGTACAAATGAGGGTATAAACCAGAATACGTTGCTGCAGTTCATTGAAGGGCTTGATGTTCCGGAGAATGTTAAAGATGAGTTGCGTGCAATTACTCCACATACATATACAGGTTTGTAAGAAGATATGAATTGGACCGTGAGGTTCGTAAAATATTTTATAAATGAGCAATTACAGAGAGAAGCGTCAGGGCGATTCCGCTCCGCGCGGCAACAGGGAAAGAAGTTCATTCAACCCGAATTTCGGAAGTGACAACAGATTGAAGTCGCGTCCGCGTTTCAATAGGGAATCAGACGAGCGTCCGCAGTTTATGCGTACAAATCGCAATGATTCAAATGGCGGTTACAGGTCATATAATCGCTCAAACCGTAATTTTGACAGCGGTTTTGACGGGGATAGAGGTGGCAGGCCACGTTTTGGCGGAGATTTCAAGCCGCGTTACAATGCAGAGCTGCAAGGTGGCGACAGGAATTTCCGTAAAGGAGGCTACCGAAATGAAACACAGAATACATATTCCAATAATGGCGAGAACAGGTCGTATGGCAACTATGGTGCAGACCGCCGTGGCAGCTATGGAGCAAGAGGCAACAGAAAGGCATACGATCCAAACTCCAAATACAGCAGCAAGAAGCGTGTAGTATATCGTGAGGCTGCAATAGACCCGAATGCTCCTGTTCGTCTGAACAAGTATCTTGCCAATGCTGGTATCTGTTCACGTCGCGAGGCTGACAACTATATTGAAGCCGGTCTTATAACAGTTAACGGTGAGGTCGTTACAGAATTGGGTACAAAAGTCGTTCCTACAGACGATGTGCGTTTCAATAGCGAGCGCATAAACCCGGAACGTAAGGTATATGTCCTTCTGAACAAACCGAAGGATTGTGTTACAACGGTTGATGACCCCCAGGAGCGCAAGACGGTGCTTGACTGTCTTCGTGGAATAGGCAAGGAAAGAATCTATCCCGTAGGCCGTCTTGACCGAAATACTACAGGGGTGCTTCTTCTCACAAATGACGGAGATATGGCGGCGAAGCTTACTCATCCCAAGTTCATGAAGAAGAAGATATATCATGTGACATGTGACAAGAATGTCGCTATGTCCGATATGGATATGCTTGTAAACGGAATAGAGCTTGAAGATGGCCCGGTGTATGCCGACGAGGTTACTTATGTTAACGAGGCTGACCGTTCTCAGATTGGTATTGAGATTCACTCCGGCAAGAACCGTATTGTCCGTCGTATGCTTGAGCATCTCGGTTATCGTGTGAATAAGCTTGACAGAGTCCTGTTTGCAGGCCTGACCAAGAAGAATCTGAAGCGAGGTGACTGGAGATATCTCACAGAGAAGGAGGTCAATATGCTCCGTATGGGTGCTTATGAATAATATGAAATAGAAATGGGGTAATCCCGACACAAATAAATATTCAATGAAAACGATAAAGCGTACAAGAATATCGGATGTCCTCAAGAGCAAGAGTGCCGGTATTGAAGTTAATGTAAGAGGTTGGGTCAGAACTCGCCGCAGTAGCAAACAGGTCGCTTTTGTGGCTCTCAACGACGGCTCTACAATCAATAATATCCAGGTCGTGATAGATGCTGACAAGTTCGATGAGGAACTTGTAAAACAGTTTACGACCGGTGCATGCCTTAGTGTCAATGGAATGCTTGTCGAGTCTATCGGCGGTGGTCAGGCTGTAGAGATTCAGGCTGCAGAAATTGAACTGCTCGGTGCATGTGACAATACATATCCGTTGCAGAAGAAAGGCCAGACAATGGAGTTCATGCGTACTGTAGCTCACTTGCGTCCGCGTACAAATACTTTCGGTGCAGTGTTCCGCATACGCCACAATATGGCATACGCTATACATAAGTTCTTCCATGACAAGGGCTTCTACTATTTCCATACACCGCTTATCACGGCTTCCGATTGCGAAGGTGCAGGACAGATGTTCCAGGTTACGACCATGAACCTATACGACCTTAAGAAAGACGAGAACGGAAACATCAAGTATGACGGTGATTTCTTCGGCAAGCAGGCAAGCCTTACTGTTTCCGGCCAGCTCGAAGGCGAATTGGCTGCAACTGCGCTGGGCGCAATATACACATTCGGTCCGACATTCCGTGCAGAGAACTCAAATACGCCACGTCATTTGGCTGAGTTCTGGATGATAGAGCCTGAGGTCGCATTCAACGATATATACGACAATATGGAACTTGCAGAGGAGTTCATAAAATATTGCGTACAGTGGGCTCTCGACAACTGCATGGAGGATATAACGTTCCTCAATAACATGATTGACAAAGAGCTGATTGCCCGTCTGCGTTCAATCGTTGATACAGAGTTTGTTCGTCTCAGCTATACCGACGGTATAAAGATTCTTGAAGATGCTGTTGCTGCCGGCCACAAGTTCGAGTTCCCGGTATATTGGGGTGTTGACCTTGCTTCGGAGCATGAGCGTTATCTTGTTGAAACGCACTTCAAGCGCCCTGTTATTCTTACAGATTACCCGAAGGAGATCAAGGCTTTCTACATGAAACAGAATGAGGACGGAAAGACTGTACGTGCTATGGACGTTCTTTTCCCGAAGATTGGAGAGATTATCGGCGGTTCCGAGCGTGAGGCCGATTACAATAAACTGCTCACACGCATTGAGGAGATGAATATTCCGATGAAGGATATGTGGTGGTATCTTGACACACGCCGTTACGGCTCATGTCCGCACTCCGGTTTCGGCCTCGGCTTTGAGCGTCTTCTGCTCTTTGTGACCGGTATGGCAAATATTCGCGATGTGATACCTTTCCCAAGGACCCCGAACAATGCAGAATTCTAATAAGTTTTAGGAGATATTACGAGGGTGACCCAAAAGTAAGATTGGGTTGCCCTCTTGCTTATTATTAGTTCAGCTCCTACATTTCTGCAGGATGATAAAAATATAGCTATTCCTTTGATAAACATCGGAATAGCTATTGTTTGTTTGGAGAATATTTACTATCTTTATACTACCACATAAAAAGTTAATAACCTAGTCCCAAACAACATGACAAAGATAA
>JAZNSN010000024.1:0-15095 GCA_045591315.1 Bacteroidaceae bacterium
CGCAATATCCGAACCAGTAATTGCCACCTCAGGAACTGGAGAAGGAGCACTCTGAGTTGTAAATACCATATCTTCTGCCAGGACAAAATTCAAAGCACATGCATTGAAATCATGTTTCCAAACGTCAAGATAATGGTCAATGCCGCTACCATTGTATATCACAATGGCAACAGCATCGGGATTTGCCGATGGGGCAAGCGAAACGTCATATAATTGCAATTCCCACTTGCCGCCTGATGTCGTAACCAGTTTCAATGCAGTAGCTTCATCTGCAGATGCATAGAAACGGTTTGATGATTTATCAAAAAACATATTACGGCCTGTTTTCGAAACTAAAGTACAGCATTTCTCATTACCGATTAATTTCCAAAGCTGTCCTTCCTCTCCTTCATTAATCACGCGATTACGAAGTTCCTGCCCGACACCGATATCTTGTATAACGGATGAGTTAATATCGAACTCGATATAATACCAATTATCAGTTCCACCATTAGAGAACAATGGCAATGTCTGCGCCAATGACAGAATTGTATATATGCAGCAACAGATTGATAAAAAAAATCTTTTCATACAAAATCAAATCAACACAAGTACAAAATAGAGCCGGTTATAATGTATGGTATCCCACAATTACACCGGCTCATGATTATTTTACGATATAGACTGGACTACATCATCCAACTATTTTACAAATACCTTTTTGCCATTGACAATGTAGATGCCTGGAGCTGTAATCTGCTCTATCTTGCGGCCCTGAAGATCGTAAATGCCTTCCACCTTTCCGTTTTCACCTTCAACAGCCTCAATTCCGGTAGGATATGCCACCTTAAGCAGCACGTCGATAATCTGACCGCCGTTAGCCTTGAAGTCGCCGAACTTGCCGTCAGCGTCACCGGCCGGGTCGATGTTGCTCCAGTCCTGCTTGATACGCATGCGGTAAGTACCTTCCTCTTCGGGAGCTTTGAACGCAGGAACAGCCGGAGTACTACGATCATTACCTGTAAAGACAGTACCGACACTATTCCACCCCTGTTCATCACTTGAAGAGTTATTATTGTAGAATGAGTATGCTACGAGATCTTCTGCAGGTGCCCAGCTGCTTCCTTCAGCAATGCTTGCAGTGAAGCCGTCTGCATCAAAATCAATGAATACATACTGATGAATCCATTCACCTGTCTTGTTGAATGTGATTGTCAGTTCCTCACCAGGTTCAACTGTAAATGTAACATTTTCTGTTGCATCTGTATAGTCCTGTGTCTGTTCCTGAGATGTAAGAGTATATTCATTTACACCAGATGCACCGGTAAGAGTAATACCCTTTATTACACGGCCTGTATTTGTTCTTGTACCGTTGTTTGTTGGAGTATAGTCAACAGGCGGCTCACCAACCTCAAATGCAAATTCTCCGGAGAAGCTGTCGCCATTGCTCTTGCGTGTAATAAGGCCTTCGGGGATAACGAGTGTATATTCACCCTCTTCAGTAATTGTCTGTTCAAGAGTAACAGCGAGCACCTTGCCGTTTGTAACGTAATTAGAAATGGCACTTACAATACTGTTACCCTTCTTGAACTTCATGAAGTTCATCATCTCGTACGGGTCGAGTTCACCGGCAACCTCACTGTTGAAAGTGAGCGTAATTTCTTTAAGCTCGCGTACTATGCTTGCAGGCTCAACGCTAACAACCTCAAGAGGTTCTGGAGCAACTACAGTGAAATTGAACTCACCGGAGAACGCCTTGCCGTCGCTTTCGCGTGTGATAAGGCCTTCAGGGATAACGAGTGTATATTCGCCCGGAGTATTAACCTTGGTAGCCAAAGTCACTGTAAGCACATTACCGTTCACAACATAGTTAGAGACACCGCTTGCAACATTGTTGCCCTGCTTGAACTTCATAGCAGTCATTGCATACGGGTCAAACTCGCCGGCTGCAGCACTGTTGAAAGTGAGTGTAATCTCCTCAATAGCCTCAACACCTGTATTTGGTGTAGTACCTATAACCTCGAAAGGTACCTGTGCAGGGTCGGTATTCACACCGTCGAATGCAAATACTGTGCTGCCGGGGAGAGTTACTGTCAGCTGCTGGTCAACATCAATAGCTACGCCCTCGGTCAGACCCTGAAGAGCATCCTGTACATTGAAAGACTTTGTAAGGATGATTGAGCCTGTGATGTTCGCAGGAATCTCAAGAGCCTCACGTAATGTAAAGGTATATGTCTGCGCACTGTTGCCGCCGTTGCGGAGAGCAAGTGTTGCCTTCGCTCCGTTCCAAGAAGCCCAGCCGTAAATCTCCTGAGCACTGCCGTTCCAAGGATTGCCGCCTACCCAGTGAGCATCGGGCAATACATCGGCATTCTTCTTCTGCCATGCAACACACTCAGCAACATCTTCCCAAAGTTTGCCGTTGTTAATGCTGTTCATCAGATTACAGTTTGTGTAAAGCTCTACAATACCCGAACCGCAAACGAATGCGCAACGGAGCTCGCGGAGAACAGCATTGTAGTCTCTTGAGTCACCCGATGGAGGTCCATCCTCTGAAAGGATGAATCCGTGGGTCATCAATGTGTTGATCGGGCAGATTGGAGAGTTCTGTACATAGTTCTGATAAACCAGACGGTCGCGGTATGTAATCCAGTTCTCGCGGTTGATGCTGTTGTTGCCGATACGGTCGTGGTCGTTCTCCTGACGCCATGTAGCATCGGAAATCTGATACCAGAACGGAGAAGCCCATGTACCTACAGTAGTGTTGAAGAATATATCCTCGCGCATATTCTCGCGTACATACTGCTCAAGACGGATGATACCCTCTGCGTTCTCATTACCTGTGTCGCCTGCATCGGGACCGACTGCAGAGAACTGGCCTGAGATACCGTCGAACTTGAAGAATACGTAGTTGTCGGTCTCGCGGTTGAAACCTGGCACGCCGTCCTGCTGACATACAAGATTATTTGCAGCAGCAAGGAATACCTCATAGTAGGCAGGGTTAGAAAGCTGCATGCCGCCACGGTTATTTTCATTCCAGTATGCACGGCGATAGTTACCGCTCTGGCCGTAACCGCCTACAGGGCCTAACCAGGCACCGATACCGGAGTTCATCTCCTTAGCCAAAGAAGCCATATCGCGCATCTCGTTGGGGAAACCGCTGTGGAATGTCCAGGGACCGTAGTTGTCCCAGCCGTCATCGATTACAAATGCTGCAATGCCTTCGCCGTACTTGTCAAAGTATTTCTCTTTCCACTGCTCCATTACAGCAAGAATATCTTCCGCTGTAAAGTTTGTATGCTCGCTGCCTGGAGCTGCATTGTTGCGGTTGATATTGAGCTCATACCAGCTGTTGTAGTGAGGGAATGTTCTCCAGGGCACTGCACGCTCGCGCTCGCTGTATGCGAGGAATGAACGGCGCTTCTGTGTCTCACGGATGTTTGTCTTGCTCTGCGTGCCGTCCTGTGCTACAAGGCCTACGACAGCTGCAACCTTCCATGTATCGCCTGCAGCAAGTGTTGTATTGCGGCTCCAAAGACCCTGGATACCTACGATAGCAGTATTTACTACAACACCTTCCTTGGCATTGTATATCTTTACAGTCATTGTACTTGAAGCATCGATAGACTCTGTCTTGTTCTCAACGAACACACGGAGTGCGAATGTGCCGTCATAAGGAGCAACGTATGTAAATGTATTGTTGCTGTGCTGACCGCCTGAATAACCGCTGTGATAATCTACAGCAGCAATATCGCCGTTAGAAGCGAGCAAATCGGCACCGCCGAAGTTCAGACGGTGGTTACCGCTGGTATATTGAACGAGAATTTCAACTTTCTGGTTCTTCTTGAGTTCTACATTTTCCATCTTGTACGCAAGAACATTCGGATAGCTTGCACCTGTAGCCTCAGTAACACGGTAAGGAACATCAGCCTCAGCAACCTGTGCCCAAGAAGAAGCTGTAAGAGAAGCACTCTTTGTCTCTGCAAGTGTCCAAGGATCGCTCTCACCTGTAGCTTCACCTACAGTGTTGTATGCAGTAGGAGTCTCAAGACCTGCAAAGATTTTATCGCTCATGAGCACAGCGCCACGTGTATTGCCCACAACCTTTGGAGCTGAGCCGGCTGCTTCTGTATCGACATTGTAAATCATTGGAACTACATTGTACATGTCAACATCATCAACACCTGTCAGTTCCATTTCGGTACGCAGATAGTGGCTGCCGTCACGCAATACAGCACGCCATACAATCTGAATCTTCGCGCCCTTGTACTCATACTCATAGTTTGCAACAAGCTGAACACCGGCAAAGTGCTCTGCACCGCCGATAGCCGAAGCATCGGCTGAGAGGCTCTCATAGTCAACGCCTACCAGCGTCATTGCCGAAGCAGGAACGTTGTCACCGCTACCGAATGCAACAGTAAAAGGCTCTGTACCTGCAACAAGATTCATGGCATTTGAACCTGCAAAATAGAGAGCATTGCCAACCTTCATGTAGCTGGCTGCAAGAACATTGTTGTAGATTGTATAAACACCTTCATCCTCAACAAGAAGTGCAATGCCGACGTTATCCTGCTGCTTAGGATAAACCCATGCATTCGTGTATGTCTCACAAACCGGGAGAACAGGAAGTGTCGCAACATTTACAGTGATGGTATTGTTCACATCATCAACTGAAACTACCGCAAACTGACCCTCAGGAGCGGTTACAGAAACCTTGCTCTTGTCGAGTGAGCCCTCTACAGTGATAGTAGAGCCATCGGCATACTCTGTACCGCCGATAGTGAGTGTAACGCCATCGGGAACAGTGATAGTGTAGGTACGCTCAGCAATAACGTACTCAACGAGTGTGTAACGGCTGCCGGCATCGGTAGCACCGTTATCGGTCCAAAGGCCGAGTGTCGTTCCGGCATTGGCACTTACGCCCTGATACCAGTTAAGGTAGATTGCCTGAGCTGAACCGGCAGTTGTGTAAGGCTGAATCTGGTAGTTGTCACCAGAGTAGTTGTCAACCTTGAAATAGGCACCGTCAACTCTTGAATCGCTAAGAGTTACAAAGCCCTTTTTAGAACTGTAGCTCGAAGCCTTTGTGTAGCCGAGCCACTTCTTAGCATTGTGACTGTAGATGTAGTACGCGCCGTCAACACCTTCTACCGCATAGAAAGCGAAAAGGCCGTTCTCATCTGTCGCCGGAGCGGTTGTAGGGCCTGCATAGGCTCCGTTACCGTTCGCCATGGTGTAAACATGCTCCGGCTTGCCTTCTGAAGGCAATGTTGTCGAAGCTGTCACCTTGTCGGCGTATGCTTGTGTCGAGAGACACAATGCTGCCAACAGAAAGGAGAAAAATTTCTTCATAGGTAAAACATTTATGGTTAATAAAAAAAATCTTAATAAACTCATAAGGCCGTGCCCCTATGGGACACAGCCTCCTGAACCTCAATATTATAATGAAAAAATCACTATATAACTTATATTTTATTATATTATTCAACTCAGCACCACCGCTTTTCCGCAACCCGCGCGGTGTGACTAAAGCCACACTACGCGCGACCTGTTGCTGCAAAACTCGCGATAGGTAAATTTGTGGATTAATTCCAACCCCATTGACTCGTTTTGCTCTATTGCAACCCGCGCGGTGTGACTAAAGCCACACTACGCGCGACCTGTTGCCGCTCGTGCTGTCGAGTCTTAATACCTTACTTGACAACACTCGCTTTTGGTGACCCACGCGGTGCGAACTACGTCCGCACTACGCGTGACCTATCACCGCTCGTGCTGTCGAGTAAAGAAAACTCCGTTTTCTTTACTTCCACAAATTTCCCCATTCACCGCGGTGACCGCCGCCAAGCTGGCCACCGGCAGAGGTATCTACTTCTTTGTCACTATTTACTCCAAGAGAAGCTGCGAGCATCTGCTCTGCTTCTACGTTTACCTCTGTCATAAGACGTGAAATATATGTTTTCTTCATATATAGTTTCGTTTTTCTCGTTATTATGTTTACTGTAACTGCAAGGGCATACCTTAGCAGTTACAGCTTTATATCAACTCTAATCACTTAACCAAAACCTTTTTGCCGTTAACGACATAGATACCAGGAGCAGTGATAGCCTCAATTCTGCGACCTGTAAGGTCATAAATAGATGTACTCTGTTCTCTGTTATCTGTTATCTGCTCTATGCCTGTTGTGCCGTCCCAATCAAAACCGTAGAATGCAGCAGACTGATTTGCAACGTTACCGGCAGGCAAATATGCCTTATTAGCATTATTCTTGAAACGGCCATCTTCCAATCCGCTTGTTGTAGCCTTATAAAGACCTACTACACCATCAATAATACCAAGTACATAAGCCTCACCCGTAACAGTCTTGTCGTAAAGCGTACCCGTCAAAAGATTTTCATCAACATCAGCATAATTCTCGGTTGAAGTTGAATATGCAAATTCATAATCAGTATTAGCCGGTGCCTTTACAATAACAGCAGTGTTCGCTGGCAGCACACCAGCAATCTGCGTCAAATGAACATTGCCAGCCACAGTGCTGGGTGTTGCAATAAACACACCATTTCCTTCACCGTCGATTACCGGAATTTCAGCATCAAAGCCAAGACATAGAGTCGCATAACCGGTCGCACCAATGCTAAGAGTGTGAGAAAAATCCGTAATCTCTGTAAACACATATTGATTACCTAAGCCACCACCTTCCCAACCTTTCACTTTACCGCTACCATCAGTTGAGTGCAAACTGCAATTTGCACCAACTTTCTTTATATAATACTTACCATTAGCCGAAGTCTCTGTTCCAATCTGTGTTATAACCTCATATTGACCGGGCGCAGTCTCACTCATATTTACAAAATCATTATTGCCTGTTAAAACATCAATATAAAGTCCTGTATGTATATTCTTAATATTATATGCACCCATCGTTACCATTTCAAACTTCCAGTAAGCCCGTGTATCATCATCTGTACCATTATAGTACAAATCTGTTGTACCATCGGTCTTCTGGTAAAGGTATTTATTGAAATTATTACTAGAGTATGTTGTTAGCCTAAAAACCTTTCCATTGTATTCGTCATCATATTCAACCTCTATAAAACCCCAAAGACGTGGAATATCAAGCCATGAGGTTGATTCATGTGCAATACCATCATCACTATTATTATACATATAGTTACCACCTGATACAATTGCATATTTGCCTTCACTGTTTGCCTGTTCTCCTGTATTACGGAGTTCAACATTAAGAGCAGTACTATTAAATGTAAATTTACCTCCTGTGTACCCCAGATAATTCTTTGTTGTAACTTCCTGGAAACCATTAGTAGTCTTTAGAAATACAGCAGCTGCATCCTCATTTGATGACATGGCAACACTGCTGCCAGCTGTAGTTACTGCTACCCAATGGTTCGTTCCGTGATCACCTTTGATTTTATAGAACTTGCCGACTTCGGGCTGGACAAATGTTTGTGCCATTGCACCTATTGCAATGAACAACCATGCGATTATTAGAGTAAATTTTCTCATAAGGTATAAAGTTTTATAATTATTACAATTGCCTGCATCACTACAATGTAACAAAAGTAATAATAAGCAGACTTTTTACCCCCCCGATAGTTAAATTATGTTAAAGTTGTTTATTTTTCAGAATATCAAAGAACAATAGTACTGTACAACCGTTAATGGCTACACCATAGGGATATGGCAAAAAAAAACGTGGACAACTTAGCATTATCCACTGATGAGGTCTTGGCGTTACCCGAAAGAAAGATAAGCAAGTTGTCCACGCTGCTATAGCGTGGACATTAACTTTGCTACTATTCTTTCTTTGATTTAACCGCCAAGTTTAACAAGGATAGACCTCGTCGGAGCAAAATGCCCCCATCAGTAAGATAGTAAAGCTAATGCACTATATTTATGTCATACACCTTTATTGCAGGTGTCATATTCGTACTTTTGGCAAATATAAATAAATTAATTGATATAATATATAATATTATAGTAAAAAAACAGGCAAAAGAAGCCGTCCCTTATGCCTGTTGATTTTTCAATGATATCAGAACCTGAAATCCCTATCGCCGTTATCGATTCTCGAAAGGTATTCACTTGCCTTGTTGCGTACGCGTTCGTTAGGAATATCCTCAAGCAGGCGTTTTATCATAGCTTCGCCTTTTGCACGGGTAGCAGGAGAGGCATAGTCCCTTATATACTCCTTCAATGTCATGAGTGCATTCGGCAAACAACAGTTGGATATCTGCCCGTTCTTGAGAAGCGTCATGAAACGGTCTCCGGTACGCCCCTCACGATAACAGGCCGTGCAGAAGCTCGGTATATGGTCAAGGTCGAGGAGCCACTCCACAACCTCATCGAGCGAACGGTGGTCGGCAATATCGAACTGCGCCGAGTTCTCTTCTTCGGGTTCCGGGCTGACATATCCGCCTACACTGGTGCGCGAGCCGCCGCTTATTTGGGTAATTCCAAGTTCAAGCAGCCTTTCCCGGCTCCTTGCACTCTCGCGTGTGGATATTATCATTCCTGTATAAGGGACTGCTATGCGTGTCACTGCCACAATCTTGTAGAAGATATCATCCGGCACTGCATTCTCAAAATCATCTGTATCGACATCGTCGGCCTTGCAGAGACGGGGAAGGCTTATCGTATGCGGCCCTACACCGTATGTTGCCTCAAGATGCTCGGCATGCATCAGGAGACCGACAAAATCGTAACGGTAGGTCTCAAGGCCAAAGAGAACACCTATGCCTACATCGTCAATGCCTCCCTGCATGGCACGGTCCATTGCTTCGGTGTGCCACGCATAGTCGCTCTTGGGCCCAGTCGGGTGCAATGCCTCGTAATTGGCCTTGTTATATGTCTCCTGGAAAAGAATGTACGTTCCTATTCCGGCATCACGCAGACGGCGGTAATTCTCGACCGTAGTTGCCGCTATATTGACATTTACACGGCGTATGGCACCGTTCTTGTGCTTTATGCTGTAGATAGTTTCTATGCTCTCAAGGATATATTCAATCGGGTTCTTGAGAGGATGCTCACCGGCTTCCAGAGCCAGACGCTTATGTCCCATGTCCTGCAAGGCAATGACCTCGGCACGAATCTCTTCCTGAGTCAGCTTCTTGCGACGTATTCTCCTGTTCTTTGCATGGTAGGGACAATAGACACAGCCGTTCACGCAATAGTTGGAAAGATAGAGAGGCGCGAACATCACTATCCTGTTGCCATAGAAACGGTGCTTTATCTCATTTGCCAGTCTGAACACACGTTCTGTCAAATCGGGGTCGCTGCACTCAAGCAGCAGGGCTGCCTCACGATGAGTAAGTCCCTTGAAAGCACGTGCCTTCTCAAGGACCGACTCAACCAAGGCACGGTTCCCGGCATTCTCACGCGCGTATTCTATCGTTGATAGAATCTCGCTGTCACTGATGAACTCTGCTGCTGTTTTGGATTTCGGATTATACATATCTCGGTTCTTCAAAGTCCTTTATAATCGCCACGGCCATAATCAATATGATAGCCAATGCCACTCAGCTTCTCTTCGAGCAGAGAAAGCTGTTCGGCCGACTCGCTGCCGCAGCTCTTCTTGTTGTCGTATATCGTATATTTGTCTCTTGCTTCAAGCGGTGTAAGATTCGGCATAACCACATTTGCCCCTGCCAGCACTGCCCGTTCGGTTCCGTCACTGCACAGCGTTGCAAGGGCTGTCGTAGCAGGTATGAGAGCACTCCTGAAACGCAGTCTCAAGAGCGAAATGAGATACAGCGCCTGTTCTACGTTTCCGCTCTTCTCGCCTGCAAACGGAGTGCCCTTTGCCGGAATAAACGGCCCTATGCCTATCATCTGCGGCTTAAGCGAATCGAGGAACATCATGTCGGCAACCAGATGCCGCCTTTCCTGCCCCGGAGAACCGACCATCATGCCTGCACCAGCCTGATAGCCCAACCTTTTCAGTTCATAAAGGCATTGTTGACGCCCGGCGGCACTCATAGAAGAGGGATGGAGATATGAATAATGCTCCTCATCGGCAGTCTCATGACGCAACAGATACCTGTCGGCACCGGCACTTCGCAGGAGCGCGTATCCTTCGGGCGAACGCTCGCCAACAGAGAGCGTAACTGCCTTTTCGGGGAATTCGGCCTTTATTGCAGCCACAGCATCGGCAAGCCACGCATCATTCTGTACAGGGTCTTCACCTCCTTGCAGAACAAAGGTATTGAACCCAAGAGCAGCCCCCTTGCGGCAACATTCGACTATCTCATCCTTGCTCAGGCGGTAACGCACTGCGCTGCCATTGCTGCACCTCAGGCCACAGTAACGGCAATTGTTACGGCAATAGGAACTTATCTCTATGAGCGCGCGCACATAGACGCCCCTCCCGAAACAAGCCTGAGCCACCTCCCTTGCACGCATGGCAAGATACTCCCTGTCGCTCGCAGACGGGGATGCAAGGAGCAAGTTCCACACCTCTTCGGGAACATGTTCCTTCTTTGAAAGTATCTCTACAAGAGCATCAAGTTCTCTCTTCTCCATATTTGCATGCAATTACATGATTCCTCTGCACTGGAAAACGCCCTCTGATTTCAAAGAAATTCAGGGTGTTTACGAACATTACTGCAAAAATAGTTGAAATCGAGTTTTTTTTTAAATAATTTTACTGCGAATTTGGAAGTTCTTTAAGAAGCTGTTTAAATTCAAGCAAAACTGCGGCCCTGTTCATTTCGACAGAGCAGAGCGACGAGAAATCCCCAAAGCCTCACGGCATAAGAGATGTCTCACATGCATTTGAGATGACAATATACGCGAACTCCAGTATAGTTACAATTAATTATGGCTTATAATAATAATGTAATGTTTGTACGATATCGACTTTTATCAAAATTGGTTGCAATGTGGAAGAAAGGCGAGCTCCTTGAATCCATCGACAGTATGCCTTACGAGATGTACCCCCGCAACCGGAAGCCAAAGGGAAGATGCTGCATCCACAAGGAACGCGCAGTAGTGAAATACAAGACCATGGCTATGCTCGGCTTCACCATGAAGGACGAGGTGAACGAGATGGACAGCCTCAGCACCTACGCAAAGCGTATGCTTGAGCGCAAGGAGGTTGACATGCAGAACGGTGCCGTTCTCCACGTAATGGACGAAGCATGCTCATCCTGCGTAAAGATAAACTACGAGGTGTCGAACCTCTGCCGCGGATGCGTTGCACGGCCATGTTACACGAACTGCCCCAAGGATGCGATATACTATGACAAGGAAGGCAAGGCGCACATCGACCACGACAAATGCATCAGTTGCGGAAAGTGCCACCAGGTATGCCCATACCATGCAATCATCTACATGCCTGTCCCATGTGAGGAGGCATGCCCAGTAAAGGCTATATCAAAGGACGAATACGGCATAGAGCACATAGACCCGGAGAAGTGCATATACTGCGGAAAGTGCCTCAACGCATGCCCGTTCGGTGCGATATTCGACAAATGCGAGGTATTCGATGTACTCAAGCGCATGCGTGCAGGAGAAAAGACAATAGCAATGGTTGCCCCGGCAGTGCTGGCACAGTTCGGCAAGCCGATAGAGCATGTATATGGTGCATTGAAGGCGATAGGCTTCAACGACATAATTGAGGTTGCCTACGGTGCGGAAGAGACCATACGCCGCGAAGCCGAGGAACTGAAGGAGAAGATTGAGGAAGGACAACCGTTCATGACAACGAGCTGCTGCCCGGCATACGTCAACCTGGCAAAGAAACATATACCCGACCTTGTGAAGTACGTATCATCGACAGGCTCGCCAATGCACTACACTGCCGAATACGCCAAGGAGAAATTCCCCGGATGCACTACGGTATTCATTGCACCGTGTGCATCAAAGAAGGCCGAGGGTGCCGCCGACAAGAATGTCGATTTCGTATGGACCTTCCGCGAGCTCGACGCTGTGATACAGGGAATGGGGGTGGATATTGACAGTACCATGCCATATACTCCGGCCGAGGCAGCATCGCGCGATGCGCACAACTTCGCGAAGACAACAGGCGTGTTCACGGCTGTAAAGAACCATATTGGAGACGAAAGCATAGAGGGTGTGGTAATAGCCGACCTTCACAAGAAGAATATTGCCATGCTGCGTGCATACGCCAAGACAGGCAAATGCCCCGGCAAACTGGTAGAGGTGATGTCCTGCCCCGGCGGATGCATTACCGGCCCATGCGCATGCAGCGAAGGCGGCGAGGCTTCGCGCCGTTTCGAAGCCGAGATAAAGAAGAAATGATTTGAACAACAATGATTGAAAGACATTTTATACTTGACGGCATTGACCCTGTTGGCTTCTACGGAGCAGGCAACATACATCTTCAGATGCTCAAGAAGCTGCATCCTAAGCTGCGTATCGTTGCACGCGACAATATAATAAAGGCCATGGGCGACGATGACGAGCTCGAAAAGTTCAACAAGGTAATAGAACTGCTCAAGGAGTACTGCAACAAGTACAACAGCCTGAACGAAGAGGCTATAATAGATGCGGTGAACGGCAAGAAAGGTGACAAGGGAAGCGACAGCAATGTTATCGTATATAACATAAACGGCCGCCCCATTTACCCACGCACCGAGAACCAGTGCCGTCTTGTAGAGGAGTACAGGAAGAACGACATGCTGTTCGCTGTAGGCCCTGCCGGAACAGGAAAGACCTACACGGCCATTGCACTTGCAGTGAAGGCGTTGAAGAACCGCGAGATAAGGAAAATCATACTCAGCCGCCCGGCAGTAGAGGCCGGAGAGAAACTGGGATTCCTGCCCGGTGACATGCGCGACAAGATTGACCCGTACCTGCAGCCGCTATACGATGCGCTGGAGGATATGATTCCGCTTGCAAAGCTAAAGGAGTACATGGACAACAACGTGATACAGATTGCACCGTTGGCGTTCATGCGCGGACGTACCCTCAACGATGCGGTGGTAATCCTTGACGAGGCGCAGAACACTACCCCGCAGCAGATAAAGATGTTCCTCACACGAATGGGAACAAACACCAAGATGATTATAACCGGCGACCTCACCCAGATAGACCTTCCGCAGAACAGCAATTCGGGACTCATGCACGCGTTGCGCATACTCGATGGAGTGAAGGGAATAGGTTTTGTAAGGCTCGGCAAGAAAGATATTGTACGCCACAAGCTCGTCACACGAATCGTCGAGGCATACGAGGCGTATGAAAAGGAGAGCAGGAATACAAAGAAAGAACAATAAAAACATAATACAATGGCAAAAGCATTAACAAACACAGAATTCAATTTCAAGGGACAGAAGAGCGTTTATCACGGCAAGGTACGCGATGTATATACAGTAGGCGACGATAAGCTGGTTATGGTAGCGACAGACCGCATATCGGCATTCGATGTAGTGTTGCCCAAAGGCATACCCTTCAAGGGACAGATGCTGAACCAGATTGCAGCGAAGTTCCTTGATGCCACAACCGACATCTGCCCGAACTGGAAACTCGCGACACCCGACCCTATGGTCACTGTTGGTGTAATGTGCGAAGGCTTCCCGGTCGAGATGATTGTACGTGGCTACCTCTGCGGCTCGGCATGGCGTGCATACAAGAGCGGTGTACGCGAGATTTGCGGCGTGAAGCTTCCCGAAGGCATGAGAGAGAACCAGAAGTTCCCTCAGCCGATAATCACTCCAACAACAAAAGCCGAAATCGGAGAGCACGATGCCGACATTTCAAAGGAGGAGATTCTTGCGCAGGGGCTTGCAACTCCCGAAGAGTATGCATTGCTGGAGAAATACACTCTTGCACTCTTTGAGCGCGGAACAGAGATTGCAGCCGAAAGAGGTCTCATTCTTGTTGACACCAAGTATGAGTTCGGCAAGCATAACGGCACTATCTACCTGATGGACGAGATTCACACACCCGACAGCAGCCGTTACTTCTATGCCGAAGGATATGAAGAGAAGTTCGAGAAGGGCGAGGCACAGAAACAGCTCTCCAAGGAGTTTGTTCGCGAATGGCTCATGGAGAACGGTTTCCAGGGCAAGGAGGGCCAGCAGGTTCCTGAGATGACCGACGAAATTGTCGAGAGCATAAGTAACCGTTACATCGAGCTTTACGAGAACATTACAGGCGAGAAGTTCGTGAAAGAGGAGTGCGAGGACATCAATGCACGCATAGAGAAGAACATCAGCAGCTACCTCGGATAAGAGATTCCCATAATGAGAAAATTCGGCATTATCGGCTACCCCTTAGCACAGTCGGCATCACCGGCCTTCTTCAACGGCAAGTTTGCCGATGAAGGCATTGATGCATGCTACATTCCTTTTGAAATTGAAAGCATAGAGGAGCTTCCCCACATTCTGGAGGAGAACCCCGAACTATGCGGTTTCAATGTCACCATACCCTACAAGATAGACGTGATGCGCTATCTTGAATCGATGAGCGACGAAGCAAGGGAGATTGACGCGGTGAATGTAGTAAAGGTTACCCACGATGCCAATGGCAAGCCGCGCCTTATAGGGTATAACAGCGATGTTATAGGCTTCACACGCTCGCTTAAGCCCCTGGTAGAGGGCAAGCACAGCAAAGCCCTGATTCTGGGCACGGGAGGCGTATCCAAGGCTGTCGCATGCTCGCTAAGGAGACTGGGCATTGAATTCCTCTACGTGTCGAGGAAAGCCGGAACCGGTGCTATAGCCTACAGCGACATAACAAAGGAGATTATGGAGAGCCACACGCTCATAGTCAACTGCACTCCTCTGGGCATGACAGGGCATGGCGTTGACTTGTGCCCGGACATCCCCTACCCGATGCTAAGCGGCAGGCACTTGCTCTATGATGTGGTATATAACCCCGAAGAGACACTCTTCCTGCGGAAAGGAGCAGAACAGGGCGCAGCCACAAAGAGCGGATACGAGATGTGGTACCTGCAGGCACTGGCATCATGGGAGATATGGAACGGGAACTGATAGCAAAATGAGGGTGACCCAAAAGTAAGATTGGGTTGCCCTCTTGCTTATTATTAGTTCAGCTCCTACATTTCTGCAGGATGATAAAAATATAGCTATTCCTTTGATAAACATCGGAATAGCTATTGTTTGTTTGGAGAATATTTA
>JAZNSN010000025.1:0-24431 GCA_045591315.1 Bacteroidaceae bacterium
GAAAGAGCGAAGGACTTCACAGTTGCCGATGTAGAGACAGGCGCAACACTCGTTATCCAACTGAAGATGTACAATGCCAGTGACATCACCGGGGACGAAGCACTGGGCTGCTTCTACGGATTGACTGGTTTCACTTTGACAGTAACACAAGAAGAGCCCGTTGAGGCTCCTGCGGCTTTTGCTATCTCAAAGCAGTTGACAGCAGCAGAGCTGATGACAAAGACCGAGCCTGTTTACATTGCAATCAAGAACCTTTCATTCACCAACAACCGTTGGTTTGTAGGCAACACAGGCACAACGCCTTACAGCGAGGAGGAGTTTACCAACGATGCTGTATTTGTTTGGGAACCTGTGACAGAAAATACAGCCGGTTCATATCGTTTAAAGAAACTGAACGGCGACTATATGCAGACATCAGCACCTAAGGACTTTGGCACAGTTGATGCAGCCGCTACATTCACTGTTACCAACCCTACATCAGCAGGCACCGGCTCAACAGAATTCAACGGGGATGGTGACTCAAATCCATACATTACAGGCAGCGATGATGCTAACCTCGTACGCTTTGTAAAAGGCGACAATTGGATTAATGTACAAAACGGTACAGGAGGAACTCCAACATACAACACAGGCAAGGGTGGTTGGACAATCCACTATGTATATGAGCTGACAGAGACTGAGACATACGAGGCATCTATCACCGATGCAGGCTATGCAACATTCTATGTTCCTGCCAATGTCGAGATTCCAGACAACGTAAAGGCATACTACATCACAAGCGAGGGTGTAAACACCGACTATGTATCTATGACAGAGATTACCACCGGTGTTATCCCTGCAAATACAGCTGTTGTTCTTGAAGGCACAGAGGGCAACTACACATTCAATGTAGCCGGTTCTGATGCAACTGCTGTAAGCGGCAACCTTCTCAAAGGAACATTTACAAGCATGAACATAGAAGGCGAGGCATACGTTCTATCAAACCCCGGCGAAGGAGTTGGTCTCTACAAGACTGAGATGACCGAAATACAGTTAAGCAACGCAACCGGCAAGAAGAGTTTATTCCTCAACAACGCAAACAAGGCATACTTGCCTGCAAGCGCAGTTCCTGCCGCAGCACAGGCAAGCAATGGTTTCCGTTTCGGCGAGGGCACAACAGGCATTGAGAAAGTAGAAATCAGAAATGAGAAATCAGAAATCTATGACCTTACAGGCCGTCGTATAGAGGTTATTACTACTCCTGGTATCTACATCATTAATGGTGTAAAGAAACTAGTACGCTAATATGTATAAATATAATTTAGACATAAGAACATAAAAGAAAATAATTATACAATAATATGAAGAAGACTTATATTTCACCTCTTATGACAGAGGTAAACGTAGAAGCAGAGCAGATGCTTGCAGCTTCGGTGAAGGTGGGTAGTGCTGACCAAACTGTAGATACTTCAACCCCTGGCAATCAGCTTGGTAGCGGCCACAGAGGTACTTGGGGCAATCTCTGGGAATAAAGTAAACAAATTATCATTTGTTATTAATATTAAGGTGCGGGAGCAGGTTCATAAAGGCCTGCTCCCGTTTATAGAAGACAACACTCCATAAAACTTATTTTTCATTTCCACTCCGATAAAAAACTGATAAAACACAATATTTTATAAAATATATTATTACTTTTACAAAAACATTTTTTGTATTATGAGAAAACTTTACCTAACCATCCTTGCAATGATGCTCATTGTGTCACAACAGGCATTTGCAGCATCTGCTATAGGACTAAAATTCAACCGTACAGGCACAGACGCATCATCTGTTGCCATAACTGTTGTTGACGAGAACGGCACTGCAATCGAAGGTGCAACTGCAACTGTTGCCGCATCGCACAGTTTCAAATCGACAAGCAATGCTGTTACCGCAGCAATCCTTTGCCCTAACATAAACGGCAACACAGGACCAACCATTGAGTTGACATTTACAATAAATGGTGTGCCTGCAGGTTTCACATTCGACAAGGTGGGCCTCGACGTCCATGCGCTCAACGGTGCAAGCGGCTACCAGGACCCTACCGACGGCAAGCAACGCAAATGGAATGTTGCAACAACTGTAAACAATGCCGATTTCGGCTTGCTCAGCGACATAGATATCGCTGCCAATGTCGGTTCAAACGGTGATGTTCACAAAGTATGGGAGATTACCGGTGCAACAGTAAATGCAGACGGCACAATGACCGTAAAACTTACAATTACAAAAGGAACAGCTAACGAAGGATGCTTCTTCGGCCTCAGTGAGGTAAAACTCAGCACAAACGGTGAAGAACCGGAGCCAGAGCCGGAACCGGAACCGGAGCCGGAGCCAACTCCAGACGGAGAGTATCAGGTTTACTATATACAGTGGAAGAACACCGGTACAAACTACATTACCGAAGAAAGCGACCATCGCATGACCGTGCAGTCACAGGATAACACAAAGCCACAGTTCTGGATGTTCATCCCTACAGAGAACGAGAACTGCTATTACATCAAGAATACCGCTACAGGCCGTTACATGGGAAGCTGCAACCTTACTCCATCTTCGGCTTCAAAGATTTCAACAAGTGCGACTCCTGTAGAGTACTATGTAGGAACCAGCAGTGTAAAGAGCGGACTCAGCTACTTCAGTTCTACCGACTGCGCCGACTACAACAACGAGAGTGCCGGCCCACGTGCATTGAACAAGGACGGAGCATCGGACTATGTAATTACTTGGATGACTCGCCAGAACGGAACTTACGACGACGGTTCATACTGGAAGCTGGTAGAGACAGAGGACCTCTATGAGGTACGTCCGTTCGACGGAAGCACTGCTATCGGAAGCATTGGCGCAAGCTACAATGTAGAGGCTACAAACGGAAAGAACCTCACCATTACAGAAAGCGGTCTTGCACTTGCAGCACCCGATTCCTTTGACGAGAACCAGGAGTGGTACTTTGTTGGTACAGGCAACGCTACAGGCTGGCAGATAGCATCGGCAGCAGAGCCTGCAATCGTTGTTGGTATCTCCGACGGCAACATCACAACAGGCGAGGGCCTCACAACCAAGTGGAAGGTCAATGCAAGCAAGGAGAAGAACGGTTACTTCTACTTCACAAGCGAGGGTACCACACTGAAGGTAGAAGGTGACAGCCTCTTCCGTTTCAGCCGTCTGCGCAGTGCATACATGCGTAAGCTGAAGGTTTACAACAACCCTTGCGGTACAGCAGGTACAAACTATGTAAAGAAGTTTGAGTTGAACGGTGAAGCCGCACTCAGCAACATCATATACGAGGCACAGAGCAAACCTGCCAAATGGCATGTCGTATATGCCCAGGACAAGGGCGAAGTTGCTCAGGGCGGAACATTCAACCTGGACGTAACCCTTTCAAGCAGTGCAGCAAGCAGCCTTGTTGTTGCAGCACACTTCGACTGGAACAGTGACGGAGTATTCGAGACTGAAGCACCGCTCACAGTAAACGGCACAGCAGCTACAGCAGAGGTAACAGTACCCGACTGGGCAACTATGGAGCAGACACGCATGCGCCTACGCGTGAACAGCAACGGTCTCGACCTTGCCGAAGATGAGGTAAACGGCTTCATCTACGACTTCCACATCAAAGTTGTAGAGCCACAGGACGCACGCACCGTAGCAGTAGGGGTAAACTCTTGGGAGCGTGGTAAGGCAGAACTTTCAAATACAGCCGAGAGCTATGCATACGGCACAACAGTTACAGCTACAGCAACCGCTTACGGAAACGGCACATTCGTTTGCTGGAAAGAAGAAGGCGTAGTAGTATCAACAAGTGCCGAATACACCTTCACCGTTGACCACAACGTGAAGCTTGTAGCATACTTTGCGCCAAACACAGACGAAAGCAGCTACCCGACAGGCATTCAGGAGACAACAGCCGGCAACAGCATCGGCATCACCGTTACCGACAATGCCATTGTTGCGACAGGCGATGTAACCGGCATGGAGCTCTACACCGTGAATGCGGCTCTTACAGCAAAGACAAGGAGCAACGCGATAAGCACCAACGGCATAAAGGAGGGTGTGTACATCGTACGCGCAACTACAGCCAACGGTTACAAGAATGTGAAGATTTTCATCAAGAAGTAAAAACAGAAAAAACATATAGAAAATGGATAACAGCAAATTGTTACTTTTCGGTTGCGGACTGCTTGCATCGGCTGCAGTACAGGCACAGGAGGCAAAGAAGCCGAACATCATATATATTATGTGCGATGATATGGGATATGCCGACCTCGGCTGTTACGGACAGCAGTACATAAGCACTCCTAACCTCGACCGCATGGCAGCAGAGGGCATGCGTTTCACTCAGGCATACGCAGGAAGCCCTGTAAGTGCACCTTCACGTGCATGTTTCATGACTGGTCAGCACACAGGACACACCAAGGTTCGTGGAAACAAGGAGTACCGCATAGGTTCTATCTACTATGGCAACAACCAGGACCCGACACAGACAGGACAGGAACCATACGACCCCAACCATATTATCCTTCCTGAGATTATGAAAGACAACGGCTACACAACCGGCATGTTCGGAAAATGGGCCGGCGGCTATGAGGGCTCGGAATCGACACCCGACAAACGCGGAATCGACCGCTACTATGGTTTCATGTGCCAGTTCCAGGCGCACCTCTACTACCCCAACTTCCTGAACTCGTATGACAGGGAGGCCGGTGACACAGAGGTGAGACGCGAGATTCTACAGAACAATATCAACTATGCTATGCATGGCGAGGACTACAAGAACCGCCGCGACTACTCGGCCGACCTCATTCACCAGGAAGCCATGAAGTGGATTGACAAACAGACTGCAGACAAGCCATTCTTCGGAATTTTCACCTACACTCTTCCTCACGCAGAGCTGGCACAGCCAAATGACTCTATCTTGCAGGCCTATCAGGGTGCGTTCTGCCAGGAAAAGAGCTATGGCGGTGATGCAGGTTCACGTTACAATCC
Organism: Bacteroidaceae bacterium; assembly: GCA_045591315.1. GTDB lineage: Bacteria > Bacteroidota > Bacteroidia > Bacteroidales > Bacteroidaceae > HGM04593. Next base: position 4,996 of record JAZNSN010000025.1, read on the forward strand.
GACAAACATCGCACACCAGCAGTTTGCTGCAATGGTAACACGCCTTGACGCATACGTTGGCGAGGTGCTTGCCAAGCTGAAGGAGAAAGGATTCGATAAGAACACTCTCGTTATCTTCACAAGCGACAACGGCCCTCACACCGAAGGCGGAGGTGACCCCGACTACTTCAACACCGAGAAACTGTTGCAGGGAACAAAGCGTTCGACACAAGAAGGCGGCATACGTGTTCCTTTCATCGCATGGTGGCCGGGAGAAGTCGAGGCAGGCAGCGTAAACGACCATCAGCTGGCATTCTACGACCTGATGCCAACATTCTGCGATGTTGCAGGAATCGACAACTATGTAGAGCGTTATACAAACAAGAACCTTGCAATAGATTACTTCGACGGTCTCTCATTTGCTCCTACACTCCTTGGCGAGGGCGAGCAAGAAGAGCACGAGTTCCTCTACTGGGAGTACCACGAGACAAACATGATGGCTCTTCGCATGGGCAACTGGAAACTGGTTGTACAGAACGGCAACTGCAGCCTTTACGACCTTGTGACAGATACACACGAGGACAACAACCTGGCAAGCCAATACCCCGATGTTGTAACAAAGATGAAGGAGATTCTCCTGCGCGAGCACACAGCAAGCTCAATCTCACAGTTCAACAGCATTACACTGCCACAGTAATTTGGTAGGAAACAAACAAATTAGGCCGGGTCAAAAGTATTTTTTGATTCGGCTTAATTATTTTCTGAATTTTTTCGTCACCGACATGTAGCCGCAACGCCTGCAAAGAGGCTCAACTGCCTCATGCCGGGTAAAGCCGTCATATATGGCCCGTGCACGCGGTGAATCGAGGATTTCCTCAAATGGCTGTTCAAATAGATTGCCGAGCGGCACTGCTCCTGCATGGTCGAGACAGCAAGGAACAACCGTTCCGTCAACAAGCACGCCTACCTGATTGCGCAAGGCATAGCAGAAGGCCTCTTCCTGGGGGTACTCTTCACGGCTGTTGTCGGGCCACTCGAATATACGGTCATATTCAAGATATATGTTATCGGCAAGCCTCCAGCCGTCATAGCGCTCGGTCCACGGACGCGGAATATAGCCGGACATCAATTCAAGCAGCCGTTCGTTGCAACTGTCATATCCGCCCTGATTCCACAAGCGCAGAACCACTATTACTCCACGCGATGCGGCCTCTGCTGCAAACTGCATTACATCACTGATATACTGTTCTGGATTATCCTTGCCGTTGCCTTCATGCGAATGCAGAGAAATCTGCACCTTATGAGGCAATGCTTCTATGATAGCCTGGGCGCGCGACAGAAGAGTTCCATTAGTCGTGAGCACCGGCACAAAGCCTCTATCCCTTGCCATGACGATGAACTGAGGCAGATGAGCATGTATCAACGGCTCGCCCATAAGGTGGAAATAAAGGAACTTTACACGCCCCTGCAAACGTGCTGTGAGCCGGTCGAACTCATCGGGTGACAAGCTACGCTTCGCCCTTTCGGTCTTGGGACAGAAAAGGCAATCAAGATTGCATATATTCGTTATTTCGAGGTAACAACGGGTAATCATCACTGAACGGCTACATAGAATTCAGCTCACGTACATTTTTTGAATAAGACTTAATCGGCAAGAGATGATATAGGATAAAGCACACCTTTCTTGTGCGAGAGCCTTGCCTTTGCCGAGCCGAAGTTCAAGACAAGATCGAGCAGGATTGGCAAATGGTTCTTGTCGTCTGTTATATGGAAATTGACTATTTCCTCTTCCTTGCCGTCCTCTTCGGTTATGAGCGATACTCTAAAACAGTTATAATCGTGACCGTCATCGGACTTTGTCTTCTTCTTTCCGCGATACACCAGATGCTGCGGTTCTATTACCTTGCCGGTAGCCACCGGGAAGGTAAGGCGCGTATCTTCCGGCAGAGCAGTAAAATCTATAGTCCGCGCGTATGCCAGCAGGCTCATCATGTCATACACACGGCCTGTAACATACTCTTCCTTGTAACGCGGCTCATTGTCGTTGCGCCTATAGTACTGGGAGACCTTCGTCTTGGCTGGATTTGAATAATCGTACCACACCTGATTAATACGGAATTTCTTTCCTTCCCTTGAGGCTTTTCTATAATAGAGAGGCTTGAAATCAGCCCCGAAGATTGTCAGCAAAGTATCGCGCATGAAGAAAAAGGAGTCGGCTTTCTTGTTCGTCGAGCTCAGCAGTTTCATGCATTGTGCCTTCTCGCCATTATAGATAGTGTCCTTTATTGTTAAAGTTGCACTTCCCACCTTTACCCAAATGAATTTCCAGTTGAAATAGAAATTACAGCTCAATTCTTCACCCGACCTGAACGCCTGTGAACGCTTGAAATTCTGCGCTCCCACCGGAACGGCAAACAGAATCAAAGAAACTATTATTAAAGTTCTGACTATACGATACATTCTTTATTGTTAATCAAAAGATGACGGCAAAAATAATAAAATCTACGATAATCAGCACAATAGAGATGCTATATTTAACAAATAAGCGTTATTCGGCCTCCAAAAAGGCTAAACTCCCGGCATTTACAACATCTTTTGCAGCAAGCAAGCGAAAAAAAAGATTAAATAGATGCGTTAATAGAAAAAAAAACTAAATTTGCAGATAGTATATACAACAAAACAACATTAACCTAAAAACTTATATACAATGAAACCAACACTCTTTCTCCTCGCAGCAGGAATGGGAAGCCGTTACGGCGGTTTGAAACAGCTTGACACACTCGGCCCTCACGGCGAGACAATCATGGACTACTCTATCTACGATGCCATCAATGCAGGTTTCGGCAAATTGGTATTCGTTATCCGCAAGGACTTCGAAGAGGATTTCCGCCGCATCGTTCTTACAAAGTATGAGGGCCATATCCCATGCGAGCTAGTATTCCAGGCACTCGACGCACTGCCCGAAGGCTTCACATGCCCGGCAGACCGTACAAAGCCTTGGGGTACAAACCACGCTGTAATGATGGGCAAGGATGCCATCAAGGAGCCTTTTGCAGTTCTCAACTGCGACGACTTCTACGACCGTGATGCATTCCAGGTAATGGGCAAGTGGCTGAGTAACCTCCCCGAAGGCAGCACAGGCAAGTATGCAATGGTAGGATTCCGCGTAGGCAACACATTGTCAGAGAGCGGTACCGTAAGCCGTGGTATCTGCGAGAACGACGAAAACAACCTGCTTACAAGCGTTGTAGAGCGTACAAAGATACAGCGTTTCGACGGTGTCGTGAAATATCTCGACGACAACGACGAGTGGGTGGCAATACCAGACACAACTCCGGTGTCAATGAACTTCTGGGGCTTCACACCCGACTATTTCCAGCACAGCGAGGAGTACTTCAAGACATTCTTGTCCGACCCGAAGAACATGGAGAACCTTAAGAGCGAGTTCTTTATTCCTCTTATGGTTGACAAGCTCATCAAGGACGGTACTGCTACATGCGAGGTTCTTGACACAACTTCAAAGTGGTTCGGCGTAACATACCCAGAGGACCGTCCAGAAGTTGTCGAGAAGTTCAAGAAACTTGGCGAAGAGGGCGTATATCCCGAAAAGATGTTCTAAACAATAACGGACAACAATAAAAGGAGGCCTGGTCAAAAGAAGTACTTTTGACCAGGCCTTTATTTAACACTAGACATTAAACAAAAAAAGAGGAACTCCTTTGAAGTTCCTCTCCAGTGACTCGCTTGGAATTATCGTGATTCCGTTAGAAAATGCAATCGACCAAGAAGAAAAGCATTTTTTGCCATACCATTCCACAGCGGTCTGTGAGGCCATTTTTATCTAAAAATCAGGGGTCTTACACTCACTTTTTTCGTTGTAAAATTGTCCTTAATTTTATCTCGTTTTTTAAAGTTAATTTTTATCAAGTACGCATATCAAGTACGCATCGTTTGATTGTTTGTTAGACAAAGGTACAAAAAATGATTCAAATATAAAAACCCCGCTTTATCTACATTCTTTCGACTCTCATCAAACCTGGTCATACCGGTTATTTTTTCTTTTGTATTATTCTGCAAAAAATCTTATGCCAAAGGTCTTTTTCAACACAAATACGACATCTATTTTTGCAGTAAATTATACAATACAGCAATTTAATACCATCTCGAAAAGCCCATGTTGAAAAGTGTCGACATAAAAGCCATTGCCAAGCAAGTTGCATTAGAAATGTACGCGTTAAATGATGAGGTGTTGTCACTGTCGGACGTGGCTATAAAATTGAGTAAGTCCGAAGCTGCAATCAAGCAAATGTGCTATAGAGGACAGTTACCCTTTCATAAACAACACAAGACATACTATTTCAGTAAAAACGAGATAACGAACTTCCTTTTGAAAAAAGTGAATGTTTGAGAATTCCCCAATCATTAAAGACCACTCGCGGCCCGCTGTGAAGCTCGCCGCGAGTGGCATTATTATAAGGTAAGGTATTCATAGTACTGGTTGTGTGGATATTATATCAACATAAAACTCTCCTCACATACTTCATCGTATTCTTCTTAATGGAACAGCCTTATTTGTTACAGTCCTTTTACGCAGTAGCAACACCATACAAACAACCATAAATTTAAATAATAGACTTTATATACAATTTTTACTTGTATTTATTTGTAGACTTCAAATCCTTACACTATATTTGCAACGAAAATTTAAGTTTATATGATTTTTACTATTGACCATTATCTACAATCTCTTCTGGAAACAAGCATTAAAAAGGCTTTGGAACCAGAATTTATGACTTCATTAGAAGTTGTAAAAAAGGTCATGAACGTTCCGGAGTGTGCATTGGAGGCCTTGCTTAGAGAAAATGGATATGATGCAATAGAAACCACAAGCATTTGCATAGACGAAGAAATGCTTATGGTATTTGCGAATGCCTACATACGCAAATTGCGTTCCTATTTTATTAGTTCTAATAGAAATCTACACTTGCTCACTCCACAAGAACGTTTCGATTTAGACGAGTTTTACACAGCATTTAAAAAGAAAGGTCTTGAACACACGAATGTCAAGAATTGGAATCAAATAGACACAGAATTAATTCGCGACTATTTCGTACAAGAAATAAAAAAACAGACACCACACCGCAATAGTTTTTACGATGATATTATATGTCATGTCGTTATAAACGAAACAAATGAAGAGCTTTCACGAAACAAAATCAATTCAACCGCAGATAGCTCACAGCATAAACATATACATTGTAAAAACTATAAATCGGCATTATTAGTCCGAATAACAAAGAGCAGATTATACCAATCAAAGTTAAAGACTAATAACAGCATAAATCAAACAAGTACAACGATAATCAGGCAGGTATACACAGTCGCCCGATATCATACATTCCCTGTTGACAGCAACAACCCTGACGATGACAATAACAATACTTCTGTATTTTGTGATTTTATAATGAAACATTAACCGCATCATCAGGAAGTTCAACGATACACATCCCTATGGTGCATAAACAGGGAATTCAATGATAAATAAAAATATATTAAAAGACGAGATTGTCAAATCAAACTTACCCGACAATGTAAAAAAACAGCTAATATCATCACTGAATAAGAATAATATTAAAGAGGTCATAATTGTTTTTTTAAAATTGCTTAATATTGGTTCAAATATTATAGGTTTGTTCGACAACGAAAACTAAATGCACAAAAAATATGGAATTAGGTTCTGCTATAAAAGTCATAAGAAAAGAAAAAGGTTTCACTCAAAAAGAGTTGGCAAGCAAATGTAATATATCAACCAATGCATTATGCAGTATTGAAAACAATAAAACATTACCATCAAAAGCGACTCTTAATAAGATATGCGAATGCCTCAATGTGCCTAACGCTTACCTTTTATTTCTATGCATAACAGACGAAGACATTCCAGCAGAAAGTACTGCTTTATTCAAGGCACTATATGAACCCATAAAAAAAGTCTTGTTAGAAGAAATCTCCAACAATTCTTAACAAGGGAACTATGTAGCGTAAACGCTCCATTGAAGACATTATGCCTCGATATGCGCATCGAGGCATAATTTTTATGTATTCACGCCACTCTTTGGACAGTAATAGCAGATGACTATGATTTGACAATTAAAGCCCGTAAGCTAATATAAACTTGTAACTGCGCCAACAATCAATTACCACATCAACCCAGTAGAGCAAAACCGGAAATACCATTTGATCGTTCAGACAAATGGCCCGAAAATAATACACAACTTAATTTGGTAATTTATCCTGGTTATCGTGTAACAACCACGAAGCATCGCGTAAGCTTTAGTACACTCCCAACGCCGCCTTAAATATTTTAACAAAAGAGAGTACAATAATCTTAAGTGCAATCAAACTTTTTTCGTTTCCTATTTCCGTACTATTCTTTTGTATCTTTACCTTACAGCGAAGATATTCTGCATTCGCAGTAAAACATCAAAGCAAGCTTTATTATATTTGCTCATTTGGTTTGTATCTTTGTATCAAAGAAGAGAACAATATGTATATAGTTAATAATCAATGGAAATAAATTGATACAAACTTGATACATACCCGATACAAATTATCCCGCTTCAGCTTTTGTATCACCAAACGACGTACCCAATTATTTTTGTATCACACAGCAAAGACAAGTTGTATCGCATTTGTATCACTTTTAACCACTTGTTTTACAGCACATTGAGCAAATAATAAAACAAAGATACAATGATACAAACTTTTTGTAACTCACAACTCGGTGAGTCATAACTGACAACTTTTACCCAGCCTATATATTTCTTGCAATGCCTCCTCCACAGCAGCCTGGGCCGCAGCAAAACGTGCGATGGGCACGCGGAATGGAGAACACGAAACATAGTTCAACCCTGCTCTGTCGCAGAACGTCACAGATCCAGCCTCACAACAGATACCAAACTTCAGTGCAGCCTTTTTTACGCCTCCACACGGGCAAATATCCCTTTCTTATCTCTTCTTATTTCTGTTCTAAAACTTTGTAACAATATAAAAAGAAGCATCTTAAATAATTGATATATAGAGGATAAATAGAGTTACAAACCAGCTACAAATCCGTTACAAAATTTTCTCTTATCAAAGTTTGTAACTGGCAGAACAGTGTGTTACAAAATCGTATCAAGGAGCAAATCCACTTTGTTACAAAGTTGTAACGCACGCAAATAATTGTTTTATACGGTATTACAAAATTTTTCTATACAAAATTACAATGTTACAAATTTTTATAGATTTTAATGACCGTATAGATTATTGGCTGCACCTCGGCATATCAAACAAGTTCGTTTGTCTGCACTCGGTTTGCTCAATAATTCGTGAGTTCTTACAACCTCGTAATAAATGCGGACTCTCTCCTGCACCTTGCTGTCAAGTATCACTTTGCCGTTTCGAGGGATTTTCCACCTTGATTGTTCCACTCTGTTTTGACTTTTTCGTGTGCGAAGGTAGAGCAAGAGGCCACCGCACAAGGACAAGCGATGTTTACACTAAAATCTCCACACCTGCCGGGTAGTATTTACAGCAATTCTTGCCTTTGTGTAATTCCTTGCTGCTTCCGTAGCCTTTGACCTTGCTCTGTTACCAGCACATAAAAAGTTTCAAAAACAGAGTATTCACAAATAATTCAAGGTTATGGAAAATCTTATTTCTCAAAACAGCAAACAAGTGATGAACAGCGTTGGTAATTCACAGGAGAGAGTACGCCCCGAAAATTGGGTAGAGATGGTAACAGAACACGAATATGATTACACAAGTGGTAATCCTGCCGTATACGTAGGTACATACTACAAGTATAATTGCGGTTCGCTCTACGGTATGTGGGTGGATTTGACATCGTTCCTCGATTACGATGATTTTATGGAGTTCTGCCATTTGCTCCACATTGATGAGGAAGATCCGGAATTTATGTACCAGGATTATGAGAATTTCTCCTCTGAATGGTATTCGGAAAGCTGCTTCGATGAAGTTACATTCGACAAGATTTTGGAGTACGGAAATATGGACGAAGAGGACAGGAATATGTTCGATGCCTTTACCGATAATTACGGCGAGGGCTACACCATTGAAGATGTACGCGAACGTTTCAAAGGCAAATGGGATAGCGAAGAGGAGTTCGCGGAACAGTTGCTTGATGATTGTTATCCCGACATTCCGGAGTTTGCCCGTCGCTATTTCGACATCGAGCAGTTCGCACGCGATTTGTTCGCATACGATTACACCTTCTGCGATGGATATGTGTTCTCCGATTATTGATGAATGTGCCCTCTTCTGAGGACACATTCATACACAACGCAACTCATTCGATTGTATTTCTATCCATTACATATGCATATACATATATAGAATAGCTGTTCGTCCCATTCCCGCCATGAAAGACTTTCCCTATATAAAAACCACGTCTTCTTGCTTCAGCCTCCACTGCAGCTGCAACATTCTGATTAGCAGTCTGTCCCCTAAATATAACCTCTCTGGCATTGTGCCTTCGAAGGCGTTCCTCAATATCTCCGGTTACACCTACGTAAACCAAATCTCTGTTATTAATATCTCTTAGCCAAGGGTTAAGTTCTATAATGTAATCTACAATCTCCTTTGCGCTCAAATCACGGCAGTTCAGTGGTTCCATCTTTATTGGTTTTTAATTTATGCGACAAAGATAGTTGTATGATTATGAGATTAAGTTGCGATAATGCCACAAAAATCGTACTGAAAAATCAGTCGCAAATACGACTGATTTTTCAGTGAGTGCAGTGTTCATTCTCTTTTTTCTGTTCAATATCATTGAACATTGTATTAAAAATGAACAAGATGTTTTGTAAGTGATAAATTTTCTAAAGAACTGAATTTTTGACAAGTCTATAAATATTCTAACATAGAATATGCATTAATAGAAGGGCTAGTCTAAAATCTAAATATTATATGGCTTAATGATATAGTGTATTAGATATCTTAGGGACAATTTATATAATTGGCAAACTATTCTTTGTGCGGTTATTTATTATATAAACATCAAGAATCATCATACGAAGAATAGAACGAAACTCTTCTTCTTGTAAAAGTGAAAATAAATCAGAGGGGATCTCAATATAGGCAAAAATATCGTTGCAGCGTTCAATACTACTAGGGCATCGAGCATTTTCATATCCATGGTTATACTCCTTTCGCAATATATTTTGCTCCATGTAATAAATTGGATTCCATGCATTGATATTAAAATGTGGAGTGTCTCCTACATGTTTACGCCAAACTTCAGCAAATTTACTTATTAGTGTACAAGATATTTTGAAACGATTATTGCATATTATACCTTCTTCGACAAGGTCAATGATCGTTAAAAGGTATATAGCCTTGTGGGGAGCTTTATACCCTCCACGATTACTACATTTCATATGCGAAATAAGTTCGCTGTATTTTATGAATGTTTGATACATCTAACTTACTTTAAATTGTAGCATTGGCTTACAAATCGGTGATGTCAATTGTATTATCAACACTCATTCCGAATACTCTTTTTACAAAGAATACAAATATAATAAGAAGTGTCAGAAATTATATCTAACAAACAAAATAAAATTATTTATATTTGCATAAAATGCATAAAATGTTCAAGGCGGTACAATTATGAAACAGATGACAATTGAGCAAAGAGATTTATTTGAGGCACTACACGCCTCAAGATTGGATGCAATAAAAGTTTTTAATAGGAGAGAATTTCGAGGTATTTGGAATAGCATCATAGACAAATACCCCGAAGCAGCTCACTTTGTCTATGAACTCCTGCAAAACGCTGATGATGCAGAAGCAACCGAGGTATTGATAAAGGTGTCTCCGCAAATGATGTATTTTAAACATAACGGCAAGAAACATTTTGATATCACCGATGATAATGCGAAGATACCTGGCGATATAAATGCAATTACTGGCATTGGTAATTCCACAAAAGGTGAGGCGCAAAACAAAATTGGAAAATTCGGAGTAGGCTTCAAGGCCGTGTTTCAATATACCGATGTGCCTGAAATTTATGATGATGTATTCAAATTCAAGATTGAAGAGCATATTGTACCTAAACTATTAGACGAAGACCACCCTGAACGAAAAGATGGTGAAACGCTATTTGTCTTCCCATTCAAAAATCCAGAAAAGGCTTATGCAGATATTGTCAAGCGTGTAGAAACGCTAAAAAGTCCTATTCTCTTCCTTGCCAACCTTGAAAATATTAGGATAGAATTAGAAGATAATAATAAAAAAACATATGTTTACGAATACAGCAAGAAGAGGCTACAAACAAGAAAATACAAAGACGGTATTTTTTTGAATAAATACCTACTGACAAGCCCCAAAAGCTCTAACGAGGTATTGATTTATGGAAAAAACATAGAGGTAGAAAGTGGCAATGAAACAACAAATCACACTATATATGTCGCTTTCTATTATGATTCCACAAAGAAAGAGATCATAACTGGAAGTAAACAAAATGTGTTCTGTTTCTTCCCCACAAAGGAAAACTTTAATACTTGCTATATTTGCCACGCTCCATTCCTGCTTACAGACAATCGACAGAACTTAAAGCCTAATGAAGCGGTAAATGATTTCTTGCTGAAAGAGTTGGCAAAGTTGGCAACCGAAGCTGTACTTCGTTTAAGAAGATATGGCGAGCAAAATCTTATCAACGAGAATATTGTAGATATTATACCCGAAAGTTTTACAAGTGGGAAAGGCCGGTGGTATTACGATGAGCAAGAATGGTATTTTATTGATGCTTTTGAGAAAATTGTAGAAAACGAAGAAATTTTCTTGTCAAGAAATGGTAAGTACTTATCCAAGCAAAACTCATATACAGGCTCGCCAAAAGAGCTTGTGGAATTATTATCACCACAACAATTAAAGTTCCTAACAAAAGAGATAGACGATGTGGATTTTCTCAAATGGGAACTTATCAGAAAAATTGAAGATACCGATTTGGTGGAAAATCACTACACCTCTGAACGCTTTGCTGAAGATATTACTCCTCATTTTATGATACGACAGGAAGTGAAATGGGTATCAAAAATGTACACATTTCTTAAAGAGTCGGCACGTAACTTGTGGAATTTCTCGCCCAACGAGACAAAAAAAGAGACAGCCTATAAACCATTCAGAAAAGCACCTATCATCAAATTACAGACAGGAGAATGGGTATCTCCTTTTATAAATAATATCATTCCAAATGTATTTCTGCCAATAGGCAATAATAGTTCAAATAAGGAGTATAATTTTATTCACGAACATTATCTTAATGATAAGATTTCAGAAAATTTCTTTAAGGAGGATTTGCATATAGGACAACCCGATGAGAAGGACTATATACAGCAGATAATCCTTAAGAAATATAATGAGGGAAGCGAAGATATAGATGAGAAAGTTCTGTTGTCAGATTTTGATTTCCTGTTAAATTATTATGTAAACCATACCGAAGAAGAAACTGAAAATTTAGTAGAATTAGCAAAAGGAAGTATTCTTCTTGCTAATGAAGATTCCGACTTGGCAAAGCCTGAAGATTTGTATCTCGGAACAGAACTTTTAAGGCAATTCATAGGCGACCAAAAGGATGAAATTCTTGATGAAGAGTTCTACAAAAGTGTAATAAGCAAGTACAGGAGGTCTGTATTTGTAGAATTCGTCACAAAGCTTGGTGTAGGAACTATACCAAAAATTCAGAAGAAATCTTATTGGACTATATATAACTTGCCTGAAAAAATAAAAAAACAGATAAGCAATATCGGTGATGTAAGTGAATGGCGAATATACGATTATGTATTATCAAATTTTGCAGAATGCTTGTCAAAAAGGGTATGGACAAAAGAACTTTCTTTATATATATGGAATGAAGTGTTACCTACAATTGTTTTAGAAGATGTTGAGTATATAGAATTGAAATATAGATTGTATAGAAAACATTCATTTTATTCTGCGAATAAAAAATATTTCAGTTCGTTCAAAGATGAACTGACAAGTGGATTTTGGTTGTATGACATAAACAACGACAGGAACTCTTCCGAAACAATTGTTATTGAAGACTTGCCTATAGAGTATCATAGAAACGAAGAGATAATCCGTTTCTTGGGTATAAGACAAAGGGAACGTTCAATTATAGAGTTAGGTGCAACGGAAGAGGAACAACAAAAACTTGATTTTGGCAGAAAGATAAGCCAAGTTGGTGAAGGACTTTCTGAAGACGAAATGCTTGAAGCCATAAAAAAATATAAGGTGGAAAAGCAACAGGCGGAAATACTGGAAATTGCGAATATTAATACCGAAGAAGAGAATGAAATATCCGATATCGAGACAATGTTGCAAAAGAAATGGAATAAAAAAGCCAGCAGCAACATTGGCAAACCACGGCACTCAACCCCAGCAAATAATACCGAATTTGAAATAACTAACCAGGTCAGCGAGAACGAAAGTTCTGAACCGTTCTTTAATGAAACGGGAAACACTGCATTTGTAGTTCCTGCAGAAGTAGATAAAAACGACACAAAAAAGGTTGAGAAGAAATTAGAGTCCAAAAATACAGAGGCACAAGAGGCTGCAAAAAAGGCAACCGAACAAAAGCAAATATACGAACTGCTAAAAGAGACTCCACAATATACCTTCAAATGGTATAAACTGCTAATGGAGCTGATGCACGCTGACAAGTCCAATGTAAGTTGCAGGCATTTGCAGATAGATTTCTCCGAAGCAGAATTTATTTGTGAGGATAAGATACTACACTTGTCTAATCCAACTCAACCTGTGCCGTCTTGGATATTAGATGCAGAAAAAGTATCTATATCTACTTTGGCAGAAACTCCAAAGAAGATTGAAGGTGCTGTGGTGAAATTAGATGATGTCAGCATAGACATATCAGTGGAGCCAACAACTGAACTAAAAGAGATATGTAAGGCTGCAAAAAAAGTCAGGATAATAGCAGACAACTCTACCAATATCATAGACTCACTTGAAACAAGATTCATTCAGCTAGGTTACGAAGATGACTATAATATGAATGAAAATCTTACAGAAGATATTGAGTTTATATATGGTCCTCCGGGAACAGGCAAGACAACGCGCTTGGTAAAAATGGTATCAGATATTCTGAAGAACTCAAAAGACCAAATGAATATCCTTGTACTGACACCGACGAACAAGGCTGCCGATGTGGTAGCAGAAAAAATGGTAAACGACAAGATGTGTTACGATTACCTTACACGCTTCGGTGCGACAGAAAGCCTCTTCCTTATAGAAGATGCTGCTGTGGTAAGTAACAGAGATATGTTCGATATTACACAGCAGAATAAAAACGTTGTAGTTACGACCGCTGCAAGATATGCATACGACTACATACAACCCGACGAAACATTCCTATGCGATTTTAATTGGGATTATATCATCATAGATGAGGCATCAATGGTGGATATTGTAACCAGTACTTTTATCCTGCACAAAGGCTGCCCGGCAAAGTTTATCATATCGGGAGACCCCAAGCAAATACCGCCTGTAGCACAAAATGATATGCCGGACTATAATATTTATGATATGGTTGGGCTGAACGATTTTTCAGAGGCGGTAAGCAGTTATACAAGATACAATGTTATAACGCTTAAAACACAGCACCGTTCAATACCTGCTATTGGTGATTTGGTAAGCCGGTTTACATACAATGGCATTGTAAAAGCAGACCCACAGAGAGCACCACAAAAACCATTGAAGTTAGACAAGATGAATATCAATAATATAAACTTCATTGGGTTTGACATTATTGACTTTGATTTAATCAAAGGCTTGACAAGCATTTCAGACTCTGCTTTCCAATTATATAGTGCTATATTTACCTACAAATTTGCAGAATATATAATCAAGCAAATTTCGGAAAAATATGCAGGGGAAGAGTACTCTATTGGTATTGTAAGCCCATATCGTGCTGAAGCCGATGCGATAAAGCAACTATTGGAAAACCGGCCAATAAGCACAGAACATTGTAGTGTTACCTGCGGTACTGTTCATAGTTTCCAGGGTGATGAGTGCGATATAATGTTGATTGTACTTAATCCACCTGTGCAATGTTCTAAAGGTTCGCACGTAAACAACCCCAATATTATAAATGTTGCTATGAGCCGTGCAAGAGATTATATCTTCTTCATTATGCCACAAGGACAGCCAAAGGGAATGATTATCAAGGAGCAATTAGGCAAATTGACTCCAAAGGCTGAAAGGGCGATGTTCTTCTGTGGAGATATAGAAGAGATAATGTTCGGTAATCGAAACCACATTGCATCAAACACCCACGTTACTTGCCATATGCCTGTAAATGTTTATTGCGAAGAAAACGCGAAGTATGAGGTAAGAATGAGCAATGAAGCATTGGATATAAAGGTAAATGAATAAATAATCTAAAGCTATAATTTATTCTGTCATATTGATTAAAATATTACAATGAACCCCAATATTGAATACGAAAAATTTACTCAAGAAATATATCAAGAGTTGGTTAATGCGGATGTTTTAAAAACAACCAATGTTCAGCACAATATTAAGTTGAAAGGCCGGTCAGGCCAAGAACATCAGATAGATGTTTATTGGGAGTATGAAATTGCAGGGAGCAAACATAAAGTCGCAATAGAATGTAAAAACTATAATAAAACCGTTGCAATAGGAAGAGTCCGAGATTTCTATGGAGTCTTATGCGATTTGAATAATGTAGCTGGAATAATGGTGACAAAAGTCGGATACCAAAAAGGAGCCAAAGAATATGCATTAGAATATGGAATATCACTGAAAGAACTTAGAGTCCCAAATCCAGGCGAAGCAATTATTGGCGAAATAGAACACCATTTTAATATCGCCATTAGACATTGTCTATTTCTTGTTGATGAAAATTCTGTAGAAACAGAGAAATTTAGCATAACCAAATACAAACAACTCTTAGATTTAACACGAATTGACAGAACTCCAAAATGGATCAATTCAACTCATATTCCTCTAGAACTTGTTGATAGATATATTACAGACTCTAATGGAAACATCACAACAACACTTGAAGAGGTAGAGAAAGAACTCCCTAAAGATTCAGACTCAGAGATTGTTTTTAAGTATGAAGATGCATATGTAAATACTCGATGGGGAAAGATTAAAGTCAAAGAAATCAAATATGAATATGAATACAAAAATGAAAAGAAAATAATAGCTATTGATGCACAAGGTTTTGTAAAAGCAATTCTTAAAGATGCATTGAATGGAGATGTTAAGTTGATTGCGAATAAGGAAGTCCGATAAATCATATATCGGGCTTCTTTATTGTAATAAATCACCATACACCTCCTTTAAAAATTGAAATATCTTCAATAAATAGAGAAACTTAATAAAATCTTGAGTACAATGATTGCTATTTGAATTAAAACTGTATTTTTGTAAAAGAATAATAAATTAGCGTATGCAAAATGAAGATTTAAATAGGTTAAAAGTTGTATTGGTCGAGAAAAAACGAACCAATAAATGGTTAGCCGAACAATTAGGTAAAGACCAAGGTACAGTTTCGAAATGGTGTACTAACACTTGTCAGCCTGATTTAAAGACTTTTGTCAGGATAGCCCAATTGTTAGACGTGGATATGTCTGAACTTGTCCGTTTTGAAAATGTAGCAAAATAAGATTTAATTAAATGGCTAAAAAGAAAAATAAAGTAGAAGAATCTTTGGTTCCCAAGGACGAGAAAGCCCTTAAAATGGAAGGCGTGCAGAATCTGTACAACTTCCTGTTTGAGGCATGCAACATATTGCGTGGTCCTGTGAGTCAAGATAACTTCAAAGATTATATAACACCTATCCTCTATTTTAAGCGTATATCTGATGTATATGACGAGGAAACTCAAACTGCACTCGAAGAAAGTGGTGGTGATGAGGAGTATGCATCTTTGCCAGAACAGCATAGATTTGTTATTCCAGATGGTTGCCATTGGTCTGATGTTAGAGACCGTTCCGAAAATTTAGGTGCAGCAATCGTAGGTGCCATGAGAGGTATAGAGTTGGCTAATCCGGATACACTATATGGTGTATTGTCGATGTTCAGCGCACAGAAATGGACCGATAAGAAAAACCTTTCTGATGGTAAGATTCGTGATCTGATAGAACATCTATCCACTCGTCGATTGGGCAACAATGATTACCCAGCTGATTTAATGGGTGATGCATATGAGATATTACTAAAGAAATTTGCCGATGACAGTAAGGCTCAAGCTGGAGAGTTCTATACGCCTCGTTCGGTCGTAAGTTTGCTTGTACGCATTCTCGATCCGAAACCAGGTGAAACTGTCTATGACCCAGCATGTGGTAGTGGCGGTATGCTGATAGAGGCGGTACAGCACATGAATCATTCAAGCCTTTGCTGTGGAAGCATATTCGGACAAGAGAAGAATGTTGTCAACTCAGCCATCGCAAAGATGAACTTATTCCTGCATGGTGCCAGTGATTTTAATATTATGCAAGGCGATACACTTCGTTCGCCCAAGATTTTGCAGAATGGTGAGATTGCTAAATTTGATTGTGTTATAGCTAACCCGCCCTTCTCACTTGAGAAATGGGGCTCGGTAGAATGGTCTTCAGATAAATATGGTCGCAATGTTTGGGGAACACCTAGCGATTCTTGTGGTGACTATGCTTGGATTCAGCACATGGTGAAAAGTATGTCATCCGGCAATGGCCGTATGGCAGTTGTTATGCCTCAAGGCGTATTGTTCCGCGGTAATGAAGAGGGACGCATACGTGAAAAGTTGGTAAAGAGTAACCTTGTTGAAGCCGTAGTAACCTTGGGTGATAAACTCTTCTATGGTACAGGCCTTTCTCCGTGTTTCTTGATATTAAGACGCTTGAAACCGGCTGCACATAGTGCGCGAGTACTGATGATTGATGGAACAAAGATTCTCACCGTAAAGCGTGCACAGAATATACTTTCTCCTGAAAATGTAGACCGCCTTTACGAACTTTACATCAACTACGAAGATGTAGAAGACTTCTCTAAAGTGGTCACTCTTGATGATATTGCAGCTAAGGATTATGACCTATCACCTAATAAATATGTGGAATATCACAAAGAGGAAATCCGTCCATATGCAGAAGTTCTTGCTGAATTCAAGGCGGCATACGAGGAGGTCGTGATATGTGAAGAAGAATTTAGAAAACTGTTAAACTTATAACCCTATGGAACAACCTGTAAAATATTATAGAAATCCCGATGAGCCTATTTCATTGGAAGACTTGAAATCGTTCCTATGGGGAGCTGCAACACGCCTTCGTGGTCAGATTGATGCAGCCGGTTATAAGGAATACATCTTCCCTTTGCTGTTTTTCAAACGAATTTCTGATGTGTACGATGAGCAGTTTGAAGGCTATGTTTGCGAAGGAGGTATAGAGTATGCCAATGCACAAGCCCAAGAATTGGTAATTCGTATTCCTGATGGTACCCATTGGCGTGATGTACGTGAGTGTACAGAGAATGTTGGTCAGCGCTTGGTTGAAGCCTTTATTGCTATTGAACAGGCCAATCCAGGCGAGCATTCTGATGGTCGTGTAATTGGAGGTCTAGAAGGTATCTTTGGTCCAAAAGATGGCTGGACTAACAAGGCAAAGATGCCCGACCATATTATCACTTCTTTGATAGAAGATTTTTCACGATACAATTTATCGCTTAAAGCATGCCCCGCAGACGAAATGGGACAGGCATACGAGTATCTAGTAGGTAAGTTTGCCGACGATGCTGGTAATACAGCACAGGAGTTCTATACCAACCGAACTGTTGTGGACCTTATGGCCGAGATACTTCAGCCACGTCCCGGTGAAAGTATCTATGACCCTACTTGTGGTTCGGGTGGTATGCTTGTAAAATGTCTTGATTTTCTTCGCAAGAAGGGCGAACCTTGGCAGGGAGTAAAGGTGTTTGGGCAAGAAATCAATGCACTTACCAGCGCCATTGCCAGAATGAATCTGTATCTTAACGGCGTAGAAGACTTTTCTATTGTTCGCGAAGATACTTTAGCACATCCCGCATTTGTAGATGGAAGTAGGTTGCGTAAGTTTGATGTAGTATTGGCTAACCCGCCATATTCCATTAAAACTTGGAATCGTGAGGCTTTTATGAACGACAAATGGGGACGCAATTTCTTGGGAACTCCACCTCAAGGACGCGCAGACTATGCTTTCTTCCAGCACATCCTTGCATCTATGGATGATAAAACTGGTAGATGTGCAATACTTTTCCCTCATGGTGTTCTGTTTAGAGATGAAGAACAATCTATGCGTGAGGAGTTAATAAAACTCGATTATCTTGATTGCGTTGTAGGTCTTGGTCCTAATTTATTCTTTAATGCTTCTATGGAGGCATGTATTATCATATGTCAAAAGAAGAAACCCATAGAGAGAAAAGGAAAGGTTCTTTTTATAGATGCAAAAGATGAGGTTACAAGAAAAAATGCAGAAAGTTTCCTTGAAACACATCATATTAATAAAATTGTAAATGCATATAATGCTTATGAAGATTTAAACGGTTTTGCAAAGGTTGTTCAAAATGAAAACATTACATCAAATCGTTCATTGATAAGCATCCAAAGTTATGTTGTAAATAATAATGCTGTGCATGATTACAATTTAGATGAGTCAATGGAACAATGGAGAATTCAATCATCTATGATGCATCGTCAATTAACACAATTCTTAAACATTATCGAATAATATGGCAATGGTAAAATTTGGGAACATCGTTCGTGATGTTAAGATAAATGTTGATAGGTCTAACAATCCGTATAAACATTATGTTGCTGGAGACCATATGGATTCTGAAGATCTGACTATACATCGTCATGGAGACTTTGCTACTGACGATGTTGGTCCTGCTTTTACTCGCATTTTTAAACCTGGACAAATATTATACGGATCTCGACGTACATATTTAAAGAAAATAGCGGTAGCTGATTTTAGTGGTATATGTGCTAATACAACATTTGTTCTTGAGAGCAAGAATGAAACAGTTTTTTTAACACGATTACTTCCATTTATAATGCTTTCGGAGTCATTTACAAGATGGTCTATTGCCCATTCAAAAGGATCAACAAATCCGTATGTGCTATTCTCCGATCTTGCTGATTACGAATTCGACCTTCCTCCAATTGAAGAACAGCGAATGTTAGCCAATAAACTTTGGGCTGCATACAGACTAAAGGAGTCGTATAAGAAACTCCTTACTGCCACCCAAGAAATGGTGAAATCGCAATTTATCGAGATGTTTGGGAATCCAATGACAAATTCAAAAGGCTGGTCAGAGCATGGCAAGATTAATAAGTATGCTCAAATTATTCTTGGTTCAACACCAAACTCAAAAGAAGCATCATATTGGGACGGTGACATA